>DATLXC010000016.1:0-203508 GCA_035575985.1 Bacteriovoracaceae bacterium | reverse complement strand
AAGATCAATTCGATAAGAATTGTGGACCACCCGATCTAAAACGGCATCAGCAATTGTTTTGTTCGGAATCAATTCATGCCAATCTTTTACTGGAACTTGACTTGAAAAAATCGTCGACTTTCTTTCATAACGGTCCTCCATCACTTCAAGAAGTTCCCTCTCTTCTCTTGCATTCAATTTAGTCAGGCCCCAATCATCAATGATCAACAAGTCAACTTTCGCAAACGCTTCGAGGACTTTCACGTAGCGTCCGTCTGCCTTAGCCGTTTCAAGCTCACTGAACAATCGAGGAGCACGTGTATAGAGTGAAGTATATCCCTCAAGGCATGCCTTATGAGCGAGAGCACAACCGATATAACTTTTTCCCACTCCCGTTAATCCTGTGATGATTATATTGTGGTGGTCCTTGATCCACGCACAAGTAGCTAGCTTTCTGATTAGAGCACGGTCTAGATTCCGATTGGCCTGATAGGTGATGTCTTCAATGCATGCCTGTTGTTTAAGACGGGCCCGCACTAAACGGTTCGATAACTTTTTATTTTCTCTTAGTTCCTGTTCGTAATCCACTAGATGCCCCAGCCTTTCTTCAAAATTTAAATCTTGATAGCTCTTTAGCTTCTGTTGCTCCTCCAATCCTTTTGCCATTCCGGTGAGTTTTAAAAGTCTCAGTTTCTCTAACGTCGGTGATAAAAGCATTTCAAATCCTCCTGTGTTATTGGTAATAATTCTTGCCACGAATATTTTCGTGTTCAAGGGCGAGGTCTTGTTGTTCCCCGCAGACTTTAACTCTGTCTAAACCTTTTTCTAAAATTGACTTGATACTCTTGTAGCCGACAGCTCCAAGACGGTATGCTCTCTCGCAGGCATTTTCAACACGCTCCTTTTCGTATTTTTTTCCAAGGCCAATAATCCCCAGACATGCTTTATAAGCAAGCTCTGGATGCTCACATTGATCCATTAACTTTTGAAAGCAACATTCAGTAAACGGTCCGATGCTCTTTCCCCATTCAAGCATCCTTGAAGGAGACCACTCTAGATGTTCACGATGAGACCGTGGCATGTGCTCTGGAGTGGTTGATATGTAACCTGCCTTATGTGATCTTGCATGAGAGGCAACTCTACTTCCATTATTAAAAATCTCAACCGTCGTGTCTGTGTATCTACACTCCAGCTCCTGTCCCACGAGACGATAAGGCGCACTATAGTAGCAGCTCTCCAAATGAACGTGGTAGTCAATGTTCAGCTTGGCCCGTTTCCACTCAGCAACAACATAACGAGAAGAAGGAAGTTCTCTTAATGCAGCTTTTTCAGTCTCCTCAAAGAATGATCGTCTCGAGTAATCCATCTTCTGGAATTTTGCATTGTTAAATTGTTCTAAAAGATCCCACAGCGTTTGGTTGAGTTCTTCCAGAGAAAAAAACTTATGATCTCTTATTCTCGCCAATATCCAGCGACTCGCAATCAGGACTGCATTCTCAACCTTCGCCTTATCCTTAGGACGATATGCTCTCGCTGGAATAACCACGCCACCGTAATATTTTACCATCGCACGGAAGGACTGATTGATTACTGGCTCATACTTGTTTGCCAAATTCACCGCTGACTTCAAGTTATCGGGAACAAAAATTTCAGGAACCCCACCAAAGAACTCCAGAGCGTGAATGTTAGAGGTAATAAAATCTTTTGAACACTGAGACCAGGTCGCCTCAATATAGCTGAGTTGGCTCGCACCTAGGCAACAGACGAAGATCTGTGCCTCCTGAACTTCACCAGTCTTTTTATTAATAACAACAGGAATAGTTGTCCCGGCGTAGTCGATAAAGATTTTTTCACCGGCCTTATGAACTTGCCTCATGGGCAAGTCTTTCATTTTTTTCCAATTGGTATAGAGTTCACAGAAACGGCTGTACCCGTAAAATGGTTTTACTCCTTCGCTAAGTTCTTTCCAAATAAGCATCAGAGTCACATGAGGTCTCGCCATTTCCTTGTGAACCATATTAAAATTAATTTCAATTTCTTTAGGTGTTTGAGCTGGATGAGGAAAAATAATTTCTTTAAGTTTAATGTCGTCGACAGCGTTTAAATGCTCAATGGATTTGATCCCGGCAATTTCTGCGCGAGCAATGTAGGTTCTGACAGTATTTTTAGAAATGGAATGAATGCGGGCAATTTCTCTTTCACTTTTTTTAGCATCATTAAATTTTAGGCCAAGTATTTCTCTGACAAGTCTCACGCAAAACCTCCATTGTTTTGACATAACAATCCTCCTGATAAAATGTTTTAGTCAGGAATAGTATCTCATATAAAAAAATGGGGGTTTTAGGGTGGTCAGTTACTGTCGGAATGGCCGGTCAGTTGGTACCGGAATCGGTGGTCAGTTGCAATCGGAACGGCCGGTCAGTTAGTACCGGAATACGCACGCATATGGGTTTTAACTTCCGACTAGAGTGTTATGACCCGAATGATGAGATGGAAATCTCAAATAATCCAATTCGTCCTGATCCACTATGGTGGTTGAATCATTCCAAAGAAGAAAAGTAAGTCTATAAAAGGTATTAAGCGAGCATATGAAACCCAATGATAGCAAAGTAATGATAGATGAATTCTGGAGTTTGCTTAATGAGCAAAAATGGGCCGACATTGAGAAATTACTATCTGATGATTTCGAAGCGATCCTTCCACAGTCACGTGAAAAATTTGATCGAGACGGGTTTATTGAAAGTAACCGCAATAATCCAGGCCCACACAAGTATGAGGTTCAAAATCTTCACCACGAAGAGGATAGGTGGGATTGGATAGATACTGTGGTATCTGAAGTTATAATTAAGACTGAAACACCTGATAATGAAAACTTAAACTCTTTTGTCATCACAGTCTTTGAAATCCAAGATGAGCGAATAATGGGCATTACCCAATATCGGGCAGAATCACATGCTGCCCCAGAATGGAGGAAAAAGTGGGCCAACTCTTATTAGAAGAATTAGGGTCTTATCTATTCCCTTCTTCGCCAGGAGCTTACAAAACCAAGAAATTCTAGGCGTGTAAGTGATTTTAGCAGGGAGCAGGTCGAAGTGTTTTCTAAACTCCTGAAAACTCAGGTAAAAACATCACGCTAGTAACTAGAAATATAAATCACTACAGACATACAAGAGAGAATTTATAGTTTTTGAAAATCAATGACGTACACTCTTGAACTCCAGATGAGACATCGGCCTTCTCCAGCATTGACATCAAACAACTCCGGCAAAAACATCACTTTTTTGATTCTCATAATGTTTAATGTTGTAAACATTAATGACATAATTGTTAAAAATACTGAACATGAAACATTAAACATTAAATATCGTGAATATAACAAGTTGGAAGATTGCTGGTCATTTCTTGTAGATTCATAATCATATTTTGAATTGACAACAATAAAAAAAAAGTCAATAATTCTATAAGCATATGTAAACAAAGAGATCCCCGCTTATGTATCCAAGGACCATAACAGCTCAAATTACAGAGGCCCTCAAACAATACCAAGTCGTTACTCTACTTGGGCCAAGGCAGTCAGGCAAAACAACTCTCGCTAAAACATTGGGAGCAACATTTCGCTACGTCAATTTAGAAGATATGGGTCAAAGGGAAATCATCAGTCAGGATCCTAAAGGCTTTTTTTCATCGATCAATTCCGACGTCATCATTGATGAAGTGCAAAGACTGCCCGAAATCCTATCTTATCTTCAGGTATTCACGGATCAAGAGAATTACCTCCACCGTTTTGTTCTTACGGGTTCAAATAGTCTTGAACTAAGTGGTCAAGTGTCTCAATCTCTGGCCGGCAGGACGAGAATCTTTAACATCCTTCCCCTCACTTATAATGAACTGCCTATCGAAATACGACCACAAACAGTTGATGAGGCCCTCTTTAAAGGCCTCTATCCAAGGATCTATCATCGGGAATTAGGGCCTTCAGGATGGCTTTCTGATTACATCCAGACTTATATCCAAAAGGATGTAAGACAGATCCTCAACATCGAGAACCTCCATCTTTTTGAAAAATTTCTTCGCCTGCTAGCGGGAAGGGCAGGACAATTGATTAACTTTTCCGCACTCGCTGGGGATGTGGGAACCACAATGCCCACTATCAAGAAATGGATTAGCGTTCTGGAGGCCTCTTATGTGGTCCATACTCTTGTCCCTCATCATAATAATTTTAATAAACGGATGACCAAGGCCCCTAAAGTTTATTTTTGGGACACGGGGATTTTGGTTAATCTCCTACGGATATCAGATCCCTCGCAACTTTTCACTCATCCTCTGAGAGGGCAGATCTTTGAAAACTGGGTGATTAATGAAAAAATCAAGCATTGCTTTAATAAGGGACTCAGATCCCCTTTTTATTTTTGGCGTGATCAGCATGGGCATGAAATCGACGTCATTGAAGATAGGTCTGATAACCTTTACCCCTCTGAGGTTAAGTCGAGTTCCACCTTCCATCCGGATTTCGTGAGTGGTATGGAATGGTTCAATAAGCTTCAAGGCAAAGAAGGCGGAGAAGTCATTTATGGTGGGGAAGAAAGCTTCACTTTTAAGGGGTATAAAGTTACGAGTTGGAAGAATGTTTAGATCTTTAGATCACTTCCCTCGCGCCAATAATATAAGTCCAGTCCCAGTTGGGACCCACTTATGTGCAAAATTCTTATCACGTATTCTCTAGTTGCTAATGCCCAAGCTTGGTGGTTTGAAAGGGCCGACAAAAAGCTTCAAACCGAGATTTTTGAGCATGTTGAACTTCTAAAGCAATTGGGACCGCAGCTTGGAAGAATGCCCATCAACTCGACGATATGGCGCTTTCCAGGGTTATGCATGGCATGGGTCAAAGGAATTATGAAAAGGCGGCCATCAACGTACCGGAGACCTTTGGAATTAAGAAGACATCGACCTTATTGGCAGTCAAGTCAGTTCAGAAATTGCTCAGACTCTCATTGCACCCCGGGCCGTGCGTCACAGTTTATTTTTTCTTTTTTATCATCTAAATAATCCTTCAGATATTTTTCACCTTTCCGGGTTATGAAGTACTTTTGTTTTTTGCTAGTTGGTTTGTCGGGCACGGTCATTTGGATAAGCTTATTCTGGATCATTGGGTCTATATAGGTAGCCTTCAAATGTCGAATATCTTTAAGCCCAAGTTTCTTGGCTAGGTCTACCCTATTTTGGTCTGAATCTATTAAAATCATAAGTATTGTAATCTTGGTCGGGGTGACTTGTGGAGTAACTTGTGGAGTAACTTGTGGAGTAACTTGTGGGGTAACCTTAAAAAGTGTGACCTCAAACCCCCCATTAAGTTCTGTCATTTCAGGGGATGGAAGATTTGCCTTTTCTGTCGCTTCTATGATCTTTAGTGTGCCCCTGCCCCAGGAATCAATCAGTCCAGCCTTGAAACACGCGTCAGCAATCAATGGGTTTCTTGGCCTTGATGCATGATGTATCTTAAGCATATCAAGTCTAATTTCACTTGGAAGAATACCATCATTCCAAATGCTGATTTGGTTATCGTATACTCTGATCTGAACAGGGTTTCCTTGATAACGTCCGTGGATAAGAGCATTCAGCAGTATTTCCTTAAGGGCCTCTTCTGGGTATTCAAGGGTTTCCAGTCGAAGCAATCCTTCGAACTTGATATTTTTCACAAGAAACTTATAAGTGAGCACTTTGATTGTTTCATTCAATGAAGTTATCAAATTTCCTTCAATGACTTCTTGAAAGCGGAGATCTGTAAGGCCTACAAAGCGTCCGATTTTTATTCTTACATTGGGAAAAAATTTGTTAGGATCTTTAGCAAAAAGTATAAGGGCAGCTCTTTTCAACTGACCGTTTTCAAGAAGCTGTAATTTCTCAAGTACCTGATCAAGAGATAAATCTTTAAGATCTGGGAAACGTCCTGATTTCTGTACTGCTGCTTTATATATTTCAATAGTCGTAGCGTCGATGTCGCCCAAGGTTGCTCTAGGCTCAATAACATCATCCCAGGTTTTACCTGACTTTTTCAAAAGAAAATTATTTAAAGCGATGCCTTTTAGTTCGGTTTTAATGGCGCCACTTCGGTAATAGTAATGGCCTCTTAAAGAAATAGCGACTGTGGATAGCGGAATGTGTATTTGAATATACTGATAATATCCTTCAAATAGTAAATTAACATCCACTACGAGACCCAAGATATCTTTTATCTTATTTGGAATTAACTCTAGGAGTTCTTTGGTATTTGAAAGCCCGAAAACCTTTCCATTATCGTTCTTGCCAATATAAATTGTTCCACCTTGAGCGTTCGCAAAACCGCAGACCCATTCCAGATAGTTGTCATGCCAACTTTCCTTCCATTCTATGTTCTGTTGTTCGTTCATGTTTTTTTGCATCTTAACAGTAAACTTACCGTAGTTTTACCTTCATTTGAGGGATACGTAAAATATACGTATCAATGTTTTAAGTCAAGATTTTTTTGCATTTATCATTCACAGTTAAGTGTTGGTTTTGTCGAAAATGTTAAACATTATCTCGGTATTTCTTAGGAATGCAGTAAGCTTGGACGAGAGAAACCTTTGAGTCTCCACCGAAGGCCATAGGCATATGTGAATGAAATGGAAAAAGAACAGGACATCTAAACATTATCAACCAGGGCGCACGAATAGGGTTTTGATAAATACAGCGGTAGACTTGATAGTAATAAGCCTGGTTGTTGATCAAGTTCCATGTAAATCTATTCCCCCAAAGAGTAGTCTGCTTTTCGCTCTCTTTGAAATGATCAATGAGGTATTTCTCATGAAGAACTGCGTGGCCTCATCCAAATTGCCCTCAGGTGTATGGCAAAGAAGATGAAAGTGATTCTCCATCAGTACAAAAGCATGAACGGCAAGTTTGTATTCTTTATGAATAAGAAAAAACTGAGCGTATTCCGGTACTAACTGACCCCCCTGAAATCCGCATTTTTTTATGTGAGACACTATTCCTATCCAATAGGACTGCCAATAGGTACCGCATACCTTTTGGCACATACCTTTTGGCAAAAATTCAAATTGGAAATGGACGCCGGCGCCGACGAAGCCTTGCATTACCAAGAAGTACTGCATACCTTTTAGGAGTTTTAATAAGATTTTTTTTTACTTCTAATGATATCGGATAAATTTATTAAGAAGCTTTATCAGAAGGTACTATTGACACCTTGGTCGAAAAACCAAGGTTATTTAAAAGTCCAATAATTCGATCTATAGAAAATCTATCCAAGTTAAATGTCCGCAATCTTGAAAGGTCAGACTTATCGAGTCCTGTTTGTTCTAAGATTGTAGAAGTTTCCATTTTAGATATTATTTTTAAAAGCCCCGCAACAAGCCGAAGCTTTAAAAGATCTTTCTCATCTGTAATCTTTCGAGATTCTTTTAAAGAATCAATATCAACATGGTATGGATTCATTTAAAACCTCATTCTAAAAAGTGTTATTATTCCAATCGACTTAGGTCGGTCTGAACAAATACAAAATACAATCTTATATTTCTTATCATTGTACGTGCCTGTTAAAACAAAATATGCACAATGGACTGTTTCAAATTTTTTAATCGCGGAGGGTTCGAGAAAAAAGTTATCAAGCAGAGCAATTGTTATCAATAAAACATCTGCTTTACTAAACTTTGATTTCCTTCGACCAACTTTGCCATGGTTTATATGCTTAAGGTCTATTTCTAAGGCTTCAAATCTTTGAAAATTGAAAACTAGCTCGACCTCATCAATTAACAAATTTTCAGGCCTTTTGATCATCCTCGTACCCCTAATATACCACGTGTTGGCATTTTTGCCAACACGTTTGTAAAATTGTCTTAGCACATAAATGGTCATGGAAGGTCATGGCTTCATTGATCCAACAAGCATTTTTTCAATAACGATTTAATTGAGATTTTGCACGGTTATGAAGCCCAACGCTGCCAAAAGGGAGGTCACGATTCATGAAATTCAACAGGGCCCTGGTAAATTAAATCGGCTTGCAGAAGTTGGACTCTCAACATATGAACACCGCCAGAATGCCCATCAACTCGGCCATATGGCGCTTTCCTGGGTTATGCATGGCATGAGTCGAAGGAATTATGAACAGGCGGCCATCCACATGTCGGAGACTTTTGGAATTTAAGAAGAAATGGACCTGTCGGCGCATCATCCGTGCCTCGCGGAAGAAGCTCAAAGAATTTATGGAACGTGATCTTGGCGAGTATTAAATTGTGGCAATGAAATAGTCATTGCTCTGGGAGTGAATACCAGAGGCCAACAATTTATTGGCAGGCAAGTCAGTTCAGAAATTGCCCAAGCTCTCCTTGCACCCCGGGCCGCGCTTCTCAGTTTTTCACCTTTCCGGGTTATGCAGTACTTTTGTTTTTTGCTAGTTGGTTTGTCGGGCACGGTCATTTGGATAAGCTTATTCTGGATCATTGGGTCTATATAGGGAGCCTTCAAATGTCGAATATCTTTAAGCCCATATGCCAATAGGTAGTGCATACCTTTTGGCTCATTACTGATCGAAAATTTCTTTAATCCCATCCATCCAATTCATGATCCTTATGTCTTTCACCATGCGTGGAAGTTTTTCCTGGCATAACAGATAGCGTGTCGATGATTTGAAATCGCTTCCAAGGCCAATCAGAGATGAGAGATTTTCTTCATGTACATTAGTTGTCGATTTGATTTCAACAAGGATTATGTCTTTTTTGTTTTTTTCAATGACAAGATCAATCTCCACTCCTGAACCTGTCCTGATATAAGAGAATTTCCAGTTTTTCTCATAATAACTATTAAGTCTTATGAACTCGCTGACAACTAATTGTTCAAAGTGTTTACCGTAAGAAAATGTTTGGGGGAGAAGTTTCTGATTAATTTCATTTGATAACGCCCGTACTACACCACAGTCAAAAAAATAAAACTTTGGTGATTGTTTCTGTCTGGCCCTTACTGATTTAGAGTATGGCTCAAGGAAATGGCCCAACAAGGTATCACTTAGGATTGAGAAATATCTCTCAACACTTTTAGAATTGATTCCTGCTTCCCTGGCCAAAGTTGTGTAGTTAATGATCTCAGTATTTGATTGGGCAGCAACTTCCAGGAATGACCTGAAAGGGTCAATATTTCTAACCAATTGTTCTACCAGAACTTCTTCCTTTATATAAGTTTGTACATAAGAAAGGAGGTATCTCTTTTTATCTGCTTCACTTTCAAGATTAAAAATTTCAGGCAGGCTTCCAAAGGAAAGGATATCATCTATGTGGAATTTTTTTTTGAGTTCAATGAAAGTCAGGGGATATAGATAGAAGCTAAATGCTCTTCCGGCCAATAGGTTTGCCGAATCTCTCCTGAGTTTACGAGCTGAGGAACCTGTGAGGGCAAATTTAACTTTTTTCTCGAAAATAAGTTTATGTGCGACATCCAGAAGTTTGGGTATTTTTTGAATCTCATCAATAACTACCCACTCCGGCTTCACCTTGTAGGCATCAATTATTTCCAATAATCTTTCAGGATGTCCGGCCAGATCTTTCTCAATTGCGGGGTCCAGCAGGTCCAAATAAAGAATCTTTTTGTTATCCTGTAGGTCGAAAATATCCTTCAGTAGAGTAGATTTGCCTGTTCCCCTTGCTCCAAAAAGAAAAAAACTGTGTGATTTAGGTGGCTTAAACAGTCTAACTATCATGTCTATAATGTCGTGCATTTCAGACATTAAGTAAAGGGTTTAATCTAGGTTACGGACTCTGGCCATGAACACCCAGAAGATACTCAAAATCAGTGTGTGACAGGCCACTTCTTATCGGCAGCTTCTTTACGTCTTCTGTAGATTCCAAATCCACTGCTTCCTCAAAGAGACGATCAAAGGCCCGTTTCTTTTTGTCCTTTAAAGCTTCCATTCTTTCTTCCACGGAATCCTTCATGAGATAGCGGTAAACCTGGACTGATTTTGTTTGTCCCATCCTGTGGGCCCTATCCGTGGCCTGATTTTCAACAGCGGGGTTCCACCAAGGTTCAAGGTGAATGACATAACTTGCCTTGGTGAGATTGAGTCCTACTCCTCCAGTTTTTAATGTCATGACCAACGCACCATTAGCAGTTGGTTCATCAAAACTTGTCAGCACTCTCTTTCTTTCTTTCATGGAAAGGCTTCCATGAATGGCCCAGTTTTTAATACCCTGGTCCTCGAGTTTTTGAGTGATGATGTCCAATGTTCCCTTAAAATGGGTGAAGATAAGGACTGACTCACCTGAATCCACAATACTTCTGACTTGTGCTAGAAGAGCACCTTCTTTAGGAGAGGTTTTGGCATAATTGATTTCAGGAACTAACTGCGGATAAGAGCAGACTTGGCGCAGCCTTAGCAAGGCGGTTAACATCTCTACTTGTCCCTTGCTCTCTCCTTTCTCATCAACTAGCTGCTTGATACTATCATTCCAGGCCATTGCCACGTTCCGGTAAATCTCTTTTTGTGACACTTCAAAGTCAAGTTTCATGATTGACTCAGTTTTAGCGGGCAACTCAGACATGATGAACTTTTTTTGACGTCTGAGAATAAGTGGTCGTGTGGCCAGTTTTAAGAAGTCCAAGTCAAGGGCAGATGGACGTCCCTGGATGTATCTTCTAGTAAAGGCAGAATAATCGCCAAGGGAGCCTGGGAGTATGAGATCAATTAATGAATAGAATTCACCATAATGATTTTCCATGGGTGTGCCGGTTAGTGCGATCTTGTGTTTGGCCTTTAGCTTTCTGGCCTCAGTTGTTCGCTGAGAAGAAATGTTCTTAAGATTTTGGGCTTCATCAAATATTACATAGTCCCATTCTATTGCTTGAAAAAAATCTGGGTGTTCTGTGATAAGACCGTAGCTGACTAGAATTACCTGTTGGTCTTTTGTTTGCTTGAATTCTTCTTTCTTGCTCCTATCAAAGGTTACAAGTTTAATTTCCGGAGTAAATTTTTCACATTCCTTTTGCCAGTTATAGACCAGAGAAGTCGGAACGACGATCAGTGTGGGTCCAAGATCTTTTGTTTTTTGAATATATGAAAGGAAGGCCAGAGTTTGTAATGTTTTACCAAGGCCCATGTCATCGGCAAGAATCCCACCAAGACCCAAGCTTGTAAGCTGAGTCAACCAGAGAACCCCTTCAATTTGAAAAGGCTTAAGTGGAATGTGCGGCAACGCCATTTGGATTTTTTGTTTTACCTTATTTTTGGCCTCGTCTTCATTTGAGAGGGCATCAAAGTTTTGCTCAATTTTTTTCCAACGTTCTCCACCAATGACTGGCAGGCCAGCATGTTTCATGGCCAGTAAGGTTAGGATTTGAGATTTAGGCAGATGAAAGATATTACTTACGGATTTTTTCTTATTGCTGTTCCCTTGCGCCCCCAGCTTTTGCCAGAAATAATCAAGCCAATGGAGGGCGGGTATCTTTTCTGTATTGATGACATAGGTTTTACCACGAAATTCTACAAACTGTCCTCGAGTGAAAGAAAGTGCTTCTTCCAGAGAAATCTCTTCGCCTTCGAAAAAGATCTTCGGATGCAATGAGAACCAATCATTCCCCTTAGCATCCAGGCCTTCATCCAAGTCGAAGTTGGCCCAAATTTGAGAAGCATCAAGAACATTTATCGGATTTCCATCAATCAGAATGATGGCATCGCCATCATGAGCTTTCAACGTGGCTTCAAAGGCATTCTCCGTCACCAAATTTAAACATGAGTCAAAACTGAAGCTCAATTTAAAATCATTATTTTTCTCTTTTAGCAATGACTTAGGATTCAGATGCTTCTTAAGCAGTTCCAGAATAAACAGGCCTGTTTTTAACACCAGTTTGCCCATTGATACCCGGTAGAACTGGCCTTGAATGAAAACGGGCATTTCAAGTGAAAAGTCTTCATGTAAATCATTTACCCAGCGCTTAAGCAGTTGATCCATTTTTTTGGATGTACAAACTTCTTCTTGATCGTCATCTAAATCCAAAGCAGATTTCTGGATGACCTTCGAGAAAAAATCATGGGCCACGGTAATTATTTTCTCATGGACCTTCTTATTAATTTCATCTTCAGCAAAGAGACGGAGGTATTCTGCTAAAAGCAGAAGGTAAAGTCCTTGGTGTCTTAAAAATTTAAGGTCGTACTTCCTTTTATCACCGGAGTGAACAGCTAGATTCGAATTTTCGTCGTCCCAGACGGCACCGAATCCACCATTCAGGGCCAATAAATGTCTCTGACCTGCCCAAAACCATAAAAGACTTTGTCCACCAACGAGTTCTTCTATTCTGACTTCGTTCTTCATTTCGCTCGAAAGATTGACTCTGACTTTGAAATGATCGTTAGGGAGTTCAGGCAAAAGAGAAAGATCAATAAAAACATTACTTCTTTCTAAATGTGAGCATAGCGATTGAAATGACTCAAGCTCAAAAGATTCTGTGCTAAAGAATCCTGTTCCCAAAATTCCTTTAAGGTCGGCATCGGCCTTTTGATAGCTAACTTTTTCATAATCTCCAATTTCTTCCTCCCAACTATCGGTACCGAGCAATGCAAGATGATTCCGCTTTGACGAGAAGAAGAGTGAACCATATCTAAGCATCTCCTCAAGATGCCCCTGGCCTCGTAATTCAAATCTTAAATGGGATTCATGAGCATAAAAGCTGGCAGTGAAATCCTTGCCAGATAATAAAGTCATGGTCTTCAAGCTCACAAATTTACGATCCGGCTCAGTGAGTTTGTCTCGCTTAACATCAGTTATCAAAAATGAATTTGAGGCCCTTGTATGAGATTTCACCAGGGCAAGGACGAATAACCCCATGATTCTTTCAGTATACGATGGATATTTTATACCAAAAAAATTACTCGACTCCCTTTCGTAACTCCAGCCATGACTATAAAAAATGTTTCTCATTTCTTCAGGCAATAAAAAGAAGTAAGGGTGAGAGACCAACTCATCCAAGGCCAACGAACATCCATTTGAGAATACAAATTCAAAATGGTCGAGGATTGATAGATCCCTTGTTTTCCGTCCATCGATTCGCTGATTTTTCTTGCTAACTAAAAGATCCTGCAATTGATAATTAAACTTAAACAAATAGTCAGAATTCTGGGTACTCCTTAGCAACTTTCTGGATTCCCCATACTTCTCAACCAGTAATGGGGAGTCAGGATGGACTAGAAGAAGCTGACTTAAATTTACCCCTGTATGAGGATCATTCCCATAAAGAGCATGGAGGGTATCGCTGATGCAAGACAGCTCACTTGAGTGTGAGCACAAGACCGGGGATCTATGAATGAGATCGCGGAGAATGGCCATAAGGGCATATGAAGGAAATCTCGATTGATTTGTTAATTTGAGACATCCGTCTAACTCAATAAAGACTGAGGCTTCATTCTTATTGTTCACGATGGTAAGGACAATTTTATGGTCTTGTTTACTTAAGGAGGGCCTTAAGTATGCAAGATTACTACGTAGCCAAAGCTGATATGAGACTTCAGTGACATTTTCAAAATAACACTCAAAGATAGTATTAAGAGGGACCTCTCTAAGCCAGGCCAGATTTAAGCGTTCGCCAAGCTTTTTGGGAAGATTGTCCCAGGAGTTCAGAGCAGAGGAATCGGAAGGAGAATTTACACGGCCGGTACTGTTGATCCCACAGCACCGCTTGTATTTTTTCTCACTGCCACACGGGCATGGTGAATTACGTCCGACCTCTGACATAGCTCTTCCTTTATTTTTTAAAGGGGGAATTAACCATACTTTTTCTAAGTCGTGAAGATTTAGAAATTAACAAGGTGCAGAAGTACTATTTCAACTTCAGATGGTTTTGCGAAATTTCATCAGCAACTTGTTGATTAATCTCGGCCTTATTGGCAAACGAAGGCCATGCCTTAATGGATTCTTCAACGTTGTAGATTATGGACCGAGCTTCACCAATGCCAAATCGGTCGGCCACATCCAAAAAATCCTGACGACTAAAATCTTTAAACTTACCATTGACTGACATGAGGTGCTGACTGGTCCATTCCCCTTTTGGATTATGAGCAAACGTGATGTCATAAGCAGGGGCCAGTTCCCAGGTTGCAATTAATCACAACTGTCTTTAAAGGGTCATTTATAGCATTTTATAGGCGACTGTAGTCCCAAATAGGACAATTAAGCCAAAGTCATTTGAGAGGTAAAATTGGCATGAATATCTTTGAGAAGCTTTTCTTGACCTGTTTCTGATCACCAAGACCCAGAGTCCCTGTGACTCCCCTCACCAGGGAGCTTTGAATTGAAAACATCTTAAATCTTACGCGACAACTTTTCTTCAACCCGGCATTCTCGAAGTGAGAGATTTTAACATCACTGGACCAATTCATCTTAGTTGAAGATGTAATCATTAAACATGTCACCATTCCTGTTTCACTATTAAAATCATTGCTTGAAATAACCAAGGCAGGCCGCAGCTTTGAGATTTCCGTGTCAATAAAAGGGAAAGGCACAATGACCACATCAAAAGGCTTAAACAAGGTCATCATCCTCATCTCCTGACCATTCGGTCAAATGCAGTTCCATCGATTTTAAGTAAAGAACGTCTTCCATTGAAAACTTTCGAAGCACAACCTTTCCATTCTCCAGAGTATACTGAAGAAGATCACCTGGATGCAGTCCAAGGGTTTCTCGGACCACGCTTGGAATTGTAGTTTGGCCTTTAACAGAAACTTTGCTCATTTGATTTTTCATCCTTCTATTTTACAGTAAGGAATCCTTACGGTAAAGCCATGCAATATCAGCAAGATACATTCAAGATCCATAAAAATTAACTGTGATTACAGCACGGTAAATATACGGAACTCGCTTCAAAGCTTTTCAAGAAATGTCATGGGATCTTTTTCAAAATCTAAATAATTCTCAAATGTAATGATAACGCCTATTGAACTCGGGAAATTGGATTTAAAGGCTTCGAGGCCTTTCGAACTTTTTTTCCTTCCAGATTTAACTTCAATGGCCCAGATTTTTCTACCTCGCTTAATAACATAATCCACTTCATTACTCCCCTCGCGCCAATAGTATAAGTCGAGTCCCAGTCTTACCAATTGAGCACCGACTATAAGCTCAAAGACGCGCCCTTTTTCAATTGGAGAATATTCGGCCAGAATATTCAGGTAATAAAATGCCGGGCAAAGAGGAAGTATTTTTGGGGACGAAGAACGGACTTTTATTTTATTGGTGGAAAACTTTTCAAGTGCCTTTATCAATAAGGCCCCTTCATACAACTTTATATAATGCTTAATGAGGTCTGTATTGCCCTTGTCCTGAAGCTGACCTAACAGTTTTGTATAACTTATCTCTTGGGCCGGATAAGAAATTACGATTTCAAATGCTTGCTTGAACAAGGCAGGTGACTTTACAGAATGATTCAATAAAATGTCTTTTTCTATGACTGTTTCAACAATTGATTGCTTAAGATAAGAAACCCAGGTTTCACTTTTCCTTATTGAGTATGAACCTGGATATCCACCATATTTAAGATACTCTTCAAAACTTAAACCATATCCTGCCTGTGATTCATGAAAATTCCAGTGAAAAGCTTGTATTAACTGAAATCTTCCGGTTAAACTTTCCGTCAGACCCCTCTGCAACTCAAGAGAACTTGATCCCAGCAGGACACAAAGAATTGGACTCTTCTTTCGTTTATCTTCATCCCACAATGACTTCACTACTTCAGACCAATTTTCTATTTTTTGAATTTCATCTATAACTAATAGAGATTGCCCTAACCGGGCCTCTTGCCACTTTTCTTTTAGCCAAGTTGTTGATGCATTAAACAAAGAATCAGCACTCGCAAATACATAAGTTCCCTTATATTCATTTTCTAGAAAGTTTAAAATTGAAGTCGTTTTTCCTACCTGGCGAGGTCCTAGAATGACCTGAATAAACTCCGGGCCCTCCTTGAGATTACGGGACAAGTTATCGATAATACTCAACCTTACAATGTTTTTCATGTTTTGATAGATTAGGCTAGTAAATATACTAGGTCAACCTAGTACTTAATGCCTATGGTTAAATGACGAGATTGTTGATTCAATAGAGCTAGGACTTATACGGGGGTTATATGACAGCCTTGGTACGGTTTAGCGTTTTGCTCACTTGCCTCTTTTCCCAAACAATTTTGGCCACCATTGGTGATGATTTCAAGTTCCAGATGGATGGATCTTTTTTGCGTCGAGGCTCGCCTAATGACCTGCCTACTCGATTCAGTTTGAAATGGAATGAGAATAAGAATCAGATTAGTGGTGTGTATTCTGATAATTATTTCGCGACTACAGAAACAACTGTGGTTGGACTGACGAGACCTGAAGGACGGAGCTTTACTGTCGTGTTGCCTGACATTTCAAGAGGGGCGAAAACAATTGATATTCAGTCTCAATTTGCAAGTGATGGGCCGATAAGTGCGACTTTTACGATTAAGGATGCTGCTGGATTAACATCTGATTTCTATACTCTGGCGGCAATTGCCAGTACTGATCCTACTGTGACTGAAGTTGCGGATGCCGCCGATCCTGAAATTTCTTGTGTTGTGGGCCTGGGTACTTTGACTGGGTTTTGTGGGATGTATGCCGGGACTGTGAGTAAGGCAACTGACAGTTCCTTGCGTTGCCAGGAATTAACTAATGCGCGTCTTGAGCTGACTCCTGGCGGAGATTTCAAATTGCATCTGGAGGAGATTTTTGCTCTGACCGGTGGGAATTTTGTCCATAACATTGGCAGTCTTAATGGGGCGGGGCCGGTGACAACGATGGTGAGTGTTTCCGGGAGAAATTGTGGGGATTTGATGGGGACGTCATTTATGGTTCAGAATTGTCAGACCTTAAATCTGGCGGGGACATTTTCTAATTTTGCGGGGGTTAGGAGTTTTGCTGGGACTTATACCATTAGGGATAATGTGAATGGTGATAGTTGTACTTTTAGCTTGGGGCTTGAACGACAGTAACTACTTATCCTTATGCTGGGCTATCCAAAAGAGGCTTGAGCCTAAAGGTTTTGAAGGCAGAATAATATTTTCCAAACGTGTTATAAAGAATAGAACCCAATTAATAATTGGATTCGGCATAGAAACATCTGATACCATTTCAGCATTTTTAAAATACCCTCTTTTAATCATGAGTCTTTGTTTGAGCCTTACGAGATAAATCACTGGAAAAAGAAAAAAAGGCCAGAAAGTTATTCTTAGGATTTTGAAAGCAGAGCCAGCCACTGTTTTGTGAACCATGTCTTTATCTACCCGGGTAGCAACTCCGACACATTGATCATGTGTGCCACGGAACATGTTCAGGGCCGGTTCATTTGCCATGAAATATCCATTTGGTGCGATAATGGTATTAATGTCGGCCAGGAACTTTTGTTTTTCTTCGAATGAAAGAAAATAAAGGGCATCGTTGCACACGATTATATCGAATTTAGGCCCATTCTTGAGTTCCAGAACGTCCTTCAAGTTTAAACGCTCTACTTTGAGATTCTTGCCTTTGCAAAAACTGATGGCATGCTCAGAAAGATCAAATCCCTGGACGTTGTTATAGCCTAGCACCTTGAGCTTCAACATCAATCCTCCAGTACCACAGGCGGCATCTAAAATCCTCACTTCCCTATTTCCCCTAGAAAGTTTTACGATTTTATCTATCACTAGTTGGTGTAAATTCTGGTACCACCACAATTTGGATTCAGTCTCTGCCATCTTCACGTATTCAATTTCATGTTCAAGCATTTAATTTTTCCGGGTTAAGCTTTGGAAAACAGTAAATTGCGGGGAATTGTTATTCGAGATGAATATCCTGCCAATGTACTCTCCCAGAAGGCCAAGCATAATTAATTGAACACCTGAAATAATAAGTATTGCCGTCATGATAGAGGCATAACCCATATGAGCTTGTGGGTTCATAATTTTTTCAACGATGACATATATAGCGTAGATAAAACCCAGAAGGCTTAAGGCCAATCCAAGTAATGATGCCATTCGAAGGGGTTTAACTGAAAAGTTCAGGAACATATATGACCAGAGCCTCAGCAGTTTCACCAAAGTGTAACTGGATTGTCCTTCTGCCCTTGCATTATGGGCAACAGGGATGGATTTAATTCGACTGGTTGATCTCAGTATCAGGCCATCAATGTAAGGATAAGGGCCTACATAACTTTTTATTTGTTCGAGGAGATTTCTAGTTATGATCCTGAAGCTTCCGATGTAAAGATCGGCTGGCTTATTCAGCATATGCCTGGCCACCTGGCCATTGAACCAGCTACCAAGATTTCGGAACAGACTGTGATTTTTTTTCTCAAATTGGGCATACACAACCTCGTAACCTTCCTTGATCGCATCAAGCATCTTGAGAATTTCACTTGGAGGGTTTTGAAAATCGTCGTCAATATTTACAATGTAATCACCTGAACAGTGATGATAACCGGCCATCACGGCATTATGTTCACCGTAATTTTTTGACAGGTTTATTCCGGTTATCCTGTCTGGGTATGCTTTGTGCAATTTCTCGATTTTATTCCAGCTATCATCAGGAGAATAATCATTTACAAGAATGACTTCGAAATCAACTTTTCCTGTAAGCTCAGAAAACAAAACATTGATTAATCTTTCAATAGTTTGGGAGGCATTATAGACGGGAATTACAATGGAAAGTCTGTCTTTCATTAATATCTCTTAATGGGGATTGGAAAATGAGCCCAAATTTATCAATGGCAATAGAAATGCGTCAATACAATTGGGAAGGAATCGGGCAAAATACACTGGATTAACGGAGATTTTGCGGACATGGACTTATCAAAAGTAAGGTGGATTCCTTTAAATAATAATGTGGATGAACGTGGAGTTTTGACTTCGATTGAAGAGAATTCTGATATCCCGTTTTCGATCAAGCGCATATTTTACATGCATAATATCCTGAAAGATCGTGGTGGCCATGCCCACACAGACACTGAACAGTTGGTTATTGCTATGTCCGGTCAATTTAAAGTGGACCTTTCAGATGCCAAGGAAACAAACACATTTAGCATGGATAATGCGATGCGCGGCTTATATATGCCAAAAATGATCTTTACCCGTCTCTATGACTTTACTCCTGGAGCAGTATGCCTGGTGCTTGCGAGTACACATTATGATAAATCAAAGTCGCTTCGCACATGGGAAGAATTCAAAGAATTCACAAGGGACCAGAAGTGACTTTTTTAAAAACATCAGAAGTTGAATATTGGCTGAATCAGCGTAGGGAGTCTTCAAATCCCAGCATAACCCAAATTCCTCTCACTCAAGTGAGTAAATGGAGTTGGAATAAGACTTCAGACTATTTCTCCCATGAATCAGGAATGTTTTTTAAGATATGTGGGACCGAAACTACTATTTCGGGAAATACTATCTACCAACCCATCATACTGCAGCCAGAGATTGGAATTCTTGGTATTCTGGCCAAGAAGTTTGATGGAGTTCTTCATTTCCTCATGCAGGCAAAGATTGAACCTGGAAATGTAAACGCTATTCAACTTTCCCCTACCGTTCAGGCCACTAAGAGCAATTATACGCAGATTCATAAAGGGTCAAAGACGAAGTACATTGAATTTTTCCAGGACAGATCAAAAGGAATAATCCTTTCTGACCAGCTCCAATCAGAGCAGAATTCTTTTTTCTATATGAAAAAAAACAGGAATATAATTCTGGAAACTACTCAGGAAGTTGAAATTCATCCTGACTTTTGCTGGCTTACAATGGCGCAATTGAAGAAACTGATGAGAATTAAAAATCTTGTGAATATGGATTCAAGGACTGTCCTAGCTTCTTTCAGGGAAAATTCTGAAGTAAAGGAAAACCCAATCTTTAGCATGACTGATCTCTTAAGCTGGTTTACTGAGGCCAAGGCTAGACTAGAGATTCAGGTTAAACTTGTTGGCTTGAGCAGCTTGAAAAACTGGAACATGGACTCTGGTGATATTTCGAAAAGTGATCACACTTATTTTTCTGTCACAGGAGTTTCTTTTGAAGCAAAAAGCCGGGAGATTGCGAACTGGATGCAGCCTTTGATTAAACCAAATGCTCAAGGGCTTAATGTATTTTTTGTTAAGGCTTTTAATGGTATTCCGCATTTCCTGGTACAGGCAAAGGTGGAACCAGGGTGTATGGATGGAATGGAATTAGGTCCGTCAGTCCAGTTTCTCCCTGAAAGTCCGTGGAACTTTATCACTCCAGAAAATAGCCAATGGTCAAACATTGCCACATCAGCTTCATCGCCACGAATCCTGTTTGATACTATCCAGTCAGAAGAAGGCGGACGTTTCTATCATTATCAAAACCGTAATATGATTGTTCAGATTCAGGATGAATTAGGGGCCATCCCTGCTGATTACACCTGGATGACCTTGAACCAGATGCAGACAGCATTATGTTTCTCAAATCTTTTCAACCTCGAAGCAAGAAGCCTGATCGCCTGTTATGAAGCAGTGACAAAATGAAAATCTTAATTCTAGGTTATTCAAACATTGTTCAGAGAAGAGTTTTACCGGCTCTTAAGAAGCTGGGAGCTTTTGACCAGATTGAGATTGCTTCCAGGAAAGAAGTCCCTGGCAAAGTTTTTAAAGACTACGACACGGCCTTGAAAGATTCAGATGCTGAAATTGTCTATATTTCAATGATCAACAGCGAGCATGCTAAGTGGTGTGAAAAAGCGCTGAAGCTTGGAAAGCACGTTATTGTAGATAAGCCTGCTTTTATAGAGGCAGGGTTTGCTGAAAAGATGGTCCAGTTGGCCAGGGAGAAAAATCTTTGCCTGTCCGAGGCACTTGTTTACGAATATCACTCTCAGGTTCTCAAGATAAAAGAAATATCAGGTAATCCTACAAGGATCACTGCCGAGTTTTCTATTCCTCCTATAAATCCTGAAGATTTTCGTTATTCATCCTCTAAGGGCGGCGGCTCCTTGCTTGACCAGGGCCCCTATGCCGTTTCACTTGGAAGGATATTTTTTGGTTCTTCACCGACAGAAATTATTGGCCGTATCTTAAGTAAGAACAATGTAGAGACGGCTTTTTCCGTGTTAATGACATATCCGGGAGGGAAGTCAGTTGTCGGGACTTTTGGTTTCGATACACAGTATCGAAATACTGCCAGTATCTTCGGAATGGATAACACGATTAAGATCGACAGAATATTTTCTACTACACCCGACCATAGGCCTCACATCAGTGTAAACTCCGATGTGATTGAACTTGATGCTGAAGATAGTTTTGAAAATTTCTTTAAAATGATTATTGAGAAACTAAAGCAAAAAAGCTTTGATGGTCTATATAAAAACATCCTGGATGATGCGAAAGCACTTCATAACTTAATAGAATCCTGTAAGGAAAAAATATGACGATAAATGTCTGGAGTTACCTGAAAGAATTTGAAAACGAACGTGAAGAAACCATGTCAGCGGTGGAGCAAGTATTTCGTTCTGGAAAGTTGATATTGGGAGAAAATGTAAAGAACTTTGAATTATCCATGGCCGCCTATTGTGGTGTTAAGCATGGAGTGGGAGTTAACAGTGGGACCGACGCCTTATTCCTTGCGATGAAGGCCCTTGGAATTGGGGATGGGGATGAAGTCATAACAGTATCGAATACGGCCATTCCCACAGTATCGGCGATTGTCTCAACAGGGGCCATTCCAAAGTTTGTGGATATTAATCCTGAAACATATTTAATGGATGTAAATCAGGTTGAAAAGGCCATTACTGCAAAAACAAAATGCATCATTGCAGTCCATCTTTATGGTCAATGTGTTGATATGGCGGCCTTAAAGCAAATTACCGTCAAAAGAGAAATAGCCCTGATTGAGGACTGTGCTCAAAGTACTGGTGCCAGGCAGAATGGCATGGTGGCCGGATCTATGTCTGATCTTGCGTGCTTGTCTTTCTACCCTACTAAAATTCTTGGTGCTTATGGAGATGGTGGCATGGTGATCACTAATAGTGAAACTCACATGGCAAAGCTTCGCCGGTTAAGAATGTATGGAACCGAAAAGACTTACTACTCAGAAGAGCATGGCTTTAATTCACGCCTGGATGAAATACAGGCCGCCATATTGCTAAAAAAGCTTACCCACCTGGGTGAGTATATTTCAAGGCGTGTGGAACTTGCCCGGAGATATGAGAAAAAACTCAAAGGTACCTCACTCCTCTTACCGAAGATCCAAAAAGGCAACCAGCATGCCTATTACCTCTATGTGGTCAGGCATCCTGAGCGAGACAGAATCATCGCAGAGCTTGCTGCAAAGAATATAAACGTAAATATAAGCTATCCGCATCCAATTCATCTCATGCGTGGATATCAAAGCTTAGGCCATAAAATCGGAGACCTTCCACATACTGAACTTGCTGCGAAAGAGATTTTCTCAATACCTATGTATCCTACTTTGACAGATAAAGAGCAGGATTATGTTTGCGAAGTTTTAGTAAGTTCGGTTTAGTTCCCACTCATAAGCAGATTTGATTATTGCATCCAGGTCATCATACTTGGGATGCCAGCCTATTACTTCTTGAATACGTTCAACTTTAGCTGTAACTGAGGGTGGATCTCCGGCCCTGCGTGCACCGTTTTTAATGACCAGATCTACACCCGTAATTTCCTTAACCTTGGTCAGGACTTCTTTCACACTGTAACCATGTCCATAACCACAGTTAAGCACCTGCGATTTTCCACCCTTCTCAAGGTATTCCAATGCTTTTACATGGGCGTCTGCCAGGTCACTTACATGGATATAATCACGGACACAAGTCCCATCAGGAGTTGGATAGTCTGTGCCAAAGACCATTATATGGTCTCGCTTGCCGCTGGCCGCTTCACAGGCAACCTTTATAAGGTGAGTGGCAGCTGGGAATGACTGGCCGATCTTCCCGCCTAAATCAGCTCCTGAGACGTTGAAATACCTAAGGGCCACATATTTGAATTCAGAACTGAGAGAAAGATCTTTTAGCATAAATTCTGTCATTAGCTTTGAGCGACCATAGGGATTAATTGGATTAACTTCAGTTTCCTCATCACAGATCCCATTGGCAGGAATGCCATAAACTGCAGCAGTTGATGAAAAAATGAGATTATTCACCTTATATTTCGCGCAAAGAAGAAGGAGCTTATGGGAATTGACTGTATTATTTTGATAATATTTAAGGGGATCAGCTACACTTTCCGGTACAACTATACTTCCGGCGAAGTGAATGACAGCATCGAATTTCTTTTCTTGAAACAACTGTTCCATTTTATCTTGATCGGAAAGATCACCGACAATCAATTCTCCAAATGTTATGCTCGATTTGAACCCTGTCGAAAGATTATCCAGGATATAAAGCTCATGACCTAAAGGACCTAGGGCCTTTACAACATGTGAACCAATATATCCGGCACCACCCGTAACAAGAACTCGCACTAACTTTCCTTTGGAAGGCCCTAACTCTAGCATTTGAGAGTGTTAAATGTAAAACTGCGCTCGGCACAATCATGGCCAATATGTGAATAAAAGTCTTATAATTCTGTAAATATGATTTCCCGCACTTTAGATATTGTCCTATGCCTGATTGCTGGCATATTCCTCCTCATTCCAGGACTCATTATTTGCGTTTTAGTTAAAATCACCAGTAGAGGACCGGTGATTTACTGGTCAGATAGGATAGGCAAAAATAATAAGATTTTCAGCATGCCAAAGTTCAGGACGATGAGAATAGATACCCCCCAGGTGGCCACTCACCTACTTGGAAATGGCAGAACCTATTTAACGCCGATTGGATCGTTTTTAAGAAAATCCAGCATGGATGAAATTCCTCAGCTTATTTCAGTCTTTAGTGGTGACATGGGCCTGGTGGGTCCGCGACCTGCACTTTTTAACCAAGACGATTTAATTAAGCTTCGAACATCTTATAATATTCATACCCTTTCTCCCGGAGTAACCGGATGGGCCCAGATAAATGGTCGTGATGAACTTTCCATTGAAGAAAAAGTAAAATTTGATAAAGAATACCTGGGAAAAAAATCTTTGATATTTGACATAAAGATCCTTGTCTTGACTGTGTACAAGGTTTTTTTTCGCGCAAATATCTCACATTAAGGAAGTTACGAGCTTGAAAAATTTAGAAACTGCAGAAATAACCTTAAATGATATTAAGGAACTTATACTCAGGTACAACTTTCGCTTATTAATATTCCCTGTTGTAGCAGCTATCCTTGCTGTTTTAATTAACTCCAGAAGGTCCGGCCATTGGGAAGCAATTGCATCTATTAAAATTGGCCAGGTAAATACGAAATATGTGGAAGCCCCACCCAGAATGCTTTCCAGAGCAATTCAACCTTTATTCATTTCTGCAGTTATGGAAAGAGTTCCAAAACAGGAAGACAAAGAGCTAATTAAGTCAAAATACCAGGAGTTCATTAAGTTTGATTACCTTGGAGAGCCACAAATACTACAAGTAAAAACAAAGGCTCCAACCAAGGGAATCGCAAGTCAGTTGTCCCAATATAGTATTGAGCAAATGATCTCAGACCATGGAACATATTTTGAAAAGCAAACCGCGGACCTTCGCTCAAAAATTGACAAGGCAGTAGCAGACCTCCAGGGTTTAAAGGCCAAGAATGATATTCTTCTCAGTGAACTCACTACGAGAAAGTTATCTTCCACTGACATCATCCTGAGAGAATTTTTGATTGATAACAGGAATGCTGAAATTTCAAGACTAGAGAGGGTGAAGTATAACTTATCTGAAAAACTCAATCCTGATGATACATTCAAGTCTCATCAAAATGAAGAAACCCTTGTTCGCATGGTTTCTGTTTTCCCGTCAAATATGCATGTGGCTGTCCTTGCCTTCATTATGTGCCTGATTTTCAGCCTTGTGACAGCCTATGTTCACTCTATTTACAAGAGAGATGTTTCTTCGAAAGTATAAGTTGGCCTCCAGTTAAGCCTGCTTTTTGTCTCGCTTATATCAACCTGCAAATTGCCGAGCAACCTTTCTGAATATGCTTTTTTTCCCAGGATGAAGGCCACAAATTTCATGATAAAGAGAGGAACTGGTAACAGAAAAAGTGAACTATTTGAAGCTTTTCCCATTTTCAACACTAGTTCCTTAGTACTCAAGTCACAATCGTCGGACACCATGAAAACCTGTCCAGCGGCCCCCTTATGATGGGTGCAAAGAATAAGAATATCAATCAGGTTATGAACTGAAACAAGGCTTCTTTTGTTACTATCTGCCATGCCAAATGGCAAGGGTATGCCTTTTTTTACCAGATTAAGCAGGTTTAGAAAATTCGCTTTCACACCCTTTCCATAGATAAGCGGTGGCCTGATTATTACAATTTCGAAAACACCTGACTCATGCAATTTCATCAAGGCTTTTTCAGCTTCCATCTTGGAAATACCATAAGGGTCCTGCGGGCTTGGTTCATCCCGGGCAGTAAAGGCCTTATCGAAAGTCCCTTCACCGTTAACCTTTACGGAACTTAAGAAGATAAACCTCTTAACCCCAGCCTCTTTTGCGGCCCTTGCCAGATTAATTGTGGCATCACAATTTGTGGCCATAAATGCTGCAAGAGGATCAGTTGAATTTTCATTCATCACATGAACACGGGCCACTAAATGAATGACAACATCTACCCTTATCAGGATCGGGCCCCAGTCTTTACACAAGGTAAAATCACCATACTCAACTTGATTAACCCTGGAAAATTTGCGTACACCGGCCTTGTATTCTATCTTCCTGGAGGATAGCTCATGGCAGAGATGCTTGCCGACAAATCCATTTGCACCGGTAACAAAAATCATCTTAGTTCCTTCATTTCCTGCACGAGGATAGATATTAATTTATCCCGTTCAAATTCTGAAAGATAGCATCGTCTGGCATTTTCACCCATCAGCTTTAAGGCATCAATGCTCAAAAGAGACATCTCTTCAATTTTCTGCGCCAGCTGTTTGGGATTTGTAGGTGTACAGGTCATACCGGAGTTCCATTGCCGGATTATATCGGCACCTTCACCATTAAGTGATGCAAGTATTGGCTTACCACTGGCCAGATAGGCCTGGATTTTTGCCGGGACAGTTATGGAAAATAATTTTGTATCTGTAAGACTAACTAGCATGACATCTGCGTGGGAAAAATAATAAGGCATGGTTTCCACAGGCTTCTTCCCAAGGAAAATGAATGTATTTTGGAGCTTAAGTTTTAAAACTTGTTCTTCACTCCACTTTTTCATCATGCCGTCGCCAACAATAAGGAATTTTATATTCTTATTATTCCTGAGAATTGAAGCGGCTCCAATTATGGTTTCGAAATCCTGTGAAGATCCAATATTACCTGCAAACATGATCTTGAATCCGTCTTTGGGAATATTTTCATCCTTATAAGTAGATTCCTGGTTGGAGCTAAAGAATGCCTCTGCCCATTGAGGCCAGTAAAAAATCTTGTTCTCAGGAATGCCCATGGATGAAATGCTCCTGGCAAACCCCCTGGAAGTGATAAAGATCCTGTCACAATGATCATAGATCCATTTCACAAAAATACTTATGAAGCTTAGTGCTTTTTTGTTTTTAAGGACCCCGGTTGCCTCCAGGCTCTCAGGCCAGAGATCCAGGACCCAGAAAATGATAGGAGCTTTTTTTAAATACTTAAGAACAATGGCCGGAATTGCCACTGTGACTGGCGAAGGTTCGTAGATAAAGATCTTATCAAATTTACCACGGACCAGAAAAGGTGCCAGCAAGCTTGCTAAGAACATAAAGGAAAAGTAGTTCAAAATGAGCTGAAAGCTCTTGTTTTTTCCCCGGGGGATCAATGGAGAACGAATGATGTTTATTTTACCATGAGTTTCTTTGTAGGGTCCAAGAAGAGAATACCCCTTGAAGAACTCTCCTTCAGGATAGTTGGGAAGTCCTGTGTAGACAGTAACTTCATTTCCTCTTTCAATGAGTTCCTGACAGAGATCTAAAATTTTGAATTGCTCAGGCCAGAAATATTGCGTAACGACTAAGATTTTCATCCAGGATTATTTTTTCCACACTGTGCGATTAACATAGTCAGTATAACTATAAATGATACGCACAACTTTCTTGGAAACATCATCTGCATCGTAATCTGTAATATCCTTCATAGGTAAATCAAGCGAAGTCGTCAGCTCCACTGCCCTGATAACACTTTCGGCCCGAAGATCACTCATGATGACTGAAGCACGGTCCATTCCTTCAGGACGCTCATGGGCCTGCCTGATCATGATTGCCGGGAACTTCAGGATAGAAGACTCTTCCGTAATAGTGCCACTGTCAGAAAGGGTACAAAAGGCTTGCTGTTGAAGCTTGATATAGTCAAAGAAGCCCAATGGCTTCATGAACTCTATAAGAGGATTCTTGCTCTCATAGTTCATTAATTCCAATTTCTTCTTGGTCCTCGGGTGAGTTGATACGATGATTTTTTTCTTATACCTTTCAGCTAATTTCCCAAGAGTTTCGAGGAAGTTATTGAAATTTTCCACAGAGTCTACGTTCTCTTCACGATGAGCACTAACGACAAAGAAATCCTTAGGCTTCAGGCTTAGCCTTTTCAACACTTCAGAAGAGTTAATTTTGTCTTTGTAGAAATCCAAAACTTCACGCATTGGACTTCCGGTCTTTATGATAGTTTCGGCCTTGATGCCTTCATCTATGAGGTAGCGACGGGAATGCTCGCAATGGACCATATTGATGTCACTTAAGTGATCGACGATCTTACGGTTTATCTCTTCCGGTACTCTTTGGTCAAAGCACCGGTTCCCTGCTTCCATATGGAAAATCGGGATCCTGCGTTTCTTGGCCGACACAATGGCCAGGCAGGAATTTGTATCACCATATAAAAGTACAGCATCCGGATTTTCTGATTCCAGGATAGGATCGATTTTGGCTATTACATTTCCGATAGTCTCTGCGGTAGTTGCGCCCACTGCGTTCATGAAATGATTGGGCTTCTTGATGTTTAAATCGTGAAAGAAAATTTCATTTAACTCATAATCAAAGTTTTGGCCGGTATGAACCAGAACATGATCAACATGATTTTCAAGTTCGGCCATAACCAGGCTGAGTTTAATTATTTCAGGTCGAGTCCCAACAATAGTTAAGACCTTTAATTTTTTTAAATCATTCACTTTTATAACCTTAATTTTAGCGTCGGGAAGCTGACTCAGTGTAATGGCTATGCATTTCTTTAATCATTTCAGGCCATGATGGCGGTGTAAACCCTGTAATTTTTCTTAGTTTATCTGAATTCAAGCTGCGATCTATTATTAACTCTTCACTCGGATTGATCTTAATATCCTTGTGATACTCTTTTGCAATAAGTTTTAATAATTCATATTTATTTATCGGCTCAGAAGAGAAGTTGTAAACTCCTGAAACAAATTTTTTAAATACATGGTTTTCCAGAAAACGTGCCATGACAATAGTCGGGAAACCACTAAAGATGGCTTTTGAAAATCCCTTGCATTCCCTATCTTGGGACAGGAACCAATCAACTAAGCTAATTTTTGAAATGAGTTCATGACCAATGATCGAAGTGCGCAAAGTTAATGTATGGGGATAATCAACCTCTCCCATGTACTTGGTAAGTCCGTAAGTATCACGTGCATCAGCGACATCTGATTCAAGGTAATTACCCTTGATACCGGCAAAAACACAGTCTGTACTAAAATGGATCATCTTTGCATTATGACGTTCGCAAATGGAAGCAAGCTTATGGGGCCAAAGGGAGTTCACTTCCAGGGATATGATCTTATCTTCACTGGCCTTGAGCTGTTTGATAATTCCGATACAATTTATGACAAAGTCCGGTTTTTTACTGTTGATTAAATTTTCTACTTTTTCCAGGTCATCAATGTCGTAGCCATCAAGTAGGTCTTTATCCCATTTCTTATTTCGAACCGTGCCCCATGTTTGATGGTTCTTTTTGAGTTCAGAATAAAGCAGGTGACCCAGCATGCCGCTGGCCCCCATAACGAGAATTTTCATATGCGTCGATTGTACTTATTACAATCGGCTTAATCAATACAACTCTTAGGTTTTGCCTATGGTATCAGACTGTAACCAGCTACAATATTGCTTCAAATTTTCATAAAAATTCGAGTTCATTTCGAAGTCCAGCATTTTTTTGGATTTCTCAGTGCTTGCAGTACAATGCCGCACGTCTCCTAATCGCTCAGGTTCATGAAGAATTTTTACATCTTGGCCTACGATGTCATTAACCATGGCCGCTAAATCATTGATGCTAATAGATTTACCAGTGCCAAGGTTAATTGGACCAAACACATTTGGGTTTTCGGCCGAAAGGACATTCGCCATAGCTATGTCTTTCACATGGATAAAGTCTCTAGTCTGAAGACCATCCCCGAAAATCTTAATATCTTGTTTGTTAAGTGCTCTGGAGACAAAAATTGGGATTACATTTCCATAGGCGTCAAATCGCTGCCTTTCACCGTATACGTTGAAATATCTCAAGCAAACGGCCCTAAGCTTATAAAGTTTCATATAACTCAGGATAATCTTCTCACCACATAACTTGGTAGCACCGTAAGGTGAGTCTGGCTCACATGGGTGTTTCTCATCTACTGGTTGATACTGTGGCTCCCCGAAAATACCAGCTGATGAAGAAAAAGTGATTGAACGAACATTGTGCTGCCTGATTGATTCCAGGACATTTATGACTCCAAAGACATTACATTCGGCATCTGTAAGTGGTTCATCTATTGATTTTTTATTTCCCACACTCGCGGCCAGATGAATGACAGCATCCTGTCCTTTCATGGCGGTATCAACAGTCGCCCTGTTTCTTATATCTCCCTCAATAATTCGAATTTTCCCCTCATAAGAAGATAAATTTTCCTTATAACCTGTAGAGAAATTATCCAATACGGTCACTTCATGATTTCGCTTAAGGAGCAAATCGACAATGTTACTGCCTATGAAACCGGCGCCACCTGTTACTAAACATTTCATTTTAGACCAACTTTTTGAAAAAATTTAAAAGTATCCTGAGCACAAGTTTTCCAAGAATAAGACTGAACTCTATTAAACGATGCAGATGCATTCTTAGCTCGTAACTCTGGAGAATCAATAAGCGTTCTCACACAATCAGCAATATTCCGGGGATTTGTTGGATCAAAATAAAGGCCTGCATCCCCTAAAACTTCTTTCATAGGCCCGCGATCTGAGCATGCTATAGATAGACCGGATGACATGCCCTCCAGCAGGATATTGGGCATATTCTCACAACTGGAAGCAAATAAACACAAGTGAGATTTGGCATAATGCTCCGGCAATTTTGAATGGTCAATAGAGCCCAGGTATTTAATAAATGTCCTTTGGGGGTCTACCCTACCTGTAACCTCTTCCAATTTAGCCAGGGCCTTAGGGTATGCTGACCCGATTAATTCAAGCTCGATCGGGTAACCCAGGGAGCGCAGGCCAGCTATGGCTTCTGCAACATTCCATTGGTGCTTGTACATATCAATGGTGGAAATATAAATAATCCGGAAAGGATTTTCATTTGAATAATCCTTGATTGGTAACACCTGACCCGGGGGGAATGAAAATACCTTGTGAACGCCGTGGGGAATTATAGTGACTGAGCCAGTTAGTTTTTTAATACGATTCATTATTGTTTTCTGGGCAAAATTGGACAAAAAAATCATCCCATCTGCTTTTTTGAAAGAAAAAGACTGAATCAAATTCAATAATACATTCCGGAGCATTTGCCATGAAGGCCCATAGCGTTTTATCTCACCCCATTGAAAAGGCAATAGATTATGGCTCATGGTGACCACTGGTTTAAAATCTCCAAGTATAATTCCACTCGGTATAAAAATCATATTACAGTTTGCATTTCTGGCCAGTTTGGAAACTTTGAATTTCTGCCAGAACAAGCGGTGCGGGAGACTCTTGTCCAGTAAGGGCTCATGTACTTTCACTAACCATGGACGGTCTTCGATTTTTGACAACATCGAAGCCTCTCCCCAGAGAATAATTTTAGTAAAACCGTAGTTTGAAGGGTCAGCTTCCCTTAACAATTCTGAGAGATGGGTTATGGCCCCGCCACTCCTTAAGTTGGAAGCATCAATTCCCAGAATCATGAAATGGCCGTCTGGTTAATTTTGGAAAGACTAATCAGGCACATTGTATAGAAAACAAAGAAAAGAAAGATGCTAGTGACCCTGAATAAAGAACCATAATGGATCAGTGATAAGAAACCAAAAACAATGGGACCTAAAGCAGGAAGAACCTCTACTCGAAGCCTGGATTTATAGAAATAATACAAAGGAAATAAAAGTATGGCACACAAAGCAAGTCCATTGATAAGCCCAAATTGAAACATGATCTTAACCAATGCTATTTCAGACATTATTATTTCTGAGGAAAATATCTGGGCATGACCGGAGATCAAAAATGGAGAGGCGATGATGAATGCGCCAAGGCCTAGTTTATTGAGCATTCCCTTCCAATCTCCTTCGGGTCCTATGCGCTGAAGAAAAATACTCATGACATCGCCATACCGGAAAACCAGGCCTGCGATAGCAATTCCGCCCACAATAAAATAAAGGAAGGTGGATACTTTTTGATTCCGTAAAAGAATGTAGAAGGTGAACGCCATCAGGGTAAATATAACAAAAACAATATTAGCTGCACTTTGAGTAAGGGTAATGCATTTAAGGGCAATAAGAAAAATTGCCAGGTCCATGGCCTTCTTTTGAAGAAGAAAACGTATATAGAAAAAGCAGATACTCATACCCAAAATATGTGCGGAGTCATGATAACTCCCGGTATATCCTCCCGCCCGAAAGATATTGCCTGTATGGCTCATGGCAATCAGCCCCGGCCGTAATTTTGAATTATAAGCAAAGACATAATCGAAACCTGCTGTTCCCTTAAGAGATTCCGAAAAATTGTCATAAACAGAATATGAAATTAACAGAGTTACAATGATCACAATGAATTTTAAGTAATGATCAGGGATGCGGAATAGTAAAAAGATAATATAGGGAGCAAGATAAACGTAAAACAAGGAATAATCCAGGCCTGCACCTACGTAAAGCTCAATGGCCGTATAAAAAATTCCAAGGAATAGATTGAAATTAACCAGGTTCTTTAATAATACAAACTCAGATGTAGAAAATAATCTTTTCTTCAGGAATCCCCATGCTGCAAGGCCAATCAGGGATGCTGCAGTAATGCTGTAAACGAGGCCAGGTGGAAAATCAAGGCCAACAACCAGTATTCCCCTGACAGATCCGAGTATCACTATGATGGTTACCAGGAAATACCATATAGGAGAAATATCCCTGCTCATTACCCATGAAGAAAAAGTTAGTCTTTGAGTATTTTTCATCTAAGTTATACCGACATGGCCTTTTATAAATTCATTGTATGAGTTTTGAACAATTAATTTTCCATGCTCCAACTGGACGATTGAGTCACAATTCTGAAGGGTGGTTACCCTATGAGCTATTATTAAAACAGTAAGATCTTTATTCAATTGTTCGATTGCGCTCATTACTTCGGATTCTGTCTGACTATCCAGCGCACTTGTAGCTTCGTCAAAGATGAGTACGGAGGCTTGCTTATACAAAGCACGGGCTATACCTATTCTTTGGCGTTGCCCCCCACTTAAGCGCACTCCACGCTCACCGACCATGAGATTATATCCTTCAGTCCTGGTGTCTATGAAAGATGCTAACCTGGCATTCTCTGCGGCCAGTTTCACCCTCTTCAGATCAATCTGCTCCAGAGGAACACCAAATGCTATGTTTTCGGCTATAGTACCATCGGTTAAGAAAATATTCTGCGGGACATGGGCAATGTTTTGCTGCCATGATCTAAGGTTTTCCGGAGTGAGAACCTGATCATCAATTCTTATCTGCCCTTCAGTAGGTACCAAAAGGGCCATCACCAGGTCCAGAGTGGTACTCTTGCCACTTCCTGTGCTACCCACAAAGCCGATCCTTGAACCCTTCTTGATAGTTAGATTTATGTTATCCAATACCCAGGGAGAATTTGCATTGTACTTAAAACGAATATTATCAAATTTTATAAAATTATTAAACTGCAGTGGCTTAAGGTTTGAGTTAAAGGAAGCCGGCATTGGTTGATGAAGTAATTCCAGGACAACTTCAAGGGATGCCTTGCTGCCAAGAAGAACTGTCCAGTTTCCATAGAGGATCTGGAGTAAGGGTAACAAACGTTGAGCACCCAGGGCCAGGGAGCCCAGAACTGGAAGAGCTTGTGCTATTCCCCCTTCCTTGAAACTCAAGACATAAGCAAATAGCGCAATTAAAACCATTCCCAGGGCTTCCATGACAAAACGAGGAGCCTGATTGATAAAATTATTTTCGCCGCTGGATCTTTGCAGCTGAACTGTAGCGTCCTTATAAATGCTGCAATAAACGTTCTGAGTGCCATCAATCAGAATATCGCGAATGGAACCAAGACCTTCTTGTAAGGCTTTTATGACACCGGTTTGTTGTTTTGAAATATGTCTTCCATTACGCATCAGGCGGGCGCGGGTTTTCCAGGCAATAAGAGTGTAACTTGCACCGAAGCTGACAATGGCCACAGATGCCACAATTGGATCAATTATCAGCAGAGTTCCCAAAATTGCTAAAAACAACATTGTAGATGTAATGACATTGACCAAGGATAAAAGAAGGCCGGAAGCAGCAGCTACCTTTTGGGTAATTCCGCTTATGATCTCACTTGTACTTCGTGAAACATGAACACTATAAGGCTGATAGAGAGTCCTGCGATAAACTTCAATGCTTAGGTCAGTTCCTACTCCGTTTGCCAATCTGATAGCGAACCATGAGAGCAAAAGGCGAAGTGCACCAGCAAGAATGGCCGCCAGGGCAAATCCTACCGTAAGGGGCAAAACCAAGTTTGAAGGCGAAGGTAAGGTTATAAAGCGGCTTAAACCTGAGTCCGAAAGGTATGCATGAACTCTTTCTGGTTGAGTAAGAATGCCAATAAAAGGAACAACGGCACCCAGGCTAATAACCTCGGCAAATGAACTGGTAATGGTAAGTATGAACATCAAATAGAATTGATTACGGCGGCGCGAGCTAATAGTTTTGAAAAGTTGAGTTAGCAAAGCCCAAAGTGAAGAAGAAGAATGTTCGTTCATAAGTACCAATAGTACTCTTTCCGAATGAATATGTAAGTCACCTATCCTTTAAAAAGGGCAATAGCATGACGCAGCAAATCAGCGATTTGAATTAAACTCCTGACGGAATTTTTCACTCATAAATCTGGAGCCTTCGTATGATAAGTGATCATCATCCCGATAGATCATCTTGCCATCAATCCTGGCATGACAATACTTCTCATCGCATAAGTACTTACTTTGTTCAAATACTTTTACGGTTGGGAAGGCCTTGAGTACGGATGTTACGGTGGAGATGTAATCTGCATTTCTTTTTTTGAAGTCCTCTTTGAGAATCTTGCAGTCTTGTTTACGCTCAACAGTAGAAAACAGTCGAGGCTTTAGACATAAGGCCGGATCAAATCCAAGTTCAGGGATAGCAATAAAGAAGATAATTTCCTTCCCGGATTTTACTAAACGGGCAAGTGTCGCAGTCATGGATGCCTTGAAGATTTCCGGAAAATTCTTATTGGTCCGCTCTATTCCATACCATTTCAGAAACGTGGGGAAATTTTCTCAAATCAACGGCCACATCAAATATTTCACCCCTGGCATGTGAGAAATTGATTTGGGAAAGAGGCTTGGTGACCTATCTTCTTGAATTCATCCTTGCAAAATAACCTGAAAAAAGATCCACGGTCATCCCTGACTATTTTTCGTTTTAAAATTAACAAACCTTGAATTGGCGTTTCCAAAAATTCTATATTTGATGACATTACATTCACCCTGAGGTCGCATTAACTTTTAAATATTTTCAAAAAAAATAGCATAATTATTCCAATTAGTGCCTTAATTTTTATACTCCATCTATTTGAAAATAATGCCATCTGGTAGTTTGTCAGGGCCTTGGGAATATCCATAATCTGATGATAAATACGAGCCTTGCTGTAACATACCGCGGCAACCGATTTTTTCCTCTGATCCTCAGTCAATAAGCCTATATATTTCTGATGAATATAATTAAATCGATCAATTTTCCTAGCTGAAGCTGATGACATATTCTGGCCTGGTTCAAGCAGGTAGCCTCCCAGAGATTTATGAATGTAATGAAAGCGATTTGTTTTAAGGGCGATCTTAAGCCATAAATCATAATCTTCAACCGTCATGAGCTCACGGGTTTCATCTATGTATTCAACTTGTTCTATAAGTGATTTTCTGACCACTGCGCTAGAATTTGATATAGCATTTCCAGTTGTCATTAAGGATACAAAAGGGGTCCCTCCCAGATGCCATCCCCTCGTAGTCTTACCGGTTTTGCCGGTATTATTGTAGATAGTTAAATCATGATAGATAACATCAAAATTTTCTGTGAGCTTCGAAACCTCTTCCAGCTTATCCTCATACCAAAAATCGTCATGATCAAGGAAAGCAATCCATTCCCCGGAGGAAGCTTTTATTCCGAGGTTCCGTGGTCTCGCAGGCCCTCCCCAATTCTCATTGGATAAGATTTTCAAATTCAGCTTGCTGCTATACTCCCCTGCATATTGAAGAGTGTTATCCTTAGATCCATCATCACTGAGGATGACTTCAAAATTCTTATAGGTTTGTGCCACCAGGGAATCCAGCGTCTTACAGATATTCTTACCTGAATTATAACTGGGAATTATTACAGAAAATTTAAAATTTATAGTCTGCAAACTCAACATCCCAGTCATCTTTATCATCAGGATGCCATGATGGTGAAGGCATGTTCAGGATATAAGCATCAGTAGTGCCGATATTCACCAGGGCAGATGGAACGCCGGCAGGAACCTGGATAGTAGCGAAGTTATGATCTTCCCCGGAAAAACGTTCTTCATATTTCCCGTCAACTCTGATGACAATTTTAACGTTACCTTTAATACAGGTAAATAATCCCCATCTTTTCTTATGGAGATGTGGCCCCTTGATTTCCTGGGGAGCTGCTACAGTACAATAAACCTGTTTTGGCCATTGAGCTTCATCTACAAATTTTTCATGGACATTGATAATTGGGATTAAGAAACCGTTTTCTTTCCCATTGTTTGAAGTCGTCTTAATCTTGGGATTATTTTTTGATTTAATCATTTTATACATAACCTTTTAGTGTTTTCAACAGGCCAGTTTTTATAGGTGTCATGGAATTCTTATTTAATGCAGACTTGACTTTAGTATTATCAAAGCTTGTATTGTAGGCCCTTGGGGCAAGGGAAGGAAATTCATCTGAGGCGCAGGCGCTGATCAAAGACATAGGTTTTTCCATCAATTCACAAACAAGAAGTCCCAACTCATGCCGGCTTACAATATCATCCCCAGCAATGTTAAATTCTCCACTGAAGCCTCTTATAATGGCTTCATCGACAAAGCTCACCAGGTCACCAATGAAGAGTAGGTTTCCGAATAAGTCATTGACGAGTTTTAAGGGCTTGTCTTCTTCTAATGCCTTTATGATCATAGAAGCCGGGTTTGCCCTATGAAATTCCTTTTTAGGTCCATAAAGAGTCATAACCCTGATGAGCAAAAATTCACTCAATTCTTTCTTGATAAGATCATCGGCCATCGCCTTAACCTTACCATAATAATTTTTTGGCTCTTTCAGGGATTCTTCTGAATATTCAGGCCTATCACCACAGTAAACTGCATTGCTTGAAAAATGGATAAGCTTGAAATTCATCACTTCGGAAAGACCGACAAGATTCTCAACATGCTCATAATTGATCTTCAGGGCAACGTCAGGTTCCCTTTCACACTGATCAACATTACCAATGCAAACGCAGTTAATAACAATTTGAATATGGTGCTTTTTAACAAGGTCGCCAATGAGAGCAACATTCAGGGGGTCCCCTACTACCTGGGTTATATTTTCCAGTTCATGTACTTCTTTTCTGGAAAGCCCAACTACTTTATTTTTTGAGTTAAGTTGCCTGGCCAAATAATACCCGACATAACTATTAGCTCCTAAAACCAGGATATTTTTCATAAATTAACTTCTACAAAGATCAAGGATGTATTCACCATACTGAGTCTTACTCAATGAGGTTCCAATTCTAAGCAGGTCCTCTTTTGTTAACCAGCCATTATGGAAGCTGATCTCTTCAAGGCACGCTATCTTGAATCCTTGTCTCTTCTCCACTGTCTGAACAAAATGGCTGGCCTCAAGCAAGCTGTCATAGGTGCCTGTATCAAGCCATGCAAATCCACGCCCAAGGTTCTTGACGTTTAACTTACCCATTTTCAAATAGGCATTATTAACATCAGTAATTTCTACCTCTCCCCTCGGTGAAGGCTTAACTTCCTTCGCGATGCGGATAACATCATTGTCATAAAAATAAAGTCCCGTGACAGCGTAGTTTGACCGGGGATGAGCTGGCTTTTCTTCAATTGAAATCGCCTGGTTCTTTTCATTGAACTCGACAACTCCAAACCTGCTCGGATCTTTTACCGGATACGCAAAAACTGTCGCACCTGAAATGTTGGCCCTGACTTCATTAAGCTGCTTCGAAAACCCAGGTCCATAAAAAATATTATCGCCAAGGATAAGACAAACAGGATCGGAGCCGATAAATTTTTCACCAATAATAAAGGCTTCGGCCAAGCCATTTGGTTGTGGTTGTTCAGCATAGGTAAGATTGATTTTATATGCGCTACCATCCCCTAATAACTTCTTAAACAGGGGTAAGTCCTGGGGAGTTGAAATAATAAGAATGTCCCTGATTCCGGCCAGCATCAGCACTGAAAGAGGGTAATAAATCATTGGCTTGTCATAAATTGGCAGAAGCTGCTTTGATATACTCAATGTAATCGGATGAAGTCTCGTCCCTGAACCACCAGCGAGAATAATACCTTTCATACTACTTACCCATTCCTAATCTTTCTTGTCTGTAATTTCCATTCAGGATTCGCTCGCTCCAGGCCGGATTGTCCAGATACCATTGAACGGTCTTGTAGATTCCGGTTTCAAAGGTTTCATCAGGCAACCAGTTCAAGTCTTTTTTGATCTTAGAGGCATTGATGGCGTACCTGTGATCATGACCAGGCCGATCGGTAACAAAAGAGATCAGTTCCTTATAGCTCTTGATTGCATTAGGTTTTTTCGGGATTAGCTTGTCCAGAATGTTACAGATGGTCTCTACTACTTCGAGGTTGGTTTTCTCATTGTGCCCACCTATATTATAGGTTTCGCCCATCTTCCCTTCTGTAACAACCTTATAGAGTGCTACCGCATGATCTTCAACATATAGCCAGTCACGAATGTTTTGACCGGTTCCGTAAACAGGAAGCTTATCCCCTCTTAATGCCTTTTGAATTACCAGTGGGATTAATTTTTCGGGGAATTGAAACGGGCCATAATTGTTTGAACAGTTAGTGATAATAATTGGTAACTTATAAGTACGCCCCCAGGCCCTTACCAAATGATCGGAGCTGGCCTTCGAGGCAGAATAGGGAGAGCTTGGCTGATATGAATTCTCCTCAGTAAAGGGAGCATCAGTACTGGTCAAGTCACCATAAACTTCATCAGTGGAAATATGATGAAACCGAAATGAATCTTTGTTCTTATGATGATTCCTGGATATTTCCAATAAGTTAAAAGTTCCGATTATATTGGTATGAATGAAGTCGGAGGGTCCATCAATGGACCTGTCCACATGAGACTCGGCAGCAAGATGCATGACTATATCCGGGTCAAACTTTTCAAACGCTTTTTCTAGTTCTGTACGATCACAAATATCTATCTGGGAAAATGAATACCGGTCATTGTCTTTTACGGAGTTCAGGGAGTCGAGATTACCTGCATAGGTAAGCTTATCAATATTTAAAACAGTATGCGTGGTTTCATTAATTAAAAACCTTACTAAGGAAGATCCTATAAATCCTGCACCACCTGTAACAATAAATCGCATATTGTTTCCCCATTATGAAAACTAGAAAATAAAGCTCATATTTTTATGAACTGCCAGATGGCGATAGAGGAAAGCTTCAAAATCGAAGATTCCATTTGGTCCAATACCGCCGATTTTAATCCCAAATCCAAGAGCAAATTTTATGATAAATTTATTAAGACCCATTCCCTATCCTGGTAGAAAAAAAATATACAATTAAAGCTTCAATAAATAGAGAAGTTTGTCGTAACTATCTACCATTTTTTATGATGAAAATAGATCTGTCTGGCAACAACGCTGCGCACTCACGTTTGACGTCTAACATCCTCATCTGCCAACAGGCTTCAGCGAATACACGATCATTTCCAGCAGGAACTACAACTAATCTTGCTGCAAACAGCGAAAGGGAACAACAAGCTTGCCGGTTGATCGAGGCAATTTGCCTGGATAGTTATGTACTATAAAACTTATTTTAGGCACCCGAGCAATCATGGCACGAAAGAATCCATCAACATAACTGGCCTGCAGGCCAACCACCACTGTGACTATAAACGGCCTAGATCTTGGAGAAAGTGTTGAATACTCATAGGTTACCTTTGCAGCAAACCTTATTTTTCATGATCAATTAGCAAATTCTTAAGTGTTTTAAGGGGTTGTTCAACAGTTCGAGCATATTCATTGCAAAAAGTAACACGAGCTTCCTGCACTTCAGCGCTGTACCACCACTTGCCAATGTTGTCCCAATGGACGCCAATAAAAGCTGCAGCCTCTTCAGGACTTTCCGCAATTATTCCTGCCTTCCTAAGAAGATGGTAAAAAGGCTTCGCTCTAGGAACAAGATGATCTAATCCCCCCTGCCAAAAGGTAATAGTCGGAATATTGAGGGCAAGCGTTTCAAGCACACCTGTAGAATCATAAGAATGAACTATGAGTCTGCTTTTCTCAACAAGTTGTTTCAACTGGCAGATTCCTGGTTCTATTTCTATTAATGGATTGAAGTCTTTCCATCTCTGCTGGTCAAACCAGCAGTGGTTCTTATGATCCCCGTATAAGCGAACTGTTAGTCTCTTCTGGACACTTAAAGGCAAAGAACTTACAAAAGCAAATTGATCCTTCTGGTAAACTCCATGTTCAAAATAATCATCCCAGTGACTCATTCTATAGATATAGGTGATTTCAATAAGCAGTAAGCCTCCATCTGGCAAATACGTACTTGGTTTGCGACCTATGTTCTTAAAGATGAAAGCCGATTTATTCTTTGGATTGTCATTAGTCCACCCCCATGTCAGGAACTTGTCAGGTGTAACTAGTTCGGGCCATCTTGCATGGCCATTTAAGGTGCCATAATGGTTCCCGTGCTGACCGACATAATATGGATAGCCCTCAGCAACTTTAGATGCTGCCCATTCTTTAAAGATTTCATCCATATCAAAGTTATTGGATGTGAAGATAAACCTTGGTTTTGAAGGCCAAGGAAGTTGCTTCGATTGCTTAACTAAGCTTTCATAACCTTCGAGAAAGCTGACCGGAATGAAGTCAGTAAGTTGCTGACGGATGAAATATTCAAAACCTATATGCTTTTTAGTATCAAGCTTGAATTCATCTCTTTCCTTCCTGGAAAATGCTACAGGTATGAGAGCAGGACTTCTCCTAAGTTGAGGAAATTGGCCAAGGTGAAGGTACAATTTTAGTTCTTCTTTCCTTGGGAGATAGGTGCTGATTAGGAGTGCATCTTTACTAGAACTGGTTAAACCGAGAAGCCACTTGGTAAAATCAAAGATAAAGGATTTCCACTTTCTTCTAGTGGGTTTTGTTGGCTTAGAGGTAAAACCGTTTAATTCCTTGTCTACATATCTTATTTTTGAAACAGGAACTCGACCTACAAACTCCAGAATCCTCGCATAAAGGTAGTGATTCCAAATTTCGTCACGGCAAACATTGAAGAACACACTAGAATCAGTAACAGCAAAGCAGTAATCAGGATTATCAAAAATTGTAGTTCCAGAAATCTCGTAGTTCTTCACGACATGCTCAACAGTGAAATAACGGTTGAAGAGAACTTCAACATATCTCTGCAACCAATGACCTAGTAATATTCTCCAATAGCGCGGACTATGGGTCGTATTATGAAATTCATTAAGTGAGGAAGTCAACTCCTCAACCAGCTGGTCAATAAGATTTTCAATATAGGCCAGGTTTTTATTTTTTTCATCAATTGCAATCCCGAAAGGTCCGGCCACCACAGAATCCATTTTTGACCAAATATCCCGCCGGTTGTAAAGCTGGCACCACTCACCGAGAAATAACACCGGCCTGTCAAATTTCCAGGTGCGCTCGTCTGCTGTGGTGATTAAATGATATTCCATAAATTAAAAAACCGTATATCCATGCCAGGTATTAAGGCAATCAAGCTTGGCCTTATCCACAATCTCATAATTCTCGCGATATTTAGGATCTTGTCCCGTTAATTCCATATATGTGATTGAATCAAGAGTGTCACTCTCACCGGCCAGAGTAACAGTCACCAGATCAATATGTTGTTTTGCATGATCTAAAAATTCTTTGCAAAAGTCCTTATTGTCATTGGTAACCCCCTCACCTTTTTCGTAAAAATGAAGACTTTTGGAATTTGAATGAGTGTAGTCATGACCCACCAGATAAGCTTTCTTAAAGCCAAGAAAAATGGCTAGCGAAATCTGGAACTTCAAAGTTCCGTCATGTGTATCAGTTCTGTCTTTAAAAAGGTTCTTTTCCTTAAAGGGAGGGAGATATTTCCTGCTGACAAACATAGCATTTCTAAACCTGGCTACCGGGAAATTTGAGATGTTTATAAAAAATAACTTACCTGGATTTTGCTTTATGGATTTCCTGTATTCCGTATGTAAATGGTGTTTAAGCATCCGCAGTTTCCCCTTGTATAAAGTCGGGAAAAAGGGGTAGAAAAAATAAGGTTCTATCACACAACAATAGAGAGCATTTAACGCACTCACTTCCTTGTGGTAAATGGACATATTTCCTAGTATCGATGGCTTGTTGCCCAATTGATGCAAATCAATCCATTTGACAGAAGTCCCATCTCCAAAAATGTAGCATTCCTGGCCAGCATGGCTTTGATACAAACTATTTATTTGCGAGAGCTTTTTATACATCAACCATGTAATTAAGCGTTTAAAAAGACTCATGTTTTCTCTTTCTTGCCAGGTATTGACTAGAGTCGTCAAATTGAAGGTGGTGGTTCTTATTTAAGAAAAAAAATTTTATGTAAGAGCGGAACAGTTGTCAAATCGAGAATTGAGAGAGGAATTCTCGGTTCTACGAGGGCTGACCAGTAGACAACTAGGGACAACCGCGACAATATACCCTCATAAAATATTCAGATTTTGCCCAGGAGTTATTGTGGTTCAGAACAGTACCGAAACAAGAAATTTGCACTTAGAAAGAAAGGCTATGTGGGATGGAAGTATTGCAAATCACAAAAAATTCCTGGATCCAACGACGGGCCTTTTCAAGAAGGAATTCGTTGAAGACAGACCATGTCCAACCTGCGGCTCCCTAAAAGACGTCAAATTATTCAATAAAAGCGGCGGAACTTATGTCCGTTGTACAGCTTGTGAAATGGTTTACTTGAATCCTGCTTTTAAAGATTCGGCCCTGGAAGAATATTACAGGGGTAACCATACCCTTCAGGCAGCTATCGTTGCCCAGGACTACGGTTTCTATAGGGATCTCTACGAAAAAGGCCTTTCTGGCTTTAAGGGCCTGTTTACTGACATTTCAAACCCTTCAATTCTCGATATCGGTTGTTCGGCCGGTGGATTCCTGAATATTGCCAAAGAGCAAGGTTGGAAAACTCATGGTCTTGAATTCAATCAGCAGGAAGCTGCTGTTTCCCGCAAAAGCGGACATGATGTTCATGAAATGGACTTGAAGAGCTTCACAAAAACTTCGAATGCAAAATTCAATGTCATTTCCCTCTGGGATGTTGTTGAGCATATTAAAAATGGCGAAGAATTATTAACACTTGCCAGGAATACCCTCGATAAAGTGGGAGGCGTTTTCCTTCAGTCACCTACTCCAACTGCGCTCGCGGCCAGGATGCTACAAGAAAAATGCAATATGTTTGACGGACTTGAACACGTTAATCTTTATACCCATGAGAATATTAAGCACCTTGCTAAAAAAGTTGGTTTCGAAGTTTATAGCTACTGCACCGTGATCAGTGAGAAAGGTGTTATTAAAAATCACCTTGATTATCAGGATCCATATCTGGGAGTGACTGATACTTCAATCATGGGTGAAGTTCTGACTGATGAATATATCTTCAGAAACAATCTCGGTTACAAGTATCAAATTTTCCTGAAAAAAATCTAGTCAATATCTATTTGAGTTTTTGAATCAGACTGAGTCTGGCCGGAAGGCCGGACTTATGTATTTCTTGCTTGCAATCATCGGGCGTGAAACCTGTGAAATGGAATATGCTTGCAGCTGCAATGGCAGATGCACCTGCATGGATCATATCAACACAATCTTGAGGCCTGGCAATTCCACCCTGAGCAATAATCGGGATGGTAACAAGATGCCTGAATTTTTCAAGCAGCTCCAGATCAGGACCACCCATCACGCCATCGTTATCTACTGAGTTTATTAAAAGCTCACCGGCCCCCATTTGTTGTGCTTTCACGGCCCATTCAAAGGGATCTATATTGATGATCTTTTTTAAATCGTGTGAGTAAATTTTGTATTCGTTTCCATCTTTCTTGATATCAATAGAAACTACAATGCATTGACGGCCGAAAACCCTTGATCCTTCGGATATAAGCGAAGGGTTTTTCAGGGCCTCAGAGTTAAGGGAGACTTTATCGGCTCCCATCTTCAAGGCCGTCTGGATGTCTTCAACGGTTTTTATGCCTCCACCAACAGTCAGAGGCATAAATAGTTCAGAAGCTATATCCATAATAGTGAATTTATCAATAGACCTGTTTTGCTTGGAAGCATCAATATCAAGCAGGATTAATTCATCTACATTTCTGGTGTTATAAGTACGGGCCACCGTAACGGGACTGCCGAGGTTTCGCCTGACATCGAACTGAATTGTCTTTAAAACTGAAAAACCATCAATAAGGACTACAGGAATGATTCTGTGTCTTAGCATATAGTCACAAAAGTCTTTATCAGCTGGATACCAGAGGCCTGGCTTTTTTCCGGATGAAATTGTACTCCATAAATATTATCATGCTCAACCGCGGCAACTACATCTTCCCCATATTCTGTGGTGGCAGATATATACTTACTGTCACACTTGGCTTCAAAGCTGTGGACGAAATAAAAACACTCTCCGGTAGGAATCCCCTTGAGAAGCCTTGATTCCTTAACCTTAAGGTCATTCCAACCCATATGAGGTACAGCAAGCTTATGCGGGCGATCGCTCAGGGACTTAACCATTCCTGGAATCAGGCCAAGTCCTTCATTTTCTCCATCCTCATAGCTTTTATCAAAGAGGAGCTGCATACCGAGACATATGCCCAATAGCGGCTTCTTATTATCCAATGCTTCTGATTTTATAAGGTCCATGAGACCAGATTGTCTGAGGCGTCTTGAAGCCTCAGCAAAATTACCCACACCAGGTAAAATAAGCTTACTGGCCTGTTTAATTTCATTTACGTCTGAAGTGATAATATTTTCAGCACCCAGAAGGTCAAGAGCGCGGCTAACGCTTTTAATATTGCCCATATTGTTGTTAATGATGGCAATCATTGGTTACCCTTACGCTGGAAAGTACTTTCTGATCAGGTTGCCCTTAGAGTCTTTTTTTAACTTTCCTGTCTCTTCATCCCGCTGGAAGAGATTCTTGTTAGTGAACCTGTCTAAGTTGTCATGAAATTGCTTTTCGGTAATGCGAAGATATTCCAGGAAATCAGGAATGAAAGTTGTAGGCACCTGGCCCTCAGTTGTTTCTTTCAATTCTGCAATGGCTTTTTCACGTGTCATTCTTCCGGCACGAATCTCAATGCAAAGTTGATCAGTGGCCCTGCCATAACCAAATTTAATGAACTTCATATAGTCATGCAAGCCGCCAATCCATTTACAATCCAGGTTTTCAAAATCATTATGAGCGCCATCAATTGGCCCGTCTGGATTTCTATGCCAGCCAAGGGATTGGCAGAGTTCAAGATTCCGCATTGTATCCCATTGCTCGAAATAGCCGAGGAAAAGTCCAGTTACACCGACTGAGCGAATTTCTTCATCAGTTGGATAGATATGTGTCTTAACATCATTCAAGCTTATTCCATCATGAACAACATCGGAGATCCTGTGACCCAACATCTGGAATTGCTCAAGCCAGTTTCGATCAAGGAAATTATTATCAGCTTTTGTAGCAGGGCCGCCATACTCAAATTGCGAGTTCTCACCCCAGATGACTAGTGGGATTTTGTAGTTCACGGCCACCCTGATGGGAGCTGTGAAAATTCCGATGTGCTCAGGCCAGCAGGAATCACCAAGCTTGAAAAAGCCAATGCGGACCATTTCCCTGTATGCTTTTCTGTTGGCCGCAACTGAGATCAGATCAAAACCCTGGTCTCTCAAGAAATCCAGGTTTTTTCTTCCTACTTCTGTAAGTTCACAAGGAACATGCGATACACATAAAGGATTCATCTTGTACTTGTCGCGCATTGTCATTGCTTGATAACAGCTGTCTTTTCCGCCGCTGACCGGAATTATACAGTCGTAAGTAGAACCATCAGATCGATATTTCGATAATATTGCCTCGAACTCTTTTGTTCTGGCATCCCAATCAATTACTCTTTTCTTCCCGACAGTCAGGCAGCCATTACACACGCCATTAGAATCAAACACTTGCTCAGGCCTTGTCTTTGGCATGATACATTTACTGCAGTATTCCATATAAACCTACGACGAAAATTGTTGAAATTTCAAAGTGAAATTAACATTAAATCAACGGCTTTTGAACTATATCCGCATTGATTTCTTTAAGCCCAGGATTACGGCCAAGGACCTCAAGAACTCCTTCCAGTGAGAGTGAATCAGCATGGAAATCCCTTATCAAAATCTCGATAAGGTTAAAATCCTCCTGCGTGTCGACTGTAAGCCTGAAAGAAGAAAAGTCTTCTTTTGCCAATACATCAAAATTCCGATTGTTTGCGACTGCTTTTTTATAAATATATGGCGTTACATGTTCTCTTTCATGGGGCTCTTTGGCATTTTCATAGGCGTCTTTCAACATGTCGAAGGAGAAAATTTCAAAATCATATCCTCTTGGGTATGTTCTTTTCAGTGCATTGCTTACGTAAAGATTTTTTTTCTGCAATATTCCTGACTGCTCTAGCCCGGATTTTATGAGGGCCCCATCAACCAGGGGACAATCAGAAGTTACCCTGATCACGATATCAAATTTATACTTCAAGGCGGTATGATAAAACCGTGAAAGAACATCAGACTCACTTCCCCTGAAATAATCCACTCCAATGTGTTCACAAAAATCCACTATGGCCTTATCGACTTCAAGATCAGAGGTTGCCACAACAACGGGAAGACCAGACTTTTTTAGTCCGCGAATATGATAGTCTAGTAAACTTGAAGAATTGATCTTCTTTAAGACTTTGCCAGGCAACCTGGTGCTGCCAATCCTTGCCTGGGTGATGATGCCAGCTTTAAAGCTCACTAGACGAAATCCCAGCTCATGGCAGTTCCCTTAGCGAGGTTCTTCTTAACTTTCCTGCCCAAGAGCATTTCATAATATTTTGGAGGCAATCCTAATCCTGGACGAATACAGCGGAGGTTTTTCTCATTTAATATATCGCCCTCTTTTACATCTTCTGTAATGTAGATAGAGCGACGGAAAACGAGACTTTTCTTTTCAACTTCTGTTACGCCGTAACTAACTTTTCCAAGAGCTTCCCAAGCTCTCTTTGACTCAACCACAAGTAAGTTCATCTCGTGCGGCTCAAGTGAGAATGCTGAATCCACTCCCCCATCTGCACGGCCCAATGTAAAATGCTTCTCAACCACGGTTGCTCCTAAGGCCACACTAGCGCAAGCAGCTCCTACACCCATAGTATGATCTGAAAGACCTACCTCAAGATTAAACAGTTCCCTTAAATGAGGGATAGTAAGGATGTTTGTATTCTCGGGTGTTGATGGATAAGAGCTTGTGCACTTGAGAAGGATCAGGTCCTTGCACCCATTGTTCCTGGCCGTCTTCACAGTCAGGTCCAACTCCTCTACTGAGGCCATACCGGTTGAAATGATCATTGGCTTGCCGGTCTGGGCAACTTTTTTGATCAAGGGGAGATCAGTATTTTCAAAAGAAGCTATCTTGTAAATTGGGGGGTTGAAGGTCTCGAGAAAATCAACCGCAGAAGCATCAAATGGAGTGCTGAGGAAGATCATCCCATGGCTCTTGCACCTGTCAAAAATAGGTCCATGCCATTCCCAGGGAGTGTAGGCTTCCTTATAAAGATCATAAAGTGTCCGGCCTTTCCACAAGCTATTTTTATCTTCGATAAAAAATTCACCATGCTTAAGATCAAGAGTCATAGTATCAGCAGTGTAGGTCTGAATCTTGAGCGCGTGAGCCCCTGCCTTTGCTGCCGCATCGACAATTTCAAGGGCCCTTTCAAGAGAGTGATTATGATTGCCAGACATTTCCGCGATCACAAATGGAGCATGCTTTGCTCCAATAAACCTGTTTCCAACTTGAATTTCTCTATATGACATTTTTACAACCTATGTTTCTAATAAATATATTTTCCATACTTAATACCATCTTCAACGAAGTTTTCGACAAAGATGTATCCAGCTTTTATAAAGGCCCTGGCGGAGGCCACATTCACTTCTTTTATTACAGCGGTCACTTTCTCCGCATTACTTTCTTTATAGGTCATGGTGCCTTTAACGATCAGCTTGGTACCAAGACCCTTACCTTTAAATGCTTCACTTATTGATACACCGACATCGCCATTAGGAGCTATGCGGAATTGCCCCATTCGTTGATTATCATATAAGCCTATATAAATGCAAAGTTCGCTATTACTTAATGCCTTCTTGTACCAGTCTACGTGACTTTGCCACTCAATTTTCTCAGAGTTACGTGACATCTCTCTTATAGAAGCTTGATTTCTCAAGTCAAACAGGAATTCAGAATCTTCATGGGTGGCCCTTCTGATCTGAAGCTTTGGATCCTGGACAGCTAGAATTCCATCCACAATCCTGCAGGCACCCTTACCATCAATGGCTTCAAAAAAACGCATAGTGTTTTCTGCCTGAGGTGTGCGCAACCCAGTTTCAAGAGCATTCAGGACTTCGTCTTTTGAAAGATATCTGACATCCCCCAGATAGACGCCATACTTATGGGCCAATAAACCGTCGACAGTATCTTTTTGGTTATCGGCTATAGAAAAAATCATTTGTGGCAATCCAAGGCATGCCCTCTCAAAAGTGGCTACGCCACAAGCACCCAGGAAAAGCTGACATCTTTCATAAAGAGGCAACAGCCCTGGAAGTCTCACATGCACAGTCAATTTTGGGAATGACTGCAGGACTATTTGCTTTTCACTTTCTGAATTAACAACCCATTCCAGGTTTTTCGCACTAAAAAATTTGGATTTCCCCAATGCCTCAGCAAGAGTGCCCAGATATTTATGCTCAACTCCACCGAGATAAATCCCTACAGTATTTACTTCGGCATTTTCCCTCTTGAATGAAGCCCTTTTTGCTAGATACTCTGGACTTACCGGTGTATAATTGGACCCCAGCAAATAAGTAGTGGATTCTTTCCTATGATGATCAAAAAACATTCCAGAATTAATGGTATAATTTATCAAGACATCTGATTCAAAATCCAGGCTTAAAACATCCTGAATCAACACCAACTGATGAGACGCTTTTCGAAATCCTGCCTGCCAATGCTTGCCAAGGCCATAATGATCCAAAACAACAGTTGAATTGTCGTTTATAACATCCAATAGCTCATGAAGTTCTTCTTCTTCGGAACCTGTGCGCCAGGAAGAGATGCAGGAAGATGGAGCTTCACCCGTCTCTTTGAGCCAGATTACTTTGAAAGGCAGTATTACGTTTTCCGTGGAAGGTCTCTTTCGGATGATCAGGATCGGTTTATAGCCTTTTTCTGCAAAAACATGGGCCATGGTCAGGCATCTCGAAAGGTGCCCACGGCCGATTACTCCTCCGAAATCCAGTCGGAAATAGATACACTTATCTTGGGGTACCATTAAAGAACTCTTTTATCGTCTCAATTACATATGTCTGCTCTTCCGACGTCATTGAATGAAACATCGGTATGCTCAAGCATTTGTCATAGTAGCTTTTTGATAATGGTGTTGTGGAAACTGAATAACCAATCTCACGATAGTAAGGAAGTTCAGTCACAGGAACATAGTGAACCTGAGGAAAGATATTTCTTGAACGTAAAAAGTCGTAAAGCTTTTTTCTATGTTCAGTAAGAATTATATAAAGATGAAAGGCGTGGTTTACCTTGTCACCCCTTTTTGGTAACTCGATCGGCAAGCCTTGTAATTCCTTGTCATACCTCGCCGCAATTTTATGACGACGATCCAGATTAAAATCAGCTCGATTCAGCTGGCTTGAACCCAGAGCGCAAAGCATGTCTGGCATACGATAATTGTATCCCAGCATTTGCATCTCATAATACCAGGCCCCATGAGGTTCATTTTTCATTTTGGAATGATCTTTCGTAATTCCATGAGTTCTCAACATCATGAGCTTGTTATAAAGGTCAATGTTGTTGGTGGTAATCATTCCCCCCTCACCACTTGCAATATGCTTTACCGGATGAAAAGAGAAAATGGCCAGATCTGCAAACTTAGAATTCCCGCATTTTTGCCAAACATTTTTTGAGTCCAGGAAAGCGCCACCTGGTGCATGACAGGCATCTTCAATAATCCATAGGTTATGTTCATCAGCTAATGCCTTGAACTTTTCAAGGTTAATAGGATAACCAGCAAAATCAACCGGCACTATTCCTGCGTAAGTTCCTTTTGGAGCACTTTCAAGCAGGGCCTTTACCTTTGTATAATCCAGACAGTAGTTTTCAGGGTCTATATCTACAAATTCTACATCTGCGCCGCAATAAAGAATGCAATTTGAACTTGCCGCAAAAGTAATGGGAGTTACTATGACTTTCTGGCCCGGAGCGACTCCAAGTGCTAGAGCGCACAAATGAAGGGCCGCAGTGCCATTACTGACTGCAACCGCATATTGAGAACCAATATACTCAGCAAACTTTTTCTCAAATTCAAGAACAGCTGGACCCTGGGTAAGAAATTCCGATTTCAGGACATCAGTAACAACCTTGATATCTTCATCAGTGATTTCTTGCTTTCCATAGGGAATGGATTTCATAATTACACTTTAAAGTTAGGATCTACGTGCCTAATTATTTGTTCCCGGATACTTTCGAAATTCAACCAGTCATTATTAGTTTCCGAGTTGTATTTAAACCCTTCAGGAACTTTCTTGGCATTGAATTTCTTAGTCCAGGCATTCAGGTCCCATTGTGGGGTAGAAGGACTAATCACATAATATTTTCCACAGTCATAAGTACACATTGAATCAGTTTCAGAGATCATTTCTTCATGCAGTTTTTCACCCGGGCGAATACCCACAACTTCCAGCTTACAATCAGGTGCGACAGCTTTGGCCACATCCAGGATGCGGTATGAAGGGATCTTAGGTACATAAAGCTCCCCTCCCCAGGCATTATCAATCGCATACATAACCATATCGACACCTTCTTCAAGAGTGATATTAAATCTGGTCATGCCGGAATGAGTTATAGGAAGAACGCCAGATTTTCTCTTATTGATGAAAAAAGGAACAACGGAGCCTCTTGAGCCTAGTACGTTTCCGTAGCGAACAACCGAAAACTTCAAATCCCTGCTGCCTTTCATGTTATTTGCAGCAATAAACAGCTTATCGGAGCAAAGCTTAGTTGCACCGTAGAGATTGATTGGGGCACATGCCTTGTCAGTAGAAAGGGCAACCACAGCCTTAACGCCGCAGTCCAACGCCGCATTAACGACATTTTCAGCACCGAGAACATTCGTATTAATACATTCCATTGGATTGTATTCAGCAATCGGAACGTGCTTTAAGGCAGCTGCATGAATGATTAAATCTATTCCTTCGCAAGCTCTTTTTAATCTATCTCCATCACGAACGTCTCCAATGAAAAAACGCAGCTGAGGGTATTTATCAACAGGAAAGGCTTGGGCCATCTCATACTGCTTAAGCTCATCTCTTGAGTAAACTACGATGCGCTTTACATCCGGATATTTGGCAAATGTAGTTTCAATGAATTTTTTACCAAAAGAACCAGTTCCACCAGTAACTAAAATTTTCTTACCATTTAGCATGTCGTGACCCATTGTTTGAATTTTCATACTTTTTAACATATTTGGGAGAACATTCAAAGTACTTGAATAAGAAATGACGCCCACGCTCACTGAATTATTAGTCATCAAAACCTAACCGGAAAAGTTCCGTTTGGAATAAGGAAAAAATCTCAAAACATTGTGCAGTTTTATGAGTTAACTAAATTCCTAGACTAGTAATATTCAACGCTATAGCATCAAAAACACTTAAAAAAAGTAATTTCTCTCTGAGTTAGCAACAGGGTCTATGTTAATTAAAAATGATATTTGGAAAAATACAAACTTTTTGCATTCCATTTGTATTGCTGCTGGATCGCTCTATTGTGCAGGACTTACCTACGGCACACCTATAACCCAAAACGTTTATACCATCTTTTTTATCCTGTTTTTGAGCGTACTTTTTTTTTTAAACATCCAAAAGATCAATGAAGTTGAAAACAAGGGTTCCTCTTTTATCTTCGTGCAGATCATCCTGTTAAATCTAAGTATCGCAGTAACTGCCCAGATTTTAAACTCTCCTGACAGCTTCTTCTGGGTGCAGGATTCTTTCCTGACGCATTTGCCGGAGTCAGTGAAGTATACCGATTCAATAAAGAACAACTTTCAGGCCGAACCTGACCTGGGTTTGCGACAGGGGCGGATGACTCATGCGCTAACTGGTTTATCATTTGTCATCTTCGGGGTGAATACCTTCGCAACAATTTTTGTCCAACTGATATTCAAGCTTATTGTAGTTTCTTGTATTTATTTTTATTGCAGGATTTTATGGGGAACACGAGTGGCATTTGTGGCCATTCAGCTTTACGGCTTTTGTCCTACAATCTTTTTTTACAACCTGGTCCTCTATAAGGAAGGTGCTGTTCAGGCCCTTCTGGCCATCATTTTACTAAGCACATTAAAAATTTCCCTCCAAAAAAAATACATATTTATTCTCCCCACCGTTTTAGCCTTGTTCCTGATGTCGGGTGAGAGGACATATATTACATACCTACTTCTGCTTATGTTTCCATTCTTGATTTACAACTTGCCCTTTGCAAAAAACATAAAGAATAATCTTCTTTTTTTAACGGCAGCAGTTATTCTGGCCATTGGTGGTTATTGGTACAATCCAAAGATGTTCGACATTTTAGGTGCAATTAATGAGCTTACGAATTTCAGGAAACTTTACTCATCGTTTTCTGATGTACTGAACAGGTATAATTACTCAATTCCCTACCCCCTTGCTTTCCTTAAAATCGTATTTTCACCGTATTTTTCCATGAACAAGTTTAAGATCTTCAGTGATTTCAGTGATCTGCTGATATGGGGATCATTTATAAATCAAATCATCATTTTTTCCTCTATCCTGGGCTTTATACATTCTGTCCGGGTAAAAATTCTGCATTTATACCTCTGGATACCGTTCATTGCGTTTTTGATTTGTGCGGCTTATGTGAGCCCATGGAGTGGAAGAATCAGGGATAGCTTCTATCCATTGATTGCTTGTTATGCAGCTTTCTATCTTCTCAATAACAAATACTTCAAGAAGATTTTCAACATCAGTGATTTGTAGCTGCAACTTCTTTGCTTTGCTCTTTAAATCGATAATGAGTGAACTCAGGTACAAGTTCCTGCATCAGATACACCAGGGTGTCAGGATGTGGGGATTCCAGAGCTAGCAACCGTCCAATATTCACTTCAAAAGTAGAATCAAGTGGCCTCAAGAGGGCCTTACGGATTTTCCCATGGTGGGTTTGCTCACAGACTTCCTTGTCACTGAAAAGCTCTTCATAAAGTTTTTCACCAGGACGAAGTCCGGTGAACACAATTTTAATATCCTTGTCCACAACCAGGCCTGCAAGCTTGATCATTTCCTTGGCAAGATCCACTATTTTTACAGGTTCACCCATATCCAGGACAAAGATCTCTCCGCCTTCACCCATTGATCCGGATTGCAAGACGAGCTGACAAGCTTCGGGAATGGACATGAAGTAACGTATGATTTCCGGATGCGTGACCGTAACATCTTTTCTTTCATCAATTTGCTTCCTGAAAAGTGGGATAACACTTCCATTGCTTCCCAGTACATTTCCAAACCGAACAGAAATAAACTTGGTTGAACTTGACCGCTTAGAAAGGCTTGTTATCACCATCTCGGCAATGCGTTTGGAGGCCCCCATGACGTTTGTGGGGTTAACGGCCTTGTCAGTGGAGATCATGATAAACTTCTCAGCATTATATCTTAGTGCTGCTTCTGCCACTGTCTTTGTACCAAGGATGTTGGTTTCAACTGCTTCATTTGGATTGCATTCCATCATAGGCACATGCTTGTAGGCGGCAGCGTGAAAGACAATGTGAGGCTTATACGTCTCAAAAAGATGATTAACTTTATTGTAATTGCGCACATCTACTATCTTTGGAAAAAAAGCGAGATCAGGATGGGCTTCCTTGAATTTCATTTCCAGCTCATACATGAATAATTCACATGAATCGGCCATGACTATGAGGTGAGGAGAAAACATGGCTATCTGGAAACAAAGCTCACTGCCTATTGATCCACCTGCGCCTGTTACCAGGATGACCTTGTCATTGATCATGGAATGCAAGTGGGCCATATCAAGCTTAACTTCTTCACGTCCAAGAAGATCCTCGATCTTAATATTTCGGAGAAGGGAAAGTTCAACTTTTGTCGAGAGAACATGGTCCATCTTAGGCAGGATCTTGATTTCTGCAGTCGTTTCCTTGCAATACTTAACAATTTTCTTAACTTCATCGCCGGTTGCAGATGGAATAGCAATAAATATCTTGTCAACTCCAAGGTCGCTCACAAGTTTTGGAACCTGTTCTGCACCTCCGTAAACTCTTACCCCATGAATAACTGCATTCCTATGAAACCTGTTATCATCAGCAAAACCCACAACCCTGAGCTTAAGACCGGGAGTTGCATGAATATCACGAACCAATTTTTCCCCTGCTCTTCCTGCTCCAAAAATTAAAACCGTCTTGACCTCGTCATCTGCACTTTGCAAGACGTTGTTCATGACTTTTCTATCTTTAAGAATTCGGTAAAGGAAACGTCCGCCTCCGAGGCTAACTACCAGGACAAAAAATTGAATAAGAAATACAGAACGAGGTACCCCTTCCATGCGGGTAAGTAAAAAGCAACCAAGCACGGACAATGATACACCAACAAAAGTGGCCCGGATGAGGCGTATAAGATCATGCGTACTACTGAAGCGCCAAACGCCCCTGTAGAGACCATTACCGATAAAACTAAGAATCAGGGCCAGCTGAGAAAGAAGGAAAATTGAGCCCAAATGGGAAGTTGGGTAAGTGTAGAAATTAAGTGTTTCAAAGCGTAATGCGAATGCGAGCCAAAAAGACATGGCCGCAGCAAGAACATCATAAGAGAGCGCGAAGATTATTCGTGGATTCTTAAAGCTACGAAAGATATTTTCCAATGACTTACTCCAAAAATTTCAAAACACAGTTATAACTTTTTGAAAGGGACTTATCAATCATTGCTGCTGTGCGAAATCTTTTTTCTGAGGCTTGAGACAAAGAAGCTTAAAGTTGGAGCAGTAAAGAGAGCAATTATTGGATAAAAACTATCCCGTAATCTTCCATTGTAAGGGGCAATGTAAGCGAACAAGGCCAAAAACAAAAGGAAAGGAAGGAGTAGCAAATAATCGGTAAACTTCAACTTGAAGCATTTGATCAGCAATCCAATGACCATACTTCCAGCTATCAATTGATGAAAGAAACTTCCCCAGGTCAATAACGTACTATATCCATGGAAGAGACTTAGCTTGTTAGGAGTGAATATTGGGGTGAGATAAATCTTCAGGAAGGCCAGTGGATAAAACAGTTCTGAATTATAGCTGGGGTTAACATCTGAATAATTGTTATAAGCTCCTCTCGCCAGTTTTAAGGACTCAAATATGGCATCAAAATCGAAATAATAGTTATGGTACTTCTTATAGATTATCCCGACCATCAAGGCACCCATGACAATAACCAGTATCTTTGCGTATAGGCGAACTGATCTTGAAAAAAGAATAAAAATGAAAAGTATGGATGCTAAGAAAGGTGCCAGATAAAACCTCTCACTCAAGAGTGCGAACATGGAAACCAAGCATCCGAGAAGTGCCAGGAAGGATTGTTTCCGGGTGAAACACACATAACTATAGCAGAAGCAGAGAACTAACATCTGGATGACGGCTTCCTTATAATAGGCTAGTGTGTAGAATAATACAGTTGGAGCAGTTGCATATATAAGTGAGGCAATCGTCGCCATTTTCTCGTCCATGATTTTTTTCGCCATTTCATAAAGTACCCAGGTACTTAAGAGTGTGACGAGCATGAGACCTAGTCCACTGACGAAAGGGCCTGCACCGAGGATTGAGAAGAGAATCCCGATAATCCAATGAGTGAGATAAAGCCTGTCGATTGGACTACTGGTTGTCCTTAAAGCTTCAGATCCTTGAAGGAAGTTGGCCACATTGACTGAACCGGGTACATGGATTTCATAGGAATCAACAACCCAAAGGAGATTTTCAGCGCCCCCACCAATTAAAAACCCAATCAAAATACCTAAGTGTGTGGCGGGAATTAAAAGCAAGACTCTCATCTTTAAGTCCCTAAGATTGCCTTCAGTAACAACTTCCCAGGTCCATGTTGCGAGAACCACGAACAAATAGACAACATATAAAGCACTTGCCACATTCTGGGCCAAGCTATTGCCCATACAAATTACATAGGAATAGATCAGGCTTAAAATAAACGTAACAAGGAGATGAATGGAGTTCTTCTTCATCGTCAAATATTAGGAAAAAGGCCTAGACGTTGTCCACAATAATCTAGGAAGTGAAGCTTTCAGTGTTGATTAATAAAATGGCAAAAGATATTCTTATCAGATGATAATTTCAAGACTTCCGAATATGACCCAGATCACATCCGGAGCGCTTTTTTTCCTGGCGGCAGGTACGCTGACTTCAGTGAGCATACTATCTGCTTACCAGATCCTCTTTACCTTGCCTGTAATCTATTATTTGTATCTTGCAATAAAAAATAATGATTTTAAATTACCTAAAAGTGCTTACTTCCTGATTGCTTTTACTCTCGTGGCTTTAATAAGCCTGACAATTAACTTTGAATACATTCCTAAGCCTTCTAAAAATTTCGGCCGCGTTAAATACTTCGTTTACGGGGTTGGTGGCATTTGGGTCTATAAGGCCTGGCTGCAAAACGTTTCCGAGAAGACTGTAAGGCATATCCTTCATCTCTTCCTGGTAAGTGTGATCATTGTAGGACTGATTTCAATCTGGCAGGTCGTAATTCAAGGCGAGCGAAGGGCAACAGGACTTACCCACACCCTCCGTTATGGCTATGGCTCCGGAATGTATCTCTTGTTGCACTTGGGTCTGTTGCTTCATCATAAGAAAGTTGAACGCTTGTTTGACTTTCGAATGGGTGTGGTTTCTTTTGTCATAGGTTTCATCGCTTTTTACCTTACCTATACCAGAGGGGCTTTTTTAGGATTTCTCTGTGGACTCCCTTTCCTCCTTTATTTTTACAAACCAAGGATTGGAATCACCCTGGGGGGGCTGGCCGTCTTACTGGTGTTAGTACTGGGCTCTTTTTATCTGTTTGGTACGGGTAAGTACGGTTCCCGTTTTCTGGTGAACAAGAATAATTACGCTGATGTGATAAGGCGCAGTCAATGGCAAGCTGCGGTAATTTCCACGAAAGAAAGACCTGTCCTTGGATGGGGACTTTCAAACTTTCACTCACAACTTAAACGTATTAAGCACCAGTATGACCTCGATGCTAAAGAATATGACGATGCTCATTCTCATAACCTTTTTCTTGAAATTGCTTCAGGAACAGGTCTGATAGGACTCTTCTTCTTTCTTGGATGGGTAATTTGCTGGGCTATTGAATGTTTCAAGGAAAGAGGTTTGGTCAGGGCCTTAGGTGTCCCCTTTGGTGTCTGTTTTGTTATTTCAAGCCAATTTGAGGTAACATTCGATGCAAACAACGCTTCCCTGATTTTTAGTGTATATTCTTTAAGCGCCTGGCTGGCCTATGAAAAAACTAAAAAAATAGCCTGATTGGAAATATGGCACGAACACAACTACCTATTGCGGATAACCTAAGTCTTATTTCACAGATATTGGATAGTATCGGATTAAGTCTTTTAGGTTGGTTGTGCCATGGCTTCTACCACGATACTTTAGAATTACCTTCCGAATACATATATCTGCTAATCCTGAATGCATTGCTAATTCTGGTAGTGTTCCCTTATTTTGATTTATATTCATCCTGGCGAGGACGAAATAAGTTCAGCCGTTCTTCGGCCTGTGCCTATGCGTGGTCGACGGTCATAGTTTCAATACTTGTCTTAACTTTCTCGGTGAAAACAACAGCCACGTTTTCCAGGGTTTGGTTTCTGACCTGGTGGACTTCCGGGATGATCTACCTAATCGTTTACCGGCAGCTCATGGATATAATCCTGAACGATTTGCGTGCGAGAGGAATCAACAGGAAGAAAATCCTGATTTATGGAGCAGGCAAAGTTGGAAAGAATGTAGGAGACAGGCTCAGGGAAGAAGTTGAAATCGGTTTTGATATCTCTGCCTATATTGATGATAATGTTGCCCTTCAAGGCACACTTGTAAGTGAAACTAAAGTTCTCCCTCCGGATCAGCTCTTGAATGCAATCAAGGATGTCCAGGAGCTTTGGATAGCGTTGCCTTTTAATGCAGACAAAAGAGTCCAGGAAATTCTCTGGCAAACCCGCCATAATACTTTGGTCGTAAGATTCATCCCGGATATTTTCCATTACAGGTTGCTCAATCATTCAGTCACTGAAATAGCCGGAATTCCTATAATAAATATTAACGGGACTCCAATGAGTAACCCGAAGCAAATTCTGAAGAGAATAGAAGACTTATTACTTTCCACCATTATCCTGGTTTTAATTTCTCCGGTTATGCTCCTTATCGCTCTCCTGATAAAGTTAACTTCGAAAGGTCCTGTCTTTTATAAGCAGAAGCGACATGGTTGGGATGGAAAAACAATCAACGTTTATAAATTCCGCAGTATGTACTATGCAAAAGATGATCAGTTCAAGCAGGCCACCAAGAATGATTCCCGTATCACTCCAATAGGGAAATTCATCAGGGCAACCAGTATTGATGAATTGCCCCAGTTCTTTAATGTAGTCCAGGGCAGGATGTCTATTGTTGGACCGAGGCCACATGCCATATCAATGAACGAAGAATTCAAGGACCAGGTTGATGGTTACATGCAAAGACACAAGGTAAAGCCGGGTATCACTGGATGGGCGCAGATAAATGGATATCGTGGGGAAACCGATACTCTGGAGAAAATGGAAAAGCGAATTGAGTACGACTTATACTATATTGAAAATTGGTCAATTTTTCTTGATCTGAGAATCATCTTATTAACTATCTTTAAGGGCTTCGTTAACAAGAACGCCTATTAATCTTCTCTTTGAGTGAATTGAAGCCGGCCCAAAAGATTAATCCAAAAGAAATTATTAAAAAGACTAAATTAGCTGCAACAGAGCTTTTCTTATAGCTTAATTGAACCATTTTACCTGGCTCCGATTCAATAATTCGGATACCACCCGGGAAATTACGTTCTTTCTTTGTCTCACTAATTGTTTTAAAATGCTCCACATTCTGTAGTATCAAGGTGTAAGGCCCAACAGGCATAAATTGAATTTCATCTGGAGTTGCGTGGAAGTTCACAATCTCTTCGGAGCATCGGTACTTTTGAATTCCAGTAATGATGTCGTCCCTCAACTTATCCATATATTTATTATCATTAGGGTCATATGTGCCTCTTTCACCGAAATTGAAAAAAGCCTCGTTACAAATAGGTATGACTATTTTTCCAGACTCTGGCCGTGCTTTTAAGTACCAAAAAATTGGATGGGTAGCGCTGTTATAACCATTCATACTTGGTATCTTACGGTAGAGCCATGACCGCTCATTAAAAAGATAGTCTCCCGGTACCCCAATATCCCGTTCATTCTTCTCGATGGATATCTTTTGGTTCCTTTGGTTGGTCAGATCATATTCACCAATTGGATTCCTATTAACCAGACTGATGGTCTTTGCATGAATTAATGCATAGATAACGGTAAAGATGATGACCACAGTAAGGAGGAACCGGGGTCTGAATATAAGGACAGAAATTAAAAGTATGATCGGTGATATTAAACTAAAGCTTAATACTGCAGGCTGTATCCTGGCCAGTGCCAGGTACAAGATAGTGAGGCCAACAGAAATACACAGACCATGAAGCCATTTTAGTCTGCTGTAATCAAACGGTCTTGAACATATGAAGAAGAGGTAGCAAATTTGGGAAAAATAGACGTAGGAAGAGCCCCATCGAAAAGAGCTGAGGACCGGAAGATTTTCGTGAAGAGTGGCAAATGCTCCCTTTGCCATAAATATAAAAAAAACCATTAAAAATAGAAGGGCAAAGTCGCGGACTCGCTTACCCCCGGAGGTCAGGAACAAATACAGCTGGGTAAAAAACAAGAAAACAAAGGAAATATTAAATCCCCTCGTCCATGCTCCACCAGGAATATAATACCTATCTATAATGTCACCAAGAACGCTCATGAAAGAAGGGCTATACATGATCTTTTCCGGGACCAGTGACCTAAGTCTTGGTTCGGGCGAAATAAAATTGCCGTACAAGTCCGCCATTGAAGATTTGAAATAATTTAAAATAGGAAGAGTCAGGACAAGGTAAGTGACTGAGACACAGGCGAAAATGAAAATTACTTTTTTTATTGGCAAGCTTTTGTCAAAGGCCATAAGACAAAATGCTCCCAGGAAGAAAAAAGGGATGAAGAAGAAGTATGCTTTTAACATGATGGAAACCAAGGCCATTATCCCGAAGGCATTATAAATCTTGTTGTTGGAAACACTAAGATCTCTGAAGGGAGACAACAAAAATGCCAAGAGTGTAAATGAGTAAAAGAACTGCGCTTGTCCCGCCAAGGGATACATGATGGCGGCAAAATAGGCCAGGCCTCCTATCAGAGAAAGTAGTATATTTTCGACATTCACTGATTTGAGATAGCAAAAGATCCAGTATCCACTAAAGATTGAAAAAATGGGAAATTGAACCTGAAACATGTAGAGAGGAGAAATAACTGTGCCAAAAAGCGACAACAAGATGTCGATGGGGTTAAGCATAAAAGCAGTAATGTAGTTATGTCCAATAGAAACCCCTCCCATTGAGAAAGGATTATAGAAGGGAAATATAAATTTCTTGAAGCAATCTACGAAAAAAAGGTGGGGGGGGAAAAAAGCATCAACCGTGTCCCATCCAACAGATCTACCTTTAAAAAGGACCTTAGAATACTGAAGCAGACCCATAAGTGATAAAAATATTACAGGATAGTGGGGAAGGTATTTTTTTAAAGTTGGCTTAATTTTCACCATGGTAAACTTCTCCAATCTTTTTAATCATCTTCTCACACGTAAAATTGTTAACCACTTTTCTGTAAGCTTCATCAACTTTATCTTCCAAAGTGTTGACTCCGCAATAGATAGCAAAAATGATTTCAAAGTACTCCTCGGGTTGATTAGACGAAGCTACAAATCCTGTTTTTGGGTCCACCACTTCTTTTAATCCCCCCTCTGCTGAAACAACAACCGGAATTTTCAATGCCATAGCCTCTACAGGGACATATCCAAAAGACTCAAAACGTGAAGGATGGAGGATTAAGTCATACTTCAACATTTCACAAGGGACATCATTGGTATAATCGAGAATAGTGACCTGCTTTTGGAGGTTCAAGTCTGAAATCAGTTGGATGAGGATTTGATGGTCCTCACCTTTCCCGTAAACCACGTATGTAAAAGGGATATTTTGTTTCTGAAGTAATGAGCATGCCCTAATGGCGATATCATGGCCTTTTAAATTCCTAAGCAAGCCAAAACTAGCCATTCTGATTGTCTGTCCAGGTAAATAATGATTTTGGGAGCAGGCCTTGGGTAATTCAATCCCATTGTAATTTACTATGGCCTTCCCCCCCACATCTATGATGTTCATGGAGAAAATATTGCGGGAATAGCCGGATTCAAAAAGAAATGTGTCAGTAAAAGGAATGAGACCGATTTCTACAGCATCATAGATAAAATTCTTAAGTTTGCCATGTACCCTGTGAAGGCTTCCACCATGTGGGGTATAAATGCACTTGGCCCTTATGAAATAAGAGACAAGGCGGGCATATAAGCCACCCTTGGCACCATGCCCATGGACGATGTCTATCTTTTTTCCGGACAGGTATTTATAAATAACGAAGAGATTCTTTAGGTCTCTCGGAGAAGGCTGATCCTGGATATTTAAGCTGAAAATTGTAACATTTGGAATTGGTGGAAGGGCAAAGTCGGCATCATCCATATTTGTTATGAAGATATGTTCAAAAGCGTCCTGAGGTAATGTGGTTAGGATGTCATAGACATGCTTTCTTATGCCACCAATGGGTGCTCTGAGAATTTGAACAACTACTTTTTTATCCATGATTTCTCTTCGTAAGCAAAAGAATTCGACTTAGTAGAATCCCCCCGCTGATCTTGAAATGCCACTTTGAACGAAACAATCTTTTGATGACAAGGCCTAAGTCCACTGGAGGCAGTGGCCCTAAAAGCTTAAAATCCGCCTTGTTTTTATATGAATTGATGATTCGAAAGGCTTCATCCTTCATATTGAGGAACCGGTAGTCATCGAGGCTTGATTCTGGCAACCAATCCAGGCTTTCGTGTAAATACTTTTCAAGAACCAGGAAGAGCTCATGCCGTTTGACCCGCACCTTTGCTAGCCTGAAACTAAATGAAGTACTCCCCACTCGATAACGCATAAGAGGTGATGAATTAAAACAAACGAGACCTATCTTTGAAATTCTCAGCCACACATCAAGATCAGCAGATGTCCTGAAATCGCGGCCGTTCCAGGTACAAATGATATCCTTGTAAACATAAGAACGTACAATGGCGGATGGGCATGTAATAAAATTAGCATAATTCAGGGAATGCTGAAGAAGCTCCCTATAAGACATAAAGTTAAGTTTTTGTTTTTTGAGAAAGGGCGGAAGGAAACGCTCACCCATCACAACGCCTTTCATATCCACTTCACGGGCATGACAAAAAACAGCTACACATTCATCATTTAACTCGAAAACCTTGACCGCTTCTGAAATAAAGTTTTTTTCGTATAAGTCATCTGAATGAACAATGGCAGTGTAATCACCCTCTGAGGCAGAAATACATCTTGTGAAATTATCTTCAGCACTCACCAAAACATCATTAGTATGCACTTCAATATTTGAATGAAGACTCTTGTATTTTCCTATTATTCCTGCCGTTGCATCAGTTGAGGCGTTATTAAAAAGGTTAATCTTGTGAATTGGATAATCCTGGGCAAGCAAGGTATCCAGGGTTTCGGCCAGGGTAAGGACAGCGTTGTGGATGGGAATACAAAGAACAACTTTTTTCATAGTGATGCCAGGGCTTCCTTAAGCTGTGCTGTGTATGTATATCTATCCTTGGCCATGAGCTGTCCGGCTTGCTTGATTTGCTCCCGATCCTTGTCACTTTGAAGATAGTAATCTACCAGCAGCGCCGCTTCTTCAACCCCACTGTAACATGCGAGTTCTCTGCCAATTTGATAATAGTCTTCAATCCCCGCCACATAGTCTGTTAACTGAAAGCCTCCGAAGTAATTAATTTCAAAATTTCTTGCCTTGATCTGGCTCGCCTGTTTTTTCGTATAAAATGAATGAACAAAATTCTTGGGGTGAGACATAAGATATCTTAGATCAAAACTGGCACTGTTTGATAAATTCAGGTTGATCTTAGATGAGGAGAAGATCTCAATCATTTTCTCATTGCTAACGGATCCGTTTTTCCAGCCGTGCCCGAAGCACTCTACTTTCACACCCATTTTCGCCAACTGCTTAACAAACCAATTCCTGTATTGGTTGAATCCACCTACAAAGCTTACATCATACTTGTAACTGCCGGCATGAGTAAAAGGACAATCAATCGCTGCCCATTGGGCCCTGATGACATTTTTGCATCCAAGTTTGTGATACTTTGGAATTGAATATTTGTCGGTAGTGATGCAATGACTGAAATGTGGGGCATATGTTCTTGTGAAACTTTCAAATCTCCAGCTATCGTCTCCGAACCAATTGACCGTTTTATACTTGCTCTTCAAAGTATCGAGTGTACCGGTTGAAAAATGATCCCTGAAAATAATAAAAAAGATAAGATCAGGCTTAACGTCATCAGCTTTCTTCAATAATTCAGCTTGAAGCCGCGGTAAATCCTCAAGGTACTTATCGTAATAAAAAGCTGTAACTTCATGGCCAAGTTTTTTAAGACTTGCAAGGAAGCCAAGCTGCCCGATAGTGTTAGGGCCTCGCGCCTGGATACCATAATCATATTCAATATCAACAAACAGTATTTTCATAAGAAGATCATTTTGTAGAGAGAGACATACTTCTGGCCTTCACTACTCTCTAGGAATTTTTTGGCATTTTCTCGATAGTGCTGCTTCTCAATTTTACCAAGTGCCTTCAGGTGTTTGGCAAGTACCTCGGCAGATTTAAAATTACGAAGGTCAATGAAACATTTTGAAGGGATCCATTTGGTAATATCCTCTCCACCAAGATAGACAGGAATGACACCGGAATAAAAGCAATCAAATATTTTTTCAGTTATATATCCGTTCATCTTGAGATTCTCAAAACAAAGGGCAAATTCATACTGCGACATGACTTCAAGCTTGGAGGCGCAAGGACCCCGGTATATTTTCTTGATCCTGGAATAATTAAAAATGTAGGGTGTCCACAAACTGGCCTTGGATAATAATTTATTCCAGCCCCGGCCAAACAGGTCTACAGGAATGTATTCGTTTAACTTCACTCCCCAGCGTATCCTGTCTGAATATAGTTCTTTCTTGAGCATGCGCTTGGGACGATGATGTCCATTAATGATGACTACCCTAAGCTTACGATCGCTTTTTTCCCAGTACTTATTCACGACACCTGGATAGGGCTGAGGCCAGTAAAACTTTCGGAGTGATTCAACTTTCACACCCTGAAGGCTATAACAATCCCCTTCCAGGTTATGAATAAACACCTTTTCAAAAAGATTGCTTAAATAGGCAAGGTTCTTATAGGGCTTGATTAAGACTAGTGGAGGTTCCATGATAAAAAATGCCAGGGGCCTCAAATTATATTTTTTAATATCTTCCAGGTTCTGCATATTCCCGAGGCTGATGTAGCCAGAACCCGCCAGCTCCTCATCAGTGAATATTTTCCGAAAATCGTAAGTGTATACCTGAAATCCTTGCTCTTCTAAATCGAGCTTTAACTTTATGAAAGGTTCCAGGGTATCATCCCTGTTTAAGACCGTATCATAGGCGTTAAAAAGGTTATTTTTTTCATAATTTGAGTATGTAGGATCAAGGAAAATTTTATTCATTTCTCACCCCTGAGATGTTGCTTCAGATAGGGCAGTATAAAGACCAGGCCTAAACAGCTGGTCAAAGCAACTAAGGTCAATCCTTGGGCATAAAAAGCAATGCCTGTGCCCAATAATATAAAAATCCCGCCAATTGCCAATGCTACGAGTGCTGAACGGATAAGTGATGATGCCAGATAAGTCTTAAGATCACTCAAGAACAAGATAACACAGGCAGCAAGGTATCCAGAGCCCAAGGCCCAAATGATATCATAGAAGCTCAGAGACTTATCGTAAAGCATATAGCCTACTGTCAGGATGACTCCCACCAGCTGGGGTATTATCAGAATATGAGTTTTTTTCTGACCATAATAATTGACTGATAATAAATTCAATAAGAGTCTCCCCCCTTCAGATACGGCAACCAAGGATAGCCAACTAACATCATCGGTAAATTTCTTACCTAAGAATATAAAGGAAATTTCCGGGGATACCAGATATAAGAATGAGCCAGCAATGGCATAAGGATAAAGTGTCACTTTCCAGATCTGGGAAAGCTCAGTTGAGTGATTAACATTCTTATTAGCGTTTATATTCTGGAAATACTTTGCCTGGAAAAAACTGGAAATAACCCCTTCCAGGGCCCCAAATAATCCTGCCACAACTGAATACCCAGCCGCAAATTTTCCGAACTCGGCCAAGCCTACCTTATTTTCAACCACCAGGCGGTAGCCTTGGGTTTGTCCCCAGCCGAATGCGGTTGTTAGGAACAGGGGACCAGAAAATGCGAGAACATCCCGGAGGTCTAATTGCCTGAAGAAAGACATGGTATCCTTGCCCAAGGGACGATACCAGGATGAGGGTATGAAAATAAAAGTTGAAATGATAAAGCCAATGGCCACACTAAGAACCCATGGTGCCACACCCTGGAAGCCTAAAAAATAAAGGCCTGATGCCATTCCAATAGTCAAAAGAATTCCTGCGGATGTACCTAAAACGAAGCCTTTCCTGTCGCCCAGGAAATTCAAGGCCGGAACCCAGGTTTGATGAAACGTTTGTGCTATCATAAGCAAACAAACAAGCAAGGAGACTTGCCACATTGAAAGATCTGCAAAGCGAAGCAGGCCAAATTGAACCAAGAGACAACTAACTCCAGTCATGCAAAGTGAGAAAAGTATCAAATATCCAGTATAGCCTTTAAATCCGGCTGGGAGAAGTCCACGTTCCTGCCAGTCTATGACATGTCGGTTTAGATAAAGTCCAAAAGGAGAAATTCCAAACAAGACAAATAAACTTGCAGTGGTTTGAAGAAGAATCCAGGTACCGTATTCAGCAGGATCCAGCAATGTTGTTGCTAGTCTGATCAGGGCCACTGTGAGCAAAACCTGAATGACCCTTCCAATGAGAAGTAAAAACATGCTAGGCGAACTTATTCTTATCCAGTGCTTTAGATAAACCTTTCAGTTGTTCACGGATACTGAACTGATGGTTGCCGACAAAAAGACCATTCTTATCAATCCACTGGGCGTTTGTAAGTTCACCATGAATCTCGTGGTTGAAATATTTCACAACTTCATTCTTCGCGAAGTTTCCGGCCACAATAGGCCTTGTCTCAATTTTATGCTCTTCCATTTTTTTTACAATAAATGCCCTATTAAGTTCAATGTCAGGCCTTAAAACAAGAGAAAAACCAAACCAGCTGGATTCTCCAATTTCTTTTTGAATCCTAAAAATTGGATGATCATGGAACAATTCCTGGAAATAAAGAGCATTTGCCCTTCTCTCTTTAATAAAATCAGGGAGCTTTTTCAATTGCTCCTGCCCAATAGCACCTTCCATTTCTAATGGACGTACATTGTACCCAGGAAGAACGAACCTGAAGGCTTCATCAAAAAAATTATCACTCTTAGTTCCACAAACAAGATTCTCCTTAGGGAGATTCCTGGTCCATCCATGGGCCCTCAGGCATAGTAAAATATGATAGAGCTCTTCATCATCCGTTATCACCATCCCACCTTCCATTGTGGACATGTGGTGACTGAAGAAGGTTGAGAATGTACCCATCAATCCAAAAGTACCCGCTTGCTTACCCTGAAAAGTAGCGGCCAATGATTCACAATTATCTTCTAGCAAGGTTATGTTCTTGCCCTTGATCATAGTCTGGATTTTAGCGAAGTCATTTGGATTACCGAGAAGATTTACGGCGAGAATCCCACGGGTCTTGTCTGTGATCGCACTTTCCAGTGCTCCCAGGTCAAAGTTCAAAGTCTCTACATCAATATCCACGAACTTGAGCTTCAAGCCATACTGATAAAGCGGATAATAAGTAGTAGGCCATGAAACGGCAGGAACGATAACTTCATCCCCAGCTTTCCAGGCATTTTTCTTTTTATAAAACATGGCCCCAACCATGATCAAATTGGCCGAAGAGCCTGAATTGACCATGAGGCAATGCTTACTATTTGTGAACTCTGCGAATTGTTTTTCAAAAATAGCAACTTCCTTCCCCATGGAATACATGCCAGATTCGATCACCCTGTGGATCGCATTGATTTCTGATTTGTCCCAAGTGCTGGTTGCTAGTTGATAACTCACACGTTCCCCTTTTCGAGATAAAATTTGTATGTTGCCTGGATACCTTCACGAAGTGAGGTAGATGCCAGCCATCCGAGGGCATTTGCCTTGTTAACACTCACTACTTTTCTTCTCATGCCTTCAGGCTTGCTCAGGTCATGGTGGAAGTCACCTGTGTAACCAAGGACTTCAGCAACTACGTCATAATATTCTTTAATAGTGTGATCATTCCCTAGGCCGACATTCAACGTTTCTGGAACCTTGTCCCAGTTATCAAGGGCGAAGAAAATGAAGTCTGCAAGATCGGCAGCATACATAAATTCGCGACGGGCCTTGCCTGATCCCCAGATTTCAACTGATGACTCATTTCCCTTCACGGCCTTATCAATCTTTCTGATAACTGCTGGAAGCATATGAGAAGTAGCTTCATCAAACTTGTCCCAACGACCATAAAGGTTGCATGGTATAATAGTCTTGTAGTGATTTTTTCCAAATTCTTTATTCATGTACTGAGCGAGTCTCATGACAGTTATCTTTGCCAGTGCATATCCTTCATTCGTCGGCTCAAGTGGACCGGTCAGGATTTCTTCTTCCTTTAAAAAGCCATCAGAATTTTTATGATAAATACACGATGAAGATAAATTAACGAGTTTTGTAACACCACTGGCCCTGGCCGAAAGCAGAACGTTCTTTCCCATCTCCAGGTTCTCGATAAGGTATCGAACAGGCTCGCGCATGTTTGCCTGAATTCCACCCACAAGGCCCGCACAGTGGATGACGGCCTGAGGTTTTTGGGCCTTGAAATATGCTTCTACTTCTTTTTGATCAAGCAGGTTGAGTTCAGCATGCGAGGGAGTTAGAAATTGATAAGCCTTGGCACCAGCGTGCTCAAGAATATTCTTTCCGACCATCCCGTTAGACCCAGTAAGTAAAATTTTCAATTAAAGTACCCTTAACCCTTTTCCGTTCAATTTAACCTGACGTTGTGACAATTCGAAATCAGCGTGAGTCATTTCTTTAACCAGTTGGTCGAAGCTGATCTTCGGTACCCAGCCCAGCTTGGTCTTTGCCTTCGTCGCATCTCCGAGAAGTGTTTCAACTTCAGTCGGACGGAAATATTTAGGGTCTACACAGATAATCATGTTTCCAGACTTATCAAATGCCTTCTCGTTCACGCCCTGACCATCCCAACGAAGGGGCATATCAAGTTCATGAGCAACACGATTAACAAATTCACGAACAGAATATTGCTGGCCTGTTGCGATTACAAAATCTTCGGCCACTTTTTGCTGAAGCATCAGCCATTGCATTTCTACGTAATCCTTGGCGTGACCCCAGTCGCGTTTTGCATCAAGGTTTCCAAGGTACAAGGTCTTATCGAGACCAAGTTTAATGCGGGCAAGTCCACGGGTGATCTTTCTGGTAACGAAAGTTTCACCCCTGAGTGGTGATTCGTGGTTGAAGAGAATTCCGTTACAGGCGTACATGCCATAGGCTTCGCGGTAGTTCACAGTTATCCAATAGGCGTACATTTTTGCAACAGCGTAAGGAGAACGTGGATAAAAGGGTGTTGTTTCTTTTTGCGGGGTTTCCTGGACCAGACCATAAAGTTCAGAAGTTGAGGCCTGGTAGAATTTAGATTTTTTCTCAAGTCCAAGAATACGAATGGCTTCCAGGATTCTCAGTGCACCCAATCCATCTGAATTGGCAGTGTACTCAGGCTCTTCAAAAGAAACTGCAACATGTGATTGTGCTGCAAGGTTATAAACTTCATCTGGCTGAACTTTTTGAATGATCCGAACTAAGGAGCTGGAGTCAGTCATGTCACCATGATGGAGGAAGAATTTATTATCGGTTTCATGAGGATCTTTAAATAAGTGGTCGATACGATCCGTATTAAAAAGGGAAGTTCTTCGCTTGATACCGTGAACCTCGTAGCCCTTATTAAGTAAGAACTCTGCAAGATATGCACCGTCCTGGCCCGTTACACCTGTAATTAACGCCACTTTTGACATGGAGAACTCCTATTTATTTTCAGGAAACTATACAACAGAAAGGCGCATTCTTGCTATAGCAAAGCACTAGTTTGGGATGCGGCGCACCTCATCCGTATCGCAGAAATGAGGGCCCATAAAATGAATATGAAAGAAAGGATCAGATAGACTAAATTTGTCGCAATAGTAGAGACCTTATACCTTAGTTCTATTGTTTTCCCTGGCTCTGATTCCAGGATTCGAATTCCCCCCGGTAAATTTCGCTCTCTTATAACTGGAGTGACGGTCGTGAAATGCTCCACATTCTGCAGGATTATTGTGTACTGGCTCTTAGGCGTAAAACGCATTTCGTCAGGAGAGGCAAAGAAATGGGTTATCTCTTCAGTACATCGATGATTTTGGATTCCTGCGACAATGTCATCCTTCAATTTTCCGAGGTACACATTATCATTAGAATTATATGACCTTCTCTCCCCTATTTTAAAAAGGGCATCTCCACAAAGGGGAATGACCACTTTTTGGGCCACATTTTGCGCTTTTAAGTACCAAAATATCGGATGAATAGAATTATTGTATCCATTCAGGGTCGGAAACTTCTGGTAAAGCCAGTTACGGTCTTCAAATAAATAATCACCATGAACCCCAACGTCCCGAAGGTTCCTCTCTAAGTGAACCTTGGTTTCTCTTTTATGAGTCAATTTATATTCACCTTCAGGACTCCCTCCAATAAAGCTACTGCGCCTGCTATAGATGACAGTATAGGCAAGGGTAAATAAGAGTGCGGTACCAAGCAGCCATCCTGGCCTCAAGATAAGAATTGCACTTAAGATAAGAACAGGAACTGCGAGTTTGAGGCTTAATATACCGAGTGACAGGTACATAATAATGAGAAAGAAAGAAATAAAGATGAGATCCATTTTTTTGAGTGCGGCCCAATCAAACGGCCTTGAACATATAAAGAACAAATAACATATCTGGGAAAAGTGAGAATATGAAAATCCCCAGCGAAAGGAACCTAGAATTGGTAAATTTTGATGAATGAATGAAAGCGACCCATTCGACATAAACATAAAAAAGATCATGAGAAAGAGAAGGCAATAGTCCAGAATTCTTCTTGAACCAGATCGAACAAGCAAACAAAGCTGGGCAAAAAACAAGAAAACCAGGGAAAGATTAAATCCCCTGCTCCATGCCTTGCCCTTAAGATAATGCCAGTCGACCAAATCTCCCAGTACGCTTAGAAAATTTGGATTATAGAGAATTTTTTCCGGAACTAACGACCTAAGCCTTGGTTCAGGAGAAATAAAATTGCCCGTTAAGTCTCCAAGTGAGGATTTTAAAAAGCTCAGGATTGGAAGGGTTAGAACCATGTAAGATACTGAGGAGATGGCCAATAAGATAATTATTTTTTTTGTACGTATCAAAAGAAATGCGGCCAGGAGGCAGAATGGGATAAAAAAGAAGTAGCCCTTGAGCATGATGGAGACCAGCGTGACCACTGAAAAAATGTTGTAAATCTTTTGCGGTGAGGAACTTAAAGTTCTGAAGGGAGACAATAAGAAGGCAAAGAGTACAAAGGAATAGAAAAAAGGACCCTGGCCTGCCAATGGAAATAAGATGGCAGTAAAATAGGCCATGCCTCCAAGCAACGAAAGAAAAGTATTATCGTCGTTAATCGTTTTGAGATATTGAAAAATCCAATATCCACTTAAAACTGCAAATATCGGAAATTGAAACTGAAATACATACAGCGGTGAAATGACTGTGCCTAAAAGTGCTAATGAAATATCGATTGGATTTAGCAGGAAGGCCGTAAAGAAATTGTGTCCGATCGAAACTCCACCTACAGTTAAAGGGTTATAAAAGGGAAACTTAAAATTCGTAAGGCAGTCTACTATATAAAGGAAGGTTGGATAAATTGCATCAATTGAATCCCAACCAACAGATTTACCCCTGAAGAGTATCTTCGAATATTGAATAATGCCCACAAGACTCAGGAATAAGAATGGATAACCGGAAATGTATCTTTTAAAATCCGGTTTCAAATTCACTAGAAATTAACCCTTTCTTGTTCATAGACCAGCTTGCGATTGGAAACCCTGGTGAAGACCCACCCTACGTACTCACCAACAATGCCAAGAACGAAAAGCTGGATTGACGAGACAAAAAATATTCCTATGACAATTGGAGCGATTCCAAGTGCAAATTTATCCCAGAAGATAAGCTTCGCAACTAAATACCCCAAGGCAATCATAAAACAGATCACTGAAAATGAAAAACCCAATATGGTTGCAAGCCTTAGTGGCACCTTGGAGTGATTGCAGATGCCGAGCATGGCAATATCATAGAGGGTGTAGAAATTATTTTTAGTAATTCCTCTTTTCCTCACAGGCTGGATGTAATTGATCCGCGCCTGCCTGAATCCAAGTTCTAAGATAATTCCCCTGAAATAAGGGTAAGGATCATTTAGTTCTCTGAGAATTTTGATAATCTTGCGATCATAAAGACCAAAGCCGGTGAAGTTCTTGGCCAGTTCAATTTCTGAGAGCTTACTGACTAAAGTGTAATAGCATTTCCTGATGAAAAACATGAGCGGGGTTTCAAGACTTTGGTTTTTGATCCCAATTACGATGTCATGACCATTTTCCCACTTGGATATAAATTCCGGAATAAGTTCCGGTGGATCCTGGAAATCAGCAACTACAAGCATAACAGCATCGCCACTCGCCTGGACTAGTCCATGAAAGGGTGAACGAATATGACCAAAGTTCCGGCTATTCACGATGACTTTGACGTTACTATCCTGAGAGGCAATCTTTTTCAGAATCTCTACAGTCTTATCTCCGGAAGCATTATCAATAAAGATATGCTCATAATCATATTTACCGATTTTCTGAAACTGGGCCTTAACAGCAGCATAAAGCCCTTCGACATTATCTTCCTCATTATAACAAGGGGTCACAATCGAGATGAGCTTGTTCATGCGTTGTTACCAAATTTTTGAATCTTGGCTTTTAGTCCCTTCAGATCCAGACCATGCTCATGCATGAGATAATCCCATGTTCCGCATTTGTCCGAGAACTTATCTTCAATTCCCAGGCGAAGTACTTTCTTAGGAGAGAAGGTAGAAGTAATTTCTGCAACAGCACCGCCCAGGCCCCCGTAAACTGAATGCTCTTCCATTGTGATGACTAATGGAGTTCCGGCCACGGCCTTAACCAATGCCGCTTCATTGAAAGGCTTAATCATTGATACAGAGTAAAGACCGTAGTCCTTAAACTCACCCGCTATCAAATCCTGGGCAGCTTTGACCATAGATCCAGTTGCCAGAATAATCGGAGCACCTGGTTTACCTTCAACAAGTTGATGCATGCCCGGGACGCCAGTTAATTTCTTAGTGTGAATGTTACCAACGTCGCATTTGCCCATTCTGATGTAAGTGGGGCCTTTATAATTCAAGGCATCTTCCATGCATAATTTCATTTCCTGCTTATCACAAGGAGACATGATCCTGATGTTTGGTACACCTCGGAGAGCTGACATGTCCTCAAAGGACTGGTGACTTACCCCAAGCTTACTATAAACAACCCCTGCTCCATCACCAATGAGGATGACTCTTAGGTTTTCATGACAAATATCCAGCTTGATTTGCTCGAGCACCCTGATTGGAACGAAAGCAGCTAGCCCATAGACCACAGGAATAAGTCCTGCCTTCGCCATTCCTGCTGCTACTCCGACCATATTCTGTTCAGCTATACCTGCATTGAGGTAGCGATCCGGACTCTTTTTTCTCAATTCATCAAAAAGTGCATAACCATGATCTCCCGTAAGGAGGTACACATCGGGATTAGACAGAGTGGCGGCCACAAGTGTTTCTGAAAAAGTATCTCTCATGATTTTTGACCTTGTTTTAACTCATTAACTGCAGCTTTATGCGTTTCATCTGTAAGTCGGGAGTAGTGCCAGGCATTGTTAGCATGCATGAATGAAACTCCATATCCTTTGACCGTATCTGCAACCAAGGCCTTAGGCTTACCTTCAGTGTTCTTAAGTAATTTTTGAAATTTATCCAGGAGATCAGCTTCATTATGGCCATTGGCCTCAAGAGTGAAGAATCCAAAAGCATCAAGCTTGGACTTGATATTTCCCATATCCATAACTTCTTTGGTCGTTCCCATGGCCTGATATTTATTTTCATCAACCACCAGGATAAAATTATCGAGCTTGAAATGAGCTGCAAATAAAATGCCTTCCCAGATAGCACCTTCATTCATTTCGCCGTCACCTACGATGCAATATATTTTCCTGTCAGAACCTTTTTTCTTGGCGGCCAGAGCGAGTCCTACTGCCACTGAAAGACCATGCCCGAGCGAGCCAGAACTCACTTCAAGCCCTGGTACATTACATTCAGAAAGACCCTTAAGTTCAGAGCCGTCCTGGAAATAATCTATGATGGTCTTCTTATCAAGCCACCCTAATTCTTCAAGGCAAGCATAGAGGGCCATCACGCCATGTCCCTTACTCAAGATCAGTTTATCTCGTTTCTGGCAACCGACAGTCCCATCACCCAGGTCAAGGACTGAACGATACAAGACAGCAGCAATCTCAACGATGGAAAATGCGCATGCAACATGTACAGTTTGACCTGAATGGGCCATATCCAGAATGGTTGTCCTGATTTTTGCCGGATTAAATTTCATTGGAATGCCTTCTGAAAGTTAAATGATTTGAGTATTGATTGATCAAGTGAGACAAGCTGCTTAAGTCCCAATTCTTCCTGTGCCTTAAGTGTTGAAGGAATGTAGCGGGTGAAATCATCACCAGAACCTCGGACTGTTACTTTTCCCTTAGACCTGGTGACCGAAGCAATGCTTTCGGCCAGTTTTAAAATGGAAATCTCTTCTTCAGATCCTACGTTGTAGGCCTCTCCATACTTACCTTTCAATAGTAAAGTCCAAAGCCACAGAACCAGGTCAGATCCATAAAGATAGGATCTGCTGGTTTTACCATTACCCTTGATTTCAATATCCAGACCAAGTGTTGAGGCCTTAAGAAAATTTGAAAATGCAAAATCAGCATTGAGAGGCATGAATGGGCCACAAGATGCAAATATACGTGCACTGACTGTTGGAACTTCGGCAAACAAAAGCATTTCTGCCAGTCGCTTGCCTTCCCCGTAAAATGATTTGGTATCCTGCACATCAGGTGCGCCCAGGTAGTCCTCCGGGATAATTGCCAGGGTCTTTCCATACACTGCACCCGAACTCAGGAACAATACTTTTTTTACCTGCTTAAGTTTCGCAAATTCGATGACACGTTTTGTGCCTATGTAAGCAACATCTAATAAATTTCCCGGGTTCTCACCTGAGTGAAAAGCAGCTACTTCAGTGGCACCATGAATGACATAATCAAAATCACCTTCAGGAAAAGTGAAATCAAGAATGTTGCCTTCAACTATGGAAATACCAGGATGGTCTTCCAGCTTTTTCTTGTTGCGGGTTAAGAGGGTAAGAGAAGCATCAAGACCTAGTTTCGAATTCAGGTCATTAAAACTATGAATGAACCATGTGCCAATGAAGCCTGTGCATCCTGTTGCGAAGATTTTCTTCCCACGAAGTGACTCCCACATAGTGAGATCAAAATTACGAATCTGATCAAGGTCATTTTGTATGATAGAAAGCATTGATTTGCTCCAAAGACTTGGCCCGCATGTCTTTACCACCTAAGAATGACTGATACCAATCAGCAGTATATTCAAGTGCCTTAGTTACGTTGAAGCGAGGGTGCCACTTAAGCTCCGATTTAACTTTACTGCAATCAAGCTTAAGAAAGTTTGCCTCATGGGGTTGACCGGCATTCCCTACCATGTCAATACCCTTATGTTCCGGTACAAGCTTGTGTAAAGTCGAAACAATGAATTCTACATTCCTGCAGTCCTCATCATTAGGACCAAAATTCCAGGCATCGCCTAAGCCTTTTTCTGCCAGGGTAATATAACCATCAAGTGGTTCCATCACATGTTGCCAGGGTCTTGTTGCATATGGATTTCTGATCTGTAGCTTGATCTTGTCTTTATATGCGCGGAAGAAGTCAGGAATAATCCTGTCTTGTGCCCAATCCCCTCCGCCAATTACATTACCGGCGCGAACAGTTGCCATGACTTTGTTATTTTTTGAAAGGAATGAATCCCTGATACTGGCCGAGACAATTTCAGCACAGGCCTTTGAGCTTGAATAAGGATCATGGCCGCCTAAGCGATCAGTTTCCCGGTAACCCCAGGCCCATTCTTTATTCTCGTAACATTTATCTGTTGTGATGTTGATGATTCTTGAAACTGATGGACACTCATTTGCGGCCATCAAAACTGACAAAGTACCCATGACGTTGGTCTGATAAGTATCAAATGGATCGCTATAAGAAAGACGAACCAGTGGCTGTGCTGCCAAATGAAAAACGATCTCCGGAGAGAATTCCTTAATACTGGTTTTGAACTTTTCAAAATCAGCAATGTCACCCCGATAATCTTTTTCAAGCAACTGGGACACTTTGCAAGATTCAAAAACAGATGGATGCGTAGGTATATCTTTGGAATAGCCTGCGATTTTAGCTCCGGCATCAGAAAGCATCATGACGAGCCAGCTGCCCTTAAAGCCAGTGTGACCTGTGATTAAAACTTTTTTGCCTTTCCAGAAATGCTTGTCCATTTACCAGACCTTCCATGGGGCCTTACCTTCACTCCAAAGCTGCTCTAACTGAATCTTGTCTCTCAGAGTATCCATTGGTTTCCAGAAAGAATCATGCTTAAAGGCCACAAGTTGTCCCATCTTGGCGAGCGACTCAAGTGGAGCACGCTCAAGGATTGTGCTATCACCGTCAATATAATCAAAAAGCTTTGGTTCACAAACAAAGAATCCGCCATTAATCCATGAGCCATCGCCCTTTGGTTTTTCAGCGAATTTCTTAATCAGGTCACTCTCTACTTCCAATGATCCAAAACGACCTTCAGGTTGAACTGAAGTAAGGGTCATGGCCTTTCCATTTTTCTTATGAAATGCCACCAGCTTATCAATATCAACGTCACTTACTCCATCCCCATAGGTAAGAAGGAATGTTTCATTTCCAAGATACTTCTGAGCACGCTTAACACGGCCGCCAGTCATAGTATCAAGACCTGTATCAACTAATGTCACTTTCCATGGTTCACTTGAATTATTGTGAATTTCCATCTTGTTATTCTTAATGTCGATAGTCACGTCACTCTGATGCAGGAAGTAGTTAGCGAAATATTCCTTAATGTAATAACCCTTGTAACCAAGCAGGATAACAAAATCATTATGACCATAATGAGAGTACTGCTTCATGATGTGCCAGAGGATTGGCTTCCCACCGATTTCTACCATAGGCTTTGGCCTGATATCAGTTTCCTCGCTCAATCTTGTTCCAAATCCCCCGGCCAGAATTGCTACTTTCACTTTACCCCCAGTACTTCTGAAATCTTTTGTGCAATATAATCATAGTGCTCGTGCTCTAAAGTTGGATAAGTACCAACCCAGAAAACATCATTCATCACTATGTCTGTATTGGTTAATTCGCCGATGACACGTTTTTCAATGTGCTTATAGAGAGGCTGTCTCAATAAGTTTCCTGCAAAAAGCAGTCGTGTTCCGATCTTATTTCTTTCCAGGTACTGAACGATCTCTGTCCGGGAAGTCTTGCAATTAGGTTTTACAGTAATAGGAAAACCAAACCAGCTGGCCTCGCCACCAGGAGTAACTTCAGGCAATGAAATAAATTCCTGAAGATGTGTAAGCTTTGACTTTAAGTATTTAAAATTTGAATTTCTCTTTTCAATAAATCCTGGAAGTTTCTTCAACTGAGAAACACCAAGGGCCGCCTGCATGTCAGTGACTTTCAAATTATAACCAACATGAGAATAAACATACTTATGATCATAACCAGCAGGCATGTCTTCAAAGTCCCAGCCGAAACGCTTGTTACAGCTGTTATCTTTTCCTGTCGGACACCAGCAATCCCTGCCCCAGTCACGCATACTCTCAGCAATCTTCTTAAGCTTATGATCATTAGTTAAGACAGCTCCGCCTTCACCCATTGTAATGTGATGGGCAGGATAAAAACTTACTGTAGCGATATGTCCGAAAGTTCCAACGGCCTTGCCATTAAACCTGGCACCGGCGGCATCACAACAGTCTTCAACCATCCACAGGTTATGCTTGTCGCAGAAATCTTTTACCGCCTGGGCATTGAATGGGTTACCCAAAGTATGGGCAACCATGATGGCCTTTGTCTTGTTTGAGAGTGCGGCTTCGAGTTTTGTAATATCAATCTGGTGTGTATGGGCTTCAACATCTATGAACACTGGAATGCAACCATACTGCACAATCGGATTTACAGTAGTAGGAAATCCTGCCGCCACAGTTATAACTTCATCGCCAGCCTTAAGGGCACGGTCACCTAAAGTTGGTGAAGTCAAAGTTGCGAATGCAACCAGATTGGCCGAAGAACCGGAGTTTACGAGCAGGCAATATTTCTGTTCCATGAAAGTTGCGAATTCTTTTTCAAACTGCTTAGCAAAACGCCCGGTGGTGAACCACATATCAAGTGAGGCATCGACAACGTTCAGCAAATCTTCTGAATCAATAACTTTTCCTGAAACAGGAATGTAGTCCTGGCCGGGTATAATTTTTTTAGGTTTATTTGCATCAAAGTAAGCTTTTACTTTCTCTAAGATTTCTTCTCTCACGCTGGTTCCTTTGCGAAAGTCGCTACGCACTACTCTCTGAATTTTTATACGGTAAGAGTAATATAATTTTAATGAAGATGTCTTATCAATTCATAGGAGGAGTAACTGATTAAAACCGCCCGTTAAAGTTGACTAAGAAATGCAGTGGGCGTATATTTTCCGTACTGAGGCAATGTTGCATAAGTCTGCAACAAGGATTAAAGTATGGGTGACTGGAGAGATGCAGAGCTTCAAATGATTGAAGGCTACGAAATTGAATTTTCAAATGTTAAGTCACAAACTCTTGCTATCCCTCTTATCCATATAAACTTTGATAAGAATGGACATCAAAGATCGGCATTCACTGCTTTAGAAATCGCCGATTTCGTTTGGTCTCTTGTCCATTTGAGAAATATAATTCTCACTGGAAATGTGAATGAAAATTATTTTTATGTTATTATCGGCCCCATTTTAGGGAACAGTTATAAATTGGTTTTAAAATTTAATAAAATAAATGAGATTTTATATGTCGTCACATTCTTCAGACTCAGAAAAAAAACTAAAACAAAAAAAAGTTAAAGTTTATACTAGGCAAGCTTCCGCTGAAGAAATCAAGATGCTCAATACGGTCCGAAAGCAAGCAGAAACTCTTGAGTGGACTGAAATGATTGGTGATGACACGGATCCCATCAATCAGATGAAGTTTGCCATTTGCCAGGATTTTATAGGACTACAAGCTCAAATAAACATAACCCAGGTAAAACTTGCTGAAATCGTGGGTGTAAACAGGTCACGTATAAATGATATTATCCATTGCCGTTTTCGTCTTTTTTCTCTTGAAACCCTTATATGCTATTTATTAAAACTAGAAGGCATGTCCCCTCGTATAGATAAAAGAATCTCTGATATTAAACTACTGACTCGATTATCCTGATTCCAAACCGGAGACTATATGTCCACAAATTTTGAGAAAACTTACTGGGATAAAAACTACTCTGAGCCCATGACGATGGATGGAATCGGCAATGCCAGAGAGCATGTTCAATACCTGAAAGCCTACCTCAATATCGAACATGTTGATGTAAGCAGTATTGTAGACTTAGGCTTTGGTTACGGTCACCTTTTCCGGGAAATGCTAAGGGCCTTTATCCCTCATACTGCCCTTGGAATCGAGCCATCTGAATATATTTTCAAAAAGGCCAAGCCTGATAAATGGCGTCCGGTTGAAAGCACAGATTTAAAAATCCAGCAGCTGGATCTGGTCAGCTGGTGCAGGATTAAAATGAAAACAGGGCCATTTGACTTGGGAATTTGCACATCTGTGCTGCAATATATTTCCACGAAGGACTTAAAAGAAATTCTCCCTGTGCTCGCCAAGCGAATGAAATATCTCTATCTCACTGTCCCCACAGACATCGAACTTAAGCGTCAAATCTCAGAACTTGAGTTCAAGGATGAGTACGCCATCCACCGCACCCGTGACCAATATCAAAAGCTCCTCAGACCTCATTTCACATTCATTTCCAGCAGGATTCTTGAAAGTAAGCACTTCTTTAATGACGAGACGACCTCGTTTACAGATTTGCTTTATCGATTCTGAAATATTAGTCATACCTTAAAAGCTATATCCTAAATAAGACCACCACTGCATTTTCAACCACTTAATGTCATTTTTTGACATATATATACTTTATATATATAATGAAGAAGGTTTATGCTTACAGATAAAGTCATCGCCTGGTTACAAGAAGATGAGCGAAAAAATATAATTGTAAATGGCATTACTTTTTTACAAGCAAAAGAGGTCATTGAAAATCAAGCCAGTGTTCAAATTAGAAATTTACATGGTGACTTTGCATATATTGGACTTACAGATGATTTGATGAAGATAATTTATGTTTACTGTATTGAAGAAGATGGATTCAGAAGAATAAAGCGCGCAAGATTGGCCAGTAATATTGAAGCTGCAGCTTTTTTTGCAGCCCTGGCCAAAGGAGAAAAATGAAAGAGCCTAATTTTCGAAAACATACAAAAGAAGAAGAAGAAGAAATTCAAAGAGAGTTTGATAAACCAATCGACTGGTCCAAGGCCATGAGGAAGGGTATTTTTATAAATCTTGATCCAGAAATCATAGAATATTTTAAGAATCTATCTAAGGAGAATGGCAAAGGTTATCAGACTCTAATCCAAGAAGCCCTCCACTACTTCAAGGATAAAAAACTTAAGCCCCGAACAATTTGGGAAGCTGAAAAAACAAAATGAATTACGCAGAGCTTCGCCCGCGCGAGAATGCGCTATCAGTTCTGAAAAAAATACGCTAAATTTTATTCCACTATGAAAATCCTTCAAAAAATCGGACGCTTTGACTCGATAAGTCCAAGGCAGCGCAAAAAGTTTATCTGGAAAGTTTGTGCCCTCACAAAGTTCGAGGATCGCCCTTTTGAAATTGATTTTTTCGGCCTTAATTACAAGGGCCATACCAAAAATCTTATTGATCGATACGTTTTTTTCCTGGGTGCTTATGAAAAAGGCATGTTGGAATTTATTCGTGAAACCCTGGAACAATCCAAGGACAAAGTCTTTATCGACATTGGTGCCAATGTTGGTCACCACGCTTTATTTGCTTCGAAATATGCTAAGCAAGTCTACGCTTTTGAACCATATGAAAAAGTTCGTCTGGCCCTCGATGAAAAAGTCGCCATCAATAAACTAAAGAATGTAAAAGTTATTCCTTTTGCCTTAGGTGCTAAGGATGAAGAGCTTTCATTTTACGAGCCGGCCGATTTTAATACAGGTACTGGTTCTTTCCTGAAAGATTTTAAGCCCACCAATCAGGACAAGGGACTTAAACTTATTGTTAAGAATGGAGCTCCTCTCTTCGAAGAACTAGGCATTACGACTGCAAGTTTAGTAAAGCTTGATACAGAAGGTTTCGAAGCATCTGTGCTTAAGGGCCTGATGCCATTCCTGGAAAAAACCAAGCCAATAATTATCATGGAATATAGCTCTGAATCCGAGCGTCTTTTCAAAGATAGTCCTGAAGTCCGTGACTTCATGGAAAGAACCTACAATATGTGGATGTTCAACAATCCTAACAAGCTTAATTATCAGCTAAGGCCATGGGCCTTTGATAAGTATGGTGATACAGTCTTGCTTCCGCGCTAAGCAACTAAACTTAATTCAATTCCAGTATATTTTGCCTTTGGAATCAGGCCCTTTCTCGTATTACCTGATGACTTAAGCTCTATCAATTCAAGTTCTGCCAGTTTTTTTACATCCGAATGTACATTTTTGAAATCCCGACTAAGTCCTTTAGCAAGCTGGTAAATGGACTGGGGAAGATGATGATTGAGGTAAATGAGAATTTCCAATCTGCCTGGTGTTAGAATGCCAATAAATGTCTTTACGCTATTGAATACAATCTCATTTTCTTTTTGAATTGATCGTTTCTCACCCTTCAAAGCGGCCGTCATTTCAGCTTTAAGTTGCACCGAAGACTTGATAACTATTTTTAGTTTTTTAGGCTTCATAATTCATATCCTTGAGTAATCATCATGTCGAAGAAGTCCTTAATCAATCTATCCACAGACTCGAAACTATATTCACTTTCTTCAGATCCAATATGCATATGATGGCCTTTGGGATGGTGGTTATCAAATCCCACAACAATTTCATTAAACTCTTTATTCACACAAAAAAGAGCATATTTAATTCCTTCAGGAAAGCTCTTCGATACTGGAATAGACCAGATTTTCAATTCCACTACAGCTTCCGTTTCAAAGTACTTGTGCTTGGCAAAAAACTTAGAAAAGTGTATAATGGTAGCTCTCGCCATATATGTACCCCGAACCATATAAATAATCAATAATGTAATTGAGCTTGTGTCTCATAGTGGTGTTTAAAAGGAGCTGCATTTTGGCGTGAAAAACAATGTTTTCCGAAACTGAACAAGAGATATGCAATAGATTTAAGCTATAAGCTAGTCTGACCTTTGACCTTTGACCTTTGCCAACTTCTTAGAGCGAGATTGAATTTCTTTGATTTCAGGACTTTTGAGAAGAATCGAAATACTAGAAGCAATGAGAATATTAGGATCTAGATTTAAAGCGGCACCCAGTTTGACTGCTACTTTCACGCCAATCTCTTTTTTGTTATTTTCATATGCACTTAAATTGGCTTTGTCGATTGCAGTAATTTTTTCTAAATCTTCCAACGTAAAATTAAGGATTTTTCTTTGTGCCCTTACAAAATCGCCAGCCCTTGGTAATGAACCTTCAAAAGCTATTTGATCCAGGAGATTTCCAGCTTTTATCACATTTTACCTCTCGTAATCATGGTTTGTAGTTATTCTCTCAATTTCGACAATCTCAATATGCAAATCAATTACCTGATAAATAATTCGGGCAGAAAATCCAAAAGATGCAGATCTGTAACCAAGCCATTTTCCGTTTAATTCATGGTCCCTGAAAGAAACTTCCGCTTGAGCTTCTCTGATACCGTTTCTTTCTACAAATGTTATCCAATACCTTAATGCCACTTTGTCTTCGTAAGTCAGGACATCAATTGTCTTAACAAATCTCTTGGCCCCTTCTCTGGATAAAACAACTTTTGCCATTCAAGGTCCTTATATTATAGTATAACTTGTATAAAAGTACAAGTACGACATATGTAATAGTAATACTTACAACTTTCCCCAGAAGTAAGTTGCTAATAGGCAATTTTGTATGAGGTTTTTCCTTAACTGAACAAGCATCCTGAAGTAGATTTAAACCATGAAATCAGCCCTTATTTGCATGCTTCAACTCCACAAAAATTCCGGGTCTGCCAGGACAGCGTTTGAAAATATTCGCTACTTCAAATCCAAGGGTTATGAAGTTCATGTCGTATCAATGACAATTGATAAGGATTCAATCAAGGCCGAAGGTGCAATTCCCCATAAAGTTCTTCCATGGTTTAAGGGAACCGGCATGTGGCGCCGTCGATGGTATAATTGGCAGGTTCAGATTTTGAGACAGAAATTAAATCCTTCAATTACCGTTGGTCATGGAGATATCCAGCAACAGGACGTTCTTACTCTCCATAACTGTGTTTTTTTTGCCTCTGAGCTTATTCATGGAAAGCCTCTTGATCCTCAACATGAAATGGCCCAAACTCACGGCCCCATTCTTAAAAATCAAAGTTTTAAGAAGATGATAGCAAACTCGGAACTGATGAAGAGCGATACTGTAAAACGCTTTGGAGTCACTCCAGAAAAGATAGAAGTAGTTTACCCTGCTCTGGAAACTCACATTTTCAAACCTGTTGCCGAAAAGAAAGCAGAGTTACGAAAACGTTTTTCCTTCCCAGACAAAGTCATTGTATCACTTGTTACTTCAGGCAATTTCAAGAAACGCGGCCTGGACATTTTCATTGAAGCGATTGAAGCTCTACCCGACGAAATCAAGGCCTTGGCAAACTTCAGAGTCATGGGCAAAGACGATCCAGGAGCTCTTAGAAGCTCCCTCCTCACATTTGATCCAGGACTCGATGATATCCAGAATTACTACAATGCAATTGATGTGTTTGTGCTTCCAGCACGAATAGAAGAATTTGGACGCGTAGTTCTCGAAGCAATGGGCTGTGGCCTGCCGGTTATCACAACTGACAAAGTTGGCGCTGGCGAATTACTTACAGGTGCCTCGAGGGAATTCGTCATTCCTTCTCATAATGCAACTGCCTTGAAAGAAGCCCTGATCAAACTCATTACCTCAAAAGAAAAACGTCTTGAACTCGGAAGTCTGAACGCAAAGTTGGCCCTGAATGATTCAGAGGCCAACGTTTCTTTGAAATTTGATAAGGTTTTTTTAGCGCTTAAGTGATTCCATAAAATGAAAGTTACTTGCGGTCGGATCAAGGATGTACCATCCTCCATCTATCTTATACTCAGGCCAGTTATGATCCTCATCAGAAACCATACTCCTAACCTCTAAACCAACAGCATCTCCCAGATCCCGGGCAATATCAGTCATCTCAGTACAGATGCCCTGACCTTTCTCATATATCTCAATGATGCTTCCTAACTTAGTCGACAAGTTGTCTTTATAATCAATGAGCATGAAAACAGCACAAGTCACGAGACTTGCTTTCTCAAAATCATTCATACTGTGCAAGCGGATTTGCTGCTTCAATGAACTGATAGTCCACGACCTGATATTCTTGCCCTTTACGAATTCGCCTCGGCCAAGAACAGAAAGGATGTTTCTCGCTTCATCATAAAGCCTGGCACTCCCACGAATAGTGCGGGCAACTGCATGATGAGCGGAATCGTCAAAACCACTCGAAGGCGTATACATCCCCCGGACAAATTCACCGACCTTATCAACTTTGTATTCAAATTTTCCGTTCTTATTGAGCACACAGTAGGAATAATAATCGGAGTAGTCCCCAGCATGGGCCAGGGAAGAGAGGAGGATTGTGAATACTAGAAGTATTTTAGTCATGGGTGCTTATACCGGCTCTACCCAGATTAAGTTTAAAAAAACTCTAAATGAGTAGATATTTCATGGCCTTACGCACTCATCTTTTCAGGGCCTTAGCCGATAAGTTATCCATGAACACAACAAAATCACTCGAAATCCTATACGACCTGGCCCTGACCGCTGTAGGTCCCGATGAGGCCAAGCAAACCCTCTCAGGGATTATCACTGCAGTTATCACAGAGCTAGAAGATGCGGATTTACCAGTGAGTGATGAAAATATTTCTCTAAAACTGGGCCGAATTACCCACGAGTTTCTGAAAGCCGCCAGCAGGCATTCTGCATAATCCCATTCCCTTGACTTTTGACTGCAATTGACCGAAGTTCCCCAAATGTTAAAATTCAATGAACTGCCTCTCAACCCCACTATTCTTAAGAACTTAGAAGAGAAAGGTTACGACATTCCTACTCCTATCCAGGCCCAGGCCATTCCGCATTTGCTGGAAGGTCATGATCTTTTGGGAATTGCCCAAACCGGAACAGGAAAAACTGCTGCTTTCTCACTCCCTATTATTAATTATCTCGCTAATAATCCCCTGCGTGCCGCTCCCGGTGAACCAAGAGTTTTGATTCTTGCTCCAACCAGAGAACTGGCCTCCCAGATCAGGGACAACATTAATTTCTACTCCAGAAACCTGAATCTCAAATCTGCCGTTATCTTCGGTGGTGTGGGACAGGCAAGCCAGGTAGCTGCTCTTCGAAATGGTCTTGATATCCTTGTGGCAACTCCAGGTCGTTTACTTGACCTGATGAACCAAGGGTTCGCCAAGCTTTCAAGAGTTGAAGTCTTTGTACTCGATGAAGCTGATCGCATGCTGGACATGGGCTTTATTCATGACATTAAAAAAGTGATCGCGAAACTTCCTGAAAAGAGACAAACTCTGCTGTTCTCGGCAACCATGCCGGATGAAATAGCAGGTCTTGCCAATCGTCTTTTGAAATCTCCAAAGAGAGTGGAAGTTACTCCTCCATCAACAACTGTTGAACGAATTGATCAACGTGTGATCTTTTGCCGCAAGGTGGATAAGTACCAGTGCGTGAGAAAACTTATTGAGAGCCCTGAAGCCGAACTCGTCCTGGTTTTCACCCGTACTAAGCATGGGGCCAACAAGATTGTTGAATATCTTGCAAATTTCAAGATAGCTTCTGCTGCTATTCACGGAAACAAGTCCCAGACAGCACGTGAAGCTGCCCTTGCTAACTTCAAGTCAGGTAAAATAAAAGTTTTGATAGCCACTGATATCGCTGCCAGGGGCATTGATGTCCAGGGTGTTTCACACGTCATTAACTACGACCTTCCAGTAGATGCTGAAAGCTATGTTCACCGGATTGGACGTACGGCCAGAGCGGGCAAGGAAGGGGACGCCATTTCTCTTTGTGATGAAACAGAAAGAGATGCACTCGCTCGTATTCAAAAACTTATAAAGCTAAAACTCATCACTGAGACATTTGTGGCCGAGCCAGAAGCTCCGTTTAAGGCCACAAGACCTGAGCGTGATCCTCGAGCTCAGCAGCAACAGCGACCTCCACAGAGAAGCAGCAATGAGCGCAGGCCTGAACCACGTGATACCCGTCGTTCAGATGAGCAGCAACCACGTAGTGAAAATGAACAGAAGAAAGTTGGATTTAAATTCAGGAACAGAAAATGAAAGATTATTCATCCCTAAAAGATTTCAATGATAAGAAACTGCGCACTCTTCGTAATAACTTAAACAATCGTCTTGAATCCTTCACTAAGGGCGGAGAAAAGACATTGTCTCCAAGTCATATGTTGCATGGTCTTGATGAAGCTGGTTGTAAGGCTTTGCTCGGTAAAGTTCAGAAAGAGATGAAGTCCAGATCTTAAGATTTGTGTTCTGTGTGCCACTTCATGAGGCGCTCAATCCCATCTTCAAATCGAACCTTGGGTTTCCAGTCCAATAGTTTTCTGGCCTTGGAAATGTCTGCCCATGTTACATCCATATCCGCTTTAACCGGGGCTTCAAGCTTTAATTTTGCTTTCTTGCCCGAGTATTTTTCCATGAGTTCAATCATCTGGTGAAGCGTATAAGGATTATTTCCTCCTCCCAGGTTGATGATCTCGTAACCCAGTGGCCTTGCGGCCAGGATCGTTCCAACTGCAATATCGTCGACATAAGTAAAATCCCGGGATTGATTGCCGGTTCCAAAAACTGGCAATGGTTCATTCTTCAGGATTTTATCTGCAAAGATATAAGGCGACATATCAGGTCTGCCGGCCGGGCCATACACAGTAAAATAGCGGACCACAGAAACATCAATTTTATAAAGGTGATGATAGGTATAGGCCATAACCTCTGCCGCTTTTTTGGTAGCAGCGTAGGGAGAGATGGGGGTGTTAACCGGAAGATCTTCCTTAAAAGGCATTGGCTGTCCGGCATAGAGGGATGAGGTAGAAGCAAGGACAAGTTTTGGAACATTGGATGTACGCATGCATTCAAGCAGGTTCAGGGTTCCCCCAGCATTCGTGGACATATAGATATCGGGATTCTCCATTGAGTATCTAACTCCGGCCCTGGCAGCAAGGTTGAAGACCACGTCAAATTGATGCTGCTTGAAAAGGTCCTGAAGAGCTTTTTTATTTTCAATATCCAGGGCCTGAAATTTAAACTTCGGTTTGTTGAGAGTACTTAACCGCAACTTTTTGAGTTCAGGATCATAGTAGTCGTTTAAGTTATCTATGCCGATAACTTCCACTCCTCTATCAAGCAATAACTCAGCGGTTTTTGCTCCAATAAAGCCTGCTACACCCGTTAAAAGAACCTTTTTCATCATGGGAAGATCATAGCAAGAGCATTTCTCTTGTGCCATGATTAATCATGCTGCTCAAATTAAGAAAGCAACTCTTTTTGGCCTTGATCTTTTTCATACTGACTCTTGCTCAGCAATATCTCTTCCTGGCGCTTAAGGGTATCCCTATCGTCCCGCTGTCCTTCGGGAAATATGTCGGTGTTTTGATTTTCTTCTCACTGCTGTCTTTCATCAAGACAGATTTCCTGCGCTACATTTTCATGTCTATGATTCTTATCCTTAATGCATTCCAGATGGGCCATTTGTCCTACTTCGGAACCCAAGTATTACCTGCTGAGATTTATCTGTTATTTACCCAGTTTGGTGAAGTTCATGGAACTGTAAAAGAAGATTTTCGTCATGTTTTGATTCCCCTGATGTTCACCCTGGTTCCCTTGTTCCTCGGTTGGATGGCCCATAAAAGATTGAAATCTGTCTATAGCTGGAGAGGAATTGAAATTTTGGTTTGTTTGTATGTTATCTATAATCCGGTGCGGACCTATGTCACAGGCAATACCTGGGGTAGACAACCTTCAACCAGGGAACTGACAGGGGTCAACCTGTACCTCACTCTCTCCTATTTCACTGGAAGGATCCTACCTCACAAGCTCTCACAATCAAGTGCTGGAACCGCGGCCCAAAATTCTTCTATGTTGCTAACACTTACCCCTGGCTCCGGGCCCAAATGGGATAAGATTGTTATCGTCCTTGGTGAAAGCCTTACACCCCGGCACATGCAACTTTTTGGATACAGCCGGCCGACAACTCCATTTCTTGAACTTCAAAAAGATTCACCGGACTTTTTTTATACAACCGGACTCTCCGGTGGCGTTTCAACTGATATAGCTGTGGCGTATTTTCTCAACCTGGGTTTTGGTTCGGCCGGCAGTATCAAGGCGGCCAAGGGTGACCAATGTCTTTTCCGACTGGCAAAGACCAAGGAATTTAAGACTCACTTCATTTCCATTCAATCCAGCGAGCAGCTTCGTTATATCTCACCTTACTTGTGTGCTTCAAATTTGGATGACCTGCGCTCTTTAGAAGATATAGCACCCGAGACAGTTGACCATCAGGCGGCAAGTGACCGTGACCTTCTGGGAACCCTGCAGGAGTTTACAAAAGTTGATGGGAAAGATTTCCTCATACTTCACCAACGTGGATCGCATTCTCCCTGGAACCTGCGCTTTAGCCAGCAAGCGAAATTGTTTTCCGGATCAAGCGACAGCAGGACTGATGATTACGATAACTCAGTTGTTGAATTTGATCTTTTCTGGAAAGAGCTTCACACCATACTTTCAAATAGCGCACAAAAAATCCTGTTGGTTTACTTATCAGATCATGGTGAATCACTTGGTGATAACGGGAGATGGGGGCATGGATTTGTAGAACCTGTTTCATTTGAAGTGCCCATCATCATCAAGTCTTTCAACCAGGCACTCCCTGCGAATACAAAGAAGCTGCCTAAATTCCTGACTCATTTTAATCTGGGTCTTTATATTACGAAAGAGCTTGGGTATGAGCTAAATCAGAAACCTGAGATCCTGCCTTTAGATTATGAAGTCTATGGTAATGACATTGATGGCTTTGCGGGTAAGGCAGCAATCAAGTTCAATGAGAAGGGTTATTCTTTTGAGTTTTCACCGTAAGAATTAAAAGCACATTATTGGCCTCTTTAAACCGCACATTCCATCCGGCCACACTCACTCCAAACTCCTCTCCATCCTTGCGATCGTGTCCTGGCCTAGGATCAAGTGCCACCACTTTTTCAATTAAGATGGCATCAGTTGGTTTATCGCAAAGCCATTTCACCTGCATATGCTTTGGGGACTCTGTGAACTCCACTGAAGTTGCACTCTCCACTCTATCTACATAAGGAATGTAAGGCTTGATATCAAGGATGGGAGTCCCATCCACCAGGTCCACTCCACTCACCCAGAGAATCACTTCATTATCAGTCATCTCTATTTTTTCAAATTTAACTACCGAAAGGCCTAGCCTGTTTGGGCGATGTGGGGAGCGAGTAGCGAAAACTCCAAGCTTCCTTTTTCCCTCAAAACGGGGGGGTCTTACCAAAGCATTGAACTTACCTTCATCTATCTGATGGAACTCAAAGATCAGCCAAAGGTGGGAAAATCCCTCGAGACCCCGAAATGCTTCAGTATAGAAATCAGTCTTAGCAAAAGACATACGACCCCATGCCTCCGGAATCAGGAGGGGTTGTCTGGGTACTCCAAACTTTTCATGAAATGGTGTCTTTATTGTAGCAATTGGCTCCACTAATCAGTCCTGCCTCGGTGTTGAAATGTTACCGGTCTTCTGGTTTAAAGAGTATGATGATAATATAAAGTTCTGATTTTACTAGTCGTCATCTTACTATCTGGTGCCATAACGGGCACGTTTTATGCGTCACATGAATTGCATAGAGATAGTGAGGCTTTACCCAAGATGGGCATCGCACGACTTTATCAAGGATGATGGTGAACTTATGATTTTGATGGATTCAGCTCCTATCGATTGGTCAAACTTCAACTCGAGTCTTGTGATTGAAGTAACCAGGCCTGCGGGTATCTTTACCTGTACGGGTGTTGCTATCAATGAAAATACCATTCTTACTGCTGCTCACTGTCTTGAAGGCGAAATCCTTAAAGTACGTGTTTCTAATAGTGCCAGCTATGACCGTCAGGGTAGCTTTTGGGACATCAAGACTTTTGAGCTGCATCCTGGATACAACTCTGCAACATCCAACTACAAATGTGACCTGGCCAAGATTAAGCTATCAGTAAGCTTGCCCAGCAATACTACTTACTACCCTATTATGAAGAATTCTTCAGAGATGGACGGTAGGATATTGCGACTAGGTTTTGGGGGGCGCTTCAATAAAAATACCCGCACCTTGGTAACACCTGAGTTCAAACAGTTGAGGCAGCAGGAAGATGTATTGGAGCTGCATGACACATATTCTTACTCGGGAGACTCGGGTGGACCGGTGTTTATGCAAAAAAAAGGTCAAATGTACCTTGTTGCCATCCATTCGACTCTGTCATTCGGACCGGAAGGTAAATATTCCCTTAATCCTGTACTTTCGTCTCACCGCAACTGGATAGAAAACTAGAAATTAGCCATTAAGTGACCATGGCCGTATAAAGTCCTTTATCCGAGAGGTATTGTGAATTTTTTAATAGGCATGGTGTTTCTTATGACAATCGAGGCTTTTACGAAAGTAGAACAATGGACTCAATACAACTCTAGCTTGTTGATTGAGGTAACAAGACCTAATGGCGTCTTCACCTGCACTGGTGTTGCTGTCTCTCCTACTATTGTAGTAACAGCAGCTCATTGCCTTGAAGGCGAGATCAAGGGTGTGAGAGTTTTCACACAACAAAGTTATGATCCTGGACAAGGCTCCCTTGTCATGAAGAATTATAAGATTCATCCGGACTACAAACCGAAGGCATCAAAACATAAAGCTGATATTGCGAAGATTGTCATGAAGGACAAGCTTCCCTCTTTCATACGCCTGCTCCCTATTTATGAAGGGTTCATGGTTACAGGAAATATTCTGCGTTTTGGATTTGGTGCTCGTGAAGGGAAAAATATCAGGACTGTGGTGACACCTAGATTCAGGAAGATGAACCTTCAGGAACAAGTGCTTGAACTTGACGATAAGTTCTCACGCTCTGGTGATTCCGGCGGACCAATCTTCATGGAAAATGGTCAGGACATAAAATTGGTGGCCATCCATTCAACTTTCTCACATGGTCCTGAGGGAGAATTCTCCCTTAACCCGCGCCTTGCTGCCTATCTTTCATGGATCTACGAAAACTAGAAAGTATATTTGTATATCTTATCCATATCCGACTCTGGGGTAATGGTTGTGACTTGCTTAAGTAAACCCGTATTAAGGTCATAAACCCAGCCATGAATCATGGGATATTGCCCTTCCTTCCATGCCTTTTGAACAATAGCAGTGTGGGCAACGTTTTTTACCTGTTCCACTACATTTATTTCAACCAGCTTGTTCACTTTATTCCATTCGCCATCTATCTTTTCAATTTCATCTTTATGGTGGAAAAGAGTATCTTTGATATTTCTTACCCAGTTATCAATGAGTCCATAACTTTGATTCATCAAAGCGGCCCTTACGCCTCCACAATTATAGTGGCCGCAAACGATAATGTGGGGGATCTTTAGCACCTCGACAGCATATTGTAATACGCTTAATAAATTTGTGTCAGTATGAACAACCAGGTTAGCAATATTCCGGTGAACGAACATCTCGCCTGGATCGGTATTTGTAATCTCCGAGGGTGGCACCCTGGAGTCAGCACAGCCGATCCAGAGGTATTTGGGTTTTTGATCAATGGCCATCTTGGAATAGTAATCAGGATCAATATCCTTCCGACTTTGCGCCCAAGCCTTGTTTTCAAGTAAGAGGATTTTTATTTTATCCATTTATTCCACCCTTAAATAACCTGTTAAGTGCCAATGATGATTTTTTCAGATCAACTATGAGGTTCTTGCTCTCTGCACTTTTTATGAAGTCCTCAATTAATTCAACAATATCTTCATCAATGAAAACACTTCTCGAACCATCTATAAGTACGGTTGAACCTTCAGGAAGTTCGGTGAAAATTTTTAGAAGCCTGGATTTTTGGAGGAAAGAAACATCCTTATGGAAGCGAATCAGCACCCTGATGCCATCACTTACAACAACTATTGATTGGCGACTGTTGGATCTCAGGACAAAGATAAAACCGACGGCAATTCCCACCATTATACCGATCAATAAGTCGGTGAATAAAATTGCAATGATTGTAACGATGAAAGGAATGAATTGATTCATGCCTTTCTCATACATCTTCTTATAAAGTTCGGGCTTGGTTAGCTTATAACCCACAAGAATGAGTACTGACGCAAGTGCTGAGAGCGGAATGAGGTTAAGCAGATTCGGAATAAGGGCCACACAAAGAAATAACCAAAGCCCATGGAAAAAGGCAGAAAGGTTTGACCTGGCACCTGCTGCATAGTTGGCCGAAGTCCGTACGATGACTGCAGTGATAGGTAGTCCACCCACAAGACCGGAAAGGGTATTTCCAACTCCTTGCGCCAGGAGTTCCCGGTTCTTGGAAGTGAGCTGGCCGGACTCGGTTATTTTATCTGCGGCATCAATTGATAACAGACTTTCGAGTGATCCAACTATCGCGAGGGTAATGGTTACAATGTATATTTTAGGATTAGAAATTGCACCCCAGTCAGGCATCGTGAGACCATTAAATAACTCCTTAAACCCGCCTTTGAATGGTAACGTGACCAGATGCTTGTCAGTGAGAACCAACTCGGAAAAAAAGACCTTAAATGATTCATTGATCATTATTCCAAGCAGCACCGCCATCAATGCACCAGGAAATATATTAAAAAGCGAATAGCGTCTGGAAGCCTTTTCCCAAAACAACATAACTAATATGGACACTACTGAAATAATAACTGCACCCCAATGCAGCCATTGAAAGGCCATAAGTATTTCAGTAAATGTATTTTCTCCATCCAATTGCTGGAATGATTCACTACCTTCATAATCTACGTCATAGCCGATGGCATGTGGGAATTGTTTGAGGATGAGAATTAGTCCGATGGCCGCCAACATTCCTTTAATAACAGAATTAGGAAAGTAGTCACCAATTTTACCTGCACCGATCATTCCAAATATTATTTGTATGAGGCCCGAGAAAAACACTGCAAGTGTAAAAGCTTCAAATGTACCCAGTGATTGTATAGCACCTGCAACAATCACAGTGAGACCTGCTGCAGGGCCGGAAACACTTATCGGAGAACCGCTGAGCGGTCCTATCACCAACCCACCGATTATCCCTGCAAATAAGCCTGCAGATAATGGTGCATTGGAAGCAAGTGCAATACCTAAACATAGAGGCAGGGCGACAAGAAAAACAACGAAGGAAGCCTGAATATCTTTTCGCCATGTTTTAACAGATAGCATTTAGCTACAATATATAAAGGCACACAAAAATGAAAGGGACTATGTTCCTTCCCATTGGAGAAGTTGACCTTTATAATTGGCCTATGAAAGATCAAAGACAACTCTCACATGATATTCTAAACCTGCTTGAGCGACTCCGGATAATGCATGACCTGGCACGTGACAAAAATTTTGATAATATTTCGAAAGAAGAGTTGGAGCAGGATTTAGAACAAGCCTTGATTCAAATAGATAAATGCTTTAAACAAATGCTTCAGTAATTATCTATGTATTGCTTAGGAACATGAAACTTGAATACGGGAGTTTCAACCCTGAAGCTTCTGCCAGTCTTATCTGTCATATTAAAATGACCCCACATTTCACCGGTCATTGTGGGTAATGGACAAAAACTAGAATATTCAAAAGAATGACCTGGTTCAAACATCGGAGTTTGCCCGATGACTCCCGGACCTTCCACATGTCTCACTTCACCCTTGGCATCCTTGATAAACCATTTGCGAGAATGCAATTGAGCGGTTACATCACCGATATTCGTTATGAGGATGGTGTAACTAAAAAGATAATTATACTGCAGGGGATTTGACTGATCGAAATCAAATTCAGTCTTGATTTCTACCCGAAAGTCATTATTGGTTGATACAAATGCGTAAGTCATGGGCACATCTTATTAGGGACAAAATCCAATGCCAAGGAATTTATGCACCATCGTTGTCCTGTTGGAGCAGGTCCGTCCTCAAAAACATGGCCAAGATGAGATTCACACCTTGAACACACGGCTTCCACTCGAACCATGTTGTGAGACGTATCTTTTATTAATTTTACGTTATCCGAAATAATGATGTCCCAAAAGCTTGGCCATCCGGAACCGGAATCAAATTTAGTTTTAGAGCTGAAAAGTTCCTGCTTGCAGGCGGCACAGATATAGCACCCTGGCTCTGTATGCTTGTAGTATTTTCCGGAAAAAGGGCTTTCTGTCCCACCTAGCCGGCACACATTGTATTGTTCAGGACTTAATTTCTTTTTCCAATCATCTTGATTCATATGCTGATTATACTTACTATACATCAAGTCAACAAAGGCATTCTACTTGAACTCTTTCGAAGTCTATTCAGCAGCGATCGGCGCTAATGTCGCGTTTTCAAGCGCTAGCATGGTTTTTGCCCTTTATGCTCGCCGCTTCTCATCCATGTGGATTAATCAGGTCAAGGTTTTCGTGGCCTTAATTGCTTTTGTTGTTGCCATGCTCATCAGTGGAGAAATGGTCTCAGTTAACATGACTTCGGTCAGTGTGCTTTTGTTAAGTGGGTTTGCAGGCCTTTGTGTGGGGGATATTTTTTTATTTCGTGCCTATGCCACATTAGGTGCCGGGCGATCACTCATACTTTTCAGCTGTCAGCCTTTGATGTTGGGAGTTTATGGGTACTTTTTTTTAGGTCAGGTCTTTTCACTGAATCAAACACTTGCCGTGATCTGCATGATCATTTGTATTTTCATTTTTATGCTTGAGAGAAGCCGGGTTACGGGATCATGGGACTTAAAAAGTTTTACATGGGCCTTCCTTGGTATTTCATTGGATGCATTCGGAGTGATGCTAACCAGGACTGCTTTTGAATACACCCCTGCACTGGAAACCTTCCAGGTGAATGTCATTCGATGTCTTGGAGGTTTAGTTGGATTCATTCTGATTAATCCCAAAGGTTATTTCATTGTGGCCAAAGATTTTGGGGCATTAAGAAAACGGGAAATAAGCCTTATTTTGGGTGCGTGTATTTGTGGATGTTTTCTTTCCCTGGCCTTATATCTGGCAGCTTTGAAATATGCTCATGTCGGAACACTCACCGCAATTTCGATCACAGGACCGGTTTGGGTTGCCATGCTTGAGAGCATTTATCATCGCAAGTTGCCGAATTTTTATTTGATGAGTGCTTTTATTTTCTTTCTGACAGGTTTTTATCTGATGGTCGTTCCATAACAACTAAATATATTTTAACTATATATAATCATTGAAAAAATCTTGACATGCTCTAAATAAATTATACACTAGCCCCTCACATAATTGAGAGGCGCAAACGTGAGCATACAGAAACACCTGAATGAAAGAGTGCTTATTCTTGATGGTGCCATGGGTACCATGATCCAGAAGTATCAGCTGGAAGAAGAAGATTATAGGGGCACACGCTTCAAGGATTGGAAGTCTTCCTTGAAAGGAAACAACGATCTGTTGGTTTTAACCAAGCCCTCAGTCATTGAAGAAATTCATAATAAGTATCTTGAAGCTGGTGCAGATATTATCGAGACTAATACTTTCAACTGTACCCGTGTCTCCATGGCCGACTATCGTATGGAAGAATTGGTTCCGGAGCTTAACCTGGTAGCTGCCCGCCTTGCCAAGAAATGTGCTGAGGAATTTACTAAGAAGAATCCGGCCAAGCCTCGTTTTGTTGCTGGCTCTATTGGTCCAACTAATAAGACAGCGTCTCTTTCTCCAGATGTGAACAACCCTGGATTCAGGGCAATTGACTTTGACCAACTCACAGAGACTTATCGTGAACAGGTTCAGTTTCTGGTTGAAGGTGGAGTTGACATCCTCCTGGTTGAGACAGTTTTTGATACACTTAACTGTAAGGCCGCCCTTTTTGCCATCAGTGACTATTTTGAAAAGACCGGTAAGACTCCACTTCCAGTTATGGTTTCAGGAACTATTACAGACGCTTCGGGCAGGACACTTTCTGGCCAGACCATTGAAGCTTTCCTTTACTCTGTTTCTCACTACCCACTACTTTCTATCGGAATCAATTGTGCCCTGGGTGCTGAACTCATGCGCCCTTATATTGAAACTCTTTCTAAAGAATCTCCGTTTTATATTTCGGTCTATCCAAATGCCGGTCTTCCCAATGAATTCGGCCAGTATGATGAAACACCTGCCCATATGGCCGGCACTTTAACTGAATGGTTTGATAATAAGTGGGTCAATATCATTGGTGGATGTTGTGGAACTACGAATGAACATATTAAGTCCATCGCAAAAGCAGCTGAAGGACATTCTCCAAGGAAAATTCCTGAACTTGAACATATCCCAAAGTGGTCTGGGCTTGAGCCGTTAAAGATCTTCCCTGGCTCTAACTTCATTAACATTGGTGAAAGAACCAATCTTACCGGCTCAATCGCCTTCAAGAAGCTCATGATTGAAAAAAATTATGAAGCCGCCCTGAAAGTGGCCCGTGACCAGGTTGAAAATGGGGCACAAATCATCGACATCAACCTCGATGAAGCGATGATTGACTCAGAAAAGGCCATGGTTCATTTCCTGAATCTTATTGCTTCCGAGCCGGATATTTCACGTGTCCCTATGATGATTGACTCATCTAAGTGGACAGTCATAGAAGCTGGACTTAAAAGAGTCCAGGGTAAGGCCATTGTGAACTCTGTCTCACTTAAGGAAGGCGAAGAAAAGTTCATAGAACATGCAAAGCTCGTGAGAAAGTATGGCGCGGCTGTTGTAGTGATGGCCTTCGATGAAAAAGGGCAGGCCGATAACCTTGAGCGCAGGATTGAAATCTGCACCCGAGCGTATAATATTCTCACGGAAAAAGTTAAATTTCCGCCTGAAGATATTATTTTTGACCCGAACATCCTGACGGTTGCTACGGGTATGGATGAACACAATAATTACGCTATTGATTTCATTGAAGCCACTAAATGGATTAAGGCAAACCTTCCTCACGTTAAAGTGAGTGGCGGTGTTTCAAATCTTTCGTTCTCATTCCGTGGGAATAATAATGTGAGAGAGGCCATACACTCAGCCTTTTTATACCATGCCATTAAGGCCGGTCTGGACATGGGAATAGTGAATGCAGGGGCATTACCCATTTATTCTGACATTCCCAAGGACCTGCTTGAGCACGTAGAAGACGTCATCTTCAATCGCAGGTCAGACGCTACTGAACGCATGATTACCTTTGCTGAAAAAGTTAAGGGTGCCGGTAAGGAAATGAAGCGAGATGATGAGTGGCGGAATCTTCCTGCGGACAAGCGACTTGAGCATGCCCTGATCAAGGGTATAGTTGATCACATTGAAGCCGATACTGAAGAAGTGAGAAAAACATTGCCTCGTCCACTGGACGTTATTGAAGGCCCTCTCATGAATGGTATGGGCGTGGTTGGGGATCTCTTCGGCGAAGGCAAGATGTTCCTTCCACAGGTTGTGAAATCTGCCCGCGTGATGAAAAAAGCTGTGGCCTACCTGCAGCCGTTTATTGAGGCCCAGAAAAGTACTTCTGCACCAAAGAAAGCCGGTAAAATACTCATGGCCACTGTAAAAGGTGATGTTCACGATATTGGTAAGAACATCGTAAGTGTCGTCCTGGGATGTAACAATTATGAAATGATCGATTTGGGTGTTATGGTTCCTTGCGAAAGGATTCTTGAGGAAGCCAAAAAGCAGGAAGTTGATATGATTGGCCTCTCGGGGCTTATCACTCCATCGCTGGATGAAATGGTTCATATGGCCAAGGAAATGAAGCGCTTGAATTTCAAGCTTCCCCTGCTGATTGGCGGAGCTACTACTTCACGAATCCATACTGCTGTTAAGATCGATCCTCATTACGACGGTCCTATTGTTCACGTTTCTGATGCTTCGAGGGCCGTCCCTGTTGTTGAAAAGCTTTTGAATGACAACACCAAGGGTGCAACACATGAAGCGCAAAAAGCTGAATACGAGAAAATGCGGGTTGCTCATGCTGCTGCCCAGAGAGAAGAAAAATACCTCACACTCTCGGAGGCCAGACAAAACAAGGTGAAGATTGATTGGCAAAAAGCCGAAATCAAAAAGCCCAATCAATTAGGCGTAACAGTATTTAAAGACCTACCTTTGACTGACCTCATCCCTTATATCGACTGGACTCCCTTCTTCATGACCTGGAGACTACGAGGGGCCTATCCCAAGATTTTTGAAGACAAGGAAATGGGCGAAGAAGCGAGAAAGCTTTTCAATGATGCCCAGGCCATGCTTAAGGACATTGTAAAAAATAAATCCCTCAAGGCCCAGGCAGTTTTCGGACTGTTCCCGGCAAACGCCAATGGGGATGACATTGAAGTGTATTCCTTGAGTGAAAAACATGAAACAGCCGCTTGTGAGCGACATGGTTCACATAACAAGGTCACACATCTGGAGAAACGTGATGAGGTTATGGCCAAGTTGCATATGCTGAGATCACAACGTCAAATGGAAGAAGCTGCATCGGCCAATCCATCACTGGCAGACTTTGTTGCTCCACTTGAATCTGGCAAAAAAGATTATGTGGGTGCATTCTGTGTGACTGCTGGTGTTGGTCTTGATGAAATTTGTGCAAAATATGAAAAAGAGAATGATGACTATTCTTCAATCATGGCCAAGTCACTGGCCGATAGATTGGCAGAAGCTTCTGCAGAATACATACACCTTAAAGTCCGCAAAGAGTACTGGGGCTATGTTCCTTCAGAGTCAATAGCCCAGGAGGATCTGGTTAAGGAAACTTACCAGGGAATAAGACCTGCGCCAGGTTATGCCGCTTGTCCGGATCACCTGGAGAAGAAGACATTGTTCAAGCTTCTTAACATTGAAAAAAATATCGGAGTCTCCCTCACGCATTCAATGGCCATGGTTCCACCATCTTCAGTAAGTGGGTGGTTCTTTGCACATCCTGAATCACGCTACTTTAATGTAGGGAAAATCGGGCGAGACCAGCTGGAAGATTATGCGAAAAGAAAAGATGCTTCATTAACAGACATGGAAAGATGGCTTTCCGCAAATTTATTCTAAAGGTTTATTTATGGCGAAGGTCGTTGATCATATAAAAAATGCAAAAAATACTCTTTTCTCCCTGGAGATCCTGCCGCCGAGTACCGGGGAGAGCATCCAGAAGTTATTTGATAATTTAAGCCCATTGATGGAATTTAAGCCTAAGTTTATCGATGTAACTTATCACCGTGAGGAATTTGTATATAAGAAAATGGCAAATGGCCTGCTTGAGCAGAAATCCATCCGCAAGCGGCCTGGTACTGTTTCAATATGCGCGGCCCTTATGCACAAGTTCAATGTTGATACTGTCCCCCACATTATTTGCGGCGGATTTACCAAGGAAGAGACAGAATACGCATTGATAGACCTGAACTTCCTGGGAATTGATAACGTGCTAGCACTCAGGGGCGACTGTATCAAGGGTCAAAAGTCTTTTGAGCCAAGTATCGGTGGTCACAAATATGCTGATGAATTAGTTTCTCAGATTCATTCTATGAATAAGGGAATCTATCTTTCTGATGAACTTGAAAATCCGACACCAACTAAGTTTTGCATTGGAGTGGCCGGATATCCTGAAAAGCATTATGAAGCGCCAAATTTGAAAACAGACCTGAAGTACATGAAGCAGAAAATTGCCAACGGCGCTGACTATGTTGTGACCCAGATGTTTTTTGATAATAAGAAGTATTTTGACTTTGTTGAGAAGTGCCGTGCAGAAGGGATTGATGTGCCTATTATTCCGGGAATCAAACCGATCACTGCCAGGTCTCAGATTACAAATCTTCCAAGGAACTTCTACATAGATATGCCAGAAGACTTAATCGATGCCATTGAAAATTGTCGGAATGATAGTGATGTTAAGAATGTAGGGGTCGAGTGGGCCATTCAACAGGCCAAAGAACTAGTGGCACATAAGGTTCCGTGCCTGCATTTCTATTCAATGGGTAAATCCACGGCCATCCAGCAAATTGCTTCTACTTTATTCTGATTATTTGCGGGGGCACTGATTACAGCTGCCCTCGTTTTTCTTCTTGCTCAAATCCCGCAGCTCTTCAACTTTCTGATAAAAATAGTCTTTGGCCTTTCTTCCCTGGTCATTATCTAGAAGCCAGGCGAATTTAGAAATTCCGGGTAGCGTCTTCATCAATTCATCAACAACTTCACTGCCCTGGAGAAGAGTCTCATCTGCAGTTATCATATGAACCTGTTCAAGGCATGTCTGCCTCTTTAGCTCAGGAAATGCAGCGTAAACATCGTCTTCCCTGGCCGACACAAACATCAGGTTCTTGTCCAGAAACTCCAGACCCTGCTTAAAACGCAGACATAGTGGACATTCAGGATCAAAGAGGATGAGTGGTAATTGGTATTTCATATATGTTTATTATATCATAAACCAAAAAATTTCGCACAAAGGCAGCAAATGAACAGACGAGAATTCCTCCAGTTCCTGGGAACTTCAGGAGTAGTGGCCACTCTACCTTTTGACCTGCAGGCCAAGCCTCTAAAAAATATTCCTATGCTTCCTCACCTGGCCCCTAGCCTTGAAGATAAGGTGATTACTCTGGATGGCCTTAACTATAAAATCCTGCTTCGTTGGGGTGATAAGATAAATGCCACCCAGAAATTTGGCTACAACAATGACTTCATCGCCTTTCACCCTCTAGCGCCGGATAGCGGAATTCTTTGGGTGAACCATGAATATGTAAGTCCTGTTTTTGTAGGCGGAGCAGAACGTACAAAAGAAGGTATTGAGCTGGAAATGACTGAAGTCGGCGGAAGCCTGGTTGAAGTTAAAAAGGTAAATGGTGAGTGGAAAATGGTTTCTGACTCTTCCTATAATCGTCGCCTTGATGCCAACACAGAAATTCCTTTTGCATGGCCTGAAAAGATCAAGGGCTCAAAAGTTGGCATAGGTACAATGGGGAATTGCGCTGGCGGATATACACCTTGGGGAACCATACTTACCTGTGAAGAAAACTATGACATTTTCTGGGGAGATAAACTCAGGGATGGAACTGTAGTTAAGAGTTGGCTTGGTTGGGACAAATACTACCCACGCGCTCCTGAACATTATGGTTGGGTAGTAGAAGTTGAACCAAAAACCGGCAAGTCTAAAAAACTCATCTCTCTTGGTCGATGTGCTCACGAATGCGCAGCAGTTAACAAGGCAAAGAACGGTAAGATTGTCGCTTACACAGGCGATGATAGTAATGATGAGCATCTTTATAAGTTCATTTCGGATTCTGGTGATTCCCTTGAAAAAGGTAAGCTGTATGTCGCAAATCTTGAAAAAGGTGAATGGATATCCTTAAGTATTGAAGACCAGCCTAATCTCAAGGAAAAATTCAAAGACCAGACAGAAATTCAGATTTATGCACGAGAGGCTGCAAAAATTGTTGGTGCAACACCACTTGCCCGCCCTGAGGATATTAAATTTGATCCTCTGACAGGAAATGTCCTGGTGGCCTTGACAAATAACCGGCCTAAAGGGAATTTCCACGGTTCCATTCTTAAAATTATAGAAAATGATAATGATTATGGCTCACTGAAATTCAAGCACGAAGTTTTCCTTGCCGGAGGTAAGAAGCATGGTTTTGCGAGCCCGGATAATATGGCCTTTGACCCTAAGGGAAATCTTTGGTTCACCTCAGATATTTCGGGAAGGGAAATCAACAAGGGCGAATACAAGGGTTTCGGAAATAATTCACTGTTTGTCTTTATTCGGAGTGGGGCCAATGCTGGTAAGGTTATAAGAGTTGCCTCTGCTCCTGTAGATGCTGAATTCACAGGCCCGTGTTTCTCCCCTGATTACAAGACACTCTTTCTTTCTGTGCAACATCCCGGAGAAGAAAGTACATCAAAAGAAAAAACAACAAGTACCTGGCCGGATGGAAATATACCTAAGCCATCTGTAATCACGCTGGAAGGACCACTACTTGATAAAATCGTAGCAGGTAAAATATGAAACATGAAAAAATGGAATCACTGGTTGAGCTGCATGTCTGCAATTATAGCCGCGACAACGCAGAGTCATGTTCTGACAAGGGTGCAAAGGAATTAACTGATAACCTTAAAAAATGGGTAAAGGAAAATCACAAGGGTGAAATGAAGGTTTTTCGAAGTGGTTGCCTGGGTAAATGTGAAAATGGAATCGCCATGGCCTGCTATCCTGAAAAGAAATATATCCTGAATGCCAGGGCAGAAGATGCTGAAGAAATAAAGAAGGGCCTCAAAGAGGCCCTTCAGAAAATTAAAGGTTAATTACCTGTTTGGTAGTAATGCTCATTCCAGTCACCATCTTGCTCTTGGTTCCCTCAAAAGCAAAATCATATGTTCCAGGCTTAAGAATCACATAGAAGCTTCCATCCGGGTTGATTTTGTAAGTCTGAGACGGAGCGAGGTCCCCTGACTTTGAAATCTTAATCGTCGAATAGTCACCCAAAGTAACCTTGCCCTGAAGACTTGCACCATCTAAACGATCTAATAGATGCATCCAACCAGCCCTATTCCTCTGAACAGTTTTATCGCGCCATTTAGCATATGATGGATGGAAACCTTCTCCAGTACTATTCACTTCTATCACGTATGGAAGGACCTGATGCTCGGTATACATATAATCTATGTCTCCGCCATCAACGTTATAGAGAAGCTCCCACGCAGTGCCTGGCTTATAATCTAGCTTAGCACCAAGGTCTGCACCAATTGATTCAATGGCCTCAAAGGCAGGTGTTCTTTTTGGCTTACAACCAAATGGATAAATAACGATTTCAGAATACGAATGGTAAGAGATGCTGAATACCGGTTTGATTGAACCAACGAAATTCATCATAGCCTGTGTTTCAGGTTCTGATCCGGCAGAAGGTCCCCTGAAATCCTGGGACCATGTGCTTCCACTGGACCCGCGACAAGTATTCCATGCTGTTGGATAATTTCGGTTGATATCCACACCATGACCATTCCTTGTATTCTTTCTCCACATAGAATCGTCGTTCCACATTTTATTGTTACCATCCAGATTGAACATAGGGATGACCCAGACAACGGTATTGTCGAGCCATTTTGTAACACTCTCATCATTGCTGTAACGTGAAGTCAGGTACTCTACCATGTCAGTAGTGATTTCTGGTGTCATCACTTCCCGTGCATGGTGCATACCATTTACGAAGAAGACAGGTTTTTGAGCTTTGTCATTATTACCGGTTATCTTAATGGCCCATATGCTTCTGCCTTCAAGTGTTTTTCCAATATCCCTGAGTTCAGTCAATTCAGGAAAGCGTACATGTATGTCCTTAACATATGCTTCAATCTCTTCAGGATTTTTATATTCCTTGTCCGGAGCAATTGCCAAAGTCTGGGGAAAAGAAAAGCTTACGACAGCTTTTTGTGATTTGATTCTTTCGAGTTCAGAGGGAGTCAATAAGGCTTCGATCTCATTGGTCTTATAGTTGACTCCAGTTATGTCAAATTCATTGGCCCTGAGATACTCTCTCATGGATTCGGTCATGTTGAACCTGACGATCATTGATTCTTCGGCGACAGCTGCCCCCGTAAACAAGACCAGCAATAATAAGCTTAAATTCCATTTAATCATTTTACACTCCTTTGTAACTGCAAGTAGCAGACCAAATGAGTGATCAGAAGTAAATGCACCCTCATGAGCGGTAAGAAGATATTGGGTTAGTTGACGAAAACGCTTAGGCGCTTGCTTTCTCAGGCCACAAGGAAACAATCTCTTTTTTGAATGTTTCTATCTTCTCAGGCATAAGACCGGCTTTTTCCATAGCAGTTACTAGCGCAAGCATGCATTGGTAATCCCTGATTTTCCGGTTGTACACATCAAGTCCGGCCTTCACGAGATTTCCAGGGTTACTCGTAAACTTGGAATTAATGAGAAAGTCACAGACAAGATAATCCTCATGTTCATCATATCCAGCGGGGAAACGGCTAAGCAGTTTCATCGCTTCATTTGGCTTATTTTGTTCAACAAGCAAACTAATCATTGCCCTGATGAACTTCGTATGTTCTGAACAAGAAACGGCAACGTTATCAAAGAACTTGATGCCCATAGCTTCTTTATCGTTTAAAAGACAGTGTTTGCCAGCGATAAACATACCAGCCCCGAGATAGTTAGTGATGTGGCCACTACGCTCTTCAAGTTGCGTGAATATTTCATAGTATTGCTGCATATCTTCGTAGTTTTCTGTCTGGATAGTTAGCCTGATCACCTGGGTGAGACGTTCAGGATTGGCAGGGAAATATTTGGCAACCTTTTTAACCACCTGATAGGCTTCAGCATATTTATTCTGCTTCATCAAGAGCTCATAAAGACCAACAAGGCATTTATAATGGATGTTGTTGAATGAAAGTCCTTTATTGTAAGAACCTGATGCCTGGTCAGTCTGGGCCTTCAGCAGTTCCGCCTGACCTATATAGAATAAGGCGAGTGCAGGCTTTGTATGATAATCCAGGGCTTCTTTCAGCACTACCAGGGCTTCATCATATTTACCAATGTTAATTAAGCTTTTACCTTCATCGACGGTCTTGATGTAGGTACTTGGAGCTATCTTTCCCACTACAGTGGAAATAAGGTTTTCCTGAATGCTCTGGACTGTATACGGCTTGATAATGAATGAATCAACATCTTCTTCAGCAGCTTTTGCGACTGCAGATTGTGAGATATTCGAAGTAACAAGGATGAGACAAAGATTTTTATTAACTTCTGGAGTGTTTTTCGCCCTTATCATTTTGAAAAGATCAAAACCCGAGCCCCCCCCAATTAAATAATCAGAAAGGACAATCCCGATTTTCTTGCTATTAACAATAACTTCAGCTTCAGATATTGAACCCGTGGAATGAATCATATGCCTCTTGGCACCCAGGTCATACATGGTCTTAAGTAGTCGACTTCGTGAACTAGGGTTCTTGTCCACGATGAGAACTTCATTTGTTTCCAGGAATGCCTTAAAAATATCTTTCCTTTCCATCTATATTCCCGATACTTTTTTCATAAATTTTGTAATTGTTAATTGTTTTTTATCAATGATCGCCAGCACATTATTCCATGTATGAGAATAGGATTCATTAACATTGAAATGCTGTCCACCAGGGATGTTGCCACCCAATGAGCCTACTAATGTATAATTCTCCACTTGTGACCCTTCATATATACTTATTCTGAGTAATGCAAAAGTACCCAGGTCGAAGGGAGATTCCATAGAAACAAAGATTCCATCATTGGTCAGCTCGATGGCATTTACTTCAAAAATAGACTGCTTCACTACCAATTCAAGGCAAATACCCTTTGGCTCTACCATGAAAAGCAGACTTTCAAAAAACCGGTTAAAATCAAAAAGAAAACCTTGAACAGCACTTACCAGTGAAACAGGATTGTGACCTTTGTTGAATACATAGGATATTAAATGGCGATGTAACAATTCCTCATCACCCGGCATACTCGAACCAATTGCCACAAATACTGGAAGGGATTGTAAGTGCTGCTTGGACCAGTCAATTACATTATGGATCAGGCCATCTGACAGATAATAACTGCAGATGACTATGTCAAAGTCGTATATTTCGAGACTCTTGATTGCTTCTTCTAAATTAAAAGCTGAAAATGTCTGGGCACCAGACAAGGAAAAGACTTCCTTGAGCTTATGATTATAAACACTATCCCCTTCAATAATTAAAACACTGTTACCATCAAGCCTTTTCATGCGTACCCCTTCACTTTCTGAAGGAAGAAATCTACATTGCCCTGGCGTTTCTTGTAGAGCTTAACGAAAGCATCGAATTCCGGCATTGAACTTTTGCCCAGTTTAACCGTGATGTAACTTGTACCATCTTCATCCTGGTCAATCTTGGTAACAACACCCCTAAATTTTGCCCTGATGTCATCTTTCAAATATGTAAAACTCAGGTCAAGGTTTACGTGAGCAGCTGCTGTAATACCTGATTCACTGGTAACAAAGGAAATTGTCTGGTCAAAAAAATCATCAAGCTGACACGATATCTTAATTCTATCTTGTATAAGATATGAAAGGACTTGAGCAGATTCGCAAGCTTCTTCAAGGGCCCTTTCGGCTTCTTCTTCAATCTCACTTTCGGTTTTATTTTCGTTTTCCAGGGTATTTTCAGTGAGAACTTCCAAGGAATCTTCATTTTCATCAGCAGGGTCCTGTGAACCTTCATTCGACTTCGCCCTGGCTTTATCAATTAAGGTGCCCTTTACTTTTGCCTTAGAAATTTCCTGATTATCTTCATCTAGGTCCTGTGACCCTTCTTTCGCCTTTGCACTGGCTTTAGCCAAATTCCCTTGTGAACCTTCACTTGGCTTTGTCTTGGCTTTCGCTAAGTCTTTGTTGCTTTCATTTGGTAAAATAAAATCTTTTGCTTTTGCCATTGAAGCGTCATGAGCACTCTCATCAGCCTTTTCTTTGAAAGCGCCACGAAATTTCTCGTTCTTCCTTGACCCGGCAGTCTCCTCGGTACTTTCACTTACCTGAGACTCAGAAGTTTCATCTTCAAATTCATCAAGGCTCTCAATTTCCCTGGCATTATCCCTGGCTTCTCTGGCTTCATCGAGAGAGGCAACATTTGAATCTTCATCCGGTGACTTGTCATCCTCATAATGCTTATTTTTTCCGGCCGACTTTAATCCCAATTTCCTTTCCGGGGTTTTAAGTTTAGGCTCGTCTTCATCCTTATCTGAACGCGTACCAGGTCGATTTAATATCCTGGTTAATTTCTCCCTTTGCGGAAGAGTCTTTTTCTTAGGACCGCCAACAACAGGCTCTACTTCATCGGAGTCATCATCATTCTCCAGACCCTGTTGGCTTAATTCACGTTTCCTATAATATGCCTCCAACTTCTCAGTTCGGGACTTACCTTGTAAATTTCCACCAACCTCGTCTGAGAAATTACCTTTTTCCTTATTTTTCTCTCTAAGGGATTCAACATTATCATCAGATTTATTTTTTTCTTTTTCAACTTCGCTGGCTTTTTTGCGGGTAAGCTTTTGTTCTTCAAGCTCAGCATGCTCTCTTATGCTCTTTTCGAGATTAGCTTTCTCGTCACGTTCCCTGCTGGTTTTTTCCCTGGCTTCATGTTCTTCCTTCCTGGCCCGTTTACTATCTTTTGGAGTTTCCGCATTCTTCTCACGTTCTTGAAGGGCCCGTTCCCTGGCTACAAAGGCTTCTTTCTTCGCCTTCTTATTCTCTCTTTCAATTTCAACTTCAGAGAGATAGTTTTGCGGAGAAGAAGGTTCTTTTAGCTGAACAGCTTTGCGATTCCTTATGTCTTCTGATTTGACGTCCCCAGCATTTTCAGGGGATTTTTCAAAGTCACCTTTTTTATAGTAGTTATTAATTTTGTCAGTGCTGGTCTTTCCGTTCTTTGCATCCTCTTGAGGATTCTTGCCATACTCAGCACGGCCTTTATAATCGCTTAACTTATCTGAGCTATAACCCTTTCTTCCAAGTTCTTCTGACCGCTCAAATTTTTCAGCCTCGTTATGACCCTTATAATGTGTCTTATGCTCATTGTTCTTATTACCCTGATCAAGCAAGGCTCCTTTTCTTGCACCTTCTGCTGTTGGCGCAGAATCCGGACCTTGTTCTTCTTTCTCACGCTTATAGCTCAAGGGACCACGGCCAGTCCCTTCGTCTTTTTCACCCTTGGTATTATTCTTATAATGAGTTTGATGATGATTATCTTTATTTTCCATGGAAAGTTCTGAACTACCCTCATCATCATGAGGATCAAGTGTCAGGTCCATGAAACCCCTGCCTAAATCTTTTTCGCCTTTACTCTTACCTGACAAAAGATCGCTAGAAATATTTTCGGTCTTGCCTTTACCCTGAAGGTTCTTAAATTTATCAGTACCACCTTCGGTATCGACTTCTTCATTGGTATTTAAATGTCCGTTTTCATTTTTGAAGATCATTTCTTTTTCAAAACTTTCAACGATGAGCTGTTCTTTGGCCAGGGCATACTCAGAATTCTTACAGAATAAGACTTGCTTATTTTTTAATGAAAGTTTACTAAGGGTCTTCTTGCTGGATTGATAAAAAAGTTCAAATGAGGTACCTGTAATCATCCAGGTATTTTCTATCCAGACAAAGTCCGGTTTTTGGTCTCCGCGGAAGAACCAATTGCCATCACCCTGTAAAAAAAACTTCCGTTCTTCCGGCCTGACTTCGAATTTCCAGACATTTGATTTGCCACTTACCTCTGCCCACGTTCCTATACAAGGGCTTGGTCCCATCAACCGGATAAGCCATTTACCTAGAACCAGCTTACAATCTGATTCATATTTAATTATCCAGAAATCATCTGTGCAATCCAGTGGGGCTTCCCATCTGAGTGAAGGAGATGCATCCAGCGCTTTTTTTTCTGCAGCTCGTGCCTGTTCTGCTGCCTTGGCAGCTGCCTTCGCTGCAATTACAGCTTCATTTTTCTTTGCCTGGACCCTAAGGGCCCGCATCCAGAATTCAATTTTAAACTTTAAAGCTTTGACAGAAATATTAGGATCAATCACGTCCTGGATGCCAAGTTTCGCGGTCGCATTGTCGAATTCTTTATCGGTTGAGAAACTAACCACTACTATTTTTACAGCTGTATCAGGTGCAATCTTCTTATAAAATTTCATTAGAGTTGCTATTAAAATCAGGTCATCTTTTTTTGCCAGGGAGGTAAAGACAAGAGCTGAGTTTACAGTACTCAGATAATTTGCGGTTTCATTTGCGCTGATTAAATCCATCGCTTCATAATCTGAATTCTTATCAATTGAATCAGCCAGGACTTTCCAGTCCGTGCTGAATCCAAGCTTAATAATAGGAACACTACTCATTGGTGACCTTTAAGGACTTTAATGTGAGACTAGAGTTACAACAACTTATCGGAATTCCTAGGAGATTCTTAATGCGCCGGGAGACTGATCTTCGATTAAAAATAAATAATGCTTAAGACATTAACCTATGGAAAGTTAAGGGTTTAGGCTAAGATATTAAATAAAAACAGGGTTAATGGGTATCGAGTGGAAGAAAACGACCAAAACCAGGATTCAGAAAATCAAGAGCTCTTAGAGGATCTTTCCAAGCAGGGGAAGACTGATGAGCTCGTGGAGATGTTCGAAGAACTGCCTACCATGGACGTTGCAGAGTTCATGGAGGAGCGTTCTCCCGAAGAAATTATACGCTACCTGAAAAAACTTGACCATGAAGATCAAGGTCGTATTTTTTCCGACTTCTCACTGGATATGCAGGTTAAGCTTTTCCATGCTCTCGATAGAAAATCCTTTGCTAAAATTTTCGGTCATATGTTTTCAGACATTCGGGCCGATCTCTATCAAGAACTTACCAAGGAAGAGCAAATTGAGCTCTTGCCCTATCTCGACAAGAAAGTCCGTGAAGACGTAATCATTCTTTCAGCTTACCCACCGGATACTGCCGGCGGTATTATGACGACGGATTTTGCAACAATTTTCGCGGACATGACAGCTGCTGAAGCCCTGGCCAAGATCAGGTCAGACGCTCCTTCCAAAGATAACATTTACTATATTTATGTAGTCGATCATTCCATGGTACTTAAGGGGCTTGTTACTTTGAAAGACCTGGTTATGCATGAGCCACAAGATCGTGTACAGGAGATGCTGAATGAATTCTTCGTTCATGCAGAGGTAAATGAAGATCGCGAGTCAGTTGCCCAGAAAATTGAAAAGTATGACCTCGTTGCCATTCCCGTAACAAATTCACTTAATCAGCTTGTGGGTATCGTGTCCCATGAAGAAGCCATTGATATTATCCAGAGAGAAGCAACTGAAGACCTGGAAAAGCTCATGGGTATCATTCCTTCCGGGGATGATGAAGACTACCTGACCACCTCATCATTCAATCACTTCAAGAAAAGAGTTGTATGGCTGGTATCCCTGGCAGCTATTGGTATTATTTCAGGTATGATCATAAACGAATATCAAGGCATACTTGAAAGTTTTATTATCCTGGCGATGTACATGCCGATGATGGCAGCCACTGGCGGAAATACCGGATCCCAGGCAGCGACTGTGGTCATCCGCTCTTTATCCCTGGGAGAAATGACTGACGATGACTGGCCAAAGATCATTTTCAAGGAAGCCAAGATTTCCTTCATGCTTTCAGTTTGTGTAGCCGCACTTACTTATCTCAAGATTGCATTTCTATCATTCCATTCTCTGCTACCACCCGGTTTCACAATGAGCTATATCGGAATTATTATTTCATTTGCCATAGCTATTCAGGTTATTACTTCCGCCGTTATCGGGGCAAGCTTGCCACTTATTGTAAGGCGTTTAGGTGGAGACCCTGCAGTGGTCGCAAGTCCTGCCATTACAACCATTGTGGATATCACCGGTTTATTGATTTATTTTACAGTTGCTTCCTGGACCCTTGGTCTAGCATAATTCATGTATCTCAGGAGTATAAAATGAAGGTTATCATCCTTTGCGGCGGTTCCGGTACACGCCTGTGGCCCATTTCACGAACACTTTATCCAAAACAATTTGTAAAACTTTTTGGCAAGGAAAGTCTTTTCCAAAAAACTTTAAGCCGTAATACATCACTGGCAAGCTCGTTTTCCGTAGTCATAAACCAGGAACAATATTTCATGGGCCTTGACCAGATGGCTGAACTTAAAATTATTGATAACCCCCAATTCATCCTTGAGCCAATTGGAAGAAATACGGCACCTGCCATCGCTATAGCGGCCATGGCATCTAAACCAGATGAAGTTCTCCTGATAGTTCCATCCGATCATTTAATTGAAAAACAAGATGCATACGAAGCAGCAGTTAAACAGGCGATGGAACTGGCCGGAAACGGCCAGCTTGTTACATTTGGAATTAAACCCGATTATGCAGAAACTGGTTACGGGTACATTGAAGCTGACGGTCATGCAGTTAAGTCCTTTAAGGAAAAGCCAACGAATGAAAAGGCCCGGGAATATGTTGCCGCTGGAAACTACTATTGGAATAGTGGAATGTTCTGCTTTAAGGCAAGTGTTTACCTGGAAGAACTCAAGAAGCACGCTCCAGATATCTATGAGCAATGCCTTAAGACATTTAAGTCTGCAAAAGTTGATTCAGTCATCCGCTTAGTTGAAGAGGATATGAAAGCGGTTCGTTCAGAAAGTATCGACTATGCTGTGATGGAGAGATCCGACAAAGTAAAAGTGATTCCTTCAGACATAGGCTGGAGTGATCTTGGTTCATTTGATGCGCTTTACGGTGCTCTTCCCAAGGATGCCTTCGGCAATACCCTGGCGGAAAATGTAATTAACCTGGGCTCTAAGAATAATCTTATCATCAGCAACAAGCGCCTGGTTTCAACCATCGATGTGGAAGACCTTATCATCGTGGATACGCAGGATGCGGTAGTCATTGCCAAGAAAGGGTCCACCCAGAAGGTTAAGGAATTGGTTGCAGAAGTTACCAAACGAAATCCTGAAATGGCCAAGGTCCACATGACTGCACATAGGCCTTGGGGTAACTACACAATACTCGAAGAGAATGAAGGGTATAAAGTTAAGCAGATCACTGTCCTTCCCGGTGCAAAACTTTCTCTCCAGTATCATCATCACCGGTCTGAGCATTGGATTGTTGTGAAAGGAATTGCAACTGTTACAGTGAATGATAAGACATTTGATCTTAAGCAAAATGAATCCACTTATATTCCCAAGGAAGCAACTCACCGCTTATTCAATCAGACAAAAGATGATCTGGTTCTCATTGAGGCGCAAGTCGGAAGTTACCTGGGCGAGGATGACATTGTGCGACTTCAAGACGATTATAAACGTAAGTGATTGAAAATTTTCGAGGCTGACTGTCAGATTTTTGGCCTCTAGACTGATTGGAGAAACCCTTGGTAGAGTCAAAAAAAATACACACCCGAGGGTTTTATGGTCCGATCTTTTTTGATCTTAATCGCCTTTTGTTACGTCGTTACGACGCTGACAAAAATCTAGTTAAGGATTGGTGAAATGGATTTCACCCCAATTCTAAACTCTCTGGCTTCTCTCTTTCAGCCTTCTGCTTTGATTCCTAAGAAGAAATTTCCTTTCAACGTCATGATACTTTCTCCACATCCAGATGATGAATCCATTATAGGCTCACTTGCCTTGAGGCTTTCACATGAGAATGGTGCTCACATTATTAATGTGGCAGTAACCCTCGGATCAAAAAAAGAGCGTCAAGCCGAGCGCTCAAAAGAACTAAGTGAGGCATGCAAGCTACTCAATATGGAGTTAGTTGAGCTTGATGATAACTGGAAGAAAAAAGAAAAAGAATTAAAGGCTTTAATTCTTAAGTATCAGCCTACGATCATCTTTGCTCCTCATCTGAAGGACCATCACCCTACACATATAAAGACGGGTGACCTTCTCAAAAAAACTCTCAAGACAATGAAAGGTACAACAGTACTAGTGGCCTGGACTGAATTCTGGGGCCAGATGAAAAAGCCGAATCTTATGGTAGAGGTGCCGGTTGAAATTCTTGAATTGCAAATGAATGCACTTGAAAAACATCAGGGTGAGATAAGTCGAAACCCTTATCACTTAAGGCTTCCTGCCTGGATGATGGATAATGTGCGAAGAGGTTCAGAAATCATTGCAGGCAATGGAACAGAATCTCCCCGAATCGCATTTGCCGTACTTTATCAGTTACAACTTTTCGGCCGGGGAAAATTCACCGATCCTAAAATTAATTCCTTTTTGGGAGTAAAGTCAAACATCGGTCAGATCTTTAAGTTAACCTTAGAAGCAGCATCAGGATCAATCACTAAAGTAAAATGAGGGTGTGACTTCAAAAAAGTCGCCGGGCAAGCAGGATCATCATGGTGGTTCATTAAATACTTTACTGCATCTGCTTTGGATTTTCCGGTAGCGAGTAAGATGATGGACTTGCTTTCCAATATAGTCTGAATTCCCATTGTAATAGCTTCTGTTGGCATCTTTCCCTGAAAATTTTTACTATTGGCCGCAATTGTCTCTTCAGATAAAATCACCCTGCGGGTACGTGAATTGCCAGTTGAACCTGGCTCATTAAAACCAATATGTCCGTTTGTACCGATCCCCAGAAGTTGCAGGTCTATACCTCCGCTCTCCTTGATCGTCCTTTCATAACTTCCCTCATCATGGACAGGTGGAAGGGTAAACTGATCCTTCCTGATGCCTAAGGGATTAAATAAATGTTTTGCCACATACTCCTGGAAACCTGATGGGTGATCAGCATTGATACCAAGATATTCATCAAGCATGAAGAAAAAAGCATAACTATGGTCAACTGAGCGGTTTAAGGCCATTTGAACCCAGGCCTCGTACACAGGAATCATGGTGTTGCCGGTTGCTAATCCCAGGACAGAGGCAGAAATGCTCTCAATCTTTTCCAGCATGGCCTCGGCCACTGTCTGAACAGCTTCAGAAGTACTCTCACTTAAAATAATGCGCATAAGTCCACCTTCGTATCTTCAATAAGATAGTAAACCGAAGCTTCTACAATGTAAAAAATTCGGATTCCGAATCCAGTATTTGATATTGGAATAAATTTGACGTAGAAAGCCATATGAAGCCAAACCTGGGTATCCTTATAATAGAAGACGACAAGTATGCTCGCCTCAACCTGCGAGAAATCTTGAAGCCATATGGGGTCATAGAAGAGGCCCTCGATGTGGCATCAGCTACAGAGATTTTGGGCAAACGGACTTTTGACATCGTAATTACAGACATAGAATTGGGTGTTGGTAACGGAGTGGATCTTATTCCCTTAATTGTCCGCAAAGGCACTCATTGCATCGTAGTTAGTTCTTATGAGAGTGATGAAATCATTGAGAAAGCCTACTCGTTAGGTGCCAAACATTACCTGGCGAAGTTCAAGCTTAAAGAGCAACTCCCCATCTACATCAATAAGTTTATTCATGAGAAAGAATCACGCTTTGAAGGCTTCATTAAAGAGGATTTTATTACTCAAGATGAAACCCTTATCTCCGATTTAAGGCGCTTATGCTCTACTAACTGGAAAAATCAGACCCTCTTTATCTCCGGCCCAACAGGAACTGGTAAAAGTCTCTTAGGTAAGCTCATTCACGAGATTACCCATCCCGAGGCTAACCTCGTCCACTTGAATTGTTCCGAGGTGGCCGAGAACCTTCTGGAATCAGAATTATTTGGACATGAGAAAGGTGCGTTTACTGGTGCTGACCAGAAGAAAGAAGGGAAACTCAAGCTTGCCAATGGAGGCACTCTCTTTCTTGATGAAGTGGGTACAATGCCACTATCTATGCAGCAGAAATTATTGAAGGCCTTGGATGAAAAAACTTTTTATCCCGTTGGGTCTTCAGTCCCTGTGAGAAGTGATTTCACATTGGTCACGGCCACTTGTGAAAACCTCCAGGAAAAAATCCAGAAGAAGGAATTTCGCGAAGACTTCTTCTATCGTATCAGTGGATTCAATTTCCATTTGAAGCCCTTATCCCAAAGATCAGACGACATAGATCTTTTAATCAAGCATTTCCAAAGCAAATCTGCCCGCCGCTTTGTGGTAAAGCCTGAGGCCCTTGAGGTTTTAAAGAAGCACTCGTGGCCCGGCAATGTCCGTGAATTAATGAAGGTTTGTGAGAGACTTTCCCAAAGTCTCACAGGTGTTATTGATGTAGGAATAGTCCGTTCGCTTATCCAGAGCCAACCTGCTGATAATGGCATGGCAGAAGACTGGAAAGATTATGTGCTTCAATTCGGCCTGAAATCATATATCACTCACCTGGAAAGACGGGCAGTTGAAGAGTCTATGAAACGTAATAGTGGTAAGATCACTGCGTGCATAAAAGAACTTAAAATTTCAACCTCTGCCTTTTATCGAATTCTTCAGGAGCATCAGCTCCACATCTGAAACTTGGCACTGTCCTTGCTTAGTGTTTCGCAACACCAACAACCGGAGAGCGAAACATGAGCTTACAAAAGCGCACCCTGCAGAGATATCGACAAATTTTTCCTAACGACACTTTGAAAGCAGTGTCTACCAGAACTGGCATTCAGATCACGCGAGTGTTCAGGCTTTTCAATGGCAAGACCATGAAAGTCCTTGAACTGGAAGCGTTGGAGAATGCTGTCCATGAGAAGCTCAGAGAAAACCCAAATCATTCGCGTTTAACTGAAGTATTAGAGAAGGCTTCAGCAGTTCTTACCAATGATGAGCTGGCCAAGATCATTGACTGGATAGAAAGAAAGAACACTGCAAAGACCTATGGTCGCATGTACATCCGTTCAACCTATGAAAACGCATACATCGCATAAATAAAAAGGAAATATATGAAAGGTTTATCATCACTAGAAAGAATCGTCCTGGAATGCATTGGAAATCAAACCATGGCCTACGCTGAAATCCAAAGTCAGACGGGGCTGCATGAAAATGTTTGTTTTAATATTCTCCAGGCATTAGTCATCAGGAATCTGATCTCTACAGATGGAGTCCGCTATAAAATCTCGGAACGTTTATCTCCTCTGATGCTCGAAGAAATCAATGGCTCTCATGCAAAAATAGCCGAGTCTCTGGAGTTGATTGAAGCAGTGGTTGAAAGGGAAGAAAATCGTGTGTTTCGTCTGAAGAAAGTTGCCATGGATGAAAGGGATGAGAAAATTTTTCTTGCAATGCTTTCGAACCTTGATTCATTTCTTAATGATGCCCACAAAAAAGCGCAAGCCACTGTTCCTCTCAAGGACCGCAAAGTTGTTTTCTGGGGTATGGGCGAGGTGAAGAACCTGATGTCCCAGATTGTGATGGGAAGGTAATATGAAATATGTATTTTTTTTATTATTGGTCGCTTGCGGTAAACATAGCTCTCCACTTCCTGAAATTTATGAGGATGTAAGGATGACTGACATCAGCCAAAGTCACGCTATAGTTCAAGTGATGGGGATTGAATGTATCAAGGGCATGATGAGCTTTAGATCTCACGATAAAGGGGAACTCATTGAAGTTAACCTTTCGAATAATCAAAACTATCAATCTCTGGCCATGGAACTTCTTACAAGTAATAGTAAGGTGCCTAAGCAGTTCGATTATTTCGATGAGTGGTCAAAAATAAGCCTTAAATGGATTGAATCAATACCTTCATTGGCCAATGAAGTTGAAGTTACTTTTTCTTTTAACTTGCCGCAAACCAATCCATTATCCCTATGGATTGTGTCTGGTATGAGTTATAAAAAGCTGGCCAACTGGTCTCCTGTAATCAGGACTATATTAAGTCAGAGTGAATTAGAATCCATTCTCAGAGGTTCTGCGCATCTCGCCTTCTCAAATGATTGGTTGGAAAACAAGATTTTTACCGGCAACGAATCATCACAAATCTTTAAGAAGAAAACGTATAGGGTTTTTTTAATAAAAAATGGAGTTGGGAAAGTTTTCTATGTGCCAAATGAAATTAAATTTGAGCAATTCCTATTGCAACATGAAGTTGAGAATGTGCAACAGATTGAAGGACAGGAACTTTTTCAGGCTACTGGTGGTCCGGAGCAATGGTGGACCCGAAAGCTTGGTAACAATGACAGATCATTAGTATTTACGACTATTGGACAGGTTTCGGAATCATTCAGGAAGGGATTTGCAAAAGGAAAACATGAGCTGGCCAGGATTGATGGGCTGCCTCGAAATATTGTAAAACTTAAGAAAGCTAAAAACTCTTTAATATATATAACCTTAAGAGCAAGTAGGGTTTGGCAATACTTTGAAGAAAATATAAGAAACATGGGATACCGGCACTATATTGGACCTGCAAGCTTTCCATTTGAATGTAACAATTCTTTCAGGCGAATAAGCAGACAGGAGCATCAACAACCTGATCGAGCCTTCATCTTAAATTCTTTAGAAATATTATTTGATTCAGGCCCTGTAGATTTAAACAAAGCTCTTTTTGAAAAGATAGAAAAAGATGAAAATGAAGCGACATATACATTTGGTTTTCTGGCATCTGGTGAAAATGTCGAGATACGCTTAAATGACTACAAAATTGGACGTGACATTAACATTGGTCTTTTCTATCAATTCTGTACGAATTCATGGGAAGCTACAGACAAGGTGAGCACTGTTAAGACAAATGAAGAGTTAAGATTGGTAATTAGTATGGAAACGTATATTGAGAAGCTTGAATAAAACGCCTACAATGGATGAATGAAGCTTTGTTTAATCACATGCAACATTCGTTTTGATAATCCCGCCGATGGTGATAATGCCTGGAACCATCGGCGCTCTTTGTTAATTGACACGCTTATGGCCCACTCTCCTGACATTATCGCTACTCAGGAAGGCCGCTACACTCAGTTAATGAATATGGCGGAGATGCTACCTGAATTCGAGTTGATAGATGCACATCGTTCCTGGATAAAGGAGAGGATGTATCCGTCGTTCTTTATTCGTAAAAGTAAGTTTGAAATCTTAAAGAGTGATGATATTTGGCTTTCGGAAACTCCCCAGATTGCCGGGAGTCGATCTTTTGAAAGTGCTTTTCCCCGGCTCATGACATGGGTTAAGGTGCAGCCGGTAAATTCTGAAAATAACCTTCTCTTTGTAAATACTCATCTGGACCATATTAAGCCTGAGACTAGAATGAGTCAGATTGGGGTATTGTCCCAGGAGATCAGGAAATTCTGGAAGGAAGAATCTTCCATCGTTTTCATGGGTGATTTTAATGATTCTCCTGATAGCCAGGTCAGGAAGCTTTTAGAAAAAGATTTTCTTGGAGTACAAGATGCATGGAAATTATATAATTCAACCGAGCAAAGTTCTCATCACGCTTTTAAAGGTGAGATGCAGAATGGGGCGAGGATTGACTGGATCCTGGTGGACAAGAGATTGAAAATTGAAACCTGTATCATGGATAAATCCAGGAGAGACGGGAAGTATCCAACTGATCACTTCCCTATCGTCTGCAACATCAGCATTTAACTGCAGCCTCATCTCCAATATGCAGGTAAGTCTCAATTCCATTTGCGGTGTTTGCAATCATGTCCGCAGAAGGCTTCCATAGCCCTTTTTCACCCAGCAAAATAACTGTTGAGCCACCGAAGAGGAAGTACCCTTTTTCTTCGCCACGAGAGAATGGTTTCTTCCATGGATGAGACTGGACAATTTTACCAACGCATATGGCACCTACTTCAATGTAGGCCAGTCGGCCGAAATTCTCAGTTTGCAGAATGGTGACGTATCTTTCATTTTCCATGAAAATCTGGTTTTTATATTTAAGGGCCAGTGGGTTCACTGAATCGTATGTTCCAGCAACTCTGAAGTGGTCCAGGACCTTACCGTTGTCAGGATAATGGTAGCGGTGGTAATCAACAGGACAAAGTCTGGCGATCATCAAGGGGCCGCCATCAAAAATTTTTGCAACCTGATCGTTACCAATAAGATCACGGGCCAGGAGGTAATGGCCTTTGACTGGATAATGTCGCTTTTCATCAATGGCCTCAAAACCTACATAGCGTGCCTCGGCCAATGCGGGCATGCGATTTGGTTCTGAAACAAAGTGACGTTTGCCTAGTTTGAACTTTCGCACAAAAAACTCATTGAAAGTACGATAAGAATCACGGATATCTTTGGCCGGTAATGAACCAGGTTCATAGTCATCGATAGGTATATTGAATTTCTCAATAAATGGACGAACTTTCTTATGGCTGGTTGGAAGATCTTGCAACTTTCCATAGAACTTGCTGAAATATTTATTGGTGAAAAGACCACCTATCCTTTGCCCTGCGACAGAACAATAAAGAAAATTTATGAACCAGTCGCCGTAAACTTTTTCAACTTCAGTCTGGCCGGTTGTACGATTAAAATACTTTATTTCCGGCGGTGGGCTGACTGTGGTTGTCATTGGGTTTCCTCTTGGGTGTTTTGTGCAAACATAATATACTTTTGACGTCAGTATAGTCAAAGAAAGGAAGTCCTGCATGAAGTTCATTCTGCTTTTCTCACTCTGTTTGTTTTACCTTCCTGCTAATGCATCAGCTTTAATGGAGGCCGAAACCAAGACAATAGAGATCTATCGTAAAGCTGTTCCGTCGACTGTTAACGTTTCTAACATGAAGCTTGCACGAAACTTCTTTTATGGGGATGTTGAGGTTCCCCAAGGAGCGGGTTCTGGTTGGGTTTGGGATGATGCCGGACATATCATAACTAACTTCCACGTCGTGCAAGGTGGAAGCAGGTTTGTTGTCACTTTCTTTAACGATCCAAAGCAATACCATGCAAAGCTAGTTGGTACTGCACCTGAAAAAGACATTGCTGTCCTGAAATTGGAAGAGAAACCGCCAAAGCTTATAGCTACAGAAATTGGTTCTTCCAAGGACTTAGTGGTAGGCCAGCACTCATTTGCCATCGGCTCTCCTTTTGGACTGGATTATACTCTTACTACTGGAGTTATTTCAGCTTTGGGCAGGAAGATTGATGGTATTGGTGGAGTTAAAATAAGTGACATGATTCAGACTGACGCTGCCATCAATATGGGAAACTCAGGCGGACCTTTGCTTGATTCGGCCGGCAGGTTAATTGGTATGAATACAGTTATTTTCTCAACCAGCGGATCAAGTGCAGGACTGGGGTTTGCTGTGCCTGTGGATAGTATCAGGATGATTGTTCCTGAACTAATCAAGCATGGAAAAGTTATTCGGCCAGGTCTTGGAATTGGTATTGTACCTGAGAGCATGAAGTTGAGGCTTCTTGGTGAAGAGAAAGGGTTAGTAATTTCTTATATTGATGCCAAGGGTTCTGCGGCGAAGGCGGGACTTAAAGGACTCACCCAGGATAAATACGGACGCATGTATCTCGGGGACATTATTGTGAGTGTGAGTGGGCAGAAAGTGAATAACTTAGATGATATTTATCAGGTGCTGGAAAAGCACAAGATTGGTGAAACGGTTGAAGTTAAATATCGTAGGGACGGGAAAATAAGGACCGCACAGGTTCAGTTACAGGCCCTTTAAGTTCTCGAAGGCAGATTTCAAAGTCTCTTCTTTCTTGGCAAAACAAAATCTCAAATAGCCCTCACCTTCAGTAGACTTTAAATAGAATGCTGAGGGTGGCACGGTGGCCACTTTTCGCTCCGTAATCAGCTTGAGGGCGTAATCTACGTCCTTCATGTTAGTCTTGCCCTTGATCGGAACCATCATGAAATAAGTACCGCGAGGAATCGAGAAATTGAAACCGAGTTTCGTTATCTCGGTATAGAAATGATCCCGCTTCTCCTTATACAAGGAAACAAAACCAGGAAGGTATTCAGGTAATTTCTTAAGCGCTTCAGCTACAGCTTCCTGCATGGGAGTTGAAACTGAGAATGTTATGTATTGATGAAGCAGACGACAGGCCCGTGATACTTTTTCATTTGCACATATCCAGCCTATCTTCCAGCCAGTCAAACCGAAGGTCTTTCCTGCACTTGATACAGTTATTGTTCGCTCAAACATGCCTTCCATTGTGGCGGTTGGAATATGCTTAGCCCCATCGAAGACAAGAAATTCGTAGACCTCATCTGAAAGCACATAAAGGTCATTTTCCCTCGCAACCTTGCAAATCATCTCGAGTTCTTCCCTGCTCCAGACTTTGCCGCTTGGATTATGGGGATTGTTGAGAATAAGGAGTTTTGTTCGCGGTGAGACAGCTTTTTGTAATTCATTTTTGTCTACCGTGAATTCCGGGGCATGCATGGTGACGGGAACCGGGATTCCGCCGGCCATCTTGATTGAGGCCACATAGGAATCATAAAAAGGCTCAAGGACTATAACTTCATCACCGGGATTGATAAGGGCATTGATAACCAGATAAATGGCTTCAGTCGCACCAACCGTAACAGTGATTTGTGTCTCAGGGTTATAGTTCACTTGATAATATTTTTTATAATAGTTTGAAACTTCCTGACGCAAGCTCGGCGTACCGGTGAAGGGAGCGTATTGATTATGACCTTCATTCATTTTCTGGGTAACCAGGTCCTTAATCCAGGAAGGGCCGTCAAAATCAGGGAAGCCCTGGCCTAAGTTTACAGCGTTATGTTCCCGGGCCAGCTTTGAGATAACTCCAAAAATTGAATCTTTGAAGTCAGCGATACGTAGTGCAGTGTCTTTCATTTATTATTCCTTGGGATCCATGGCGTCCCTCACTCCTTCGCCAATTAAAGAGAGCATGGTAAGTGTGAGAAAAAGTGCCAGCGAGGGGTAAACCGCAAGCCACCAACCAATAGTAAAATGCTTTTGGGCCTGGTTTAATAATTCTCCCCAACTAGGTGTTGGTGGAGTTAGTCCAAATCCCAGGTAGTCAAGGCTTGCAAGACTGACAATGTTACCGGCAATCACGAATGGTGAGAAGGTAATGATGGGTGATAGTGAATTTGGGAGGAGATGGGTAAAGAAGATCCTGACGTGACCTGCACCGAGGGCGCGGGCCGCTTCTACGAATTCACGCTTTCTGTTCTTAAGGTACTCGGCCCTCACATATGCGCTAATAGATATCCAACCGAAGATACTCGCAAGAAATACCAGCAGGACAAGTGTCGGCTTGAAGATTGAGATGATGATGATCAAAAGGAAGAATTGGGGAACTGTAGAAAGAACTTCAACTACTCTTTGTCCCCAGAAATCGGTTCGGCCACCAAAGTAGCCCATGATACCGCCAAGAATGGTTCCAACTACGAATGTGATAAGCCAAACCATAACGGCAAAAATAATAGAATAGCGAAGGCCATAAAGAAGCCTGGTAAGGATATCCCTGCCACGGTCATCGGTACCCATCAGGTTATCACTTGAAGGTGCAGAGGGATAACTCTCCACTTCCTTATTTGACTCAAAAGGACTCCACCTGATAGCAGGCCAAAGTGCAAAATCCCCTCTTTCATCATCAAGCTCGAGATTCCTATAGTTGGTCACAACAGCTTCTTCGTTTCCGAAGACTGAAGGGTGATAATTTTGTATGACAGGGAAATAAAGCTTGTTATCAAAGCTTAAAATAAGCGGTTTGTTATTGGCCCAGAATTCAGCGCTAAAACTCATGCAACAGGCAATGCCAATAAGCCAACTGGAAATGACGGCCAACTTTCGGGACTTGAAACGGCGCCACTTCTTTAGTTTGTCATCATTCTGGATATATTTTTCAATCATGTAAAATCAATCCTTGGATCAACGATGACATAAGCAAAGTCAGACAAAACGTTACCCAAAAGAAAAAGTGCACTTTGGATAAAAACCAGACCCATGATGACGTTGTAATCGCGGGCCAGGACACTCTTATAACTAAGTAATCCAATACCGTCTAATTGGAAAATGGTCTCTAGTAGCAGGGAACCTGCAAAGAAAACAGAAAGGAAGCCGCCAAGACCGGTAACAATTGGAATCAAGGCATTTCTCAAGGCATGTTTCATATAGACAGTCTTCTCATTCAAACCCTTGGCCCTGGCAGTACGAATATAATCTTTTTTGATCTCTTCTATGAGTGAATTCTTCATAAGTACAGTCAGGCTGGTAAACGATCCGATGGTGTAACATATTAACGGCAAGGTAAAGTGATGGACCCTGTCTAAAATTTTCTCCCACGAGCTTAATTCGTCATAGGATTCAGAGTAAAGTCCACCAACCGGGAAAATTTCAAGGAAACTTCCGCCTGAAAAAAGAACAATGAGTAAGATTGCGAGCATAAAAGATGGAATGGAATAGAGAATAAAAAGGAAGATGCTGGTTGATACATCGAAGACACTTCCGTGTTTGATTGCCTTAAAAATCCCCAATGGAATGGAGATCAGGTAACTCAAAATAAGCGAAATGATCCCGAACTGAAGTGATACAGGGAACTTACTTACAATGACATCAACCACCGGCTCCTCGTAAGTAAAACTTTCCCCAAAATTTAGTGTGGAAATATTTTTCAACCACAGGAGATATCTTTCATGCAGTGGCTTATCAAAGCCGTATTGCTTCTTCAGGGCAAGCATCATTTCATCTGAAACGCCCATGCTTGCACCACGACCACCAGCGCTGGATGAAGCAGATGTAGTTTCGCCGCTTCCAAAACGCATTTGCTGGATTTTCTGCTCAATGGGGCTGCCCGGAGCCAGATTGATAATAGCAAACACGACGACAGTCACCCCTAACAGTGTCGGAATCAAAATCAGAAGACGTCGTATAAAGTACTTAAGCATACTATTGTAACTTCCAATATTGCTGTCCTATACCGTATTTAAAGGTATCTTTGGGTTTCCAGACGCGCTTTGTGTGAGCATAGAGGCTAAATTTTGGATTAGTGAAAAACACATATGGATAATCATTTGCAATCAGTTCATGCACTTTTCGTAATAAGGGTATTCGTTTTTCTTTTTCATATAATTTACGGGCCTCATCTATCAGATGGTCTACTTCGGGGTTGTGATAACTGATGAAGTTTGATCCAGTTCCCTTGGATGAGCTTGAATGCCAGATTTGCTTAGGATCCCATTCGACACCGCCACCGCCCCAGGCCAGGCGTACACCTTCAAAATTTCTTTCATCCAGGAGCTTGATAAACGAGTTCCATTCAATGCTCTTAATATTTATCTCTACACCTATCTTGCTCGCTTCTTCCTTGTAAACCGTCAGGTATTTAACCATGTCTGGACTAGGGTCCAGGATAGTAAGGGAAAGTTTTATTTTCTTTCCATTAATCATCTTATCCAGAGTTCCATCTTTATCTGAATCTTTCCATCCTGTACGGTTAAGAATTCCCAGCGCCTCTGAAGGATTAAAATCCACGGCCTTAACATCCGGATTTGCATAATCAGACTGAACATAGATTGGGCCAGTTGCGGGTTCGGAAAGTCCATACTCGAATTTTTCAAGTATCATTGGGCGATTAAGCAACATACTCAGGGCCCGTCTTACCTCTTTGTCCTTAAGAATCTGGTTCTTAAAATTCCAGGCTATGAAATTATATCCCTTTGGAGTTTTGTTTTCGGCCTTGATCTTAAGGATTTTCTTATCCCATACATCACCAACGGTTTTTTTAACAAAGCCTTCAGGCTTTAGTAACATGAAATCAATATCACCTTTCTTTAATAATTCGAGTGAAACATTTTCTTCGGAGGCGAAGCGAAGAACAATCTTATTAACGTTGTAACTTGTCTTCTCACTTTCTACATTATTTCCCCACCAGTCAGGATTTTTAATCAGGACAATCTTCTGCCCCTTGTCGTACTTGGAAAGCATGTAGGGGCCGGTCCCCGTTAGTTTCTTACCAAATTCTTTCTTATTTTCAGGATTGGAATAGAAATGCTTAGGTAGCACCTGGATACCAGCGCAAACATCAAAGTTCTGAAAATAGTCATCTTTTACAGTAAACCGAACTTTGTATTTATCAAGGACCTCGACACTCTTCACAGCTTCATAATAAGGGCGCGTTTGAATTGCCTTGTAGTCATCAGTGAAAATCACGTCATAAGAGTACTTCACATCCTCAGCAGTAAATTCCTTACCATCATGCCACTTCACCCCTTCACGCAACTTAAATTCGAATACGCGGTTATCCTTGGATATAGTCCATTCAGTTGCCAGTGCTGGCTTCCATTCAAAGGAGTCCAGGTCGCGGTCAAGCAAACCTTCAAAGATATATCCTTGCACAGATGAAGAAAACTGGTCCACGGATGAAAGTGGACTCAATGTAGAAGGTTCGCCACCAATATTAAAATTCATGCTTGAGCCCTTCTTCTTGCCACCTTTATCCAGGCAGCCAGTAAGCAAGAGACTGAACAACAACATAATAGTAAGCGAGGCTTTGATGGCCATATAAACTCCTGATCTATTTTTTAATATAAAGTGCTGGGTCCAGAGACCATCTATCCAGTTTCAGATTATGGTCTTCTATTCTGTAGGCTTCTAACTTCGTGTCGATTTCATTCAAGCGAGCTTCAGCAGCCTTGAATTCAGTAAAACTCCGGGCCTTGTCTTCGGCTACCGCCGCAAGTTCTTTCTGCCATTCTATCTCCAGCTTCTGCCTGAGGATTTCATAGCGCTGGTTCACAGCTCCAGATTTTTCAACATAACTCTCGAGATCCCGCGCATGGCGCTCTTTCTTGGCCTGCATGGCGAGTCTCTTTTTCAGGAGGATGGAAACCAGCTCCCTTGCAAGGACCACAGTCTTTTCCAGGTCCGGGCTTTCGAAATTCAGAAAAGATCCTGTCGTGAAATGAACCCTTCGGACACAATTATCATATTCCGGAACTTTCATCAGCAGATAATCATTAGTTCGGCCTTCAACTAAACCGATACAACGAGCTTCTGGGTGGGATTCATTCCAGAATTCAAGTCGATCCCTGCGGTTTAGGAATTTGATATTTGCGAAATCAGTCCTTATGCGCGCCAGCCGGCCCACGGAATTCAAGCGTGAAATACGACCACTGAAGCGAAAGCCCTTTTCATCTTTGGGTGATTCCGCAGTCTGTGCCAGAACACTTACATTTGTGAGGCAAATAATGAATATGATTAAGACTTTGGCCATAAGTTGATTATGCCAACTGAGAACTCCATTTGAAAGGAGATAGAAGGGGATTATTCTTTTTTAAGGATAATACTTGAGCGAAATTCTTTTTCATGCAATGGCTCTTCATACTTGAGAATACGCATTCCTGGAAATAGGCGCAGCAGCTCTTGCTCCTTGAGCAAGAAATCTTCAACTATGGCCTCGCCGCGCTTATGTGTTTTTTCCCGGACAGTATGGGCCTCAAAAATCATGATTCCCCCGGGTTTAAGCCAGGTTTTCATTTTTTCAATGAGCGAGCGGTCTACATAATAAAAACAGATGATAGCGTCATAAGATTGTGGATGAATCTTGTAATCCTTAAGGGAGGCAACCACACCTTTAAACTTAACGCCAAATTCCTGGGCAAGCAGATGGGCCTTCTTGACTGCTACTGAGCTGATATCAATTCCTGTTACCTTGTAACCTTTTTGCGCCAGGAAAACAGCGTTCCTTCCCTCACCCATCCCCATATCAAGAACGTTCGCCTCGTACGGAATGTAATGATAGTTTTCGGCCAGGAATTCTGCAGGTGATTTTCCATAGATGAATGTGGGCCTTGAATATCGCTGGTCCCATTGAGTCTTTGAATCCTGGGATACTTTAATACCGGAAAGATGCTGAAAACGACTGCCAGAGATTGGATCCCTTGCGAGTGTAACTCCTGAGGCCAGGATAAGAATGAATGAAATTAAAATCTTCATGACTCTTGAGGTTTATCATCTTCCCAAGGTTCTGCAAAGAGATGCTCCTCAGGTTGATCAATGAAGAGCTGCTTTTCTTCATCCATGGAAGCTGCGTCCACTCCGGAAATACCTAATTCGGCATCTAAGAAGAGGTTCAGTGTTCCGAGGACTCGCTCCATCCGTATTATCTTGCGGTCAACATAGTCTTCCACGGTGTTTGGCATGTCTTCTGTTTGAAACATATACCAGCTAAGGTCGTCCACCAGGCCATAAAATTGATCAAGGCTATTGATCAGGTCAGTCGTGCAATGAGCGAGGTCCATGATGGAAGTGGTTTCATACCTGTTCTTGAAAATGGTCGGAAAATGTTCGCGGGTCCTGCGAAGGGCGAAGATTTCGAGGTATTCAAGCTTGCGGGACTTGATACGGTTAAAAACATTTTTGGCGTCTATTTTTAAAAGCATGAGAACACGCTGAGTGGCCTCATCATTTTTACTTTTCATTGATCTCCCAAATCCTAAATTGCCATTGCTCCGGGACTGGATCGCTTGCCGCCAGGCCACCGAGTTTTTTGTTCTGTCTTCAAATCATGATAGCGTGCTATTTTAGCTGCCAGCAAGCTTGAATCCAGTGGGTACTTCAGGAAGAAATAATTTCTTGTCATAGTATATTTCTTTATGTCGTTTAGCTTTGAAAAACTTGAAAGATGCATGAAGGTAAGGCGCTTTGACTTAAGCAGGAACTTGAGCACCTTCCTTACTTTGTCATTATAGAGCTTATATTCTTTCACATTGGTAGTAGATGTAATGACGATCAGGTGTGTTTGTTCAGTTGAGGCTGCCAGAGTTTGTAGCTGGTCAATTTTCACAGGCACAAGGATGAGTCCCAGGTCTTTTAAAACCCGGTCAAATACAAAGTAAGTGTGCGGGAGTCTATCTTCGAGGGAAAGATAAAATATAAATGGGGATGCAGCGGTTTCTTCATTCATACCCTCTTTTCGGAATTTAGAGGAGGGACTTGAACCAGCGGTAAATTTTCCTGACGAAACCCATCAACATTCCAAGTCCAAGTGATAGCATTCCACCTGAACCAGCGCCAGAATTTCCAACAATACCCACTGTTCCGCACCCCAATGGTTGACTGCTAGTCTCAACTTTTTCATAGGCCAGGGGGGAAATGAATTTAGTTAATTGCCGGTTAGTACTTTCTTTAAACGTATAGTTTATGCCCTTGATATCATCAGAATGTAGACCGCGGTAAGGATCCTGAAGTGTAGGCGCCATCACGGCCTCATAATGTTCAGAGTGATCAAGCCCCATGGTATGACCTAACTCATGTGTAAGAGTAGTAAGAAGATGGGTTAAGTCATGGTTCAGCGGATGGCCGCCATTAATGACAATTTCTGTCCGGGCAAAATACGGGCCCAGAGTATGGCGAATGGCGACTGCCAGTACAGTTACCGGATCCATCTTAGTTTCAGCAGCAAAATTGGTCGACCAGCGGATAATATTCTTACTTCCAGAATCAAAGTTCCAGAGGCTTAATCCGGTACGTGCTTCCCATTCTCCGATGGCGTCCTCGGCTAATTTTTCAATGGTAGATTTTCTATCGGCGTCACTCTCCACAACTGTGATGCTTATAGGGATACTTGCCCAATAAAATCCTTGAGTGAAGTCCTGGGTCAGCTTGTAGGCCCAAGTAGGAAAGCTGAACAATAAAATAAAAAGGCCCGATTTCCACATAGTCTTCATCCTGAAGCTAAGGTTTATATCTGCTCAATCCAGCACAGTTTGCCATCTCTAAGTCGAACCCGATAATCCTTACCGGCCTCAACTTGAAATGGACCATTGCTTAACATGTCTATAAGAACTTGATCCGGGACTTCGCCTTTTAAAGTTTGATGATTAGTGAAAATCACCTTCTGTGTTGCAAAAGCAGTAGAAGGACCTAACTGCTCCGCAATCGCCTTTACCCGACCTTCAAATTCCTGAGGACAGCTTCCTACTGTCATCGTGGCCCATGAAGGGACAGCAAAAATGAACATCATCAAAATGACTAAATATCGCATGCCTACTCCGTGGCTTAAGGTTGATCAGGATCCATCCTAATTTTCCTACCAATAAGATTGCACGGTTTATGCCAAAGGGTGCAAGTGCCAAGAACCTTGTTTTATTATGAAGATTGAAGCGAATAGGGCCGAAATGGAACTGGGTGGGATCTAAAAGACATAAAAAAGGGCACCACGAGGGTGCCCTTCCGAAGTCTTAATGTGCTGGGGAGCAGGATTACATCATTCCGCCCATTCCACCCATTCCGCCCATTCCGCCCATACCGCCGCCGCCCATAGCACCGTGATCATCTTTCTTTGGAAGATCAGCAATCATGGTTTCAGTAGTAAGCATGAGGCCAGCAACAGATGCAGCATTTTGAAGTGCTGAACGAGCTACCTTAGTAGGGTCGATGATTCCGGCCTTAACCAGATCTTCGAATTTATCATCACGAGCGTTATATCCGAAAGCTGGATTCTTACTTTCATAGATCTTGTTAACTACAACAGCACCATCAACACCAGCGTTAAAAACGATCTGACGAAGAGGCTCTTCGATTGCGCGACGGATGATCTTGATACCAGCTGTCTGCTCATCATTAGCACCCTTGAGGCCATCAAGAACAACAGAAGCGTGAAGGAATGCAGCACCACCACCAACGATGATACCTTCTTCAACTGCAGCGCGAGTTGCATTCAATGCATCTTCAACGCGGTCTTTCTTCTCTTTCATTTCTGATTCAGTTGGAGCACCAACACGAATTACAGCAACACCGCCGGCAAGCTTGGCCAGACGCTCTTGAAGCTTTTCTTTGTCGTAGTCAGAAGTTGTATCAGCGATTTGAGCGCGGATAGCAGCTACACGAGCCTCAACATCTTTCTTGTTACCAGCACCATCAACGATGATTGTAGTTTCTTTGTCGATAGTGATTTTCTTACAAGTACCGAGGTCTTGTAACAAAGTAGTATCAAGGCTCATTCCAAGTTCTTCAGAAACAACAGTTGCACCAGTAAGAGTAGCGATGTCTTTCAACATTTCTTTTCTACGGTCGCCAAAGCCAGGAGCTTTAACAGCAGCTACGTTAAGAGTTCCACGGAGTTTGTTAACAACCAGAGTTGTGAGGGCTTCGCCTTCAACATCTTCAGCAAGAATAACAAGTGGACGGCCAGACTGAACAACTTTTTCAAGTGTAGGAAGAAGCTCTTTCATGGAAGAGATTTTCTTGTCTGTAATAAGGAGGTATGGATTCTCGAAAGTAGCTTCCATTCTCTCAGGATTAGTTACGAAGTATGGAGAAACGTATCCACGGTCAAATTGCATACCTTCAACTACTTCAAGAGCAGTTTCAGCAGTTTTTGACTCTTCAATTGTGATGACGCCTTCCTTGCCAACCTTAGACATAGCTTCAGAAATCAGTTTCCCGATTTCAGAATCATTGTTTGCAGAGATTGATCCAACAGAAGCAATTTCTTCTGCAGTGTCGATCTTCTTAGACATAGTCTTGAGCTTTTCGATGATCTTAGCAGTAGCGAGGTCAATACCACGCTTAAGCTCCATAGGATTGTGTCCGGCAGCTACCAGCTTAACACCTTCACGGTATACGGCCTGGGCAAGAACTGTAGCAGTAGTTGTACCGTCACCAGCATCTTCGTTAGTTTTCTGGGCAACTTCTTTTACAAGTTGAGCGCCCATATTTTCAAAAGCGTTCTCAAGTTCGATTTCCTTGGCAACAGAAACACCATCTTTAGTGATTGATGGAGCTCCAAATGACTTCTGGATAACAACGTTACGGCCTTTAGGACCGAGAGTTACCTTAACTGCGTTTGCAAGAGCGTTTACACCTGCAAGGATTGAAGTCCTGGCATGTTCTGAGTATTTTAATTCTTTAGCTGACATATATGTCTCCCTTTAACTTAATTATTATTGTTGAAAAATGCCGAGGATTTCGTCTTCTTTCATGATCAGGAAGCTCTCGCCGCCGACCTTAACTTCTGTGCCTGAGTACTTGCCGAAAAGGACTTTGTCGCCTTTCTTAACATCAAGTTGCTTAACACTTCCGTCCTGTAAGCGGTAACCAGTACCAACAGCTTCAACTACACCTTGAGCAGGTTTTTCTTTGTGGTTATCCGGGATAATGATCCCGCCAGCAGTCTTTGTTTCTTCTTCAACGCGCTTAATAAGCACACGGTCTTGAAGGGGTTTAACGGTCATAAAGGCCTCCTGTAATTAAAATCCAGTTAATTGTATGAAGTTTGTGCAAACACAATTTGGTATTGGGTAGGGCGGGTGTCAAGGTTGGAACAAAAAAATATTTATATGACTCGGGGCTGAATGGGAGGCCAGTTAGGCCCCCCTACTTTAACTAATGATTATTGCTTTGAAGCGCGGGATTGGTACTGATAGAAGTTTTTACTCGCTCTGTCCTCGAAGTTGTTAATATCTGAGCCGTTAATATGTGCACCAACGAACTTGCCCATGCAGGAGCTTAAACGATTATAGGCGTTACAAAGTGTTATAAGGGTATCAGTAGAATCGTCATTTGAAGGATATCTGATATCCGGATCTGACAGGAGCTTTCGTCTTTGTTTAAATCTTTGGGATTTCACATCAGGCACACTTAACTTTAATTTTTCACCGTCCTCTTGAAGTGAAGTAAAGCATTCTTCAGCGTTGAAATTTCCCTGTTCAATTTGAGTCTTAATCATAAGCATCAGTGAATCAGATGGTGAAGTCAGGGCTTTAAGTTGTGTACTATTTCCGATGTCTGAAGCAGATTTATAAGTAGATGAGTAAGCTTCATCGCTTGATCCGGCATTTTCACAAACTGAAGCCTGGGCATATAAATCTCGCGTGAGCTGTTTGAATTTGAGAGCGGTTTCCCTGGGTTTGGTTACATGTTTATTATACAGGTGCTTTGTATAGACTGCGACAAAGATGAGTGCTGCTACTATTATGACGGCACCAACTGGAAAACCGGCTTCAGCTTCTGAAATGAAGAAATTTTTAAACCAGCTAGTCTTTGGCTGATCCATTTGAGCAAGGTCATTCTGGATTTGAGTCAGGTTCTTTCCCTTGAAGTTCAAGGGCATTCCATTCACATTGATCGTATCATTATAGAGATCGGACAGGGAAAAGCTTAGAGTTTGTCCAGAGACCTTGGCTTCCCAAAATCCCTTTTTCAATTCAACAAAAGTTTCTTTCACCTTATGGTTTTTAATGAGGGCGTTGTCACCTTTCATCAATGGCAGTCGATGTTGGCTGATAAATTTATTGAGACCCTTAGTTTGAATTTCTTCCAAACCTGACCTGACTTTACTTTCAAAGTCTTCTGCAACCGCAGTTGCAAGTTGACGGCTTAGATAGGTGCTGAGGTCCAGGTCCTTATTCTGACCAAGTTCGGCAGCTAAAGAGGCTGTCATAAACTGAAAACTGATAAACAGGCTTAATAGGAATTTCAAAATGGTTCTCCATAAGTTCTAGGTCTCTCCAATGATAACGTACCTATCAAATCCCAAGAAAGAGCAAGATTTGCCGATCCTGACGCGCAATATCAACTACATAGATTCTTCAAGTTCACAGTTAGGCATCCGAAGAGTCTGACACAGTATAATAAAGTTAAGCGTTCTCAAGGATGAAACATGCTCTGGACTTTTTCACGTAAGCTCTGCCCTCTGCTTTCTCTCGCTATCGCTACGGTAGGGTGTGGGAAGAAAATATCAGAAGGTAAGACTGAAAGCTCTCAATCAGTTGAAGGCCAGGAGCTACCTGCGGTGTTAGTTTTAAAGCTTAATACCACTGAAAATAACATCAAATCTTATAGCGTACCTAAAAATGCCAATATCAAGTTGCCTGAAACTTTATGGGTACGCTCCGGCAACCCTGCCGGTAAGGTCGTTACCATCACTTATAACCTGGAAACATTGACTTCCGAAGACTTCGGATATGAGTGCTCTTACAAGGCCGCGGGATCCCTCACGGAAATGCCGCTGGATTATTGTATTAATGGATATGGGGAAATTTTCTCGAATGCTACCGACTTTGAATTTCCGATCTTTTACGGGAAATTCATAAAGATGGAAATGAAGAACGCTGTTCCTGGTCTTATCCTGGATGCCAACTACTCTGTTGACTGGAAATAATCCCACATTTTTTTCTATTATTTTTTGACTGAGGCTGGACTTCGTTTCATCTGGAATATCCTTGAGACGTCTTCTTTGTAGACAGGGTTTAAGTCTTCAAAGCGCTTGGCGTTTACAAGATAACGGTAGCCATCTGTAAAATCCACCTGGGCGGTCTTTCTAAGAATCAAGAAGTATTCATCTTCTGAAAGCTTATGCTGGTATCTGGCGTAGTATTTTTCAAGCAAATTGAAGTCTTTTAACTGGGAAATGTAGACAAGGGTCTTACCCTTGTCAGCGCCATGCTCGATAAAATGATCAATCAGGGCAGGATCGGCTTTTTTCACTACATAAAACATCATGCTGTGGCCGACAAATGTCGGACTGGTATTTATCCTGGAAATGAGGTCTGTGTTGGACTTGATTTGTTCCGTGGTGGCACCATCAATCCATGCCACCATCTCATGTCCGCGCTTGAAATTAACAGCTGTCCACGTAAGCATGATGATAAAAGCCGTTGTGAGTGGAACGGCGACTTTCCACTGGAGTACATAAGCAAGCCGGCGCCTGACTTTCTGAGCGGAAGACACATAATAATTAAAGGGAAGGTTCCGGTCGACTTTCTTATTCAGGGATTCAATCCTGGCATTAAGACTCGGGTGAGTTGAGAAATATTTTGAGAACCAACTACCAAACCATCCCTTTTCTCCACGATTTGTCCGGGCCTTCAGGTAATCCGGCAATTCATCCGGAGTAGTGAGTTTCTCCAGAGCAGATTGCCAGGCTGGAAGGCTAGCCTTGAGTTCCATGACTGCATAGGCATCTGCCTCGTATTCATGAGACCTGATTGTATCAAAGAGAAGAGCATAGTTAAAAACAATCCAGGCAAGGCAGAGGATGATACTGATGAAGGCTGTTGTACCTGTATGAAGAGTTCCGTCTTCTCCCCAATAAAGGAAGGATAATCCAATCACTATGAACATCAGGAAGCCGACACCTATGATGACGCTTACAAAATTTTTCATGAGGTCCATCATTCTCTTATGAATATGACGGTTGGCCACATGACTTAGCTCATGACAAATTACGGCGTCGAACTCTTCCATGGTCAGGGTTGTTCGTAAGCTCTTGCCCAGGAACATAGTCTGGTTTGAGAACCTGAGAAGCTTGAGACCCACGACAAAGGCATTCTTGATATCAGTTTCAACCCATCGTACCCGCATGTTAGGTATACCGATTTGCTCGAGTCTTCGGTTGATAAGCTCAAGGTATTCAGGCTCTGATATTTCCCGGTTAGGAATTAGCTTGAGCATGATGATAACTGTGCAGACAATTGTAAGTGTGGATACGAAGAGAATATTAAAGATAAGACCAATGAACCACAGACTCCCCCACTCTTCGTTAACGTTACCCTGGAAGGTTATGTTGATGAGTGAGTAGATAAGAATTGGCAAAAGGACCAGGGCGAAGTTAACCCGGATTTCCTTGAATAGATTCTTGCGGAATGATTCCGTTAGTGGAACCTGGATCTGGCGCTCAAGAAGTTTTACGAAATTAATGTAAACGATGAATCCAAGGAATAACAGGATCAGATAAACAGTTCCAAGGCCAAGCATACCGATGGCAAGTGCACGCTCTGTAATGAAGTGTGCTGCAATGAATCCGAGAAATCCTTCGAAAATAAAAACATAGAAATGGTGACTTAAAATCATCTCGCGATGGGTAACACTTTTCGCTTCGATTAGAGACGCAAGAAGAGCTTCACGTTCTTTAGTGAACTTCCACCAGTTGTAGGCGATAGCTATGGTTAGGAATAGCACGTATAGCATTAGATATATCTCTCCTTGGGTTTTATCGGTTTTTGGGGTATTAAATATTAAGGCTTTTTCGAGGAGACTAAAGATGTCGGATAATCAAATAACTTTGTTGGATTTACATGAAACTTTTAAGAAGATGGGTCCGGGAGAAGTTGTCCTGGATGTGCGAAATCCGGATGAATTCAAGGCAGGACATATACCAAATGCCATCAACATACCTGTCACAGAAGTAGCGAACCGCTCTAAGGAGCTGGAAAGTTTTAAAAAAGTCTATATTCATTGCAAGCGTGGGGGTCGGGCCAAGACTGCATTTGAAGCTTTGAGGGCCAAGGGACTCAATAATACAATTTGTGTTCATGATGCAGGAATGGATTTGTGGATTGAGAAAGGTTTTCCGATCAGTCATTAATTTAGAAACAAGACTGTTCGTGATTCACAACATGAACAAAGTCAGCAACGTTGCCAAGTCCTCGGTTTCCAAGGACTGCCTTCACTCTCACAGGGTATTTCAGAGTAGTAAGCCCTGTGCAATTGTAGCCCTGAACCCGGTTATCAATCAGTCGTTCAGAGAAATTAAGTAACAAGGCAGTTAATCTTGAAGTTGGCATGTCTTTCTGGAAACGTTCGAGACAAAGATCTCTGCATTCAAGCTGACTCGCTAACGAATAAGTGCTGAATTCTTCAAGCTCATAAGTCTTGAGATTACTGGGACCGCGAGCATGGGTGCCAGTTGTAGGTGCATAGACCATGACTTCGCAATCACAGGGGATCGCAAGGACTGACCAGGACCAAAACATTAATAATGAAGTACAAATAAGACGCATGCAGGACTAATCGGACATTAAGGAAGACTACTTAAGGTCATACCAATTATCCCCGATTCCCATATCAATCTTGAGTGGAACACTCAGGGATACAGCGTTCTCCATCTTATCGCGGACAAGCTCTTTCATAACTTCAAGTTCTGTTGGGACGACATCAAAGATCAATTCATCGTGAACCTGCAGGATCATCTTGGAATCAAGCTTTTGTTCCTCGAGGGCTTTTTGAATATTTATCATGGCAAGCTTGATGATATCTGCAGCAGTACCCTGGATAGGGCTGTTGATGGCCACACGTTCGGCCATCGCCTTGATCTGGCGATTACTGGATTTGATATCAGGCAGGACACGCTTTCTTCCAAATAAAGTTTCAGCATAGCCTGTGGCCTCCGCTTTTTCTTTCAGAGTATCAAGGAAGCTTTTCACAGAATAAAATTTATGGAAATAATTCGTGATGTATTTCTTGGCCTCGCCCTGGGTAATCCGGAGCGACTGCGATAAACCAAAACTTGTCTGGCCATACATAAGGCCGAAGTTGATGGCCTTGGCGCCATTTCGCTGGTCCTTGGTTACTTGCTCAAGAGGAATGTCGAAAACTTCAGCAGCTGTTTGCCGGTGAATATCCAGGTCGTTTTTAAAGGCGAGAAGCATATTTGGATCTTGCGAGAAGTGGGCCAGAAGACGCAGTTCAACCTGGGAGTAATCTGCTGAAAGCAAGACTCTCCCCTCTGATGCAATAAAACCTTTCCTGAGCTTGCGGCCATTTTCTGTCCGCACCGGAATGTTCTGGAGGTTGGGGTTATCGGATGAAAGTCTTCCAGTTGCCGCATTGCTTGGCTGAAAGTGCGTGTGAAGTTTTTTGGTCTTATTTCCTACCAGAAGTGGAAGAGCTTTTACATAAGTGCTTAAGAGCTTCTCCACTTCCCGATAACGAAGGAGCATGTCGGGAATCGGACTTAAGTTCATGGCAGCGAGTTCTGTTAAGACTTCCGCATCAGTTGAATATCCGGTCTTGGTTTTTCGAACGACAGGTAGCTGGAGCTTTTCAAAGAGGAACTCTCCAACCTGCTTAGGCGAACGAAGATTAATCTTGTCTCCAGCGACTTTAAAGACTTCGGTTTCGATTTGATTAAGCTGGAGGCTGAACTCTTTTTCAAGCTCATGATAGAAAGGCACGTTGAGGGCAATCCCCTCTAGTTCCATGCGTGCCAGTACTTTTATAAGCGGGATATCGAGTTCATCATAGGGACGTTCAACATTGAGTTCCTTCATCCGGGCCCTGAGAAGTGGATAGAGCTGATAGATAGCCTCTGCACGCTCACCGTGAATGATCAGGTCTTCGTTATCAAGGCTGCCCAGAAGGTCACCCTGGCCTTTTTTTGCCAGTGTTATCTTGTATCCGAGAAACTCTTCAGTAATGGTCTGGAGATCATGTCTGTATTCGGGATTAATGATGAAGTGTGCCTGGGCGAGGTCAAAGTAAAGGAAGTCAGGTGTAACTCCAGCCATCATGGCAAGCTGAAGAATCGGTTTTGATTGATAGCAGACAATCAAGGCTTTCGAATCATGAATGATACCAATAAAACTCTCGGCTTCTTCCTTACTCAGGGTCATGTAGCCGCAGGCCTTGGAAGTTGCAACGGCCATTCCTCTCCAGCACTGGTGTTGGTTGAGTTCATCATCGCAAACATGAGTGACGGAGATATAGCGTTCGCCTTCAATATTTTTTGCCAGCTCTGCCAGGCTCCATGTTTCCACTTTCTTGGCGATTTGTTTTTCAGGGTGAGAAATTACTGCGGTAGCAGGTGCTACTGCTGGTGCACCTGCAGGCTTGAATGCTGCAAGCTTTGCGAGCCATGAACGGAAACCAACCTTGTTTAAGAATTCTTCAAGAGGTGGAGTAACTTTTATCTTGTATGCAGTTTCATCAAAGGAAAATTTTAGTTTCAGGTCGGTGACAATCTTTACCAGTTCCTTGGAGATGATGGCGTCTTTATGATTTGCAATGAGAGCAGTCTGGCAGCGCTTGTTCTTAAGGTTTTCTTTGTTCTCAAGAATTTTCTCAAGAGTTCCGAATTCCTCGATCAATCCTTGTGCACCCTTGGGGCCAATGCCTGCGACCCCAGGAATGTTGTCTGAAGAATCCCCGATGAGTGAAAGGTAATCAACAATCTGCTCAGGGTACACACCCATCTTGTCTTTTACGTCTTCACGGGAATAAATTTTTTCCTTCATGGTATCAAGCATGCGGATAGGGCCATCCACAAATTGCATGAGGTCTTTATCTCCGGAGGCAATCAGGATTTCATCAAAGTCGTTTTTCCATTGGAGGGCAACTGACCCGATAATGTCATCTGCTTCGTAGTTCACAACTTGTATTTCAGGTAATCCCAGAACTTTCACCAGTTCATCAACCAAATCAAATTGTGGCTTCAAATCATCCGGTGGTTCAGTTCGATGTGCCTTGTATTCAGGATAAATTTCCTTCCGGAAAGATCCTTCCTTGGTATCGCGGGCGATCAGCATATGAGTAGGCTCATACTTAACAATCATATTGTGAATCATGCTCAGCACACCGTAGACCGCATTGACGGGCGTACCATCAGGGGCATGCAGTGGCCGAATGGCGAAGAAGGCCCGAAATATAAAATTTGAGAGGTCGATGATAATCAATCTTTTCATGAGGTCCTATTGCATTGGAACGGGAGGGGTATCAAACCACGGATTCTTAGTCTTTCGCAAATCTAATCTGGTGCCATCATTGGCAATAACGGTTGTGTCGGCCATGATATCGCCCAAGCGGTGGGGTGATCCCTTGAACAGGAAATGCACTTCCATTGCTGTCAGTGGGAGAGCGAAAATGGCCGATATCACCCAGCCCCACCAGAGTGGAAAAATTAGGAAAAAAAGTGGCACAGTGAAAGGAAGATTTCGGATAAAAGATTGCCATGCAGTACAGGGTGTCCCGTCAATCAGAGAAATGACACCGAAACCCATAAAACGCTTACCTATTGATTGTCCGTCATATAATGAATCTGAAATCGCCATGTAGACGATTCCAAGCAGAAGCCCCATAGGATAGTAAAAGATGGCCCCTATGGTAACGAGACCAATATCAATACTCTTTGCAATTAGTCTCGACCATCGGGCACGTGCCAAAGGGCCGTTTAAAAAGGACTTCCTGTTCATCCCGGATAGTGTAACTAAAAAAGATGGGGTTGAACGTATTTTCATTAATTGTGTAGTATGTTAATCGGATGAATTCTGCTACAACTTGTCCCCGGACACTCAATAAGTTATTGTATAGCTGGTGAGTAAGCTCACCGCATAAGGAGTAAATAATGTCTAATTTAGTATCAGTAACTTCTGCCAACTTTGAGCAAGAAGTAATGAATTCTGACAAACCAGTTCTCGTAGATTTCTGGGCCGAGTGGTGTGGACCATGCAAGGCCTTAGGCCCGGTTCTTGATGAAATAGCTACTGAGATGACTGGCAAGGCAACTATAGTAAAAGTAAACGTAGATCAGGCTTCTGACCTCGCTCAGAAATTTGGTATCCGTGGTATCCCAACGCTTATTTTCTTCAAGAACGGCGAAGTTAAAAGCACGCTCGTTGGTAACCAGCCAAAAGCTGAAATCGTTAAGAATATCAGTTCCCTGATCTAATAAAAGTCGAGGGTCATTATGAGTTACATTCGAGACTCTTTAGTTGAAGCGCAGAAGACCCTCAATACTTTCATTGCTGATGATAAAAATTTGCAATTAATCGAAGAGGCCACAAACCTCTTCGCTTATAGCTTCAAAAATGGCGGCAGGGCCTTTAGTTGCGGGAATGGCGGGTCTATGTGTGACTCGCTTCACTTCGCTGAAGAACTGACCGGCAGGTACCGTAAAGACCGAGCCCCACTTCCGGCCACGGGAATCTCCGAGGCTGGTCACATCACATGTATCGCCAACGATTTTGGCTACGATCATATCTTTTCCCGGTTCATCCAGGCCTGGGGACAGAAAGGTGATGTTTTGCTCGCAATTTCTACCAGTGGGAACTCTGCCAACGTGATAAAAGCCGTTGAAATGGCCAAGTCAAAGGGCATGAAAGTCGTAGCGTTGCTTGGCAAAGATGGTGGCAAACTTAAGACCATGGTGGACGTTCCATTGATCATTCCATGCCCGATTACTGACCGTGTTCAAGAGGTCCATATCAAGTGTATTCACATCTTTATCGAGGGCATTGAACGCCAGCTCTTCCCCGAAAACTACCTGTAAAATATTCCCTAATGACGCATTGTGCTGTACTACCTGAATTATCTTACCTATAACTCGCTCACTTAAAAAAGTGAGGGTTTATGACCATTAAAAAATGGTTAATATTATTAGTTATTATCTTGGGCGTTCAAAGCCTGGCACGGGCCGATGTTATTGTCACAACCGTGTTCAATGTCATTGAATCCAAGAAGGCTGAACGGATCCTGGTTCTTTCCGGTATAGATGGAAGGATTTATAGGTACCCTAAGTCTGAGAAGAACCTGAAGTTCTTAAAAACTTTCCGTGGGTCTGTAGTGAAGCTGACTTTTATCAATACTGGTAAAGAAGCTTTCATCACTAACATTGCTAAAGTTCATCCTGGTGAAGTTAATACTTCAGAAATGGACCTGAACCATTTCCAATATAACCAGTTAAGACAATTCGCTCCAAATGATCTTCAATCAGAAGAGAAAGTTAAGAGTTTGTTCGACAGCATGTTAAATGATGGTGATAAGAAAAGATCACAATGCTTCAAGCGCGCTCACATGTGGAGTTACGACATGTGGAGTAAGCTCGGACTTACGACCCAGAAGATTTTCATGTTCTACACTACCCGCTACAGCGTACTGGAAGATTTTGAATGGTGGTTTCATGTTGCACCTATGGTTGTTACGGGCGGAGTAGAATATGTGCTTGATGGAACTTTTATGGAAAAGCCGATAACTGTTCTTGAATGGCAAAGGCATTTCATGAAAACAGACAAGGTCAATTGTCCGATAATTGATAAATACCAGGATTATGAGCAAGGACAACTTAAACGTCTTTGTTACCTGATGAAAACTCCGATGTATTACTTTACTCCAGTCGATATCGAGAACCGCGATAAAAAGGGTGTTGAAAAAAACCATTGGGTATTGGATGAGCTTCAGGACGCACGTAGGGCCTTCAAAAACTACGATGAGACTTATGATGGACTTGATTCTGGCAAACCAACTACTACTTACTAGGACGTACATATGAAATATTTAATCACTGCCTTGATGGCATTATCCTCACTCGCGCTCATGGCCCATGAAATTGAAGGCGTTCAGATGCTTAAGGGAACCCTCAAGACAGAAGTCAGGGTTAATGGGATCAAGACAACTTGCAAAGTGCAGATTGAAGATGTGAAAAATTTGATGGAAGAAGATAAATTCGGGAATCCGGCCTATAAGGTGAAAGTTGAGGTTTCCCTTAGTGGTGGTGAATTCCTCAGTTCAAGGAAAGTTAAGCTGGATAAAAAACTTACGATGAATAATTTGTTTGAAGATGGGGTTCGTGATCTTGAGTATCGGGGGGACGGAGTAAAATTGACTATCCAAAAAGATGGTCGATTGTCTGAAGCTCACATCAACTATCACTACGGCCCTGTCATTTGTAATTTCTAGACTAATCTACTTCAGCATAGGGGCTTCACTGAATGCCCCTATCTGTGTTCTATCTAATTATTTTCTTCATACCTTACAATTTCCCCTTATAATGATTTAAACCTTTATATTTCCTATGGAAGGGGATCAATTATGACGTTTATCCAAGATTCTATTAATTTCATCGTAGAGGGCGGCATATTTATGTACGTCATCCTCGCGGTATGGGGCTTCGCAGCCGCCATTGCTGTGGAGAGATTTAAAAAACTTTCCTTCACGTATGATGTAGACGGTCCCTCTTTCATGAATGAGCTTCAACGCTACATTCTTTCAAATGACATCCAGGGTGCAATCCGTGTTTGTTCAGGTTCAACTGGAGCACTTCCAAAAGTGTTAAAGAGTGGACTCAAGCGGGCCAACCAGTCTGTTGAACAAGTTCAGAACGCAATCGATGCAACAGCACTGGAAGTTATTCCAAAGCTTGAGATGAGAATTCCTTATCTTCAGCTAGCTGCCAACCTTGCTACTCTCTTCGGTCTACTTGGTACGATCCAGGGTTTGATTCAGTCATTCTCTGCCGTGTCTGCTGCAGATCCGACTCAGAAAGCTGAAGTACTTGCAAAAGGTATTGCAGTTGCGATGAACACAACGGCACTTGGACTCCTCGCTGCGATTACCATAATGATGGTTCACGCATTCCTGGCCGCCAAGTCTGATAAAATCGTCAACGAGATAGACGAATTTTCAGTAAAGCTTCAGGATCTACTTGGTACTAAAAAGGCCATGGACGATTAATCGGAGTTTTCCATGCTTAAGATACCTACCAGCAGAAAAAGAAAGAAGCCTGATGAAAAGTTGAACCTGGTTCCTATTATGGACTCAGTCTTTATCTTCATCTTCTTCCTTCTCATGTCAGCGAGTTTTTTGAAGATCTACGAGATTGGAAGTCCGATCCCCATAGTCTCTGACAAAGAGCCGCCTAAGAAAGAGAAGGATCCCCTGGCCCTTACTTTGACTGCTGATACTAATGAACTTGTCCTCTCTCAAGGTGTTCCTTCAAGGCAGATACATAAGTTTGTACGCCAGCCTGACGGTGAATTTAACTTTGAAGAACTTCATGTCATGCTGATCAATCTTAAGAAGCAGCATCTCGATGAAGATACGATTATTTTTGAGCCAACAGGCGAACTGACATATGAAGAGATCGTTAAGATCCTGGATGCGGTCCGTGTACTCCACAAGACTGACGAAGCGATCTTTAAGACGAACAAAGAAGGGATTGATGAGAAACTCAAAGACCTCTTCACTAAAATCATATTCAGTAACTTGATGAGCTAAGAGGGATATATGGCCAGAAGAGCATCCAGATTTCATAGGAGAAGCAAGAATCAAGTCTTTGACGTTGATATCACTTCCCTGCTCGATATTCTTACAATCCTTCTCGTTTTTTTGCTTCAGAGTTATAACTCTTCGGGTGTGACGATCAACGTCCCTAAGGGAATTGAGCTTCCCCGATCAGCTTCTGAAACTCTAAATACTTTCGGTGTGAATATCCAGGTATCTAAATCCCAGATTTGGGTTGATGATACTGAGGTTGTTAATACAGATAATACTGATAATCAGAATATGTTTGATGAAGGTGGTCGGAGGATCGTTCCTTTGTATAACGAACTGGTAAAAATCAAAGAAACTATTAAGCAGTCTGAGAAGCTTTCGCCTCAAGTGAAGCCTTTCTCGGGTGTGGCGAATCTGGTGGTTGAGAAGTCGCTTAAATATAGTTACCTGAAAAGGGTGATGTATACTTGTGCGGCGGCTGGGTTTAAAGAATTTAAGTTTGTGGTTTTGACTAAGACGGGTAATTAGAAATTCATTAAAATTGATTGTCTTGAGAGGGTCCACTTTGTGGGCCCTTTTTTTTCTTCCGAAGGCTGGCTTGAATTACCTCCGCCGGCGGAGGTGGATTGTGCTTAGCTTAGTCGGCAACGGATTTACTTCATCTGGATGAAGTGGATTTAATTATCAGATGGCATGGGATACTTCCGGCGCCGGAAGTGGTTGTGCATAGCTTCGCCGGCGCCGGAGTTACTTCATCTGGATGAAGTGGATTTAAATTATCAGAATGGCTTGGGATACTTCCTCTGGCGGAGGTGGATTGTGCATAGCTTCGCCGGCGCAGGAGTTACTTCATCTGGATGAAGTGGATTTGAATTATCAAAATGGCTTGGGATACTTCCACCGAAGGAGGTGGATTGTGCGCAGCTTCGCCGGCGCAGGCGTTACTTCATCTGGATGAAGTGGGGTTGAATTATCAGAATGGCTTGAGTTACTTCCGGCGACGGAAGTATTGTGCGCAGCTTCGCCGGCGTCGGAGTTACTTCATCTGGATGAAGTGGATTACCTCCGCCGGTGGAAGTAATCACAAAGGGGATGAAAATCATCCCCCTTTGTGATTAAAAAATAAACTAACTAGATTTTCTTAGGATAGAAGTTCATTGGCTGTTTCACTTCTACTGTTCCGCCGCCCATTGGTTCCGGGAAGGCGATTCCTTTCAGGACGCTTACTACGCATTTTTTTACGTCGACAGGTAAGTTAGATGCGCCCTCGACACCTGCTTGTGATACGTGGCCGGAGGCTCCGATGGTGAAATCGAGTTTGATTGTGCCGGATGTTTCGGCTCCGGTACGTTCAAGTTCTTTTTGGTAGCAGTATCTGAACTGTGGAAGGTGATCGAGAAGGATTCTTCTGATGACGTCTGGGTCCATTGAACCAAGAACTACGGTTTCAGAAGGTATGCCTGCTGTGTAAATGGCACGCTTAGATGAGAGGCCTTCGGCACCCTTGGATTCACCCAGTTGTCCGGTAGTCGCACCTACAAGACTTCCCTGGCTAGTCACCATTTCAGCAGACTTGATATTTCCGGTTCCAGTGCTTACACCGGTGGCTGCACCTGTGAAGGCTCCGCCTGAACCAGAGACACCTTTAGTCTGAACACCCGAGAGGCTTCCGCCTCGGGCAACGATGGTATTTATTGATGTTGAGAAATCTGCGGATTTATATACTTCTACGTGGCCAACTGTCTTCATTGTAACTTGTGACATTGCAGTTGGAGCATTGGCAGTAGGCATTTTAGAATTATTAGCTGCGGCTTTTGGAGGAGAGGCCATCTTATCAGTTGGTGTTGTTACTGGTGTGGTGCCTTGCTTGACTATTTTTTTCTCAGTAGCAGTCACCTTTCCTGGATCTGGCTTCTTGGACTGGTCTTTTGTTTCAACCAAGTCGGGCTTTTGAACATCTGGCTGTTTCTCGACAGGGATTTCTTTCTGGACGGCTGGCTTGCTTGGAGCTTTTTGTGCAATCTTAGGAGCATTCTCTGTTTTCTCGACGGCTTTATTCTTGGCAACAGTTAATGTCTGCCTGTAAAGGATGGTCGCAAGTTTTTCCGGAGCTAGTTCATCTTTTTCCACTTCTGGTAGCTCAACAACATTCAAGCTGATGAATAAAGCTGAAAGGGCAAAAAGCATCAGCGCCATATACTTCTGGAAATCTGGATCACGCTTCATGATAGGAGCGGAAGCAACTTTCGGAGGTGCGGCCACATGACGGACAAAAATCTGAAGGTCATCCTTGGCAAAGCGAACCAGGTCCTGTCCTGACAATTCAATACTTCCACCAACGTGACCTGTGTCTTTCTTCTTATCACTTAAGTGAAAGACTCCAAAACCAGGAATGGTATGAACAACGGCACTATGGGAGCTTACATCAACGAATGGAAATTTGTCGTTCTTGCCCAGGTAAGGGAACTCAAGCTCTTTGGAATCTTTCAGGATTCCTGTGATGTGGTAAGTGAAATTACCTTCAGGAAGGTAATCCACGCTGAAAATACTGTCTTTGAATAGAATGATGACTTCAACTGACTGCTTAGTCGTTTCATATTTAAAGATTGGATAGATTGTTTCACGGTCCTCAAAGATATATTCACTGAACTCAGCCTTTGGATCGGCGGCCAGAGGGTAAACAATTGATGGAGGAGAATGCTGGGAAACTTTTGGAGCTGCATTAGGCAGTGACTTAGGTAAATCCGGCAATACGTCAGGCAATCTGACAGATGCTTCACCATGCTCTGGCTCAAGTGTATCAAGAACTGGTGGAATTGCTGATGAAGCAACGTAACGGTTGAATCTGAAGTCAGCATTTGCCAGTGAGAAAATGTCACCCAGGCGTAATTCCTTAGCAACAACCTTTTCACCATTAACATAGGTACCATTGGTTGAGTTCATGTCGTAGATGACGGCTCTTTCATCGAAGATTTCCAGCACCGCATGGATGGCCGAAACGGCTTCATGATTAACAGACATGTCACAACTTTCTGAACGACCTATGAGAATTCTTCCCCTGCCGTATACGCCTCCCTTCACCCGATGTGCCGGATTTACTGGAGTGAGCTCATACATGCCCGAGATCTTCTTTTTTTCTACTTGCACCGTAAAACCCCTATGGATTAGCGTAAGCCGTCTATGGCCTTCTTCATATCTTTGTTAAAATTTTGTCTTTCCGGAAGCTTGTTCTTGAATTCGTTTCGGAGACGCGGTGATACAGAAATATCACCGGGTGATCCACCCTCACCTTCCACGCCGATTTCATCAAAATCAAACTTCTCGAGTTTCTTATATTCGTATCTTGTGTCTTTCTTGCCATCATCTGCAAAAGCGCTGAAAGCAGCAAGGGCCAGGATTAAAGTTAAGAATTTCATTTTCTTTCTCCTAACTGGGCTTTCACAATCGAATAATATCTCTTGAGCTCAGGAGCTGATGGTTCCTTGACTGCATTAAAAACCTTAATGGCTTCAGGCTGCTTCCCCAGCTTATTCAAAGTCAGGGCAAAATTAAGTCCTACTTCTGCAGAATATAATTGCTCGGCCGGGATCTTTACATAATTCTGGGCAGCTTCCTGATAATTGCTCATCAGGAAATGTGCTGATGCGACGGAATTCTGGAGGTCCACGTCCTGGGGTGAATCACTTAATAAAGCCTTAAAGATAGGCAAAGCTTCATCGGCTAGTCCATAAGTCAGGTAGAGTTTTGCCAGGTTGTAACGTGGGGTTTTTGAGAACTTCGCATTTTTGTTAGCTCGTTCAAAAGCAACCAATGCCTTCTGGTCCTGACCTTGGCGGGAGTACATAACTCCAATATTATTTAATGTTGGCACGTAATCGGGAGAGACCTCAAGAGCCTTGTTATAAAACAGGAGTGCTTTGCGACTGTTCCCCATGTTCAAGTGACAATTGGCAACCTGGTTCCAGTAACCGGGAACTTTTTGATATTTATTAAATGATTTAGACGCTATCCCGAAGGCAGGATCAAATTCACCCTTTGAGCACATTACGGCCATAGTCAAAAGAGGATCAGCAGGATCACTTACTTGTGACATTTCCTCCGGAGTATATCGATCCACAGTTTCATCCTGAAGGGCCGGACTCAATGCTTTTACATTGGCAGAATAGAAGTCACGCATTTCACGGTCAGAAAGTGGCTTCTCTTTCTTGAAAGATTCATTGGTAACTTTTGCAGGTGCATCGGTTGCTTTGTCTTTGTTTGATGAGCAGGCGACTAAGCCAGTAAGTAAAAATAAAATTAAAAATTTCATCGACGTCCTCCCCTCTCCATCAACACGGCCTTTCGATTCGTAATGAATCTTTTGTGCCCTTCAGTTGCAGAACTGAGAACCAGGTAATTTGAATCAGAGAGAATTTTATTTTCCCTGATCAACTTCTTAATATCAGAACGTAGCTTGCGGGCATTTGCCAGAATCGGGTTATACACATCCGACATTGCTTTTTGAAAGCTTGCAACATACTCAGGGGACTTGCCTTCAGGTGTAAAACCGCGAAGTAGCTCGCCAAAGTCCTCATATGCTTCGATCACATGTCGGTAGGCCTGGACAATACCCTTACCTGAACCGAGCTTTTGAATGTTATTAACTTCTGCAGTTAATTGATCAAGTCCTGTAAGCTTCTGTTTAACAGCATTGTTAAAGTCGCCTTCAGGAAACTGCAGCGTGATCTGTTCGATTTTCTTTTTCTTATTGATCACACCAACCAGCATTTTTTCAGCAATGAGATCCAGTGTTTCGACCGGGATATCGAGCTTTTGGGTCTTGGAAACATGGAAAAACTTGTTTTGTTTGTCGTCTATCTCGCGGGCGGCATTGCTGTCGCCGATCTTGATGTACTGAAGCTTGAGCTCTTCATAAGGACGAATAAGCGCAGGATAATTACGGGAATTTGTCTCGAGTTCAACCAGAAGCTTTTCGTATTGCTCCCATCGCTTGGCCTTACCCATATCTTTTAAGATTTCCATTGATACTTCTGTGATGGCCAGGTCTGGTACTAAGCATTCCTTACCGAAATTCCTGATTTCAAGTGCCTTATCAAGGTCACCATTTGCCAGGGCGATAAAGACTGCATTCTTGTAACCGATGGCCTTGTTAGAGGCATTCTGCTTACAAAGCTTGGCGAGAATCCGGTATGAAAGGTCAGAAGATTGTGCAAATTGCTGTCTCAAGAAAAGACCCGCTGAAATACCAAGGAATGAATCAGCGAATTTAGTTACATCGTCTACATCCATTTCCTTCACTGCAGTTATGGCCCATTTGTAACTTTCATTTGTATTCCCAAGTTCATGATAAAGAGCGGCCAGGTTATAGGCGGCGTTTACCTTGGCCTTGGGAGTGCTGTCAGCATTCTCGTAAATCTGATGATAGCCTTTGAGAGCAACGGCCTTGTCACCTTTCTCCAGGGAATTCTGAACACCTTCGATTTGAATCTTAGTCATGAGATTACGGAGGGCACTTGCGTATTTGCTGGAAACTTTGAATTCCCCTGCATTTATCCGGCTTACATAGGCCTTAACAGCGCCGTAGTCTTTTTTCTTGCGGTAATGATCCATTACCTTGGCGAGCATGGCTTCCTGAGTTTTGTAATCTTTTGGGAAGGCAGTTGCAAAGTCAGACATCGTCTTTTCTGCAGCTGGAACATCGCTCGCATCATATTGAGTATTGAAGAGCTTTACGTAAATAGAGTGAGCTCTCTCAGATTTAGGATCTACTGATAGAGAGCGAGTATAGACAGGAATATAGTACTTTTCGGCTGTTTTAGGATCAAGGCTCGATTGTCCAAGGGATGAGAGCATTCCTTCCAGACTCATAGTCATGGTCTTTTTATCATTATTTGCCTTAGAGGAATCGAAAGCCTGTATATAGTAGCCAATTGCCGAAGCAAATTTTCCTGCAGCGTAAGCTGTTTCACCCTGGAAGAAAACTTTTTCAGCTTTCTTTCCTGGGGCAAGTGTTCCTGAGAGTTCGAAGTAAGCAATAGATTGTACAGATTTCTGGTCTTTTACTTTCTCTACGTTCTTATAAGTATCTGAAGCGGTGGCCTTCTGAAGCTCGGCTGCTTTCTTGTCCACATGATAGACCAGGCTCTTTAACTGATCTTCGTTCAGAGGTTGCTTCTGGTGCATCTGAACAAGCTCTTTAGAAACATTCAGGTGTTCTGCAATCTTATTGTATTTATCGAAGAGATTTAGCTGGGCGAGCAAAATGGCAACTTTACGGTCACGATTTTTTTCAGTTTTAGCTGCTTGCTCAAGCAGTGCTTCAGCCTGGGAGAAGCGACCTTGGGTCACGATTGTATTGGCGATTTTTATAAATTGCTCAGAATAATTGAGTCCAAGACTTTCATAGAAAGTGATGGCTTCATTAACCCGGCCAGAATCCACATAAAATATACCAATGTCCCTTTCAACCACAGAACGCATGTCTATATACTTGCTATCCCCGCTCTTGCGATGAATTTCCTTCATCAGGGCAATGGCCTTGTCGTAATTCTTAACCCGGTAATATGACCATGACAGATTAAAGGCATCCTTAGTCCACCATCTTTCATCAACTTTATTGATAGAAGCTTCATAAAGTGGAATCGCCTCTTTATATTTCCGGTCATTGTAATAATAGTCAGCTGAAGCTAGCTTGGCCTTATAGCCAACCTTTGAACCAGAGGGTGAATTCTTGCTCGAAAGTATGAAATACTTTTTGGCGTCTTCGTTATTTCCCAATTCTTTATGGTTATAACCAAGGATGTAATAAACTTCTCCGATTCCGCTGTAATTTGGAAATCGCTTAACCAGGGAGTTGGCCGAGTCGTTAGCAGCTTCAAAGTATTGGGAAGACTTCTTAAAGTAACTTGCCTTATTTACATTCCTGCGTTCCTCGGGAGGTATGGCCAGATAATGCTCATTCTCTACCTCTCTCCAAAGTCTTGCCTTCTCCAGGTTAAGCTCGGAAAGTCTCAGTACTGTTTCAGGTGTGCGGTAGTCCTGCTGCTTGGCCAGACGGCTTACTTCAGAAAGTTCTTCATCTACGATGGAGAGGATTTTCTTCCTGCGATCATCAACAGAAATCTTCTGTGCGAAGGCTGCTTGAATAACAAACAATGTAATAAATAGATATTTCAACATTCTGACCTCAAGGCAAAGACATAGTCGCCCAGTTCATCGGCCCAAAACTCACCGGTAAAGGTCCAGAAGTACTGCTTGTCGTTTCTTTGGATGTATTGGACGTCTCCACGCTTCTGACCCGGCTGAGCGTCACTTTGATAAAGTTTTTCCTTACGCTGGGCCAGTACTTCGAGCTTAATGTAACTCATGCCCTGGAAAGCAGCGTAAAGTTCAGCATATCGGCTCGTGAGACCAGAGCGGACGTAAGCACCCATTGTATTGCGGTATTCATCCACTACAGTCTGGATGTTCTTGGACAAATTAGCCTTCATACTTCCATTAGAATTTTTTCTTAATTGATTGTGTTCACCTATGGCACCGGCCATAGAACCTTTAAGCTCAATAAAGGCCGGGTCCTTACGGATAGCCTTCAGCAATTGGTCCAGTATAGGTAACGGCATAGTCTTGCCACTCTCATGGTCAGCAACAAGTTCATAATAATAACGATAGTTCTTACCATTCGTTAAAAGGAAGCGTCTTAGGTCAGTTGATGGAGTTAACAAGTCACCGTAGAAAGCATCAACCGTTTTCTTGGCATCATCATAAAGACACATCTTTAAGTAAGTAAGTGCTTTTAAGACTTCAATTTCCGGCTTGAAGATAAAGTCAAAGACCGGAGCCTTGTAAGACACGAGCTTACCAAGAGTACGGTTGTAATTTTTCAGGTAGTAACTAGTCCAGGCCTCTTCAAAAAGAATCTGAGGCCATACATATGAGTCTTTTGAAATATCCAGATAGTTCAGTTCTGCTTGCTTGAAATCATTAGCAGCAAACTGGACCCTGCCCATGCCAGTCAGGCAATAGTCCCGATTTGCTTCGAGCTGACTTTTAAGTGAATCAGAATTTGCCTTACCAGCAGCTTTGTCTGAGGAACGAATACAGTCGTTGAAATCTGTCATTGCCTCTTTGTTCTGGCCCAAAGCCGAATGAACCACACCTTTCATGTGTGAGGTGAAAGGATACGCAGAATGTCCTACGGGCACACGATTAAGTTCAACTAAAGCCTCGCGAAACTTCTCGCGATTCATCAGGCGCTTACCCATGATATAATGAATATTTGCAGAGTTTGAGCGTTTAAGAATTTGATCCGGAAGACTCTCAAAGACCTTCACACCAGTATGTTCAAGCATCTCATCTAAGGCTTCTTCCATCTCACTATCAAGTGGGGCATTATTCTTGACCAGGAAGTCTTTCATCCAGGGTACTACTGAATAATAATAGCCACCATTAATGAGTTCGATGATCGTGCGACGATACCCACTTAAAGAAATGGTTCCTTGGCCATAAAGTTTTTCAGCTCCTTCATAGGAGCCGAAAGCTGAGGCGGAGAAAAGAGTCAGGAGCAATGAAAATTTCGAGAACATCCTTGTTCTCCTTTTTTTTAAAACGTGTAATTAAGTCCAAGACCCAGGTCATAGTTACTAAAAATTTGATCAGACTTTGTAGTAGATGCTGCACCTTGAGTCTTCTTGGTCTTAGCGGCTTTGTAATTTAATGCTGTGAAATCGAGGCGAACACTCCAGGAGTCAGTGATATAAAACCTGAATCCTGTATTCCAAAGAAGCCCAATCTGGCTCTCACTCGTGAGCTCATCAAAATCGAGAGCAGCTGGATCAAACTTATTTCGGTTATCCAGGGTTGTGATATTGGCCACCCCTGCACCCAGCATCCAATCAAAATAGAAAATCCTGTTGAAGGTATTTATCTTTGAATAGAAGGGAGACCACATCACCATTCCACCCATGTACGTATCTATTTCACGGTAAAAAGGAACAGTTCCCTGCTCTTTTACACCTTTGGCCGTGTTGTTTTCAGTGCCGATGTTCTTTCCATAAAGTAACTCGATACCCCAGTCTTCACTGAAGAAATAACCACCGCGCAAACTACCACCATAAGCATCAATGAATGCACCACTTAATGTCTTGGCCGCAGTTGCACCGATGTATAAGTTTCCATCTTTCCTGAACTTTCTGTTTTGCAAAACATAGACTTCTTTGTCTTTGTCGAGCCAAGAAAAGTTATAGAGGGATTTTTCATCAGCAAGTACGAACGTACTCACTAAAAACGACAACAAAATCAGTGCAATGTTTTTCATTAATCTCTTCACTTGTTAGTACTTAAGCCTATAGCTAAATTCTAACATTTCTAAGAGAGGTCGCAAGTTATTGTTTTAACGAGGGCAAATATCTTTATAAGTACACTGACTGCAATGATCAAGATTTGTAGTCCAAGGTTCGTTTTGAGAGCGCCAGATGGGGTAAAGATCAGTGCGGCATTTTTCCCACGTGATCGATTCCGTAATCACCCTTTCCTCATCAACAAAGCACAACACTAAATCAATTTGGTCTGCTTTCTTTACTCTTTCAAGCTCATAAAGGGCGTAAGCGTAGATGGAAAGCTGCAGCCAATAGTGGGAAAGGTTATCCTGAGTAATTTTCCCGGTCTTAAAATCCCATACCTGAGTCTTTCCTTCACCTTTAGGAAAGAGGATAAGATCCGGAATACCAGCGATCATGAAATTGAAAAATTTAAATTTGATTTGTTTCTCGGCAACGAATTCAAAAGAAGCAGTTTGGTCACGTAATAAGTTTAATGCCCACTCGATGGGTTTCCGGGCCGGAGTTGAAAAACTCTCTCTCGGCACCACAAAGTTCCGTTCAATACCTTTCGCAATCTGCGCATGAATCATAGTTCCGCGATCAGCAGAAGACGTAATCACCTGGGCCAACTCTTCTACTTCATCCCCTACAAAAGATTCATAAAAAACTTTTGAATCAGAACTAAGTTTCAAGATATTTTCGAGATAAAACTTCCTTGGACAATCAAGCAGTGAATTAAGCCTCGTCACACTTAACTCTGCCACCAATGCCAAATCCCCTTGCTCATCGCCCTTAGGATGAATACCGACCGAATCATGAAAGAAAAGTGGTAGCTGTGGCATTGATTTACTATTTAAGAGTTCACGTGAATTAAAATCCGAAGCAGTCTTAACCTGAACACTCTTGGAGCAATTAGCACTTAAGCCCCTATCGAACCAGGCCCTGAGCCCATCAATCCAGCTGTTCTTTGGAATAGAAAATGATTTCTCAGGCAATTGCAGGTCAACCCAAACCAGGTGTTTCTTCGCCCGGGTACAGGCCACATAGAAGAGTCGCTTTGATTCAGAAAAATTCTTATACTTCGAAAGCTCGTTTTCATAAACATAGAACGGAGACTTTTTCTTATCCCGAAGGCCAAGGTCCTGATACCAGGTAAAACTACCCGGAAGATCTCCAAACATCGAGCCATCACTCATTTCCTTACCATTGGTGTAAATACCACCAAGATAGACAGTATCAAACTCAAGCCCTTTAGATGAGTGTGCCGTCATGATTTGCACCATGTGTGCATTCTCACCAGAGCGCAGATCCAGGCTCATGCGCTGATTTTCCCCATCAGTGATCTGAACCATAATGGATTCCGGATCTTGATGGAAAATCGCTGCAAAAGTCTCAATGACATGCAGGTTGATATCAGAGTTTTCATTCGTCACATGCAACTTAAAGAAAAATTTCCTAAAGCCTTCAGTCAAACCCCAATACTTAACATTGAGGTCAAACTCGGCCAGATCCGTTTCACCAATTTCTTTGGAAACTCCCAAAACATTCAGGTAACTTCGAATAATAAAGAGTGGATACTTATCATGAGTCTGCTCATTGGAATCAAACTGCCTTTTTAAAAGACACAGAAAAATCCCCATTATCGGATCATCAAGCAAATCAATCTTAAACTGAGCTGTAAATCCTATCTTCCGATCCATCAAAGCACGAATAAGCTCTCCACTTGGCTTAAGCTTACTGTACAGGACAGTACAAACTTCACCTGGCTTCTTAATCCTTGCAGCAGAAATCGAGTCAGCAATAAGATGCGCCTCAAGCCGGTTAATTTCCTCAGTAGAAAATTTCCCCTCAACTTCCAGATCTCTCTCGACTAAAGCAGTAATGATATCGATCTCGCCAGCTTCAAGCACTTCAACCATCTCAGGAACATGCTGATCTTCCGGTTCAACTGAAAATGGATCATGCCCGGTAAATTCCTGCCCTAAAGGCAAGATCGCCTGAAAAAGCGAGTTATTAAAATTAATGATCTCAGGCAATGAACGATAATTATTCGCGAGACTTCTCACCGAAGGAACAAGCTCAGCACAATCCCTGAACACTGAGAGCTCTCCGCCCCGGAATCCATAAATGGCCTGCTTAGCATCACCTACGCAAAAGAGACGATTGTAATCCGACCCAATCAGCCCCTGAATAATCCTGAACTGTAAGGCCGAGGTATCCTGAAACTCATCAACTATAAAATATTGAAACACTTTCTGAATTCTTTCCCGATAATCCTTATTCTCAAGACCCAGCGATACAAAATATTCAATATCACCAAAAGTCATACCCTGGTTAGGATCAAGCCGGTCTTCAAACCAATGAAAAAGCTCCTGGCATAAAGTCATCCATGGAAGCACCTTAGTCTCATAATGAGCTGTATAGTCCCCGGTAACTGATGACCATTCACGAACCCAGTCCCGCATAGCAGACAACCCATCTTTGGCAGCTTCATGTGCAGGAGATTTCTTCTTCCCAGATTCACCCCTCAGGACTTTTATCGGCTCAAAGAACTTCGCGTAAATTTCGAGCTTTTCCACATTGTCCACTTCAGGCAACCCTAAAGACTGAAACTGGCCAACCACTTTTTCAAAAGCACTTCTCTCCGTTTCTGAAGGAAGCTCAAGCTCACCAATAGCATGAAGGGATGAGGCCAGGTCATTTAGGGCAAAGGATTGCTCGAGCAATTTTCCCAAAGTTCTTGGATGGGTTTCAGAAATCGAAAACTTCTTCCACGCCAACCTGAGTCCTGGATCACTAAAGACATTTCCAAACGCCGACAACAAGGCTTTCTTCTCACGAATGACAATATCCAGAATGTCCGGAGGAATTGTACCGGACTTTTCCTTAAACCATCGATCCAGCATTTCCTGAACCTGGTCCAGGCGCTCAGGCGTAAAAATAATCTTCGCTTCAGTAGATAAATTAGGGAAATACCCACCTGTAATGAGCTTTCGACAAAACCCATCAATGGTGGTGACAGTCAAAAGCGGCAAGGCTTCATTGGCCATATGCCAGAGATCAATATCATCCTCTGTGTTAGTGGACATCTCCGCAAACTTATCAGTCAGTCGAATGCTCATCTCGCCTGCTGCCTTCTTAGTAAAGGTCATCATCACAACTTGAGAAAACTTCTGACGAATATATTCCTCAAAGCTCATACCTTGAGTAACTTTAAATTCTATAATCCACTTAGAAGTAAGATATATAATATGTTCAACCAAAACGAAGGTCTTACCTGATCCGGCCCCTGCACGTAACAGGACGCCACCTTCATGCTGTATCGCCAACAATTGTTCAGCATTGGCCTTAGACATGCTTCAACTCGCTTTTTACGCAAACCTTAGTCAGTTCACAAAAATGACAGGCATTTGCTTTTCTTGGTATAGCTGCATAATTTTTCTCGGCCCGGATTGCCAGGGCAAGGGAAACCATTTTTTCATTGGCAGATTTGAAAAGTGCAGCAAAATCTTCTTTAAACACTTTCTGCCTGCAAATACGTGCATCCTTAAGCCGCACCATCAAATCAGTATCTGACAGGAGCAAGTTAGACTCTGATGGATTATCAAGTACCACATACCCCAGCACCACAGACTTAGTAGCAAAGTTGTCATACTTAACCGAGGCTGCCTTGGCATAGGCCCATAACTGAATACTCTCAAGCTCCTCAACTTCCTTATTGGAAGAAGCAGCAAACTTAGTAGACTTAAAATCCAAAAGGAACATGTGGTGATCACTCACTCCTACACAGTCAATCTTTCCATTAAGCTTATAATCTTCAACAAGATTAAACTCTTCTTCAATATTCCACTTAACCTTCTCACCAACAGATTCTTCCAGCTTCTTTAAAAACTGAATTCCATTAAGTGCCCGCTGATTAAAAATAAGCTGCCGCTGAAGATAGGTCTCCCGAGGTAACTTAAGCTTTCTCTCAGCTATAAACTCCCCCATGATCTCAGTCGTTAATGCCGGTAACATATCCTCACTAAGCTCACGCTTATGAAACACTTCAATAATTTTGTGAATAATAGTTCCCGAGACCATTGGATCAAAATCTTTCTCCAGGGCCACACTAGGTACAATTTTATCTACATATGAAAAATAGAACTTCCGCGGACAATCAAGAAAAGTCTGAAACTTACTCGCCGAAAAGCTTCCATCAAATATTTTCTTATCAATCTTCTGAAAATGATCAGTCACAACCCGAGCCGGTGACTTGAAATCCTCTTCCACTGGTAAAAGCTCAATCCCGGCAAATAACCTCTTCCATATCAAACTATGCTTCAAAGTCGCCTGCGACATGAGTACCAACACTTTCGCATCAGTAAACAAATCAACAAACTCCCAATGCTTAAAATGCAACTCAAGCTCATTTCTCTTAAGCGGCCCAAGGGCACCCAACGATTTTTGAATAACCTCAGTATAATTCTGACCCAACCCTTGAATATCCTCAAATCTTTCATCAATACATAGAATAACTCTCCGATCACGATTCACATCTTCTAGTGTGGACATGTCCTTAAGCTCAATCGTTAAATCCGTAGGAGACATTGGAACGTAAGAAGACCTCGGCTGGTTAAGCGACACAACTTCATTCAGCAGCTTAAGAAAAAACCGATCAACCGTAACTACTTCATCAGTTAATTCAGTTATCGCCTTTAAAGCTTCCTGATACAACTGAACGGCCTTAAGTCTCTTAAACTCTCCGAAAACAATCATTCCCTTAAGACTCTTACCTAACTCAACTAAATCCCCACCCTTCCCAAACTTCTCTTTAAGCTCCTGCCCTACTTCCTTAACTTCAGCATCAATCAACTGATGCGGAATCTTATAATTCACTTTCGATGAAGGCAGAAAATCCATATGCAAGGCCGCAAGCTTTGAAACTCCAAGAATAACCTGGTCTCCATCTTGTATAATATCTTTTAACCTTAATGCATTTTCCCGGGAGTTCACAGCGAGCCACGAAGCCTTAGGCGCATTCACATGAACCGGCAGATCAAGCTCTTCAACACTCGCATCTTTAATCCAGCTCAACCAATCACCCTTCTTGAGCTTTTCCTTAAGTGCCAACGGAAACGGAATAATAACCCTGTACCTAATCGCAAGCGCCTTAAGCAGATCCACTTGCTGTCCATTCAGATGCTGAAAACCCCAAAACACATAAGTCTTATTCAACTCTTCTTTTTCTTCCGAAGACCTAAGCGCCTCAGTAATCTTCTGATAGGCCGCATGCTCATCAAGATAGCCGGTAGCATCCAGCAAACGCCAGAACAGCTGAACAGCTTTCTGAATCTCTTCAGGCTGCTCATCCATCACCGGACTCAAAGCTTCTTCATTAAGTGTAAAACTACGGAGATCAGAAAAAAGATTATAGGCCTGGGTAAACTGCTCATACCCCAGATCAGGAAAATATTTATTCTTCAAAATCCCAAAGATAAGTAGAAGATCGGCCTTACGCTTTACATCCGGCTTCCCCTCATCTTCCCAGAGAACCTGAACTAATTCTGAAGTAAATTTTGCAATGGTAATAACGTCCTGACCCTTAGATCCGGTCAAACGCGAACGAAGTCCATCTGCCTTAAGGGGACTCGGAGTGACAAAGGTCACTTCCCCCACTTGGGTTTCCAATTGTGTGATGAACTGGGCCTTACGGGAGAAATAAACTATCTGCATCATAGGTTTGGGATATTAACCTTTCTAAGGGAGAATGGATTAACAAAAAACCTAACATCTGATACATAATATGCATTAAGGAGTCCTCATGTTGGCCACCAGCCGGTTGTATAGTTTCCTGGATCATCACAATGGATTCAGCGTTCATTTTTTTGAGGGCCAAAAGCTTATCCACGACTTAGCACTTATGCATCCTTTGCAAGGCTCTGGATTCGCGTATTTTCGCGACACACTACTCGGCATCATACCAATCATTTTCTTTTTAAAACCCGGTGAATCATTGGGTGTTTACGTTGATTCTAACGAACCTTACTTCCGATTAAAAATCGAAACCAACAGCGCAGGGCATACACGAACTCTTCTTTTACCTCTGGAATTTAACCTTTTTCCAATGAAGATTACGGGCCAGGTTAGAGTAACGAAAATTTTTCCAGGGAATAAGTCGCCTTATACGTCGGTGCTCGAATTACATAACGTAGAAACAAAGGATGTGATCAATCAGATCCTTAATGAGTCATATCAGACGAATTCTGAGGTTATTATTGCGGAAGTTAGTGATCAGGCAGTGATGGTGACTAAGTTACCGCAGTTGAATACTAACAAGGTGACAGATGATTCTGTTTCGAGGAAGGAATTTATCAGAAAGAATAAGCAGTTTTTTCATGATGTGTTTGAAGCTGCATCTGATGATATTGAAACGATTGTGAAGATGTTTGAAGATCACAACCTTAGTTATCTGGGAAGTCGTCAGGTGGCGTTTTTCTGTCCTTGTTCGAAGGATAGGATGGTGCTTAATCTAAGAGGGCTTTATGCCGGGGATATAGATCATCTATTTGAAGGCAAGGATACAGTTGAAGTTGTTTGTGATTATTGTATGAAAAAGTATGATATTTCTAAGGGTGATGTCTTAGGAAGTTAGCTAGCCTGCCTTAGCAACTTTCTTCGTTGTTTTATCAGCTACCCACTTTTCAGGGATTAAGTAGTGCTGATTTCCATATTTTAATAACCGACCCTGAATTTTTTTTGATTTAGTTCCGTTATAAATGACGTAGATATTCTTTTTCTCATTCACTTTGTAAACTCTACCTTGGAAAGGAAAGACATTCCTTATGCCAAAGCTGCTGTAATCATCAGGCGAGATACTGCAGGTTTCAGCAACTTCCAGGTGTGAAAATTTAAAATTTTTAATGAAAATATTCTTTCGACGCCATTGTAGGAACATGCAACCTAAAAGTGAACGGCTGGTCACTTTGGAGATAAGCTCATTTTTATTCATATCGAACTTATCGGATATTCTTTAAATTTCTTTAGTTTAGAATTTATGCGACCCCGACGTAGGGGTCGCCGTGCAAGCTAATTCAAACAGTTAGAATTTAAAAGGATTAATGATCTTAAACTCAAGACCTTGCTGCTTTGGACCACTTAAAATCCTCTCGAAAACTTCTGCATCTTCATAGATTCCACAAAAATTTTCTGCTCTTGCACCTGATGCTAAAACAAGGTTCGTTAGCTTCGTCCGCTTAACCTGCGCCCCACTACCTTTCTTCTCAAACTCATGCCACGACTTACCCATATCCGGCATATCCACAAACTTCGAATCCCCAGTCGTCAAAATTGCCAGGTAATCATTGGACTGCTCAGTTAACTTAAGCGCATCACCATAAGCTCTTTCAAGATCTGCCAGAATCCCGCGAGCACGAACAAAATCTTTCGCTTCCAATGCTTCCAAATAAGAAAAATCCCGAATGACAAAAAGCTGCTTATCAGAAAGCCTGTTCAATTGACCCACAATAGACCTGAAAGTTTCACTTATTGAAGACCCACAAGTCCTCCCTACACAAGTACGATCATAATAATACATACCAGGCTCAATTTTCTCATTCATCGAAGTAATATATGTCTTGGTCCCTTTCGGTGGTTCTTGTCTCAACCAAAAATAAACATCGCTTAAGAATTTCGAGTCAGGACATTTAGCAAGCGACATCAGACTCTGTTCTTCTTTGGAAGAAACCTCGAGAATCCCGGTCGTATAACCATTAGGACCCAGGTAGCCCCACATTGGCTTCAACGCCGAATCTGTACAATCACCCTTGATATTTTTCTTACCGCTCAGCTGCGCCAGAAATGTTGAGTAAGACGCGTTCCGGATATTGTACAAGTTGTAATTCCACGTCTTCCCCATACAAGTATTGTTTTCAAACGAAGTCCGACGTTCGGCCGCATCCTGAAAACGAAGCATGGCAATCTGCTCTTCTTCCAGGCCCGCAACCTGAAACCAAATAATTTTTGTCGGCTGGATACCGAATTGGTGCTTTTTCAAATTAAGACTAGTTACCTGCGCGCACCCAAGGAGCATCATTAAAGCTAACCATTTCATTTACGTACTCCTTTATCCATTAAGGCGGCGACACCGAAAGACTGCTCGAACAGGAAAAAATAAAAAGCTGCAAAATATAATATCACTTCTCCGACCACATAGGCCGGATAGTTCTGGGTCATGACGAGCAAACCGAAAATTCCCAGGAAGAAGCTCATCTTGAAATAGAGGCGTTTTTGGTAACGGGCCTTGCCTGCTGAAATGGCCAGAAATAAACACCCCGCAGCAATAGTGAGTCCGAAGAATGTTCCGGCGTATTGGGGAAAGAAGGCAAAGCATAAAAGGCCTGCAATCAAAGGAAATCTTGAAACTACCTTTTGCTGGATGTGACTGTAGTTACCAACTGTCATGATTGTCTGGAGCAATAAGGCCAGGCTGCCGGCCACCATGGGAAGTGGATGCCATTTCAACCAGAATAAAGGTGAGATTAAATTCAAACCCACTGCTGCTTTGCCGGACAAAAACGCCATGGCACAGAATGATACGAGATACGAAGTGAAAAGTGCTGGATGGTTTGGTAAACCAAACTGGATGATCAATTTGAAAAACATTATTACAGAATACAAACCCAAACCTACGATGGCCAAGGTGAGGAAAGAACTATCCATCATGCCGTCCGATAGCTAAAATAATTAGATTGATTATAAACATTTTTAAATGAATGTCTCAGCTCATTTAATTAAATATGATTCGCCGCAGTTAAGGGAGGACGGATGGAAACAGCTACTCGGGAAATTATGTGGATGATCCCTGTGTGGATGAAGGTCGCAATGTACCTGAGTCTGGGTGTCGCCACTTTCTTCTTTCTCCAGGGACTCCTGGAAAAATTTCGTTTCGTTACTGCAGGCAAGGATTGGAAAAAAGATCTGATCCCTAATAAGCTGAACTTCGAAAATTTCCTTAGAACTATCTTCTTCCAGGGTAAGGTTCAACGGGACACTTTCGTTGGCATTTACCATACAATGATTTTTTATGGTTTCGTAGTTTTGTTTATCGCTACTGAGCTCGTGGCCATTCATGCTGATACTCCGTTTAAGGTTTATCAGGGTACAACTTATAAAGTTATTTCATTCCTGGCCGATATTGGCGGATTGTTTGTTCTGTTAGGAATCGGGCTTGCTTATTATCGTCGTTATGTTCGTCGTCCGCAATTCTTGTCGGCCACAAAGCCTAATCAAGAAAAATTCATGTACGGAATGCTGGTGGCCCTTGTGGTGATTGGTTATTTCCTTGAAGCTATCAGGATTTATGTAACGCTTATGCCTGAGGGTGAGCGTTTTTGGTCGCCGATTGGTTACACACTGGCAGCAGTTGTGGGTCTCGTTGGACTTCCGCAAAATGTACTGGCCGGTAGTTACCAAACGCTTTGGTTGCTTCACATGCTTAACACCATGGTCTTTGTAGCTGCTCTTACTCATTCTAAATTCATGCACGTTTTGATTCTGCCGCTTAATGCCTTGCTTACACCTGCCCGCCGTGGGGCCGTGCTCATGCCTATGGATTTTGCCAATGAGAATGCTGAGACTTTCGGACTTGGTAAGACAACTGAACTTACGATGAAAGAGCGTCTGGATACACTTGCGTGTGTAGAATGCGGTCGCTGTACTCAGGTTTGTCCCGCAAATCTTGCTGATAAGCCACTGGATCCGAAACTTATCGTAACCAAGATGAGAGACGTGATGGCAGGCGGAGTGATTGATCTTTGGGGAGATAAGCCGGTCTATGCTTCAAGTGAGCTTGATGCTTGTACAACTTGCGGCGCTTGCATGGAAGAATGTCCGGCCAATATCGAGCACGTTCAATTGATTATGGATCTTAAGCGCTACAAGGCCCTCACTCTCGGTGATTTGCCTCCGGCAGCTGCGGACGCCACGAATAAGATCAAGAAGAATGGAAATCCGTGGGGTATTTCTCAGGATGACCGTTTCAACTGGGCCAATGGACTTGAAATTCCTGTGATAGAGGCCGGCAAGAAAGTTGACTATCTTTATTATGTTGGGTGCGCTGGTTCTTATGATGGTTCGAACCAGAAAGTTGTGAAAGATACGATATCGCTCTTGAAGAAGGCGGGAGTTTCTTTTGCGGTTATGGGTAAGACCGAAAAATGTAACGGCGATCCGATCCGTCGTTTCGGTGATGAGTACTCATTCTACGAGATCGCCATCGAGAATATTGCGAACATGCGCCAGTATACTTTCGATAAAGTGGTAACTCACTGTCCGCATTGCCTCCACACAATTGGCAAGGAATACGCCAAATTTGAAGATGGCGTGTTTGAAACCGTTCACCATACTGAATTGCTTTCTGACCTGCTTCGAAGTGGGAAGCTGAAAGCACTTAAGGAAGTTGCGGGCGATCTTACTTTCCACGACCCTTGTTACCTTGGACGCCATCACGGCCAGTATAATGCTCCTCGAGACATCCTGACATCCATCCCGGGTGTTAAGTTGATCGAGATGCACAAGAACAAGGACAAAGCTCTTTGTTGCGGGATGGGCGGCGGAAATATGTGGTACGAGCTTCCTGAAGGCGAACACCTGGCCCTCAACCGTCTCGAACAGATTGGCGAGACTAAGACCCAGAAGCTTGCAACATCGTGTTCATATTGTATGATTAACTTCAACTCCTCTAAGGGAACAGTTAAAACAACAGAGGACCTGATTGTTGAAGACGTCGCCTCCATTTTGGCAAAATCTGTCTTATAAGACCTTTTTAGGCACGGCCTTCGGGCTGTGCCTTTCCTTATACTCTCACGCTCAAGAACCAACTAAACCTGTAGATACTCCACTGGCCACTCCCACGGTTACCGAATATCCGGGTATCTTGCAGACCTTTGAAGCATTGATTCAAGTCGACAATACAAAATTCAAGAACATTCAGGAACACCTGATCAAGAATGGAAAAGTGCTTAGTGATTCAAAGAAAGTTAGTGATCTTGAACTGGAACCGGATTTTTTAAATTCCATTATACTTCATTCTGACGCCGGATATATTCGCCTTGCTTCCACCAGTAAGTGCAGTTTCTACGACACCATCATGACAGACCTTCTCAGAAGTGCAGAAGGCAAACTCAAGAACGTCATGGTGACTTACGTGACCAAGACCGGATCAAGAGAATCTGCTCTTCTTTCAAAAAAAGAATTCCTTGGAAATGTGGTCACACAGGAATGTCCTGAAAGTGTGGCCTTGATCGCCCAATTCCAGGTGAAGACACTTGAACAAACTTTAAACTCGACTCTGTTTGAAGTTCCGAATAATCGCGACCAGTGCCGGATAACTCACTTAAGTTGGCTGAACAATCCCAAGACACCTTATCTCTGCCAGATCCATGAATTCCTGAAAGAGGCGAAGGCGGGTGGTGGCGAAGCCAAGGATCTGATGCAAAGACAGACGATGGCAAAGATCATTGATGGAAAGCTAAACCTTATCCAGAAAGATTATATTGAAAACGTCTGTACCAATCTTGATCATGAAGAAATGTTTTGTAATGAATTTTTGAATGTTTCGTTCTGGAGCAAGATTGCCGGTGGCCAGGCAGACAAGATCTACGCCGATAGTATTTGCCAGAAGGCAATGGGAAGCGGTTCGATCTCAGGTCCACAGTTAAAACAATGCCTGGCCCGCTTGAAAAAAGAAAATGACCTTTGTATGTACGGCGCCGGACGTGACCAGTCACTCTCCCCGCACCTGGATTGTGATTCCCTCTCCCTTGCCCTTAATCATTCATCCCTGAGATCAAATTACAGGGACTGTCCCGGTAGCAGCGATCAACTGGCAGCAACTAACTTTACCAGGGTCTTGTTAAATATTACCCAGGCAGAAATAAAGCCAGTGGCTGGCCCTTGTTCAGCAGTCTCCATTGGTGAAACCGTCATGTTCAATGATCGCTTTGATAATGACGAAGGCTGGACTATGGAGGCTTGCTTTTTTGACAAGATTAAAGAAAGAGAAATTTGCTCGAAGACCTTCTTCGGGAATTATGGCGACCATCCAATCGCCTATACCAATATCGTTGCAGGGATACTCCGGGAAACACGCGGGGCAGACAAATCCGTTACCTGTAAGATGATTGCTTCCGATGAATATAACCCACTACTGCTTCAGTATAAGACCGGATGCCAGATAATTTATGATCGCGATAAATGCTTTGCCTCACAATGCAAGCACCGGATCCTTTATAACGATAGTGATATTGATTTTATTAAGATCAAGAACCGGGTGAATATCGAGTACTTCCCTCTCACCATCAAAGGTGAACGGTTTACTCTGCAATATCTACTGACCCGTGATTTTAAGCAGGTCGCAAAAAGTTATAATAACCTAACCTCTGTTACCCGCCACTTCAGGACAGGCAAGAAGGGAATCCTTTATGGGATCGGATGTGCTGAAGACCTTCTTCCTACATTCTTTAAAGTTCATAGTATGAATCAATGCTCTCCAATACCATTCATTGTTGATGGAATGATCCAGGATGAAGACAGTTTGGCCTTTGTCACAAGAACTGCAGCCGATTCACTTCAGGCCCCGAGGATACTCAGCTGGAGTAATATTTATTCCGGTGTCAGGGCCTATCAACGTTATCACCCACTTAAATTATGGACGTTGTATGCCCTTGATTAGCTTCATCCTATTTATAAGTGTTGCCTGGTCCCAGGAATTGCCTAAGTTTCTCACCAAGCATTCCCCGGACACCTTACGCTACATCAGCATGGATGGACGGACAGCTTACGTTCAAAAGAAGCCGGGTGTGCTTGGCTTTGTGAATAGTTTCAAGAGCGTTGATTTCCTGACCGAAACCTCGGCCAGTGATTTTATCCTGACCGGTTCGCCGGACAAGATCAAGCTTGCCATTGAAGTGGTTTCAAATCCACATACCGAATATAACCTGCTTAAGAATAATAAAATTATCGTGGTTAACTGGGGAAATACCCAGACTAAGGATGTGGGTTTTGGAAGAAGCCCGAAGCTGCATCTAAAAGATGAATGGATAACGTATTACGATGCCTATGATAAAATGCTTCATATCCAGAACATCTCGACCCAGAAAAAGTTTGAGATTAAGCTGGCGGCCAAGGCCAATCCATTCTTCATCCCGGAAGTTGTCATGGTGGCCCAGGACAATGTTACCTACACAGATATTAATGAGAATGGTTTCGTGGCCCTGATTACCTTTAATCTATCCACTAAAGTCAGCACCGTTATTTACCGGTCACCCCAGTCGGGTACAAAACTTGAATTATGCAGAAATGATGGCTATGTAGCAGTCGGAGAATTTCCCTACGAGGGAATTAGTCGCGGCAGTAAGATCATGCATATTAAACTCAGTAGTGAAACGAACCTCGCAGGTTATACAACCATCTACAACACCGTCGATCAGGACTTAGGAAATATGGTCTGTCACCCTACGGCGATCTTCTTCATTAAGACCATGAGTCAGGAAAAAAAGCTTAATACCAAGACAACAGATGCTGTCAGACTTGATCTTAAGACCCATAAGATTGAGGCCAAGACTTCTGAGGGAAATATCACACAGTTAATTGAGATGGATGGAAGAGTCATGATTGCCTTCCGTGGGGATTTTTACGTAATTGAAGGTATCAGCAACTTAAGCTCTGACACCCTGAAAGCAGTTCCGACGTCAAAAGAGGAGTTGCCGCTTGATATTTAAAGCACTCTTCATTTCATTATTCTGCTTAAGCTCACTTGCACAGGCCTTCGATAAGGACTTCAAGATAGTAAGTGATCGCGTCCCGACAGAGTTCACACTGCTTTTTAATTCACTTAAAGTTGAGATCAAGACACCGAAAGATAAAGTCATTATGGTGGGACTTATCCAGGATATGGGTGAAAACCTAAGTACTCTGGAAAAAGAACACATCTTTCTGCTTTTAAAATCGGAAGTTATCAAGAATGTCCTGGAACATAAGTTTGATAAAGTCCGCGAATTTGACATGACTAACCTGCTGATCGAAAGGCTCAATGGAGATTTTACCCAGAAGGAAAAGTATCTAAGTCCTTTTGCCCAATGGATCTGGCGTTCAATCCTGGCCGAACTTAAGTATCGGCAGAAAATGGGGCTCATTACTGCCAAGAGTTTTAATACGCGCTCCTTTGAAGGTGCGAAGCTCGCTGAGGCACAAAGGTTCCAGCGCTATCTTGGTTACATTCTCCCGTGGATTGACCGTATGGATAGCATGAATGCTACTCAATTTAACCAGCTCACTAAGGAAGTTTCCTGGACTATCCTACGCAGGATCAATGAGCGATCAATACTATTTAAGCGTTTTGCTTCCACTCTTAAGGGCGAATCCAAGGTTGTTTTATTTAACATCCCTCCGCGTTTGCTTGAAATTCACCCTGAAGACCTCAAGAAAATGCAGAATGACACTCAGGAACCTACACTTAAGGAAAAATCCCTTGAGGCCAAGGATGATGCACAGACAACTGTGGACAAGGCCACTCCTGAGGACCTGAGTCCAATAAGTGATGACGTCATCAAGTCTATAGACAAGACGATAACACCGCCAGTCAAAGAGCCTTAGAGATACCCTTTTAACACACGATTCTGTATAATGAGCAGGCCAAAACTTATCGTGTAAAGGAATCCTATGGCCCTCTCGAAATCCCCTTACCGTGGAACGCGGGACTTTTTTCCGTCTGATATGCGCCTTCGGAATTTCATGTTTCAAAAAATGTCTGAAGTTTCTGAGCGCTTTGCGTATGAACCATATGATGGTCCCTTACTGGAAGACATCGAGCTATACCTCGCAAAATCAGGCGAAGAGTTGATCAATGAACAAATTTATTCCTTCAAGGATCGTGGTGACCGTACGGTTGTGATCCGTCCTGAAATGACCCCAACACTTGCTAGAATGATCGCGCAGATTCACCGTGAAGTGCCTAAGCCTATACGCATGTATGCGATTCCCAATCTCATGCGCTATGAAAAACCCCAAAAGGGGCGCTTACGGGAATTCTATCAATACAATGCTGACATCTTTGGAGCAGGCCTTCATGGGCAGGTTGAGATTCTCCAGCTTGCTGTAGATATCATGAAGAGCTTAGGAGCGACTTCTGAGCATTTTGAAATTCTGGTCAATGACCGGACTTTCGTGGATTTTGTTTTTACCAAGATGCTTAACTTAGGTACTGAGAAAAACGCCAAGTTGTACAAGCTTGTGGATAAGAAGAATAAAATGGATCCGGTTAAATTCTCTACAGAGGTAAGGGCCATCATTGAAGAAGAAGGTAAGGCGAAGATTTTTGAAGAATACACATCTATTGCAAGCTTTAGCGATGTAATCAAATTTGCCAAGGCTCACGGATTTGAAGGCGAGGAATTACCTCTCGATGCCCTCCGCATTCAACTGGAAAGGCTGAATCTGCTTGAGTACGTAAAGTATGATCCATCAATTGTTCGCGGTCTTGATTACTATACTGGTGTCGTCTTCGAAATATTTGATAAGCATCCTGAAAACCGTCGTGCCATCGCAGGTGGAGGTGCTTATGCAAACCTCCTGCAGATTTTCAATGAGCCGGCACTGGAAGGTGTTGGTATTGGTATGGGTGAAGTACCACTAAATGAATTTCTGGCCGCACATGGACTTAAGCCGGATGTTTCTAAGCCTACATTTGATTTCCTAGTTGCCTATCAGGTTCCTGAGGCGGAAAGCGCGGCCATGAATCTGGCGCAGGATCTGAGAAATAAAAACAAGAAAGTAGAACTGTACTTCGGAGAGGCCAAGCCGAAGAAAATCTTTGGCTATAGCGAGAAGAAGAATTTCGGGCATGTCTGTTTCATTGGCGAGGAAGAGATGAAGAATTGCGAGATGAAAGTGAAGGACCTGGCCGCCAGGACTGAACAGACCATCAAGATTAAAGAATTCATAGAAGGAATCAGATAATGGAAATCCAGAATGACCTGCCTAAGACCTTTGACCCACAAAGTGCGCAGGATAAGTGGTATCAGAAGTGGATGGAGACAAAAAGTTTCAAGCCTAAGAAGGGCAAGAAGAAAGAAACCTTCACTGTACTCATGCCTCCGCCAAACGTTACGGGTAAATTACATATGGGACATGCCCTGGATGCAACTACCCAGGATGCCTTAGTCAGATATAAGCGCATGAAGGGCTTTGAAACACTATGGATTCCAGGAACAGACCATGCGGGTATTTCAACCCAGTCAGTGGTGGAAAAACTAATCTGGAAACAGGAAAAGAAAAACCGCCATGATCTTGGTCGCGAAGAGTTCACAAAGCGCATCTGGGAATGGAAAGAGCAGTATGGTACAGAGATTGTAAACCAGCAGAAGAAAATGGGTGTCTCTTGTGACTGGGACTATTCCACATTCACTCTTGATGAAGTTCCGAATAAGGCCGTGAAGAAATTTTTCGTGATGCTTTTTAACGAAGGGCTAATTTATCAATCCAATTACATTGTAAACTGGGATCCAACTCTCCAGTCTGCTATTTCTGATGCTGAAGTAGAGCACAAAGAAGTAAAAGGTCACTTTTATGACCTTCGCTATAAGATCAAGGGCGAAGATACAGAGTTAATAATAGCCACTACTCGCCCTGAGACGATTTTCGCAGATACGGCCGTTGCAGTTAATCCAACAGACGAACGCTTCAAGCACCTCATCGGAAAGATGGCGATTATCCCGATATGTAATCGTGAAGTTCCGATCATCGGAGATGAGCATGTTGATATTGAAAAAGGTACTGGTTGCCTCAAGGTGACTCCAGGACACGACTTTAATGACTTTGAAATCGGTAAGCGACATAAGCTTCCTATTCTGAATATCCTCAATACCAATGGGACTTTCAATGAAGGTGCACCTGAGATTAAAGGTATGAAACCCAAGGAAGCCAGAGCCGAAGTGGAACGCCTGCTTACAGAACTTGGCGCACTCGTTGGAAAGAAAGATCATGTACATCCAGTAGGTCATGGTGAGCGCTCGGATGATATTATTGAACCTATGGTTTCTAAACAGTGGTTTCTTAATACTACTTCAATGGCCGAAGAATCAGTCAAGGCCGTAGAAAATGGCGACATGACTTTTTATCCGAAAGGCTGGGAGAACACTTATTTCGCCTGGCTCAGGAATCCAAAAGACTGGTGTATATCCCGTCAGCTTTGGTGGGGTCATCAAATCCCTGTGTATTATTGTCGTTCTTGCGATGCCAAGTGGGCCGCTGATGAAGATCCAAAAGCATGTGTTAAATGTAAAAAAACAGACTTCTTCCAGGACCCTGATGTTCTAGACACCTGGTTCTCTTCTGGTCTATGGCCCCTCTCTACATTAGGCTGGCCTGATAAAAAAGCCATGAAAGAAAAACGCTTTGATGACTTCTACCCAAATTCCACTCTCATCACCGGCTTTGACATTATTTTCTTCTGGGTCGCCCGCATGATGATGATGGGAATGAAAGTAACCGAGACGCCACCATTTAAGCACGTCTACATCCATGCAATCGTCCGCGATAAGCAGGGCCGAAAGATGAGTAAGTCCCTGGGGAATGGGATTGATCCTCTTGATATGATCAATCAATATGGTGCGGATGCCATGCGCTTCACACTAGCTGCCGGCTCAGGTTATAACCGTGACCTGAACCTTGATACTGAGCGGATAGAAGGCTACAGGAATTTCGTCAACAAACTATGGAACGCCTTCCGTTTTGTTTATCCATTCCTGGATAAGGCAAAAAATGATCTCCCGGCAAAATCAGAATGGCACTTGCATGACAAGTGGATCCTGGCCGAACTCAATACTGTGGCCAGGGATATGAATGAGGCCATGGACCTTTATCGTTACGATGATGCATGTTCGCTCATTTACCAGTTTGTGTATGAAAAGTTCTGCTCATGGTATATCGAACTCTCCAAGAATATTCTTTATGGGGAAGATGAGAAAGCAAAGATCATACGTGCCACCATGCTTAAATACTGCTTCAAGAAGATTGTAACCCTGCTCCACCCGGTGGTTCCTTTTATCACTGAAGAAATCTGGTCACACCTGGAGAGCAAGACCATGCTTATCAACCAGGAATATGTGGAATTTGATTCATCACTTGAGAATGCTGAAGTCCAGGAGCTGATGAATAAGTTCATTGAAGTCACCACAGGAATCAGGAACATCCGTTCTTCTGTAAACCTGAAGCCAAAAGATGAGATCGATGCAAAACTATTCACTGACGACAGGCGCCTGGCAAAATTTATGTATGAGTCCCGTCACTTTCTTAAGGACCTCGCCAATGTGAAGTCCGGAACCATCCGTTCCAAGAATCACAAACGTCCGAAAAAATCAGCATCAATGGCCACAGTCCATACAGAGATTTTCGTCCCGCTTGAAGGCTTGATTGATATTAATGAGCAGGTAAATCGCATCAAGAAAGACATGGATAAAACACAAAGCGATTACCAGAAGGTGGAAGCAAAACTCAACAATGAAAACTTCATGCGCAACGCACCAGAAGAAGTTAAGACAGAAGTTCACGAGAAGGCACGGGCCTTTCAGGAGAAAATAACCTCGTTAAATGAAATGCTAAATAGCTTCCAATAAACCATGTTACACTGGATTAAAGAGGGACAATTTATGCACAGATTTATCATGGTTCTTACTTTGGGACTCTTGAGCATACCTGCTTTCGCTCAGGACCTGACCTGCTTAAATAAACTACTTGGTTTTAACCGGTTCACCGGACATCACCATCTTCCCAAGGAAGAATGGAACGATGGCCGGGACATGCTGAATCCCGAGAACACCATGATTGCCCTGGAAGCACTTGTACGTTTTAAATTGATGTGCAAAGAGGGAGAGATGACAGTCAAGGTTGGTGCCGTCTGCTCTCAGGTCTTGGCAGATATTCCACAATCTAATGTGTGTTACGTTCATACCAATCTCGGCTATTTTGTTATGTCCAGGGACGGTGGCCGTAATGTGAATTTTATTTTTAGTAAGGACAAGCGGTTTGCCGATCCCAAATTATAAGTTGAAGAATCCATGAATCCTGTCAGCGACAACACCCATATTAAAAATTTTTCGGCCCTTTAATACACCTTCAGTGCTCACATCCTCAGGGCCCATCTGAACACTCTCCCCTAGAAAATAGAAAGGCCCATACCTTTGAGGATCTTCCCTGTCGCAAAGAATAAGTGTCTTTGCACCGGTGTATGCTGAGACCGAAGCCATCGGGCCATTATAAGTAACCACTCCCCGTGAATGGGCCATCATCTTGGCTATCTCAATTGGATCCCTCAGTAGGTAATTCATATAGGAGTTGCCGGTTTCCCTGGGCAATTTGGTCATGAAAAGTCCCATCTGTTGATTAACCTTAATCTGGTCATCACCGCCAAAAAAAACGAAACGCTGATTTTCAAATTGTGAAATCAAGTCAACCCACTCCTGCTCAATTTCTTCGTTCCTTATAGGAGACAAGTTAATGGCGACATAAGGCTGGGTATCTGATTGCTCGATGACTGGGGGCAAGTCTCGTGATGCGACTTTTATCGTCGTATTAATTTCCCCACCCAGGTTCACCTTCAGAAGGGAAAAGAAATCCTCGCAAATATGATGACCAACCGGGCGTGATGTTTTCTGATTAAAAAAGAAGGTTTTCCACCCATCGGAAAATCCAAGACGTTGCTTGGCCTTAAGGGCCACACCCAATAAGGCATCAGCAAATTGATTCGTAAGCGATATGTATAAATCAACAGTATAAATCTTGGCAGTGATTGCGAACCTGTGAACATCAAATATGGTCTCAATCTCATCTTCATCAAATTCATGGTAGTAAGCCTTAAATGGCAAGAGATTAAGGACTTCTATCTGCAACTTAGGAGTGATGAAATGCAATTCAGCATTAGGATAGCGTTCACTCAGGACGTGCAAAAAAGGAAAAGCAAGCATGCGCTCCTGCAAATCGAAGGGCAACTTGACGACGATAATTTTCCTCGCGACTACTGGGGCAGTCGTTTCTGTCGGTCCAACCATAATACCGTATAGTAACTGGTGGCGAGTGCCGGCACCAGAGAGTTAATAAGAGGCACAGTAATTAAAATGAGGAAAAGAAAACCAGACCCTGCATAAGGAAATGCATTTTTAAGCGTATCCTTAACACAAGCACCAAAGGTGAAGTTATGTCTTGACCAGGAATAGTCTACAAATTGTATGGATATTAAAAGTGCCAGGATAAAGATCCCCACAGGATAAAACAAGGGAAAAAGATTGAGGAGCATGGCGAGGATTGTAAGCAGGAGAATAAAAAACAGCTTTTGGAATTCATCCTTAAAAGTCCTGCCGATTCCTGAAAGAATGTCCTTGAAGGTGCTCTTCTTGTTTCCCTGAACAGGTTTTCCTACCAGAATATTCTCGATGCGGGAGCTGAGCATGCTGTTAAAAGGGGCCGCAATAATTCCTACCATAAGAACATATGTCCAGCTCATGATAAGAAAAATGAAGATAAGAAAGATAGCAGTCAGGAGTTTGCCTACCCATCCGGCTATTTGCTGATCAGGAATATAGTTCTGAATCATCACACCGAAATAATCCGCGTTCTTAAAGATTGCAACAATACCAAAAACATAGATCGCGAGGGCTATCAAAGTAGGTATAAGCGCCAGGATAAGATTAACCGGATCCCGGACAATCATCCTTACAGCTACAGGTAGTGAACGAAAAACACCGGTCATGTTACCTCTCCTGAAGTTGGATAATGCCTGAAACGGAACTCATAGAGCTTCTCAAAATTCTCACTCATCGCCAAAGATTCAAATTCTTCCCAATCTAAATATTTGAGGGCAATGTCACTAAGGAGGTGTAAATCCCTGCAGCGCTTGAATTTTTCCTTGGCCTTGAAGATCATGCCCTTCATACCCACCGGATTATTATCCCGGTAATGTATAAGGGCAGCTGCCACCTGAATGACTGCCCAATAGATGTTTCGTATAGGGTCATTCCTGTCTTCCAACCAGACATCTTCAAGAGCTTCATGGCATTCCCAATATTTTTGCTCATTGAACATCCGAATCCCCTCTTCCATCTTCTTCAGATGTTCAGAGGCGAACATTAGAACCCGCCGAGAATATTTAATCCTGAATCAACGTAAAGAACCTGTCCTGTCACACCACCGGAAAGATGGGAGGCAAGGTAAGTAGCTGCTCCACCACAGTCTTCTGGTGTCACGTTTCTCTTCATTGGAGAAATCTCTTCAACTTGTGAGAGGAGGCCCCTGAATCCTGAAATTCCGGAAGCGGCTAGAGTCTTAATCGGACCAGCGGAAATACAGTTAACCTTGATGCCACGAGGACCAAGGTCATAGGCCAGGTACCTTGTAGAGGCTTCAAGTGCAGCCTTGGCCACGCCCATTACATTGTAATTTTTTATAACTTTCTGTGAGCCATAGTAAGTCATACTAATGATTGATCCATTATCATTCATAAGCTCATGCAGAGAATCACACAGACCCACGAGTGAGAAAGCGGAAATATCACAGGCCATGGTGTAACCTTTCCTGCTTGTATGCATGAATGGTCTTGAAAGGTCTTCCTTATCAGCGAATGCCAATGAATGGACCAGAATATCAAACTTGCCCCAATTTTTTGCGACAGTTTCTTTCATGGTGGCATAGTGAGCATCGTTAGTGACATCCATCTCAAAGGTGAAGTCTGCACCAATTTCCTGGCCCAAAGGTTCAACTCTTTTTTTGATAGCATCATTCATATAGGAAAGAGCAATTGAAGCTCCTTGTTCCTTAAAAGCTTTTGTAATACCCCATGCAATAGAGCGGTCGTTGGCCAGACCCAAAATCAGGGCCTTCTTTCCTTCAAGTAGTTTCATTGGATCCTCACTTTTTTATGAGTCAACAGTACCTTAAAAAAGTGCGTACTTTCAAGCATTTGCGCAGCAAGACTTACATACAGTATGTAATTGCTTCTGCGCCTATAGTTTTCCTGCCATTTCCAGCTAAAATCCAACCTTATGCTAAACATTTTCATTACCATTCTTGGTCTTGCCATTTCTGTAGCCGTTTCGGCCGATATTATAATTGTTGGTGATTCACATACTGTTGGGCCTTTCGGGGATAACTTGCACAAGAACCTGGCGCAGATGCATCCTGGGAAATTGATCGCGGTCTTTGGTCATTCTTCATCAGCTCCTGTTCACTGGGTGAGCAAGACACCTGTTAAGCTTACAGGTGGTCTCAATCATCACCTGAGCTATAATGGACTTTACCTCCCTCACCCAAACCAACCTAACTGGCGTATTCCCCAGGATTCTATTGGCCTTGTCTCGGTTCTTGATAATCCGGTCTATCATCAGGCCTGGAAACTCAAGGTTCCAGTTAAACCTGAACTAAATACAATTATCTTCGCACTCGGTGCCAACGACCGTGGAGCTGTTTCCACAAACACTGGCGCCCGCACTTCTGAGTATAAAAAGCGAGTTGATATTCTCGATAAGATGTTAATTGAAATTGAGCAGCGAGGGCTTAAGTGCTTATGGATTGGCCCGCCCAGTTCACCTACAGGATCCCAGGCAATGGAAACGACAACTCATGAGTACATAGTAGAAGGAATCAAAGAGCGTTGTCCCATGTTCGATAGCCGTAAGTTTGTCGCAAAATTCTGTGACCAGGTCCACTTCAATTGCCCGCCTGCAATGCCTATGGCCTTTCAGTGGGCGAAAGAAGCAGCTGATTTCATCAATGCAAATTTATAATTTATCTTCCGACGTACTCTAAGGGATGTGTAATCTTCACGTCTTTATCTTTAATCCTGGAAATGTTGATTTTACCTTTCTGGGATTTATAATCAATTTTAAGCGGAAGTGGATGCACATCCATAGCATAATCAGCAGTAAATTCAGCTGAGGCGGTTGTTTGTAATGAGATAATCTTCCCCTTAACAACATTAAAACTATACCTGATGGCTGAAGCGCGAACGAAATCCATCTTAACTTTCATCTCGGTTTGTTGATATTCTCCAAGGTTTCGTAAATCGAGATTAACCGGGAACTCTTCATCAAATTTAGCTGTAAAACTACCTGAAACATCGCAACCTTCTTTAAAGCTGTATGTCTTGGAAATGGGTGACCTGGTGATTGCGGCCTGAACCCAGCTCATAATATTGGTGTCACATTTATCAACCCGAAAGCTACCATTTCCTGAAGATTTACCCTTAAGGACAAAAACGCTGAGCATTTCCTTTAAAGAACTAATTACTTTGGAATGGTCATCAGGGTTACCGGGAGCTGTATGCGATCCCTGGCTAGGTTTATCAATTTCAGGCTTAAATTCGCCTTCCACTCCATGTACATAATAAGTTTGCTTGATGATCTTTCCTGACTTATCAAAGGAAGATTCATATCCATGCTTAATTGTTGCGCCATCTTTTTGATAACCGCAAATTTCTTTTTTGGCCTGAGTAACAGGACTGATAAATTCTATCTTGGTACTTTCCAGGGGACATTTGACAAGCTCATCCAACCCCCATGCATTAAGCGTGAGGATTGGAATGAAAAAGATAAGACTATTTCTTAGGTTGAGACTTGATATCACGAATCTTTCCAGCGTAACCAGTTACAGAAACAGTTACATCTTTCCAGATGCCGAAAACATAACTCTTAACTTGTACCAGATACTGAGGAGCTACCAGGACATCTATTTTATTCGGCACAACTGCATTGTAAGCAGCTGCTGCTTTTGTTTCGTCAACAATCCCACCAGCAAAAGGATTCCAGCCTGAACCGCCGCCATTATAAGTAACACCTTCGGCATACCGATTTGTATCCTTGACTGGAATAAACCAAAGTACCTTTTGATGATGAGCAGTACCCTTTACTTGCTTAGTCATATCTACATCAATTTCTGCATGCAAATTACTTTTCACACTTGCATCAAGCGATCCGGTTGACTGACTCCTGTGCGCGGTTGTTGAACATCCATTTAAAAAACAAAGTGCAAGTACCAGTGGCATCATTTTCATAGTTTTATCTCCGTAGGTTATAGAAATAATTAGAATGTAAGTGACAACAAAAGCAAAGATAAAAAAGGAAAAAGCCAGTACATGCTTGAGCAATACCCTTTTTTGACTGACCGCTTCGCTTTTGACTTGATGAAAAAATCAAGTCCATTCAATATGAGATTAACTTAAGTACATCTACAGGTTCACTGAGGTTCCGATGCTCAAAGCACTGACTTTCTGTTCTCTTCTTGTCGCCTTTACAACCATCTCGTATGGTTCTTCGGACAAAATAGATGCGTTTCCCGCAATTGGCTTTGATATCAATCTTAAACTCGAAAATTTCAACGTGGAGCAAGAAGAAAAAGTCTTGAAGGCTGCAGACCTCATAAAGAGAGTAGTTGTTTCTGAAGAATTTAAGAACGCAATCCTGAACCACACCTACCGCGGTGAAAAGACTTTTGCGGAAAACAATGGGCTAACCAATGAACAGATTTACCAGAAAATACTGGAAGGATCAGAAGACCTCCGCCCGGGGGCAGATAACAAAATGGATATGGATCTGGAAGTTTATTTCGAAGATACCATTACTGTTGGATACACAAGGCCCAGCGTTTTTAAAGTCTGGATGAACAGCAAGTATCTCAACAAGAATGGACCGGCCGAAGTGACCACGAATATGATGCATGAATGGCTGCACAAATTAGGATTCAAGCACGATCTCAAGCATAGCGACCGCAGGATGAATACGGTTCCTTATGCTATTGGATATCTGATGGAGAGACTGGCCAAGAAAATGTATAATTCACGCCGCCCGCTTTAAAAGCCTGGTATAAGCACTGTTAATTTCTTTTGTTTTTTTATCAGCAAGATTTTTGAAATCCGGTGATAGGGCCGCAACTTTGTCAGGATGATTCATTTTTAAAAGCTCGTGATACTTCTTTTTTAAATCTTCTTTCGTAAAAGCAACACCTGGCTTTATTTCAAAGAGTGCTTCGGCAACCGGATCAGAAGAAGTATTCTTCTTAGGCTGATCCTTTGGTGGCTCTTTCTTCTTCTCTTCTCGCTTTGGCTCTTCTTTCTTTTTTTCTTCGGTTTTTTTCTTTGGAGCTTCTGCCAGTTTCAAGGGCTCTGACTTTTCACCCTCCAGACGCTTTTTCCTTTGGACAAACTTTTCATAATCTTCGACTGAATAGGTTGGCTCCTTGGCATCAGACTTAACTGGATTTTGATCCTGAAGCGATTCCTTGCTCTTTTTCATATTTCTCAGGAAGAAAAGAAACGGCAATTTTACGAATATAAAATATCCAATGACGATGAAACCTACGATGGGTCCTATCTTGGTAAATGCCTTGGTGAGGGTGGTAATATAGTAATTGGTGACGTCCATACACCCCTATCGGAAGGCTTGGACTAATTGTGAATAACCGCCACAAATTTCTGTCAATTAACTTATCTAAACAAAAAACTGATTTCGTCCTCTTTTAGACTTCTATCATGGATCAAGGGGGATGCCCTCCCAACCTTAATTTCCCCAATTAAACCCCTTATTTCATGCACTAGGCCTGAAGATGTTAATAATTGATTAAACCTTAAGGGTATTTCTGACGATATGAAATGGGAAGAATTGACTCCATTTCAGGAACTGAGGTTCAGAAATAAAATCTTATATGATGAAAATTACACGGACTTCGTATTCAAGCTTAGTTTTAATCTGCCTGCTCGCTATTGGTGGTTGCGTTGGTACTGTTCAAGAAGCCACACCACCAGATGCATTGAAATTATTAAACCCTCCTACAACTTTCGTCTTTCCAGGAATTATTACTGCTAAGGGTATTTCACATAACAAGGTCGAACTTGAATTCTTTGCTGCGAGTGGCGATGGAATTGTTTATAGTCTTTATGTTAACGGATCAAGCATACCTATACCAATTGATACCCAGTCACTTTTGAAAGTTGCTGGTGGTCGCATGCTTTATACTGTAGATAATCTTACTCCAGACCGCGAATATAAATTTAAAATCACAGCGGCCAATAATAAAACAGGTGCTATCTCAAGCGCTGAAAACGAAGTATATGCCAGAACCTATGACAACAGGGTGGCAAATTATAAAGGTATTTCAAAGGTAAGCCTCGTTCCTGGTAATACAGACGCTGCAATACTCGTAGATTGGATTACACCAGTAATGTCCGGGATATTTACATCCGGACCATACGACCCAGCTCATTATGAAATATCAATTATTAGTAGTATTGGAGGAATAGCCAATTTAAATAATAATAATTACGCTGGGTCTGATCGAAGAGTAATACTCGTTCCTACTCCTCCTTTAAGGGCGTCTCCACTTAGCAATCCTGCATCCCATATTGTAGATGGACTAGTTGGCGGTACTACATATTTTGTACAAGTCAGGGCAATCAACACCCTTTATCAGAACTATTTTGAAGATCCATCTATTACAGTTATTCCTGTAGACAGGGAAATGAACAGTCGCTATCTCACTATTAAGACAGATCCGGGTGGCGGCTTCATGGACTTTGCGGAAGGCAACGTCGTACTTGCGAATGCCCAGGGAATTGATGCCTTTGACCAGATTGATGTTTTCTGGCAACCGGCCTCGGGAGATTTTGATAAATATAGAGTCGTTGCCAGGAAGTATACTGGCCTTGGTGATCCAGCACTAGATGACTTGCTCGATCAAGCAAAATTGATTCAGCTTGCGGCCGGTCCAGAGGCGGGCTCATTTGTAAGTGACCCTGCTGCAAATTTAACTAGTTTGCATATATCTGGCCTTGAAAGTTATGCTACTTATCAGGTAAAGGTAATTGTTTGTAAGACGCCTAGTTGCCCAATGGATTCCGCTGACGTTAATTTCGGAATTGTTTCTCAGTTAAAAACAATTATGGTACAACCGACTCTTGCTCCTTTTAACGGGATTAACGGTATACAACCTCCAGGCCAGTTCGGCGCAACCGATGTTGTTAAACTTACTTTCGATCCTCCGCTTGTTGGTACAGGTTATGCCACTACCATGGAATTTTACTGTGTAGACCCGGCCGATCATAGCCAACAAGAAAAATTCCCGGGTACTGGTACACCAATCACCGGATCTTTAATTACGGCCTGTAACAATCTTGATTTGGACGGAGCTATTCCTGGAATCCTCACGAATTTCAATTCACAAAAGATTAAAGGACTCGTCACTAACGGAACACAAGAGTACTGCTTTGCTGCCTCTCCTGCCATCGTCACTGGCTCGACTCCAGAAGTCCGTATTGCTGCGGCCAATAGAATAGTTCGTTGTTCTTACCCTGAAGTCTTCCCTCCCACTTTGGCCCAATTCCCTGGTGTACAGGGTACTTGCGGAATTTCTGGAACAAAAGGAACTATAAACTGGAACTTGCCGACGGGTGGTGTTTATTCAGGCTTCAAGGTTTACTGGAAAGAAAAAACTAATCTTCAAAAGTTTTCGTTCCCTGATGCAATAGCAGCAACTCCGGGTTATTTCTCCAGTGGCATTCTTCTTGCAACTGACCTGACTTATCAAGCAACAGGCCTGATGCCAGGACGCACCTACCAGATTGGAGTCCTTTCCATTACTGATCTGACTGCCCCTCAAAAAGATCTTTACAGTGAATATAACCTCAATGTTAAAGACTGTGTTGTTCCTCTTCCAATAGCCACATTCTCCGGTTTCACACGCATTTTTGCAGTTGGGCCGAAAATAGATGGAAGGATCCCCAATGATTCATCAACTAAGGCCCCTCCGGTATCGGCTTGGGTATATGAAGCCGTTGATAATGTCGGGCAGCCTTTTGAAGTTGCGATGGCTACAGCTATCCTCCCTGATAACACTCTCAATTATGCAATTCCCCCAGGAAGAGATTATGGGATGGATTTTACCCGACAATTCGATGGCTCTCCAAATGCCGGCGGCCTAGCAATGAGTAAGACTGGTATAGTGTCCCTTGCCTGGGAAGAAGCCTCAATGTCTTTCGCAGATGCTGATGTGATTTTCCAGAGTCCGGTCAATCAGCCAGCACATCCGGCCCTAAGAGCTGGCCGGAAATTCGGTTATAAGGTTTATCGGTCTTCCGACAATAAGCTCACTTGGAAAGATCAGACTCTCACCAATGGAATCCTCTACGCCAGAGATTACACTTATAGAAATCGCTCTAATACAGCAAATGTCACCAAGAGAATGGTGTTTTTCACCGACTATTCAGTCCAGGCAATGGATGAAGTCCACGATGCTCCAACTGCAAAGGATATTGATAGGGCCCGAATATATGATTATAAAATCGTACCCATTTTTGATGGCAAGGCCCTTACATACGCGACTCCTAATCAAAACGTTGTGAGAGTTACACTTCCTCCGCCAAACATGGCCCTTGTTCATCGCTGGATGTCCAACAGGGGACGTTGTCTTGAAATGGATAAAATTCCGGAGATTGGCCAGAATTATTCCTGCCCTTATAATGGGGTTGGAGCAACTTCGCCCAATATCCCACAGAATATTCAAGATACTATCCTTGACCAGGCAGGAGACCTCCTTGTAGATCGTTATGAATTGGGTTGTCGATACACTCGTGGTGACATTATAGACACCCCTGAAAATGGTGCTTCATACTTTGAAAGAGGACCAGCTAGAAGGTTAGGAACTGATAGTAATTTCTGGCCGCTTTTCAAGGGATACGCCGGACTTTCCAGTGCTTCAACTACAAAATTCATAGGATGCGGAGGATTTGATAGCCAAACTAAAGGACCTAATGGAATAGCAGCAGGTGAATATCCAGTAGGATTTGTTGCTGACTACACAAAAATTATTCAAGGTGACTGTACAGGAGAGCATGAATCGACAATGTATTATGCTCCATGTACTACACTTGAAATGCCATATGCAGGACTTTTAACCATGATGACTCCTGGTTTAAGAGGCGGACCTGCACCGGCTTGTGATGTGGACTCTGCCGCTTTCCCAACAACCATTGCCACAAAGTTACTGGGCAACCACGGTTCTAACCATGTCATGCAATCTGAATTCCTAGCTGTCTTTCATAATTCTTACGGTGGATCCTCTTATGGTCTTCCCATTGAAGGACCTTCAACTTTGGGCCCTGGCAATTCTGAACTTCGCACTGACCTTACTACCTGGTCCATGAACAATTGTTCGATCAACCTCTCGGCCATTGATGGTTCAGGCTATATGAAACCACGCTGGTTAGGAGTGGATGCACTTCATACAAACCGACTTTTGTTTAATGGTGCAAGGAATTCCCTTTACTCTAAAACTGTAGCTGAAATGACTGCAGTTGACAGCACTACCAGTCTTACTCTTTATAATGGTAGAGAAGATGATGGTCCAGGTCCTGCGGCTTTTAAGCTCCCTGGTGCAGTATCCAGGAACAGTGCCAACAGATTCAGAGATACTACCCGTATTTCAAGAGTCTTCGCATCCAATTCTTCCAAACTACCTGCTCTCGGTAAGTTGAGTTCAGAGCAGGCCCAAGGTATGTGTAGCAACTTCTTTGTACAAGTAGGATTTGCCAGTGATAATGGAAATTTTGCCCCGGAACAATCAGTAAAACCAAAAAGGTCGTTACGCCGTATTGAAGCCGTAGCTGCGGCAGCATGGAATGAGACATATGATGATCTCAACATCGCTGACATTGAAGCAAGCAATAGTGCCGGAAGTTGTAATAACGATTTTAAGGGCTTTATCGGAACAGGCATTGGGAAGGGTAATGATTTGAATAATACCCAATCGTACTCAATCCCTGTCAAATCACCTATGATAACCGGATCTTCTTTCTATACAGGCCTTTCTTCTCAGACTCATAATTTCAATACTCGAAGGTGCATAAGTAAATATGGAATCCAGGACATGATCGGTAACGTTACTGAATATAACAATGACCGTATTTTCTGTGACTATACTAAAGATGCAATCTGGATGGCCCCGGTCACTGTTATGTGGGCAGGTGGTAACGGGATTAAAAACGTAGGAAACGGGATGCCTCAATTCTCGTTATGGAATAATAACTACGAAAGAGATTATGTAGCAGTGGCCAAAGATGGTATCCTGGCCGATAATTCAGCCGTACAATTCAAACTGAAATTCGCGGATCTTTCAGCTCCACGTACTGATATCTTGCCTTGGGCCCAAATTGGTACAGATTCCGGTTACTGTTCGCCAGTAGATGGAAACCCGCTAAAAAGAACCGATCCTACTAATGCCTTCAGAAATTCGGGCGCCAAGAGTGCCGATTGGTTGCCTATCTTCCTTCCAACTGGAGCTTTAAATACTGCCATTATAGAAAAACCACAAGCAGATCAGGAAGCAGTAAATGGTTGGAGGATGGGAGATGGTCGCTTTATGGACTTCGGGCCACAAGGTGTTGGAGCCGCTATTAATAAAACCAACACACTTGCCCTCAATCCTGGCGCAAATAATATAAATAAATATTTCAATCCTGTTATTGGATTTCCCTTAAAATGCCTGAGTGGAAGTTGTGGTGACAATTCTGTAGCCGCTCCTTTTGACAACATGGACATTACAACGACTGACCTGTTACCAAATATCAATACTGACCCATTGATAGATGTACAGGCGACTATCATTGACTTCCCTGTAGGAAATTCTGAAATAACACATCCAGGAATTTCTGAATTTACTTTCCCGGCCTCTGGCGAGGAAGTCCTTACTATAGCCCCGAGCAATAACGGTTATAGGCAGATTTTAATTGAAAAAGAAGTTATGAGTCCTACCGACATGACGACTACTAACACGGTTTTCAAAAGTCTCAATGATTTTAAAGCTGGAAGTACTCTAAGACTTTATCATGTGAGATGGGATGTTTATCGTGGAACTGAATTTACATTAACCTATGGCGGCAATTCAAAAGATACGAAAACAGGACGTTACTCTGCAGGATGGATTTCTGCTGCGATCTATGGGTCCACTACAAACGCAGGAACATCAGATATCGCCAGCGGCGCTCGCTGTGGATTAATGATCAACCAGGACTAAGTCATGAAAAATGTCATCCTGTTATGTCCGCTGTTTTGTTTCCTCTTGGTTACCTCTTGTAACAAAAAGGAAGCTGGTAGTGTCGAGTTAACAACGGCCGACATCTATAAGCCGTTACTCTTCCAGCTAAATGATCAAAAGGCCAGTAATGAAGTCATTGATCTCGGTGAACATGTTCTTACAGATGATCCCAAGACTCTTACCATAAAAGTTTATAACGATACTGGTTACCCATATACAGATATTGAACTTGTAATGACTGCTGCTGACGATGAATTATCATCCATCACTTATGTGGCGAATGAGAATGGAGAAATTAAATTCCCTGGATTTGAAGGCACGTGCGGCAAGAAACTTGCACCAAAAGCAAGCTGTTTGATGAAACTTTCCTTCTCTCCAAAAAGCGGCAGGATATATGAAGAATTTATTGAGTTAAAATTTAAGAACTATGTTGAAGCAGAATCTCATAAAACTACAGTAAAAGTTCTGGCCGGTATGCCTGCTTCAGTTGTCTTTACTAATGATGTCACCCAGTATGTATTTGGTCAACTTGCAGGCACTGCAAATGTCCCTGTGATAGAAAGAGCTGATGCATTGATTTATACCAAAGATCTTGAAGTTATAAATGCTGGAGGACTTTCTGCCAGGAATATAAGTGTAATCATGAGTCAAACATGCGTGTCCACCGATACTAATCTTTGTCCTACCAATATGGGCAATGTTTATGCTCATACTCACAATTGTCCAGCTTCCCTTGCACCTGGTGCTAAATGTAACCTCTCAGTCACTTATGGTCCAAAGAACCAAGACCCTGCAATAGGACCAGTTCCTGAAGACATCAAGGAAATTAAGTACAATTCTACTCTTACACTAGCATATGGCAAAGATCCTTCAGGTGGCATGGGTGGACTAAATGGATACTTCAGGTCAATTTCTACAAACATCGAAGCAAGGTTCAAGGTTTCTATCAGTACTCTGACCTTTGAAACTGCAGTAGTTTCCGGAAACCGGGACATGAGAACATTCAAGATAAATAACCTAGGCTATCGTGAAGGTGAAATCAAGGCCATTGCTTTCCGCGATGTCAGTGGAGCACTTCTGGCCACTTGTGGACCGAAGGCTGGTACTCTCCTGCTAGAGTGCCGTGCCCCCGACAATAGTCTCTTAACCCTTGAGCAATTTCCATTTACGGTAAAAGATCGGAATGACTGTATACGATCCGTGGCTGATGGTCCCTTCTTTGTTTCTGTTGGTGCCGGTTGCGTATTTGATTTTATCTTCCAGCCATCTGTTGCCTATCTCACTGATAAACCCACTGAGTTTAAGGACTGGCAACCTGAAGTCATCTATGACTCACGATGGCTTGGAGCCGAGAGGATTATTACCAAAAAACTCTTCAACCTATCTGCAGAATCTATTGCAGCAGCAAGACTTGTTCTCACCCGCGTAAATTACGAAACAACTGATGCGACAACTTTTGGAGAATGGGGACCATGGGTAACAGACCTGGGTCGTCTCACATTACAATCACCAACGTACTTTAAGCGCAAGAACATGAGCATGACCTTTAAGAACATAGGATCAGTTACGGCCACGGGAATTGCCCTGAGGGACGGATCGGCCACAAGCATTCCAATCGGTGGCGCCGGAGCTGCCCTTGGGCCTCATGGACCGAAAAAATATTATGATCCTGCTACTGCCAGTTTAACCTCATGTACTTTCATTGATGCAGGATCAAGTTGTACCATTAATATTCAATTCGCTCCTATTGGTTTAGCTACTAATCAAATGCAAGAAGAAAACATGTTTGATTACATCCACCCGAATTCTCAAACTGATCCCATCGCCAAGGCCACCAATTATAAGTCTTTCTTTGTGACATACAACACGGGAGCATTATTTACTGACACAAATCTTTTAAATCCTACCGATTATCCGGCACTCACAATTGAATCGAGACTTAAGGCCACCCTTGTTGAGAAGGGAATGCTCATGCAGATGAGTGATGATAGCAATAACAAATCTAGCTTCGGTGCCAGTACTAACGTAGCTGGAGATACCATACGATCCACATTCTACATCACCAATATGGGAACAGGAACTGTTCCATATATGCGTGTTCTTAATCCTCCTTCTGAAATTTGGAATCCAGCTTCGGGTCGGTCCTATAATAAGAAAATTATAGCTACTCCTGATTTTGCTGCCAAGGGTGCTGACTATGATTGCACAACACTTTTTGATATCGACTACACAGGTACAATAAGCCAAACCGAAATCGCCGAAAACCGGGTTGGACTCTTCCAAGGATTACCTAAGGATAAGAAATGCGTCTTCTCTGTTGAATTTCATTTTTCGGATCGTGAAAGGGCCAAAAATGTAGTTACATGTAATGCTACGATTCCTTTAAATATTGAAGAAGGCCAGAGATTCTTCACCCGCGAAGTCGAAGCATCTAGCCCTATAGACCTTTGGGAATATTGTGGGCCTCCTGCAAACTTTGGCATCGAATGGGGTGGTATTCTCATAAGCTATTATGATGGAGACACATCGTCTCCAGGAAGATTATCACCAATGTATGGTAACAGATTCAACCTGGATGCATGGTCTTTCAGGAGTGAAAGTAGATCTCATGGAAAGCTTATTCCCTACTCATTCCTTCCATGGCTCTCGGCCACAATGTGGCGTCCTCAGATAAACTTATCTGGGCTTGCAACTGGCCTACCAGAACATACCGCGACATCTACACCTGAACATTGGTTTTATGGATCCCTGGCAGCATTCTACTCTTTAGAAAATGATCCTTTAGTAACAAATGGATTACTTAAAGGTGCATCTTCAAGAAACTTCGTTCCGACACTCTCAACCGCTTGGGCCAATAGAGTTAACTACGACTATGTTTATTATGTTGGTAGCTTTCCCCAAAACTCACCGGCCATTGCCATCCCCTTAGCGATCAAAAACTTTGGTGGTTACGCAACCAGAGTTACAAGCATGCTTCCTAATTTATCAACTCCTCCTGCTGATGCTAGCTTTTCAATAACTGCTTTCCCCTCTTCTGTACCGTTCTTTGTGTTCCCTGGTGGCGACATGCAAACCACGATCCCATTAACCCCACTTAGTTTTGCCTTTAATCCATCAGTTGCCGGTGAACACACGATGGAACTCATCCTCAATTATGAGGACGGTAGTCATAATCAAACTATTCTTTATGATAAGAGTACGAACCCTATCAATGTCCCTGCCAATAATTCTTTCACCCTGAAAATCCTGGTTGTGGCCCATGTAATGGCCACTGGAACATTTCCACAACTAACGATGGATATTACAGATTATGATGTGGTTCAAAACGACGGCGTTCCACCAACTGTTACTGCGATGGGACCTGTCGCTGCAGCACTAACCTCGAATTTCACTGCACCTACATCTTCAGTTATCTTTGACACAATTAAACTTACCGCAACTCCGACGCCTAACGATGTATATGCCAAGAAGACAGTTACGTTCAAGAACGAAACTGCTTTTCCTCTATATGACTTAAAGGTTATGTTCAGGGCCGATGCGGCTCTTGAGACAGCTAAAACCATTCCTCCAAGCTTTACCACCTTAGGTGGAGGTGAAAGCACTTGTGTTTCGGGAATGACTCTTCCTGCTGCCACCAGCTGTAAGTTAACTTTCAAGTATCAGCCTATTGCTGGTGACTCTACAGATACTATTATATTGACCCCAATTTATCGTACGGCCGCTGCTGGTCAGTACATGATGCAAAACACATCCATTTCACTTTTGCCTCGCTCACCAGGATTCCTGATAGCCTACGACTCTCCTACAATGCCTGTTACAAAGCCTATTGATATTTTACCGATAGCCGGAAATCCTTCTCAGATCACAAGAGACTCTTATGAAATTACCATCGGAACCCAAAGGCTGGATGTCGTTCCAAAGACGTGGGTTTTTGACCAGCCAACTGGTGGATTTAAACGTTTTCAAATTATTAATACTCAATCAAGCAAGACTTCAATGCTCTTGTCTTACCATAAGTATCTGGTCGCCAATACACTTCGGGGCTACAACTCCGGCAATCAACCTCCAACATCAATTATTCCGCAGGCCAGTGAATACCGAACTCTTGATGGAAACCAATACGTACCAATCATAGAAAAGAAGTATCCTGATTCTACTACCCGTCTCTTGGTCGAAGCATCTAAAGGATGCTTATTTGGTGATGATGAAAATAATGCAGCCATTCCGGCCCATCTTAAGGGCCTGGCCTATTCCGCCAGTCCTCTTACTGCACCTAACCCTTGCTATCTCATTGTGACTTTCAAAGCGAACTTTGAGTATCTCCAGGATATTATCCAGTCCAATGACGGAGATGACATGCGGAATCTGGCTACAGAAATCTGGTACTACTCAGTAAACCGTAGCTCCACAGCTTCCTTCTGGACACATCTCGTGGGAACAATTAACCCGGATATTTCCATCCTTTCAGGAAACTACACAACTGTTAAGGCCTTAGATACAAGGAGAATAACCTTTGAAGTGCCTAAGTTTGATCCAACTAACTTTCCGCTAGGTTCAGTGGTAGGAACAAGAGTTCTCATGTCCACAAGTGCCGGTGCACTTAACGACCCATATAGCTCTACTCTTACGAGTTATGTGGACATTAATACTTACGATCCAGTTAATCCCCAGACTGTGACTTTTGCCACAGGCCTCACTAACGCTAAATTTTATTATTTCCGTGCGGTAGCGATCAGAAGGGACAATCGATTCACATATAATACCTGTCCTGGGACCAATTGCAGGTTTGCTGGCCTTGCATCCGGACTATACTTATCTGCAGGGACAAACACCATTGTGAAGGTATTAGTGCCACCTTCAAACCATGTTTATTTCCATGATCAGCAACTCGTTGTGGATAAGTACCTCACTCCTGGTGTTGCTTATGATACTTACCCAGTAGCCGCAGCTAAATGTGTTAACAGATTGAAGGCTGCACTAAGTGATTCATCAACTGTTTTCAAGACTTATAAATTGATTAGCAAGGCAGCTTATGACCTGTTACTGGTAACTGCGGGTAGTACTTCCTACGCAAACTTTACAGAAACCACACACTGGTTGTCAGAACCAGTCGTCAGTATTGACACTAAATGTGGAGCGATGCCGGGATTTGTACCCGGAACTGAATCACAGATGCTGGATTCAAGTAAGGCCTTTTACTTACGAAATAGTTCTAACCCTAATGCTAATGTTAACACTGCAGCAGGCGGGGTGCCGGCAGCTCCGGTATCTAACTATATGTCATATGTAGATGGTGCTGTTGCTTATGGATCTTCAAGGTGTATGTTCACTTTGCCATAGGACTAAATTTGCCGCCTTGAGACTGACCCACTTACTCCCTATCATGGGATAATGGTCCAGCTCCGAATCTTATTATTTATGATTCTTGTCTTCTCTTGTCACCTAAGCCTTATGGCCCAGGAAGACAAGAGCTTGGTATTGGTTAGAAAAATCCAGGGCCATGAATTATTGCCCCCCAATGTCTCCCGCCAGCTCGAAAAAATTTGCCTGCAAGTTGTAACCAAGCAAAAAGGTTTGGAATTGCTTCTTTCGGGCACAGACACTCCGACGGCCAGTGCTGTGGATATGGTGGCCGTAGAATCGGAAGTAAGTAAGTCAGGTAATGGATTCAGGCTTGAAGCAAGATTAATCAATGTAAAAACAAAAACACTCTTGTCGAAAGTTGCCCTTGATAACATCCGCGAAGATGACCTGCTCAGGCTTTTCCAGGGAGCTATTGAATCGATTTTCCTCCAATATGACTGGAGTGAGGAAAAAGAAGCAAAAGAAGCAAAAGGGGCAAAAGATGCCAAGATGTCAGTCCCTCCCCTACCTGCAAAACCTAAAAAAATTCCGAACACAACTCAAACCACTGCCCCGGCCGAAGATGCTATCGACTTTGCCAAGCGGGTACGTGACCTCAAGGCAGGAGTTGATAAGGAAATTATAAAGACAGCGGAAGAAAAAAAAGAAGAAGCGGCTAAGGACAAGGATCCTGAGAAAAATTCCTCCATTGCCATGTTGAAAGGCAATCTATTAGTAGATGAAGATTTAATGAAAAAGATTAATAAGCCCAAGGTGTATCCCAGGCAATTCAGGTTTGCTGTTGGCATGGACAGAAGAGAAATAACAAGTACCGGCCTGGTTGATACTACTACTAAGGCTCAAATGGTAAACTTACGTGTGCTTGGCCATAATCCTACTTCTTTTTTTAATGGGAAGATTGCCTGGAGCTATGACTTAACATACACCAAAGCTCAAACCGCCACAGTTGCCACTCCAGCTATGAATCAACTTGGACTATATGCCACATGGCTTAGCACTCACTGGAATCTCTCCGCAGGAATTTTCAGGGATGCATCGTTCTTTGTAAACTTGCCAGAACCGGGAGTAGGCTTACAGCCAAGCTCCCTGACGTCTGTCTGGACAAAAATCAAAACAGATATCGTCCTGCCCTTTAAATATCCGATAAAAATCGGCGCTTCCTATGGAAGTGTCATGCAGGGCCAGAGCGATTATAAGCCCATCTCAGGTGCTTCAGCATGGCAGGGCACCTATACTCATCTCGACTTCTCCCCTCACTTTCTAGTGTATGGTTGCGAGTTTAATGTAATGACCGAAACTTTGAATCTTACTACTCAAGGAGAAATACCATTTACCTTCAACGAATCGCGACTCGGATTATCTATCCGACGATCGCTGTAATTATTTCGTTTTCGGCCAATGGCCAGGACAACGTCATCAGCTATACTTCTCAAATGAAGAAGTCGCAGGAATTTTCCCTCCTGGTGGGCATGGCGAATATCGGCTTTACAGAAAACCAGGCTACCTTGTCAGGTCCAAACGTCCAGGCAGCGGCTTCTGGTTCAGTGGCCGTCATTGCATCTCAATTACACTATCGCTTCATGGCCACCGGTCGTAAGGCTTATTATGGCCAGTTTACCTTCCCCCTCATGGCGAGCGCTGGCACCTATATGTCTGGTGGTGGCGGATTGGAATACTATTGGGGAAAGGCCCCCTCTCGATTGGTAATGAGTGACTTAACTACTTCATTCACTCTTTCTCCCATTACCCGCTATTTTGTCATGGGCGGGATAAACATGGGCTATATCTCCTACTTAACTCCAACTGCCCAGAAGAACGACACCATACTCGAATTAGAGCTTGGAGGTGGTCTTAGCCGTCGCTTTAATAAATGGACACTTAGGGCAACTGCCGGGGTAGCCAGGGGGGTCGGAGTTGTTACAACTACTATAGGAATGAAAGCCATGGTTGGGGGCATATTTTTCCTCGACTAAGATTATGTATAAGCGACTTTAATAATGAACGATAATGAATAAGAGTGCGGAGCCTCATAAAATGAACAAATTTTTCTTACTTATTATTATCTCATCTTTTTTCCCTGCTATTGGGTTCGCTTCAAAGCTAATTATCAAGAGTCAGCCGGAAGGTGCAGAAATATTTATTGTTGGAAACGGCAGGCCGGTAAGACTAGGTGTTACTCCTTATGAAGCCGACCTGACTGAAGTCATGAATACATATGTAAAAGCACTGAGCTTTGTTCTTGAAATCAAGAAACCAGGACACAATCCCTATCGCCTCATGCTGGCCAAGACAGAAGACGTTGACCTTGAACTTACTGCCAATCTTGAACTTGACGGTGCTATTTCGAACATTAAAGAGCACGACCTTTTGATGAATCAACTCTTTGATGTCCAGAAGCTTGTCCGAAGCAGGAATTTCAAGGATGCCCTTCTAAAATTAGATGATCTTGAAAAGAAGCACCCTGCTCTTTCAATTATTCCCGAGCTTAAGGCAACTGCTTATTACATGAATAAGGAAGTAGAAAGTGCCCTGAGCTTATATCGTAAAGCCTTTGCACTTAATCCGGACAATCATGATGCATACCGGATGAAAGTATACCTGGAAAAGAAAATGGGCCTAGACTCGGAGGTTAAATGATAATGAGATCCTTTATTGTGGTCACATTGGTCATGCTGTTCTTACCAACCTTAGCGATGGGAACAGGCACCTCTTTGACTTGGCAAAAACTGGCACTGGAAGAAAAAGTCCAGCGCAAGTTTAATACAATTCTTTCTTCAGCACTCAAGGACAACCAATATCTGGTTGAAGTAGAAACAGAAATTACAGACCCTGGTGCCCCTAACTTCGGTGAAGGCAATAAGACTGGTCCAAAAGTAAGTGATCTTAAACTTGAAGAATCCAGGGGCGATTATATTGCCTTCTCAAAAATGGGTCTTGAAGTTCCTGTACTGGATAATTTCCTGGATGTTGAAAAGACCAAGCTCATGAACCTTTACCGTTTCAATGAAGCTTATGATGTCTTTAAGAACATTACCGGAGTCAAGGTCACTGTTTACCTGAGTGACAGGATTCCATCTGACCTGCTTGAGATTGTTAAAAAATTAGTAAGTAATTCCAAGCTTGCTGTTTCAGGTATCAAGCCGGCCATCAAGTTTGAAAACATCGCGATGGAATGGATTGATCCTGAGATCGCCAAGCGCGAAGCTCTGGCCAAAGCTGAGAAGCTCGCCGAGAAGAATAGAAAACCTGTCCAGCATGAGCCAAAAATATGGACCAAGGACTGGCTTGAATGGGCTTCCCGCTGGGGTAATGCTGTTGGTCTGATACTTGGCTCTCTCATTCTCGGAATCATGGCCTTCATGCTCTTCAAGGAATGGAAAGCATTCATGGAAAAGTTCGTCCCGAAAGAGCAAGATAAGCCGGATGAAAAAGATGAAGATGAAGATGAAGATGAAAAAGACCTGATAGCACAAAACGAGAAGGATCTAGAGGAGGAAGAGATGGCGAGCTTAGGATTCGAGAAATTCCAACAGTGTCTTGAACAGCACCCTGAAATAGCTATTAACGCTGTTAAAGGTTGGTTAAATGATAGTGATGAATCCACTCTTCTTGCCTTAAGAGGTATTTCGCAACAGGCTTCCTCTGTTGAGATGGAAAAACTTATGAGTGGATTGACTGAACAACAGCGCGATAAGTGGAAGGTCATGATTGGACAGCATCTTGAAGCACAAGAACTCAAACTGGCGAACAAGCATATCTTCCAGGAAGTTATTCGTGCCTTCCTTGTACCCACAAGGGTCAAGGATGGAGAGCTATTTAACCTTCTTATGGAAATTGATGTGAGGACAACTTCTGAATTCATGTCTGCGAATGTTGTACAAATAGGCCTGATGATGAACATCCTTAGCCCTTCTGTAGTTAATAGACTTCTATCTATTGTTGATGATAATACAGCTGACACGTGGCTTCTGAAAGGTGCCGAGTTCGAAATGAGAACCCTGGAGGAGAAAATTCCTCTCCTGAAAGTTGCCATCAAGGCTTATAAGGATGCTCACGGTCCTTCTCCATTTGCACAAAGAATTATCATGATGATTCCTACTGCTTCTCCTTCAAGAGAGAGCACCCTGTTCCGTGCGCTGGCCAAGGCTGGTAACCACGACATGGTTATTGATACGGCCAAGCTGAATTTCCCAAGTGAGCTGGTACTGGATCTTCCTGCGGCTTTCCTCAAGGAAATGATGCAATCTTACCCTATGCAAAAGCGTGTTGAATTGATTTATAGCCGACCAGAAGATATAAGAAGTACACTTCTGGACATCCTGGCAGAAGCTGGAACTCCGGCCCGGGATATGATGGACATGGAATTGGAAAACATTGCCCGCGAAACATCCCGTGCAACTGCCCTGTCCAACCGTGGTGAAGAGATCTGGCATGAGTTCGTTAAGTTTGGACGTGTATGTCTCTCTAAAAACGCTGGCTACGCTTCCCTGGCCGAACAAATTATCAAAGACTGGAGTGCTACCCTTGGTGGCAAGCTAACACGTATTAAAGGCGGAAGAGCAGCCTAACTGGCAAACTCTTCCACCCTTCCTTCTCCCTCGCAATTTAAGCTAAAATTAATAATAGGTCCTACTCACTTTTGACAGGAGGTCATGTGAGGGTTACTGACGAAAAATTGTTGCCTGTTCCCAAAAAGAATCAGCATAAGCAAGTGAATCCTGTTCGCACCAATGAAGTGGTGATTAACTGGAAGCGCGCATTGAACGAAGTCCTTTGCAAGAGTGAAGATCAAACAGATTCAGAAAGAAACTGGGCGAGACTATGCAATCGATTGCGTGATCTATGTCCTGAGACAAACTGGATATTCATTCATGATTATCAGACTGTCCCCCAGAAGGAAGACCTCGAGGCACTTCACGTCTGGCTTGAGGGCCTCATAGCAGTACCAACCTGGCCTTTTCCCGAGCAACTGATTCTTACTTCCGAATGCAACAACAATGAGCATTCCTGGAAGCTCCTGTTCTCAAGAAAGGTTGATAAACTTCCCTTCTCTACACCACCACTATCATTAACGATTATTCCTTTTCATGACCAACACTCATCAGGTTGGCACATACGAGCGATTGACTCATTTACCATCAATCAAGCAGGAGAAGCATGAAGACCTGGACTTTGGCATTATTGGCCATCCCTTACTTATCTACTGCAGCGGCCTCCAATGACTTCGCGCCATTGATAACCAGGCTTGACCAAAGAATTAATACACCTGTTGCTGAAACGACAGCGCGAGAAGCTTCACCAGTAATGGTGCCAGTACCTCTTGATCTGGCCTTTAAGCGGGAAAGCTCACTCTGGACATCCATCAGCAACGCCTATGACTTGCTCAGGTCTTATGACCTTCCGGCCAGGCATCGCTTTCTTTATTTTGCTTCCAAGGCAAATGCCAAGGCTCATCCTGATAGAATCCAGTCCCTCAAGACCTGGATCAAGGAAGAGAATCACCTGGTGCAAAGCCTCGGAATGCCTAAATACTTCAATACAGAATGGAACATCAAGATTGATGCTATCAATACTTCTATTGCTGAATTTGAAGCACCCTATCCTGCACTTGAAGTTAAGCCGACTTTGGTAAACATTGTTGCTGATGACAAGAATTTCCTGGTTGAAATTAAAAATGAAATTGAAACTACTGCCAATGCTATTGCAGCGAGACCCGCATCTGGTCCGGCTCCAGCTCCTCAAGTTTCAGGGGACCTTGAACTTCTTGAGTATGCCCTCTACTTAGGCGCACTCTTCGTGGCTTTTCTTGTCGGATTCACTTTCCGCAAGTCCAAGGAGAATGAACTCAAGAAAATGGAAGATGCTAAGACTGATAGTCCACCAGCATTGCCGGAATTAAACTTCGACCCGGCACCTGTAATGACTAACACCACTACTTTCTATTTTGATCAGGGTGTTAATATTGAAGAAGAGTGCCGCAAGGTGATTGAGCAAAGCAGTCACTTGCTTCAAATTGCACAGTTAAAAGTTCTTCCTACATCACGCAGTCCGTTTAAAACAGCAGTGGATGCTCCAGCAGATAAAGTCTCAGAGGCCCTGGCCTGGTTACTTAAGGGCACACTTGCCATAGCCAATTCACATGGTGGAAAAGTTTCTCACCTTGAATGGCATTGTCGTGAGCAATTCGGAAGAGTGTCCCTGGAATTTACACTTCACGGCCTTGAGTGCGACCTTAAAGGGCTTTATCTCAATACATTGGTTGAAGGTGATGCTTCTGCTCCTGCTCACTTTGGCAGGTCTGAGATGGCACTTGCTGAACACTTAGCTTCTATTGGATTTAAGGCAGGCAACAAGAAGACAACGATCTCTCTGGGGCTTGATACTCTCGCAACTAATCTTAGTCACTAAATTCTGATTGTCCCGGAACTGCTTCCGGGACAACATACTCTTACGGTTTTACTTCTTCGGCTTTCACTTCTGTCTTAGCTTTCACTACCGCAACATCATTACCTTCAGAAGGCCTGAAGATATCTGCATCACTTGCAGGAGGTCCACCTTCAGCATCCCTGAACAGTACTCCTACTCTTACCTTGCCCATCTTGCCACCATTAAGAGGTTCAAGAATCCGGATCACAACCCGGCGGTTAAGCTTTGAAATCTCAATCGCAGGAACTTCATCTTCTATAGGGGCATCGTCCTTGGTCTTTTCCTTATATGCAGAGACAGGCTCGCGGTCACCCTTGGCAATTGCGGCCAGGTATTCACCCTTAAATCCAAAATATTCAAATCTCGCTGCAACACCGGCCGCCCTGGCCGCACTTAAAGACCAGTGATTCATGTTACCCGCAAGGAGAGATTCATTCTTATCAGCATGACCCTCGATCAGGACGCGATAGTCAGTATTATGTGCCTTAACCATGTCGATCAATGTATCAACCATTGAAACAGTACTGCTGTCCAGGAGGTATGCTCCTTCAGGAAACACGGCACTACCTGCAAAGACAATAACTAACTCTCCATCCCGGAGTGTAAGTTTAGTCCGCTGGTTAAAATCAGGATGGTGGGCAATCTCATTCTTAAGCCTATCAAGATCAATTTCAGTTTGTCCTGCAGTCTTGGTAAAAGACTCCGCGATGATGTTGGCCCTGGTTTGAACACCAGGCGTTTCATAGTTTGCGAAGGCCATCATAAGCATAAAGAAACAAGAGAGTAGACTCATCAAATCCGCGTAACTGGTAAGCCACCCTTCTGGTTCGTCTGGAGGAGCAGATGGAAATTTCTTTGCCATAACTTATTTGCTCCCCAGGACTGTTTTCCAATCAAGCCTGTCGCCAGGATGAAGGTAAGAGTTCAGCTTTTCGGCCACAACAATCGGGTTTTCTTTCAAGACCATCTGCTTAAGGCCTTCAACCAGAATCCTGTTTTTAAGATAAGTTTCCTTGGCCTGTTCAACCAGGTTATCCGCGATAGGCAGGAATCCGAAGTTTGCGACCACTGTTCCGTAGAGAGTTGTAATCAAGCAGATACCCATGGCCGGACCAACTCGCTTAATGGCGTCTGCTCCGTTAAGGTTTGCCAGAAGTACGATCATTCCCATGGTCGTACCCATCATTCCGAAGGCCGGAGGATATTTACCAACAATCTTGAGTTTACTTGCATCTTCACTATAAAGGTAAAAGAGGTTGTCGTTACGCTCTTCCATCATTTGTGTGACCTGATCCGGAGAAAGAATTCCTCCGTCCAGCATCTGAAGGCCTTCCTTGAAGAAAAAGTCGTTAGTATTGTCAGCGATTGATTTCAAGCTCTCACCCTTACGATACTTATCTACTGCCTGAATGACTTCCTTGATTACTTCAGCAAAGTTAACACTCTTGCCTTTGATCAATCTCATCATGGCAGCCTTACACATGATGAACATGCGCTTGTACTGGAAGGAAATTGCGGTTGCAGCGAACACTCCCCCGAACACAATAAAGATGCTGGGAAAGTCATAGAAGATCTTAAGGGAGTCACCGCCCGAAAGGATGAGTCCGTAAAAGAAAACCGCGACTGCTATAATGAGCGCGGAAATAGCACCAATGTTCATATTTGACCTCCATATCAATGTGCTAACTCATCGGTAAGTGCGGGAAAACGTTTAATATTTAAAAGAGGTTAAATAAATCCGGGGATAATGCCGAAAAGGCTCAAGTAAGGGAAATATTTGTCCATTACCATAAGTCACCGTATTTAAAGGATTTAATGCGAAGTTTTGCCGGTTTGACCCTATTCATGAGTGTATTGCTTGCTGGTTGTGTAGGAACAGTTCAGGATGCTACACAATCATTTTCCAAGATAAATGAGGCTCCAAAAAGCTCTCTGAGTTTCGCAGGTATATCCAGCGCAACTGCTATTTCAGATTCAAGAATTGAAGTGTTTTTTTTCCCTGCCATTGGTGGCTCCGGAAAATATATTTACGATGTCATGATAGGAAATGCTCCGTTCCCTATTTCCACTCCCTCTGAAGTTGTTAAGCCTGATTTCCGTGGACTCTTAAAAATAACCCTGACTGGTCTTTCCAGGCTCACCACTTATCAGATTAAAGTAGAAGCCCGCGACAAGGAATCTCCTGTCCAAAGTACTTCGGGAATTATTAAAAACGTTACCACTTTTGATAACCTGGTATCCGATTTCCATGGTATCTCTTCTGCTTTCAACACTCCCGGACAGGATGGTAAGGACTCACTAAAAGTTCGCTGGACTCCTGCAGCGGTTTCCGGTTCCCTTTCAAAGAAAGAATATGACCCGAAGACATATGAAATCGTACTGGTGGACTCTGAAAGACTAACTCCACTGGACATGGATCTTCCCTTAACCCCGGGTGATGGGAAATGGGTCTTCTCTCTAAACCACGATGACTCTGTAAATGAATATATCGTGCGAGGCTTGCCTTCGAAGACACTTTTTTATATTCGGATGCGAGCTATACATGAGGGGTCTGTTGAAGACGTCTATGATCCGAGAAAACGTGGCGAAAGGAATACCAATTACATTACGATTTCAACCTTGTCAGATGATCTTGCTGACATTGACTTTAAAGGTGATTCCCTTGCGGTTTCACTCGCACCTGGAGAGCAAGGACTACACTCGATATATGGTACATGGGGCAGGGCAACCGGAGTGTTTGACCACTTCCGCCTTTACTACAGTGAGCTTGGTGGTGGAGTTGGAAGTCTGATCTTGCCTGATCTTTGTCTTACTCCCCTTGTTTCAGACCCACTTGCAACAGTTTTCTGTAAGCGAGCAACATACGACGCAGACAATGCTCCTATTACAGGGCTTAAACCCTATACACTGTATGAAGTGGTACTTGTCCTATGTGCCACTACACAGTGTCCAGTAGACAAGAGGATTATTTCACCGGTACGGACCATAACCACCGATCCTTCCTTCCCTGCATTTAATGGTATCAAGGAAGACATTAAGAGTGCAACTTCTCTTGCAGATATAGGAACTCTCAAGATTAAGTTTGATCCACCAAACTTTACTGCTGGATATTTTGATGGACTTATTCTCAGGATGAGAAGAACAAATCTTGACGATGGTTCTGATATCGAAATTACAGAAGTCACGACACCTGTTTACCACGATAATTATAACTTCCTGGCAACATACGAAGTTGTTGTAAATGGCATTGATTATCTTTCTAACGATCCATACTGCTTCACTCTCTTCCCTTTTAAATGGGACGTTGATGGTATTACAAAACGTGAATCTCCTAATGGAGTCTGGAGATGTGTACAACCTCGTCCGATAGCACCGACAGAACTTCAATTTCTGGGTTTTGCAGAAGCCTCTACACAAGAGGATATCGTTACTCTGACCTGGGTGGAACCTTTGGTAGGCGTATTTTCACACTATGAAATCTTTTGGTCCAAGCCTCACGTCGGAACCTTCATCTGGGGTGATGCCATCAGCGATGCAGGGGATCTCTTTGATTATACAGACTATGGCAGGAAGCTAGTACCTTCAGGCTCCACCAACCTTGTCATGAATGGCTTTGCAAATGGATCATACAAGTTTGGTATTATCACCTATTACACTTACGTGACTGATTCAGGAAATGTCGTCCTGCGAAGTGAAACCAATGAAGGGGTTCTAAGTTGTACCTTTGACAGTACAAATCCGAATCCTGTTAATTGTATTTAGGGATAGATTCTGTTATTTTTTTATCCATGGAAAAAAAACTTGTCCCTGATTATATTGAAAAGCTGGAAGTATACCAGGCAGGTAAGCCTATTGAGGAACTTGCCCGTGAAAAAGGGCTGACCCGCATTTCAAAACTCGCAAGTAATGAAAATCCCCTGGGTCCCTCTCCCTACGCCATCCGTGAAATGACTAATGCCTTATGGGAAGTACACCGCTATCCGGATATGTTCGCCCATCAACTTAAAAATGCCTTATGTGACCTTTATAAACTCCAGCCTAAGAATATCATTCTGGGAAACGGTTCAGAGGGCATCATGGGCTATATTGTGCGTGCTTTCCTGCAACCTAATGAAGAAGTGGTGACCTCTGAAAACACATTTATAGGGTTTTTGATCCTTGCCAAGTCTGTAGGTGCAAAGCTCATCCAGGTGCCCCGTAAAGCCGACTACAAGTACGATGTGGAGGGTATGGCACGTAAGATAACTTCAAACACCAAGATCGTTTATATCGCCAATCCTGATAATCCAACCGGAACGTATATCACAAAGCAGGAATTCGATTTCCTCATGAAGCATGTTCCTGCTCACACAATTGTTATCCTGGATGAAGCCTATTTCGAATTTGCCAAGGCGCAGGGAGATTACCCTGATTCCATGACTTACCGGTACGACAACGTAATCACCTTACGGACTTTTTCCAAGGCATATGGGATTTCAGGAGTTCGTTGCGGTTATGGCTTTGGTCACGATTATCTCATTGGAAATTTGCACAAGGTTAAGCTTCCTTTTGAACCCAGCCTCATAGCACAAAAAGGGGCATTAGGTGCCCTGAAAGATCACCCTCATCTTATCAGGACTCTGGAAAACAACATGCTTCGCTATGAAGAGCTTTTTAAATATCTCAAGAATAATGGTTTTAATCCAATCCCTTCCGTTACAAACTTCATAACTTTTAAGACTGGATCTGAAGAAGCAAGCTTGTTCCTTTATAATGAACTCTTAAATCATGGTGTGATTATCAGGCCTCTCCGGGCGAACCTTATGCCTGATCACGTAAGAATTTCCATCGCCACTAAGGATGAGATGGATCATCTGTATGAAGCTATGGATGAAGTCCTTCCCCGTTATAAGGCGAAATACCAGCAAGCTGGTCTTCCCTGATTAGATGCTCCTGCTAGAAAAGTATCAAGCCTGCATTGAGGACCAGGATGAGTCATCAGGGTCCTATCTACTTGTGTGTAGTCTGGAGTTTCACTTCCAGGATGTGGCACACCCCTGTTATCAGCAAAGAAAGAAGTTATCACTAATCCCGCGGCCAATGTTCTTGCCCATGCATTTTCTGTAGCAATTTTTGGAAAGCAAAAATTAGCGGCCCAGTAATCTGCTTGTCCTTCCACTGACAAGCGGTTGTAGGAATCATGATAAGGCAAGCCTCCATAGAGATGACCCAATTCATGACAAAGAGAAAGTACTAATGAGTCCTCCGTCATGCCTTGAATTGCAGCTATTCCTCCATAAACAATAATCTGATCCGTTTCCCAGCGACGGGCAAAGGCCTGAGCCCAATCATGATGATAATCAGAATAAAACTCAAGTTCTCTTCCAATTTCTCTGGCAAGCGGAGCAAAGGTATCTGCCATTTTTGCTATGACTGAATTAAAACTTTCTTCTGGAAGCTTTTGTTGAGCGAAACCAGGAACAAGCATAACCTCTTCAAAGCTTGCATGGGCAAGGGTAAAGCTGCCCATAAAGATTAATGCTGCTATGTATTTCATATAAGTGAGCATACCTTTTGGCGTTTCCTTTGAGGTCATGATATTTTTTTAGGTAAGAGTATTTTAGAGACACTGTGCAAAATGAACAGGGGTAATTTGAATGAGAGTCTGTACCTATAAACGAACATCCCACTTGGGTATAACCAAGCGCCTGGGAGTTTTCCTAGATGAGACCACCCTGATTGATGTTAATTTTGTCTGGCAGGCAGAATACGACCGTCAGGGCTTTTATAATACTCAGGATCGGGCCCGTCTACTTGCCCCGCCTTCCTTGTCTGAATTCCTGCAAATGTACCAGGACTTTGCCATTCAAAAACTTCTTTATACAATTGATCTCTACAAGGTTCTGGCCCAGGAAGGAATTCTGAAAACTTTCTCGGGCGCAGACACGGCCTTTAATATCCTAGATGCCAGGGATATCAATTACGATGCACCACTTGATAAGATTGGCATGTACCGTGATTTTTTTGCTCATGAGAAACACGTGAAGGTTGGCTTTGCAAAACGAAATGAACCTGTCCCGACTTCGTGGTATGAGATACCCGCATACTATAAGGGTGGAAACACCGGTTTTATCGGACACAACGATATTATCCCCTGGCCATATTATTCCCAGCAACTGGATTACGAACTGGAACTGGGAGTTGTCATCGGCCGTGATGGCAAGGATATAAAAGCTCAGGACATGAAAAAACATATTTTTGGTTTTACCATCCTGAATGATATTTCTGCGCGTGATATCCAGAAAAAAGAAATGTCCATTCGCCTTGGGCCTGCCAAGGGCAAGGATTGGTGCTCAATCATGGGTCCGGTCATTGTGACTTTTGATGAATTTAAATATGAAGAGCCAAATCTTCTGATGACTGCATCAGTAAATGGTGTGGAATGGTCACGGGGACAATCTGGAGACTCACATTATTCATGGGGCGAAATGATTGAGCACTTATCGATGGAAGAATGGGTTCGGGCAACAGACTTTTTAGGTTCTGGAACAGTTGGAACCGGCTGTGGACTTGAACTCGATAAATGGATTCAACCGGGTGACCTACTTGAACTGGAAATTGATTGCATTGGAAAATTAAAAAATATTGTCGGGACCCCTAATCCGAAACCATAGGAATTTTTATGGCCGAAAACTTTAAGGCTTCAGGTGTTTATACCAAACAGGCCCACGTCAGGATACCGGAAGGCATGTTTGAAGAGGAGCATGGGCGGAAAGGTTTCTTCGGACGTGTGTCTCATCTTTATCATCAAAATAAGCCCACCGACTGGACTCATATAGTTGGTGACCTTAAGCCACGCAACCTGCCGCCTGCTTTCGGCGACGGCTCCTTACAAAACAAATTTGTTAAAATCTTGTTCAATCAGGACATCGAAGTATACCTGGGTACCTTAACTGCAAGTCCAAAAACATTTTTCAGGAATGCAGACCATGATGAAATGTTTTTTATCCATGAAGGTGAAGGCCGGATGGAGACTACTTATGGTCACGTTCCATTTACCAAGGGCGACTACATCATCATTCCTCGCGGAACCACATATAAGACCTACATCTCCAAAACATGCAAAATTCTTAAAATTGAATCGGAATCTGAATTTGAGGAGCCGGCCAGGGGCATACTCGGTCCCAATGCACTTTATGATCAAACGGCCAAGTTTGTTCCGGAAGCTGCCGTCGGATCAGAACAGAAGCTCACAGAATATCTGATTGACATCAAACACCGGGAAAATATTACTCAAGTGACCTATCCATTCAATCCCCTGGATTCGGTTGGATGGAAGGGTTCCCTATATCCATGGAAACTTTCCATTTATGATTATTGTCCGATAAATTCTCATCGTTACCATATTCCCCCTTCTGGCCACACCACTTTCGTTTGCCAGAATTTCGTGATCTGTTCATTTGTGGCTCGCCCCCTGGAATACACTTCCGAAGGTGTGCTTAAAGTTCCATTCTTTCATTCTAATATCGACTATGACGAAGTTCTCTTCTATCACCAGGGAAACTTTTTCTCCCGTGATAACATTGATGCAGGTGCCATCACTTATCATCCTCAGGGAATTAATCACGGACCACACCCGAAGGCTTTCTTAAGGGCCAATGATAATGAATTTACGGATGAATTCGCTGTCATGATTGATGCGCGTCGCCCATTAGATATGACAAAAGAATTTAGTCGGCTTGAGAATAAAGACTACTGGAAAAGCTGGCAGCTCAAGTAAAATTGCCTGTCTTTATTTTAAACTCCTGCGAAAATGGAAGAGGTTTCACTTTCAAAGGATTGTTCATGATAAAACTCTTAGCTACTCTCTTGGGTCTTTCCTCACTTTCTGCCTTCGCCGCAGGTCCGGAACTTCCGAACATGTCAAAGTCAGATCTTGAAAAAGTAAGTAACGAATTTGCGAATAACTTTTCCCACACAGCAGTTGCAGCTCCTGAAACCGACGGTCTCTGGGGCCTTGAGATAGGCTTAATTGCAGGTCAAACTGGATCACCCAAGCTTGCGGACCTTATTGATCGCGCCGGTGAGGACGGGAGTGAGTTCAAGAATCTTTATCATGCAGGACTTATGGGTCGTGCCCATTTTCCCCTTGATCTCTTTGTCGAATTAAGCGTGCTTCCTGAAAAGGAGCTGGCCGATGTTACTTTTGAAAATACCTCTCTTGGTCTTGGATGGAATGCAGGGGCACACTTTGGCCTGCCTCTTGATGTGGCCTTAGGATATAACATGTCTAATACCGATGTTTCTTTTAAACAAACTATCAATAACTCATCAACTGCTTTTACCGATGTAGATTCAACTATTAACTTTGCGGCCAAGACTTCGGTTTACTGGCTCGGTGTAAGTAAGACACTTGCCATTGTTACACCTTACGTGAAGGCCGGTGTTGCCAAGAGTGAATCAGATGCTGAGGTTACAGGAAGTAGTACAGCAACCATCTTTACCTTTACCTCTAATCAAAAAGAAAACGTCAGTTCCTCAGGTGGGTACCTGGCAGCCGGAGCTAATCTTCAGTTAGCATTATTTAAAATGGGCCTGGAGGCTTCTCAGACAATTGGTGTTAAACGTATCAGTGCCAAGCTTTCACTGGATTTTTAATAAGACAATCTTCTTACCATACTCAGGCCTTACGTACTTCTGCGTAAAGCAGGGTGCTATTCAGGCACATCAAAGTAAAAAATAGAGTTTTAAACATCATGGCTTCTCTTATAAGATATTTCTTATGTGCGCTGGGCGAAGCTGCTGCTTACCGGTAGGAATTCAAAATACATCATTGAGTTGATCCTGAACAGTCCTACCAGGGTAACCCGAAAGGGGCCCTGTACTGAGTCTTGGGCGATCTAGGTAACGAAAATCGTTAA
>DATLXC010000015.1:0-66428 GCA_035575985.1 Bacteriovoracaceae bacterium | reverse complement strand
GATATCCGCATATGATTTAGCAGATCCACCGTGAAGGCGAGCCATAGTCATAGTGATAGCTGCAGTTAGTGTTGTTTTACCGTGATCCACGTGACCGATAGTTCCGATATTTACGTGCGGCTTACTACGATCGAATTTTTCTTTTGCCATGTGGCTCTCCCTTAAAGTGGTTTAAACCTGATATCTATGTTTTTGACTGGTAGAATATGCCCTACCTTATATACAACTACAAATAAAAAAAACCTATCCTGCACTCTTGCAGAATGGAGCTCGCAGCGAGGCTCGAACTCGCGACCTCTTCCTTACCAAGGAAGTACTCTACCACTGAGCCATGCGAGCTCTGATCCAGCAAGAAATATTGGAGCGGGCGAAGAGGCTCGAACTCTCGACTTCCACCTTGGAAGGGTGGCGCTCTACCAACTGAGCTACGCCCGCATAAAATAATTAAATGGTGGCGCGGGGTGGATTCGAACCACCGAAGGCTGACGCCGGCAGATTTACAGTCTGCTCCCTTTAGCCACTCGGGAACCACGCCATTCAAGCATTTGCAAATCCATAGGATTTGCCATTTAAAATGATGGAGCTGCTCACAGGAATCGAACCTGCGACCTACGGTTTACAAAACCGTTGCTCTACCAACTGAGCTAGAGCAGCCCTCACATCAATCAAAATGATGAGTTGAATTTATAATGTCGATGACTTATGAAATCAAGCTTTTTCAGGTTAGATGCCGAAACATTTTTCCATGGCTATTGCTGCGGCAGAGGCAACATTTAGTGACTTAATTTGACCCTGAGAAGGTAAACTGAGGTTTTTTTGGACTAGTCTTGCTACGGCATGCGAAAGTCCAGTTTCTTCGGCTCCCAGCAGCAAACACATTTTCTTTTGTGCACGAATCTCGTCGGTCGTCAGATTTTCGGAAGAATGCTCAGAAAGTCCGATGGTCATGATTCCTGCATCATTTAGTTGGCCTACTGCTTTGCTTAAGGAACTTACTCGGATGAGATTTACATATTCTGTGGCACCTGAGGCGATTCTGTAAAATGATGGGGTAAGGCCAAAAGATTTCGAAGATGGAATCAGCACTCCGTTCATACCATAAAAGCAGGCGGTTCGAAGAATGGCCGCTCCGTTATGGACGTCGGTAATTTGATCGAGAGCCAGGAGTCTTACCGTCGGAGCTCTTAAAAACTCCTGAAGGGTATATGTTTCAAGGGGAGAAGTTTGCAAATAGATTTGTGAAGGAACTCTGGTGAATTCAACATCAAGATAAGAGCAAAGGCGTTTGGCATTTTCCTGAAGCAGGTGGGAAGAAACCATTTCGATTTCTACCTTAAGTGTCTTGGGATTAATTTTATGTTTTTTTTGGAGGTCCATAAGACCTTCATCAGTGGCCACAAGTTTTTGATGAACTCTTAATGGGTTCGTCAGGGCGGCGGCAATACTATGAAGACCAAATATGAGATCGAAGTCTACGCCCATTTGCCTAACTCTCCAAGTTTCTGCTTGATGACTCCGAGGAGTTCAGCTCTTTTTACTTTTAAGGTTTCGCCGCTTTTGCGGATTTTTACTTCAATTTCGCCAGTGGCATTGAAGTCGCGCTCGCCTATCACAACTCTTATCGGTAATCCGATAAGGTCTGAATCCTTGAACATCTGGCCTGGGCCAAGTAAACGGTCATCCAAAAGGACTTCAAGGCCGGCATCCTTAAATTCTTTCCAGAGTTCATCTGCTACGTTTTTGATTTCCGGAGTTTTGCCTATGAAACAAAGATAGACGTCATAGGGGGCTATGGAAGCAGGCCACACTATTCCATCTTTATCATTATTTTGTTCAACGGCTGAGGCCATAACACGAGTAACACCGATGCCATAACAACCCATAATAGGAGTTACTGCCTGGCCTTTTTCATTCAGCACAGTGACTTTCATGCTCTTGGTGTACTTATCGCCCAATTGGAAAATATGTCCGACTTCGATACCTTTTTTGAGAACAATCTGGTCATCACCGATAAAGTCCCCTTCCTTTGACATTCGCAGGTCTGCGCGGAAGTTCTTGGGCTTAGTATCTCTGGAAGGAACAAAACCTTTCAAGTGATGTTCAGCTTCATTGGACCCAACCACATAAGAGGCTTCCATATTGATTGATTCATCAAAGACAACTTTTAGAGGTACGTCTGCTGTTGGGCCCATGAAACCCTTAATCAGTCCCAGTTTCTCAAGTTCGTTTTGTTGAGCTGGGCGGATGTGTTCAGCGTTTAACTTATTTTTAAGTTTTACTTCGTTGAGGCTATCGTCACCCAGGAGCATGACCATGAAAAACTGGTCTTTTCCGTTGATGACAGCATTTATAACGATAGACTTTAGGCTCTGGGTTATCGGCATGCCATTGGCAGAGCAAACTTCCTCGCAGGTTTTCTGGTTTGGAGTTGAGAACTTCTCCAAGGCTGATGCAGGAGCGAGTATGATATCTTTTCTTACGGTAACGGCTTTTTCTATGTTGGCAGCGAAACCTGTTTTAGGAACAGTTACTACCAGGTCTTCGCCGTTATCAGCTACGACCTGAAATTCATGAGTCTTTGCCCCGCCACTGGCCATTGCCCCACCATCAGCTTCAACTGTGATGAAATCAAGTCCAAGCCGCTTGAAGATATTTTCGTAGGCGACGTATATTTCATCGTAAAACTTATCAAGTGAAGCTTTATCAATATGGAATGAATATCCATCTTTCATGCAGAATTCGCGGGCACGTAAAAGGCCAAAGCGAGGACGTATTTCGTCACGAAACTTCGTATTGATCTGGTAAAGGCATACTGGAAGTTGCTTGTATGAACTAACTGTGCGGCGGAAAAGGTCCGTAACAGTTTCTTCGTTGGTTGGGCTAAAGCAAATATCACGTTCAGCACGGTCCTTAACTTTCAACATCTGGGGACCCATGGTTTCCCAACGGCCAGTTTCCTGCCAAAGTTCAGCGGGAGTCATGACCGGCATCTGGATTTCGTGACAGCCGATCTTGTCGAGCTCTTCGCGGACAATTTTTTCTATTTTCTTGAGAGAACGGAAGGCCATAGGGAGATATGTATAAAGACCAGCTGCGGTCTTGTAGATAAGTCCTGCCCGCATCATCAATTGCTGGGAGACGATGTCTGCATCTGAAGGAATTTCTTTATAGGTTTGCCAGTAGCCTTGTGACAGTCGCATAGAGCCTCTTATTCAAAAAAACTTTTAGTAAATAAATCTTTTACCTCAATGTAGACATTGAGTTCGCAGCCCTTTTCAAGTTGGGTGCCTATTTCTATCACGGGAGAAGTTCCCTGCACAGGTATGATTTCCAGGTCAGTTTGCATGTCCTGGCCTGGGCATGGGATGTATTTGAAAATGTAGAGCATGACATTAAAGCCTGACAAAGGTAGCTGCTCTTTCAGGAGAACAACTTCACCCTTCGTGAAGTCCATGCCGGAGCCACTTCGTTCAGTTTGAGGGAGCTGAAAGTTTTGTGAGAGTTGATAAGTCTTCAGGACTTCTAAATCTCTCCATTCAATTGCGAAAGCATTGAATGAAATCAATAGCAGTACGAAAATAAGGCGCATGACTTCTCCCTGAAGGCCTTAATCGTATCTAATGGATAAGAGTTAGGGAAGAATTAGTGAGTTACGCTGATAAATTGAGGGAGTTTGTGGGCTTCGCGCACCTCAGCTTTGAGGGCCGAAGCGGAAACGATTTCGTAAGCACTTGGAGTTTCAAGTAACTTGCGGCAGAGCATATTATGGAGATTATGGCCTGACTTATAAGTGGTGATCTTTCCGGCAATTTCATAGCCGAGAAGGCTTACGTCACCAATTGTATCGAGGATTTTATGACGGACAAATTCATTCATAAAACGCAGGCCCTCTGGGTTCATGACCTTGTAGTCATCAAGCACGATTGCGTTATCCAGTGAACCACCCTTAATCAAACCTTTGCGCTTCAGCATGTCCACGTCCTTGGCAAAGCCAAAAGTACGGGCACGTGAAATATCCTGGATGAAAGTCTCACAAGAGAATTCAAAGCCAAATCTTTGGGTCTTAATCATGGGATGAGCGAAGACAATGGTGGAGTCAATCAAGAGGTTTTGGTATGGCTCGAACTGAGCCCACTTTCCATCTTTCTCAACTCTGACGGTATCAAGGATCACGAGGAACTTTTTTGATTTATTGAGATTCTTGATTCCTGTTTCTTTTAACAAGAATACAAAAGAGGCACCTGAACCATCCATGATCGGTACTTCAGGACCATCAATTTCGATAAGGCAATTGTTCACACCCAGGCCATAAAATGTACCTAGGAGATGCTCAACTGTGTGGATGGCTTCTGCACCGGAGCCTAAGGTAGTTGCGTTTTCTGTTGTACCAACAGTCAAGGCATTCGCTTTCATTGGTTTAGCGTTAGGAATATCTGTGCGAATGAATTGGATGCCGAAATCCGCGTCTGCAGGGATTAGCTTCATGGTCACTTTTTTGCCAGAATGGAGACCTATTCCGGTGACTTTGACATCTTTCGCAAGCGTACGTTGATAAACCATGGTTAACCTTGTAAAAAGTCGAACTAGTACTAAAGAAAAGTATAAACGAATTCTATAAATTTAGGGTGAAGAAAATTGTGCTGTATGTAACTGATTCAAACAGGTTAGTCAACTTAAATGCAGAGTAGCTTTATCAGATAATGCTCGACCACGAGGTGTTCGAAGGATTAATCCCTCCTTCAGAAGGTAGGGTTCGTAAACCTCTTCGATCGTTTGCTTATCCTCCCCCAGAGTGGCGGCCAAGGCATCAATTCCGACAGGCCCACCTTGGTAGTAATTCTTCATAACATTCAGAATCTTCCTATCCATTGAATCCAGACCAAGATTATCTATGTCGAGTAAATGAAGGGCTGCGTTCACTTCCCGCAGCTCGATTAGTTTAGTGTGGTTAACCAGGGCGTAGTCCCGGACTCGCCTTAATATGCGATTTGCAATTCTGGGTGTTCCACGTGAACGGCAGGCGATCTGCATTTTTGCCTCAGCGGAGATCTCTATTCCCATCTTCCTGGAATTATTTATCAAAATCTGGGCAATCTTCTCTGGCTCATAGAAATCAAAGTTCAAATGGGCCATGAAGCGATCCCTTAAAGGATTGGAAAGAAGTCCTGAGCGTGTGGTGGCCCCAATCAACGTAAAGGGAGCAAGGTCGATCTGCATTGTTCGGGCAGAAGCTCCCTGGCCAATCAGGATATCAAGGCGGAAATCCTCCATAGCTGAATATAAAAGCTCTTCCACAGTTATATGCATGCGGTGGATTTCATCAATAAAAAGGACGTCTTTTGGCTTGAGGTTGGTAAGGACAGCCGCGAGGTCACCTTTTTTTTCAATAGCCGGTCCCGAAACGAGATGGAGATCGGATCCAAGGGCTTTTGAGATAAGCATGGCGAGGGACGTTTTACCCAGTCCCGGGGGGCCGGAAAGTAAGACGTGGTCCATGGCCGCTTTCCGGGCAATTGCGGATTTCACCATTAGGTCGATGTTTTCTACGACCCTGGTCTGGCCAATGAATTCACTGAAGTTTTGAGGGCGGAGTTGAACTTCCTGCTCTCGATCAGTATTGTTTTCATCCCCGGTGACAATTCGTTCCATGATTTACCTTAGTTCCTTCAAGATGATTTTAACCAGGTCTTCCGGACGTTTTGGACCATCGGCCTGAAGATGACGCTGGATCATAGGGAGAATGTCCTGATCCTTAAAGCCCAATCCCTGACAGGCAGCTAATGTCTCTTTTACCAGATGTGCGTCCAGGGCAGCATTTTCTTTTACCTTGGCACCCGATTTAACTGGATTCTCATGTACGGCCATACCTATTTCAAGCTTAGTGACTTTATCTTTTAGTGAAAGAACGATTTGTTCTGCACTCTTCTTCCCCACTCCAGGTGCAGACTTAAGGATGTCAGCATTTTCAAACATTATAGCGCTGATTATCTGTTGAACACCCAGATGAGTGATAAGTGAGAAAGCTGATTTAGGGCCAATACCATTTACATCAATAAGCATTTCAAAGAATTTCTTGTTCTCTGCTGTCTCAAAACCATAGAGGTCCTGGGAATTTTCACGAATGATATGTGAAATGAAGAGGGCCGTGTCCCTGTTTGGAACGGTTGGTGTGGCAGTATGAATTTCATAACCTACACCCTGGGCAGTAAGCACTATAGATTTAGCGGAGTCTGAATAAACTACTGTTCCTGAAATATAACCAATCATAAAACCGGCTCCTTAAGTTTATGGGCCAGGGCAGATGCTAAGCTATTTCCTTGCTTACTGCGCGTTTTTTTCTCTTTTGGTACTGAGAACTGGCCATGATTGAGTAAGTGGCAGAGAGCTATAGCTAAAGCGTCACTTTCATCATGCGACTTGAACTCTGTAATGCCTAATTGTTGACCCAGGACTTTTTGAATACCTTCCTTATCCGCATGGCCATGACCTGTGACTGTTGCCTTAACCGTATTTGGCGAATATTCAAAAATCTTCTTATCATATTTTTGAGCAAGTGCGGCCAGCATTACTCCACGTGATTGGGCGAGTTTTATAAGTGCGGTAGGACTTTTAACAAAAATCAGGGATTCCAGGGCGATTTCATCAGGAGTGTATTGATCCAGAAGTTTCATGGTTTGATCGTAAATATCTTTTACTTTATCCAGGAACCCATCATCTTGGGCCTTGAATTTCAAAATACCTGAAGTCAGGTAATTGATCTTGCGGCCTTCTTTTTGAAGAATTGCATAACCGGCAGTTACTGAACCTGGATCTATGGCGAGTACTATCATTTAAGAATTGTACCCAAAATGCGGCTAAAGCGTCTAGTTAGCCGAGCGGCCTTTAATATAATTTCCTACGTAGAAGACAAATGAGCCAATCACGAGCTGGGCCAATTCAAATTGACCGTAATCACCATTTCTGATGCCAGTAATAAAACACAGTCCGACCGCGGTTAAACCGAACAGTTGCATCCCTAAGCCTACGTAAAACATTGCTTTCATAACTCAATGAGATACTAAAGCTGCCTGAAATAAGAAAGGACTTTTTGCATTTCCGAGTCTATAGTTTTGGAAATTATGACAGCACGATTACTTGCCGCCCGCCCTGCGGTCGAAAAAATTAAAATAGATCTTGCCCTCCGTTGTGAAAGCCTGAAGCAAAAAGGAGTGACTCCCTCTATGAGCGTCATTCTGGTAGGCGAAAATCCGGCCAGTCTTTCATATATCCGCAATAAAAGAAAAATTTGTGAAGAAGTTGGAGGAAAGTTCGCCCTTCATCAACTTCCGGTTGATATTTCAACCGAGGCTTTCTTGGCAGAAGTAAAAAAGCTAAACATAGATAAAACCGTTCATGGGATTATCATCCAGCTCCCGGTCCCAAATCAGTTAAAGCACCTCAATATTGCAGATCTCGTAATTGCAGAAAAAGATATTGATGGCTTTCATGGCGAAAATACCAAAAAGCTTTATGAAGGCACAACCGATATGAAGTTGCTCCTTCCTTGCACGCCTAAAGGTATAATTGCCCTGCTTAAATATTATGATGTTCCTATAGCTGGCCAGGATGTCGTTGTCATAGGCCGAAGCCTGATCGTTGGCAAACCTGTGTCGATGCTGCTTTCTAATATGCATGCCACAGTTACAATTGCTCACTCTAAGACCAAAGATTTGAAATCATATACTCGCAAGGCAGACATTGTTATAGCTGCAGTTGGAATACCTAATTTCCTGAAGGCTTCTCATTTTGATCCTGCGACTAAGACTACGGTCATTGATGTAGGTATTAATTCAGTGGATGGAAAGCTTTGTGGCGATGTGGACCTTAAGGACTGCGAAAATGTCGTGGACAGCATCTCGCCTGTTCCAGGTGGCGTAGGCCCTATGACAGTGGTAAGTCTTATTGAAAACATGATTACTGCCTGTGAAGCCCAATTAAAAGGAAAAGTATGACTTTGTTTAGAACTCACCTGTATGAAGAACATGTAAAACTCGGTGGCAAGATTGTTCCATTTGCAGGTTGGGAAATGCCTGTTCAGTACACTTCCGTAAAGGATGAAGCACTAGCAGTAAGAAATAATGTTGGTGTTTTTGATGTCAGTCACATGGGCGAATTCTTTGTTGAAGGGAAGGACGCTGAAAAGTTTATTGATCAACTCGTGACCAATGATATCCAGGGTGCCCCTATGGGTAAAGCCGTTTACTCTCCCCTTTGCCGCGAAAACGGTACAGTCATTGATGATTTGATTGTGTATAAACTGGCACCAAACAGGGTCATGATTTGTGTCAACGCTTCTAATATTGATAAAGACTTTAATTGGATGAAATCCAAGCATAAGGGCTTCGACTGCACATTTACAAATAAGTCAGATGAATACTCTCTTCTGGCCCTTCAAGGACCAAAGGCTTTTTCGGTTCTTTCGTCATTGGTTAAGGATTTAAAAGACATTGAGTATTACTCAGTCGTTGAATCTGGCAATTTGATCCTTGCCCGTACTGGATATACAGGTGAAGATGGATTTGAAATTTTCGGACCTCATGAAGCCATCAAGAGTCTTTGGCAGAATTTCATGGAAATGAAGGTTGTCCCATGTGGACTTGCTTCCAGAGACGTCTTAAGAATGGAAGTTTGCTATCCGTTATATGGTCATGAACTAAACGATGAGTTGAATCCATATGATGCAGGACTGGGCTGGACAGTAAAAGGCTCTAAACCAAATTTTATTGGCAAAGATGCTCTTGCTTCAAAAACTTCAAAGCATAAGCTCGTTAAACTCGTTCTTGATAAAGGGATACCACGTGAAGGATATCCAGTTCTGAATTCCAAGCAGGAAGTTATTGGTGTTGTGGCCAGTGGCACAATGTCTGTAGTCTTGAATAAAGGTATTGCCCTTGCCCGCATTCACGTTGATAAAGCTCCGCAGGATGAAGTATTTTTAGTTGATATCAGGCAGAAGCCTTATCCAGCACAATTAGTTAAAAAACCGTTCGTAACCGGAGGACATAAATAATGGCCACAAACATACCTGAAAATCTGAAGTACACCAAAGAACATGAATGGGCCCTGGTTGAGGGAGACACTGTTACTATCGGAATCACAGATTTTGCTCAATCTGCTCTGGGTGACATTGTGTTTTTGGAAGTTCCTGATGTCGGATCAGAGCTAAAGCTTGGATCTACATTTGGTGTTGTAGAATCAATTAAATCAGTTAGTGATTTATACTCACCTGTTACCGGAGAAGTTGTTTCAAAGAATAGCGATGTAGAAGGCTCACCTGAGAAAATTAATTCTGACGCTTACGGGGCCTGGCTAATTAAAGTCAAGGCTAAAGACCTTAGCGAATTGAAAAATCTTATGTCCGCTCAGCAGTATCAAGAGTTTTGTAACACGTCTCACTAACATATCAGTGCCATTTACAGCGATGTAGATGGCACTTATTTAGCTTATCTCGAATATAAACAAGTTAAAAAATATCCCAATCTAAAATTTTATATAACCAAGAAAACATTCTTTACGAACACTTTTCGTTTGGTTGATACTCCTCTTCTCAGTCATCGTTATTTGTAGGGGTTTTTCTTGATGGAATCAATTCAGCTGCTAAATACGGCCATTATAAAAAGCAAAGAGAAGAAAGTGAACCAATCATTTGAAGAGCGACTTAGCCAAGTTTGTAATTCACCAGTGATTGAGATTCTTAATAAAACTATTGCTCAATATGCTGAAGCTCAGAAGATCTCGCGGGATCAAGCAGCACTACAAGTTGTTGAGGCCATCAGAGAACTTGATGCTATATGGTCTGATTACGTAACAATGGAAGGTATTGATCGTTTGAAGAATTTACTACGGGCGACTCACTAAGACTTCACCACAAATCCCCATTCAATAACAGCTTTACCGTTTACCAGTAAATCCTTGGGAGGATTAGGAAATGGTCCGGCCTGATTAAATGATTCAATAGCAGCATCATCGAGTTCACGCACTCCGGAAGTTCCCAGAATCTTCACTCCTACAATTTCGCCTTTGGCGTTCAAGGTAATCTGAAGGGACGTTATAAGGTTATCACTGGCAGGAAGGCGGCGGCCTGACTTGAAAAGCACAGCTGCTTTTTCCTGAATACTCCTACCCCAGTATTGCTCGAGTTTTTGACGGATGCGGTGAAAGAAACCATAGAATTTATATTCAACTGTGTTTAGGTGAGTAAAGTCACCAAGGGCCACTTCTTCAACATAATCATTAGTAGCGGACATACCCTGGCTTAGAGGATTTCCGTTTTCCAGACCTTGTACTGACTCACTTGCAGGTGACCGCTGCACTTGCTTAGGCAGTGGATCTCCTGCTTCAATTCCCATGTCTGATAATTTCAAATCCTTAAGTGCCACTTTCTTTTTCTCTGCAGTTTGCTTTGGTAGTGCTCTTTGAGTCAAAGAAGCGTTACCTTTGGCGGCTTGCTTAAAGATGTCCGTGTTTTTGGAAACAGTCTGGCGATCAAAGTTTCTATCTTTATCACTTAGGAAGGCAGGATCCAGGGGCTTTGTTTTATTTTCAGAATCTTCGGATTGTACAATTTGTTGCTTATTGGTTTGGGCCGCTGTTTGGGCTACTTCTTGCAGGATCTTAATTTTAATTGGGCGTGGAGCTTCCCATGAGACGTGGTTGAATTTGTCCTTGATCTGCACAACCATAAATCCCGCGTGGAATATAAATACAGCGAGCAACAAAAAATAAAACGTGCGCTGTTGGTTTGAATACATGGTCATAGGACCTCCCTAGAGGTCCTATCGGTATATCAGGCCTGAAAACTTACTGGTTCATTTGGTCAAAATACTCATCATCATCGTAAGTGGAACTATTTTGAGCGCCTTGGTCCAGTATGATCTTGGTTTCAGCACCAGGCTCTGTACCGGTAACAAAAGACTCAAGGAAACCTTCCGTACCCGGGGAGGGTTTTCCCGTTTCCTTGTTTATAAATACGTTTGAAATGCCATCAGGTGCATTGAATTCCGGAGCACCATACTTGGGTATAGCAGCACTCATAAAATCAACCCACATGGGCAATGCGGTCTTTCCACCTGTTTCACCATGGCCCAGAGGTCGGTTGTCATCAAAACCGGCCCAAGCACCAACCACTAAGTTTTCAGAAAAGCCTACGAACAATGCATCCACATAGTTGTTAGTCGTACCGGTTTTACCACCAAGATTAGGACTTAGTTTACCAGCTGCAGCTCCCGTCCCATATAGGGTTACTCCCCGAAGCAAGTTAGTCATCACATAGGCCAGGCGAGCATCATATACCTGAACTGAACTTAAGGATTTGATGTAAGGATTTTCCGGTGTCGCTGGATTTTCCGGGTTGGCAACAGGCGCAGGTGGCTGAGCAGCCTTGGCTATATCATTTTTCCAATTCGGATCGGCAGGAGGAATGGGATAAGGCTTACCTTCCCTGTCCTTGATAGAGATAATATTCTGCAGTCTTACTGCTTTCCCACCATTGGGGAAAATGGCATATGCTTTCGTCAATTCGGATAGGCTAATACCGAAGGATCCAAGGGATAAACTCATATCCCTGGGAATATCAGCATTGATATGGAAACGTGTAATGAAATCATCAATTTTAGTCACACCAAGATCTTGTACTAACCTGACAGTAGGAATGTTTCGGCTGACTTCAAGTGCATTTCTTAAGGTCATAGGTCCTTTGAACTCTCCATCATAATTTCGGGGTTTCCAGTTGAGGGAATTGTCATTTCCTCCCAAGGCTTGAGGAGTATCCATTAAGATTGAGGCCGGGGTGTAACCTGATTCAAGGCTGGCAGCATAGATAAACGGCTTAAAAGAAGAACCTGGTTGCCTTGATGATTGTATGGCCCGGTTAAATTGGGATTTCTGGAAATCAACTCCTCCCACCAGTGTAATAATCTCACCATTATGGGAATTGAGTGCAATCAAGGCACCTTCAGCTTCAGGTTCCTGGTCAAGGGATACCTTGAAAAACTTTTGTTTCGCGAGAATTCCTTTTAAGGTTCCATCTTTATATTTCTTGAAAAAATCGGCATGAGTTAATTGATCAAAAGATATGTTTTTTTGCTCAATCTCAACAAGTATCACATTTCCGCGTTTGAGGATTTTTGAAGGAGTTTTCTGGGGTGGAAAATAAACAGCATCTTCACCAAATTTTCTTTCATGGGCCCATTCGAATCCTGATTCAGCAATCACTGCACGGGTGCCGCCGATGGAGACCAGCACGTTGCGCTTAAGATCATCAACATTCAGGACCACGGCCTGATAGCTCTTACCCACCTGGAGGAATTCATTGAAAGGATCTGCGATCTGGTTTCCGATTTCTACCAGCTTCTTGAATCTTACGTTTATTCCTTCCTTCTCACTTTCATAGAAGGTTAAGTTCTTATCCAGCTCATCTTCTGACTCGTGAAACTCATAGTTATTCTTGCCTTCAATGGAAAAGGTAAAGAAAGTTGATTGATCACGCATGATCTTCTTTCTTTGCTCAACCAGGAATGCGCTGATCTCCTCAGGAGTTTCCAGATGCTTGGTTGGAGGCTGAAAGCCCTGGCGTTTATCCAGTTCCTTAACCCTGGCCTTGACTGCCTTTTCAGCTTTCTCCTGAAGTTTCCAATCAAGCGTGGTAACAACTTTAAATCCATTGGTAAGGAAAGCATCAGTACCAACTGACTTCATTACTTCCTGGCGAATCCAGTCTGTGAAGTGACCACCCTTAAACTCATTGATCTTTCGGATGCGCATTTTAATGTCTTCCTTGAGTGCAGCATCATATTCGTCTTTTGTTATCTTTTTGGTCTCATAAAGGCGTTTGATAACGTAACTCTGGCGCCTTTTTGCAAATAAAGGATTCACATAAGGGGAATACTTTCCAGGAGCAACAAGAAGACCAGCTACTAATGCACTCTCCGCAGGAGTTGCTTGATCGAGGTCCTTATCAAAGTAACCACGGAAAGCAGCTTTCACTCCATAGTATCCACCACCTAGGTATACCTGGTTTAAATAGAGATAAAGAATCTCTTCCTTGGAGAACTTTTCTTCAATCTTCCTGGCAAGCAGGAGATCTTTGATCTTACGGGAGATTGTGCGTTCTTTAGTAAGCAGGAATGATTTAGCTACCTGCTGGGTAATAGTGGATCCACCCTGTACCAGGCGTCCTTCTTTAATATTGGTCAAGAAGGCCCGTAAGATACCGCTATAATCAATGCCTTCATGATTATAAAAATTATCATCTTCTGCCGCTAGAAAAGCATCAACAACTCGCTTGGGGATTTTTTCAAAAGGTACGACTTCACGGGTTTCAAGTCCGACATCTAACAAGACCTCTCCATCCCTTGAAAGGATCTGTGAGTTCATAGGTGGATTATAATCCTTCAGGGAGTTGATCTGAGGGAGATCAGATGAAACGACAAAAAACATACCTATTAATGTAGATACCCCTAAGAGAAATAGGATCGCCAGGACGGCAAGGGTCTTAATCAAACGCTTCAATGACATTCCTTAGTTGCTGTGTTCCCATCTATTTTAAGGGGAAATTTGAATATAGAAAGAATTACTCTCGATAATCGACTTCTTTGAGGCTATCACTCAGGATTTTTATGCGCTTTTCGGCTCCATCGAGAGTTTGACGGCACTTTTTATATAATTCAATTCCGACTTCGAACTTCTTTAGACTTTCATCCAAGCTGACTTCGCCTGACTCTAATTCTCGGACAATTTTCTCCAGATCTTTGAGCGAATTTTCAAAATCAGGGGTGCCGGTGGCGCTTTTTGTACTGTCCATATGTCTTCCTGTTGTCGATTTGACACTTTCTTTTCGAAGATAATCCCATACCAGGCCTCAGTCGACAAGGTTTCAAGCCCTTGAGTATGGTGGTTGAAATTGCCCATGCTAGGTTTATGGCGCAGTGGTTGCTAAAATTGCCTACGAGGGCATTTATCGTCCCACTCCATCAGGATGAAGGAGCCATGAAAAATATCTGGGTACCGTTATCTGGCCAAGTGGCCCAGCAGCGGAAAGTTGAAACCATAGCCAATAATGTGGCAAACGCTAATACCGTTGGTTTCAAGAAAGATCAGTTAGTCTTCAAGGAGCATCTCACTGCTCTTACGAAGGGCGTGGATGATATAGACATCCCACGTGGTGAGTTTTCACCTGCTGACTTCTACCATTCACAGGGTGCTGAAAATGCCATGGTTGGAGTGGATGGAAGCTTTACTATCTATGAACAAGGTCAACTTCAGCCCACACATAATCCATTAGACGTTGCCTTGAAAGGCGATGGTTTTATAGAAGTCCTGACTCCTACAGGGGTGCGCTTCACTCGTAAGGGTAACTTTTCCTTGAATAAAGACAGCGAACTTGTGACTGACCAGGGTTTCAAGGTTCTTTCAGCACTAAATATGCCGGATGAAAAATTAAGAGATCCAGCTTCTGCGGGGAATGTTCCTAAGCCTGAAGACCGTGTTCTTAAAATTCCAACAAACAGCCCGATAACTTTTTCTGTCGAAGGTGACATCTTCAGTAAAGATGGCGTCATAGGAAAACTTTCTATCGTTGAGTTCCAGGATAAGCATGCCCTACGCAAGGAAGGCAATTCCCTCTGGATCACGCCAGACGAGAATAATATCGTCCGTAACGATGTTAAGACCACTGTAAACCAGGGTTTCCTTGAAGGTTCAAACGTAAATGCCATCGAGGAAATGTCGGAGCTTATCAAGGCCCATCGTCATTTTGAATCAATCCAGAAAGCAATAAACGCATATGACAGTATTTCAGGTAAGGCAGCAAATGAAATTGGTAAGTTTTAAAAGGGAGTTTTTAAAATGATGAGAGCACTTCACACTTCTGCAACCGGTATGGCCGCACAGGAGTCAAACGTTAACACCATCTCCAACAATATTGCCAACGTGAATACCACCGGCTTTAAAAAGGCGCGCACTGAATTTGATGATCTTCTTTACGAAACTGTACAGGAAGCAGGAGCTAAGTCTTCCGGGAACAGCGAGTATAACGTCGGTGTACAGGTTGGATCCGGTGCCAAGGTATCTGCAACCAGGAAAGTTCATACCCAGGGTTCTCCTCAGATGACCAATAACCCTTATGACCTTATGGTTAATGGTGAAGGCTTTTTCGGAATTGCCTCCCCTACCGGTGAATTGAAATTTACAAGAGACGGAAGCTTTAACGTCGATTCACAGGGAAACCTGGTTTCAAGGGCAGGACACAAGGTTTTCCCGGGAATTGTTGTCCCTCCGAACATTATGAAAATCAATATTGCTGAAGACGGCCTGGTTGAAGCATTTACCCGCGAATCAGTCGAGCCAATAGCCCTTGGAAAAATACCTGTCTTCTCATTTGTAAACCCAACAGGACTTCGTTCTGATGGTGGAAATCTCTTGTCTGCTACTACAGGTAGCGGCCAGGCCGTCCAGAACAATGCTGGCGAGAATGGTTCAGGTATCATCATGCAAGGTGCGATCGAAGCCTCAAACGTAAACGTCATGAATGAAATGACTGACCTGATTAAGGCCCAACGTGCTTATGAAATGAATTCAAAAGTAATGGGCGTGGCCGACCAAATGCTACAAACCGTAAATAACATCAGGTAATAAATGCTAAAAAAAGCTATCGCTTTTTCATTCTTGGTATCTTCTACAGTCTTCGCTTGCGAAGTAACACTTCCTTATCATCTCATTGTGCTGGGACCGGACTCTCAATCTTCAATTGTAAAGACTGAAGGCTGCCCGGCGAAAGTTGAAACAGATCTAAGGGAAATCCTGATGTCAGTTGAAGGGAAAATTTCAGCTATCCAGATTCAGGATATGCTCCTTCAGAAATCAAATGAAGGCGTGACAGTTACCCCTCCTTCTATCCATGTCAAACAGCTGTCAAGCCTCATCAGGGACCAGCTGCAACTTCCGGCAGGAATTCATGTCAAGTCCACCTCTGGATTCAATTACAACAATATCATCCTGCTTTCGCCGGGAGATATGGTTGAAGTAGAGTGTGCATCTTGTCTCTTTGGTACGGCCCAACCCCTGAAATTAAGTATCAAGGGTTTTGATGGAGTTAACCGTACTGTTATGGCCACAGCCGATTTCAAGAAAATGGTCAGGGCTTACCGCTTCACTATTTCTGTTAATTCATTCGCGGAAATTAAGCCCCGGGATATTTTAAGGGAAGTTTATGTGGAATCAATCCCTCATACTGACCTTGTCACTGACCTTGAGAAAGTAAAGTTTTACAAAACAAACAAATCTATTAAAGCAGGCGAACTCTTGCGTCTGGCAGATCTCAACGCCATCAATCTTGTGCGGGCCGGACTTAAGACAGAAGTGATCCTGGAAAATACGATGGTAAGGATCAAGACCCAGGGTATCAGCCGTAGCAATGGCTCATTGGGTGAACTGGTAGAAGTTTTTCATCAGGAAAAAAATAAAAAATATCTCGGTAAAGTAATAGACCTTAATAAAGTATTGGTAGAACTATGAACATAATTATCATGTCGTTAATGTTAACCCTCGTTTCATGTGCCAACTTCATGGCAAATATGCACAAACAGATGGACCGTGAAGAAAAGCGTGGTCAGCAAAGAGCAAGGGTCAAGGAAAAAGCACCAGACCGCTATGAACCTTACCGTAGTCGCTTCCATGCAGAAAATGACAAGCGTCCCATCAAAGACCCAATGACATATAGCCTTGGTTCTGGACCTTCGGGGCAGATGAGACCTCCAGTCAAGCGAGACTATCGACCCCAGAGATATAAGGCCGATGATTTCAAGGACAATGACAATGATGGGAGTCTTTGGGTCAACCAGGGATCAAGTTCATCACTTTTTACCTATCAAAACGACAAGCGTACTGGTGACATGGTCATCATTAATGTTCTTGAAAATCTGAGAAATCAGATTTCTTCTGAATTGAAGCGAACATTCCCGGATAAGCCAGTAAAGAAAACTGCAGCTGATGAAAAGACAAAGAAAGGCGAGGACAAAGTTAAGACCATCGCTGCTGCTCCCGCCGCCCCTAAAGATGAAGAAATGGATATGAAGGTATACGACAAGGTTTCCGGTACAGTCATGGAAGAGATCAGCAAGGACTACATCATCTTGCGCGGTCGTAAGGAAGTTATCTTTAAAAAGGAAAAAAGATCCATCGAAATCCAAGCTCTTGTGTCAAGAAAGGACATAATGGAAAATGACTATGTGAATTCAGACAAGCTTCTGGAGTCGAAAGTATTTATTGTTAAGGAACAAGAATGATTAAATTATTGCCTTTGGTGCTTTTTTCTTTGTCTTTACCGGTATTTGCCACGCAAAGCCGGATTAAGGATCTGGTATCAGTCAAAGGTGTCAGGGAGAATTCCCTGATTGGATATGGACTGGTTATCGGACTCAATGGCACTGGTGATGGTGGTGGAGAAATCACCAATACCTCACTTAAGAAAATGTTCCAGACCTTGGGCCTTAACCCACAAAAAGAAGTTACTTCTAAAAACGTAGCGGCCGTTATTGTTACTGCTAAGTTACCTGCCTTTGGTCGTTTGGGCCAAAAGCTGGATGTTACGGTCTCCTCTATTGGTGATGCCTCTTCATTAGCTGGTGGTACCCTACTTGTTACTCCGCTTAAGGGTGGCGATAGCCAGATTTATTCTGTGGCCAGCGGTGCACTTTCAATTGGCGGTCTCGAAAAAGGCAAGAAGTTTGCAACCACTGCCCGTATACCGGATGGCGGAATCATTGAAAAAGAACTTGAAGTTGGATTTAATGACAAGAAAGCCTTGAGACTTGCCCTTAATAATCCTGATTTTACAACTGCTGCAAGGATTGAGCGAACTGTTAACCAGGAGCTCGGTGGAAAATATGCCACGGCTTCAGATTCAGCTACTATTGATGTGATTATCCCAAGCTATTATGAACGCAAGGTTGTGGAGTTACTGGCAAATATCGAGAACTTCAAAGTTGTGGCGGACGTAGCTGCTAAGATTGTGATTAACGAACGTACCGGGACTCTTGTGGCCGGTGGTGATATTGTGCTCAAGCGTTCAGCTGTCAGTCACCGTGATATGGTCCTGGAAGTTAAAGGTGGAGGAGAAGGCTCAGGCAAAGCTGTTATCACTTCAATGGAGCAGGCTACTACGATCAATGACCTGGTTAAGGCCTTAAATGCCCTTGGTACAACTCCTGAAGATCTCATTTCGATTTTCCAGGCCTTGAAGCAAAATGGCTCTCTTTTAGCTGAAATCGAACTGATCTAAAACCCCGACCGGCCAAATTTTCCTAGGGGTGTTTTTCACTAACACCCCCCCTCTGAAAAATGTTACAATTTAGATAAGCCTCATCAGGATGATGGGTCTCGAAAAAACCAGGATGGTCCGAGTGAAAGTAACGCCAAATGCCGCTACATTGCCAGCCCAAAGACATAACCCGGTAAAGCCATACGAAGAAATTGCTGAAGGTATGGAAGCCAATTTTACATCTCACATGCTGGCAGAGATGAAGAAGACGGTTCCTAAAGAGACACCGGACACACCCGCTATGGATTATTACAATTCATTACTGGATTCTGAAAGGGCGCAACTTATGGCACAATCAGAAAGTGGTCTGGGGATTAAGAAAGTTATTTTAGAACAGATTGTCCCCGCACATATGAAGCATTATCTGAAGAACGCTCAACCCGCCGCTAGTCAAGGAATGACAGCAATGGCGAAGGAGAATATTAAATGAGTACTATCGACACACGTTCAAACTTCTTTCCACGTACCGGAGGCACCAAGACGGACGCCACGAAGGATAGTGGAAAGGTTGACGGCACCAAGCGCGGCAACTCCGCTGAGCGCGCCACTGAAATTAACGACAGGACTTCTACTGACGCTAAGGTAAGTATTCCAGAAGGTGTCAGGGATTTCGCTAAGATCAAGAAAGCCGCCATGTCAGCTCCAGATGTGGACAATTCTGAAAAGATTGCTCGTTTAAGGTCACAGATTCAGGCCGGTACCTATGAAGTCGATTACGACGGATTGGCCGATAAAATCCTGACATCTGAATTCTAAGAAGCGAGAGCATAATGGAATCGTTCCTTCGCCAAGAAAAGACCCTGCAGTATCATCGAGTCCTGACTATATGGGAAGGCTTCTGCCTGCTCCACAAGGAACTCTTTGACCTGACCTGTGAGGAGTACCTTACTTTGCTTGCGAGCGATATTGATAAACTTGAAACTATGCTCCCGGTTAAGGAAGAAATCATAACCAAGATCGGTGAACTGGAAAAAGAGCGCTCAGAACTTATCGAGCAGCTTAATGAATCCGGTATATTTGCCCAGAAAATTAATCGTGCCGGCGAGCTCTTGAGTTTCTTTGAAGACATAGACAAGACAAACGGAGTTCCTGCACTTAAGAATCTTAATTCGCTCCTGATCGATATCATTGAGAAGATCCAGGAACAGAATAAGAAGAACCAGGTATTTTTAAACAAAGCAATGCTTTCAATACGGGATCTGAAACAAGGATTTACCGGGAAGAAAACATACACAACCTATGGCGCTGACGGACTGACACGTACGCAAAATAGATAGAAGCACAGGGGACTAGGATTGGCCGCTGACTTACTGAGTATCGGAAAATCAGGCTTAATGGCAAACAAGCAAGCGATGGCTACGACGTCGCACAATATTGCCAACGCCAACTCGGAAGGATTTTCTCGCCAGGAAGTCCGGATGGAGAATTCCCATGCTTTGGTTGAAGGCCATTACGTAGTTGGTACCGGTGTCGACATCCAGAGCATCAAGCGAAACCATGATGAGCTCGTCGACAAGAAGCTCAACAACTCCATTACACAAAGCAAGTATGATGATGAGCGCTCCCTTCAGCTTGGTCACGTTGAAGAAGTTTTCAACGAGATTAACTCTGACGGTATGAACAAGGTGCTTAACCGCTTCTTCAACTCATTTCGCGAACTCTCCAATCAACCTGAGAACGAAACCGTAAGAACTGTGGTCAAGGAAAATGCCAAGATCGTAGTTGGTGACTTTAACCGGATCCAGTCCAATCTGGACCAGATCCGCGGCGGTATTAATAAAAGAATCGACCTTACAGTTGATGAGATCAATGGTCTTACCAAGATCATCGCCAAGCTCAATAAAGAAATAACCATCCAGGAAGTTACAGGCGGAATGGCCAATGACCTTCGTGATGAGCGTGACAGATCCCTGAGAACTCTTACAGAGTTCTTCCCTCTCCAGACCTACAGTGATTCTGAAGGCCAGTTCGTGGTCAGCATTGAAGGTGTTGGATCAATCGTCTCCGGAGGACTTGCCCAGGAATTGTCGACAGGTACTGTGGTTGGAGTCGATGCCACTTCGGCCGACAAAGGCAATACTGAAGTTTTCTTTACGAACAAACCCGGACATCCTTTATCCGGAAGAATTAAAAATGGTACTTTGGGTGCCCAGCTGAAAACTCGTAATGAAGAAATAGCGAATCTTGAAAAACAACTGGACCTCCTGGCCCACGGACTTGTTCATTCTACCAACGCCATTCACCGTCGTGGTTTTGCCAATCACCCGGTTCCTGTAGATGCCCAGGGTAATCCTGTCCCAGGTGCTGCTGACAAGAAAGTAACAGGTATTAATTTTTTCAAAGAACCATTGTCTGTTAAAAGAGCTGGAGAATATATCTCCCTTTCAGATGATATTGAAGCTGACGTAAACAACATTGCCACAGCCCTGGAAGCCAATAAGCCCGGTGATAACCGTGTCGCAATAGCCATTACCAAGCTTCAGCATGAGAAAGTCCTTATGGGTGGTACAACCACTTTCGAGGAACAATATCTAAAGTCAGTAGGAAATATTGGTTTGGCGGCCGGCAAATCCAAGATCGATGCCGAGCAATCTTCTGGAATTTTAGCCCAGGCCAAGTCAGTTAAAGAAAGAATATCCGGTGTCTCCCTCGATGAGGAAGCTGCCAACATGATTAAATATCAAAACGCCTATGAAGCCTCAGCTAAGATGATGAGAGCTTCAGATGAAATGTTCAAGGCAGTTTTGGGATTGATAGGATAAGGGTATGACAAGGGTTTCGGAGAAAAGTTCGGTCGATGCAATCAACTATGCAGTTGGTAAGACCAAGAGCCAGGTTGAGGATCTGCAGATGAAGGGTTCTACCCTGAAGCGAATTACCAAGCCTTCTGATGATCCAGTCGGAAACGTTGAGCTACTTGCCATCCGCTCGCAAAATATCGATGCCACTCAATACGTAAGAAACCTGAACTTCGCATCGACTCAACTTGCTTTTACTGAAAACATTCTCGAAGACGTTACAGATATCCTGTCTAAAGCTAAGGAGCTGGCCGTTGGTCAGGCTTCCTCAATTTATGGGCCGGAAATCCGTGCGGGTGTATCTAAAGAAATCCATCAGCTTCGCCAACAAATGCTGAGTCTTGCCAATAAACGAATGGGTAATCGTTATCTTTTCTCAGGTCAGAAGATCCTGACTCCCCCGTTTGATAAAGAGGGAAAGTATCATGGCGATCATAATAAAATTAATATAGAGATCAATAAGGACGTCTACATACCTGTCAATCTGACTGGTAAGGAAATATTCTTTTCCAAGACTGGTAAGGATAAGCCTACAGACAGGTCACAACTAGACTTGGCCAGTGATCCAGGGCTTGAGCCGGTGCCTGTGAACCGCGGCCCTGCAAACCTTGGTGAAGGTCATGGCGATGGTGAAGAGGTCGAAGTAAGCATGTTTGACGAGCTACGTGCCCTCGAGAACGCACTCTTGACTGATAACCCTCAAATCATCCAGGGATTACTTGAACGCCTTGATGAGAGCATTGACCGCGTTGTCGCTGCCCGTACTGCGGTGGGTGCCTTGACTAACACCCTCAGCAATACTGAAACAAACATTGAAAAGACCAAGCTCTTAAATGAAGCCCATAAAAGTAAGCTTGAAGATGCCGATGTGACTGTACTATTTAGTGACTTACAGAAACAACAGAACGTCCTCCAGGCCAGCTATAAGGCCAGTTCACACCTCATGAACAACAGTCTAATGGATTTCTTAAAATAAGTTTTTATTAACGGTTTAAACTTTTAGCTTGCCTATCCAGCCCGAAATGTAATAAATCACTCCGCAACAGAAAAAGTTTATTAGTTAGTCATATTCTTGACAAGAAAGACAAGGATCGAACATGCTCGTTCTGACACGGAAGCTGGGAGAAAGCATTGCCATCGATGACAATATAAAAATTGTCGTTGTGCAAATCAAAGGTAAGCAAGTTCGCCTTGGGATCAAAGCCCCAAAAGAAACTAAGATCCATCGCGAAGAGGTTTACCAGGCCATTCAGGATCAAAATACTGAAGCAGTTCAGGCCAATATGTCTGATATTGCGCGCCTAGGCGAAGAGTTAAAGAAGAAATAAATTCCTCCTTGATCATTTAATCTGTTGACTGATACCATCAAGGTGCTATGGTGAGAATACCTTACCATTTCTATTGGAGGAAGGCGTGAAAGTCAAAACCACTCGATTTGGGGAACTTGAAGTTAATCCCAATGATATTATTACCTTTTCTGAAGGTCTGCTTGGTTTTGAAAACATAAAGAAGTACTTTGTAGTCGACCCGGGTGACAGTACTCTCATCCTGTGGCTCCAAAGCACTGAAGATGAGAAAGTAGCATTCCCAATCATTGAGCCTAAGATTTTCAAGCCAGATTATATAGCCAAGCTTCTTCCAGCAGATCTTAACGGACTTGACCTGGAATCTCTTCAAACGGCAAAGCTTTACTCTGTCCTTACAATCCCAGCAACTGTGACGGAAATGTCTGCCAACCTTAAAGCACCAGTGGTTATCAACTCTCAAAAGAAAGTTGGTAAGCAGATCGTTCTTCAAGACAGCAAGCTGACTGTTAAGCATGAAATGTACAAAGAACTCAAAACTTACATCGTAAACTTCTCATCTGATGATGCCAAGCGTACGACATATGAACCAAGTATTACTCTTGAAGGCGGAGACCTTAAAGGTCCTTCTTCAACACCTTCAAGAACGCTTGAAGCTTAATAGCTCAAATTTGAACCTAAAAAGCTCCGCAAGGAGCTTTTTTTTTGTTCTTTTACTAACTAGCTGCAACAGTTCCAGGCCGGTCCCTGCTCCCCCCAAAGAATTCAATTATACGCTCCCTCACAGGCTCATAGAGGCGATTAGGGATATTGCCGGGTATGAGGACAGCCATTTGGTTCCAGGGCATGAAAAGCTGGGTCATGATCACTCTACCCAGGATAGTTGGAATACACCGCAGGCACTGGCCAATATTAAGAACCTGGCCACCGTGTATAAGAAACTTAACCCTGATTTTGAGATGATTGTAGGGAGCTGCTATATCCCAGAGCACGATTACCATGCGTACTCAGTGACAAATGGAATGAGACACTATGTATCTGGTGAGACTTCCGGGGTTTTGAAAGAAGCAGTAAAGGCTTTTAAGGAATTTCAAGATACTGGTTGGGTCCTGGTATTTAAGGACCGGATCATTGTTGTGAACATTTTTAACTTCGAGAATGTTAAAGAGAAACTGTTGTCTCGGTAGCTTTCCTCGAAAGATTCACATACATAGTGGCTTCAGCATGGCCTGGTTCCCTGCTTAATACGTTCTGCCACTCAGCTTGAGCTTCAATGATATTACCATTTCCATAATACAGAAGGCCCAAGGCAATTCGAGCAGGCATGTAGCCAGGTTGCTCGTTCTTTAAGCGCTTGAGTTCATCGAAGGCTTTAGAGATAAAGCCTTTCTTAGTATAGGCTTTGGCGACCTTGATACGGATTTCAAGATTATCTGGATCAAGGGTCACGGCCTTGTTGTATTCGAAGAGAGCTTCATCAGCGCGGCCATAAGAGGCGTACATTTCGGCCAGCTCATAGTGCTTAAGCGAGAACTTACGGTTCAGGTGAGGATCAGAGAGACCTTGTTGCTGGGTATTCTTAACCTGGTTATTGGCCTTGTCAAAAATAGCCTTGGCTTCTTCATAGCGGCCAATGTCGTTGAAAATAACTGAGAGAGAAATAGCGGCGTCAGTATGATGAGGATCAAGTTCCAGGACTTTTTGAAATGCCTTGATGGCCTTACCTAGTTCACCACGAACGTGGAAGACATTGGCGAGGTAGAAGAAACCTTCAGTAGAGTTTGGATTCTGTTCAATGACTTCAGTCAGGAGCAGGTTGGCAGTTTTAAGGTCATTCTTCTGGAAAGCTTCTTTAGCCTTTTTCAGCAAATCATTCAGCTTTAAATTTTCCAAGATGCCCCCTAAATTATATTTCTTTCCTACACTGCTCTTTCGTCGAGTTTATTTCCTCTTGTATCTCTTTATCAACCTCAGGAGTATATTTTTCTGCGTAATCTACACAGAGTTGCCACTCCTTAAGCTTATAACTTGCGAGAATCGTACGCAACATTGCGTGTTGTCTCGTGGGCTTATCCTGGTGGTTTTCCAGAATATCCAGATACCAATAACGCGCGGCCGAGAATTCCTTGGTCTTAAAATAAAAATCGGCTACGTACTTATCCTTCTCGCGCAGCATGGATCGTGCTTCCACGATCTTTTCCTCTGCAGTTTTACGATAACTGCTTTCCGGGTATTTCTGTATAACTTCCTCAAAATATTTTATTGATTCAACTGCGGGCTCAAGGTCCCGATCAATGGTGTCAGGGATTTGCTTGTAATAAGATTCAGCTATTCGAAGGACAACGTAAGGGATTTTTTCATGACGAGGATGGAAATCGCGGAATAAAAGGTAAGAAGCGGCAGCTTCCACGTAACTTTCCTGTTCATAGAGGATATCTGCCTGCATGAGCTCTGCCGGTGTGGCATAGAATGAATATGGATGCTGGGTTTTGATAAGGTTCAGCTTCTCAGTTGCTAGAATAAACCGTTCTGCTTCGATTAATTCCTGAGCTTCCTTGAACAGGATTTCAGCTTCGGTTTTGCCCTCGGGTGAATCAGAAGAACAGCCAATAACCAGAAAAAGAATAAGTAGATACTTCATTTATATCCTCATAAGTGGACCGACAGGTCTTTATAAATCTCTTTGAAAAGCAGCTTGAAAAACGCAATAAAAGGAATGATGACGATCATTCCAACAACTCCGCCCAGCTGTGATCCGAGTATTATGCTTACCACAACTATAATCGGGTGAAGGTTAACAATTTTTGAAACGAGTAATGGGAAAACCAGAATCATATCAATCAGGTTCGCCGTGCTGAATACGATAAACATTCCAAGCATTGATACGTTAGGGTCCTTAGAAAGAAGGGCAACCAGAATCGCCGGTACAAAACCAAGGACTGGTCCAATGTAAGGCAGGATGTTAGTTATTCCAGCCACAAAGCCCAGAATAAAAGGATAAGGGAAATCAATAATGAGAAGTCCTGCAGTCACAATCGAGCCCAGAATTGTAGCCTCTATAAACTTGGCAATAATGTACTCTCCAAACTTTGTATTAAACTGCGAAAACAGCACATAGGTTTTTTCAAAGATCGGATTTGGGATGCCTTCCATAAACCAACGACTGAACTTTCGGCTCTCCTTGAAAAAGAAATACAGGAACAAGGGAACCAACAGGAACCATTCAAGGATTGAAGACAGGTAATCAGGAATCTGACCAAGGAAGAGTGCACTCATAGCTTCCATCTTGGCGATCAGGTAATTTACAGGATCGACGGTTATATTTATGCTGAATCTTTCAAATACATAAACCTTAAATTTAAAGAAGTGATCCTGGAGAATTTTCTGGAGCTCTGGCAGTTGCTGGTAAAACTGGCTGAAGTTTGTGTCAGCGTTATACAAAGTTGCAAATAAGGGAAAGAGCATGAAAGTAAATCCAACGGCCATCAAAGCAGAATATATAATTCTCTGACGACGACTACCGGTGGTCAGCCTTAAGGTAAAAGGCTTGGCCATAAGATATATGATATAAGAAAAGCCGAATGGTAAGGTCAGGCGAGGAAAGAGCACCCCAAAAGCAATTGTGGTCATCAGGAAGAAAAAGAACAGAATAAGCTTTATAACTTCATTTCTTTTCATCTTATATTCGTTGCTCCAACTCTTTCAGCTTCTTTTTCATGGCTATCAGTTCGCGTGTAAGCTGGCCCATACGATTTGCCATGATCAATGCTGTTTCCCTAAGGAATTTAGCACCCAAAACCGGATGCATTTCCAGCATGCGTTCGAGATCCGGCTTAAAGATCCCAAGCAGGACAGTATGTTCGCTTGAAATTACAGTGGCACTCCTGCGATTGAACTCTTCCAGTAAGCCCATCTCGCCAAAATACTGGTGCTTCTCTAGACGAATGACAAAATCACCCTGTTCCTCAGATTGGGCATTATGATTGGCATAAATATTTACTGAACCTGAATAGATAAAATAAAAGCCGTAACCTGAATCACCCTGTTTGAAGATAAGTTCATTGGTAGTGAATTCACGTCGATGCAAAAACTTTGTGAACAACCGGACTTCATTGTCTGAGAAAGAATTTAAGACCGAAATTTTTTTAAAGAAGTCGTGATAACTTTCCTTGAAGGACAAGGGACTTGAGTCCCACATATAACGGAGAATTGAGATGTCTAACCTGTCTGGTGAAGTCTCGCCTCTGGATAATTTCTCCATTATCTCTTTCTCGTAACTCATATTTACTCCAGTTTCTTTAGTGCTGAAGTTTTTACCCAGCCAGTAAATCTTGATGGGTAAATGACTTCTTGCCAGTCACCTTTACCTCTTACAATGATCATAACTCCTGCTGGCAATTCCCCATTTGTATTGAAGATGGCAGAAGGGCCTTCGGATAAAGCTTGAGGCTCTGTAACTACCAAGCGAGGCCAGCTATCAACCCAATAATTTAATCCAACAGGTGACACAACCAGCAGGGTCCAAAGCATCACTTTTTTAAAGTTGGGATTCTTTTTTAAGATTAATAATCCCAACACCAGAAAAATAAGGCTCATTGATGTAAAGATGCCTTCTTTGGCAAACAATGAAGCCTTTATAAGGTAATCCGAAGCACTTTGCGGATTCTCCAGCCTGTCTATCTCAAGTCTTTTCTCAACGGCTTCCTGATTTATAGTCAGTGCTGGTAAGGAGAAGCCTGACTCATGGGCCTGGAGAAAATGGTAACGTGCGAGTGCCCAGTTCTCCATTTGAGAATAAACAGTCCCCAGGTTGTAGTGCAAAAGTCCCGGAGGAAGTTCGCCTGCATGCTTTTGAAGGAACTTCAGAGCATTAGAATAGTCCTTTTTGACATAAAAATCTTCAAAGGTTTTCAATACGGCTTCTATGGTAGTATCCTCGTAAAATATCCAAGCATTATCCCTACGCACGGGATAGAAATCAAGGATAACAGTCGCGAGATCCAATGACACCCAGAACCATAGAAAACTTTTCTGAACTTCTTATTCAAGGCCGTCATGATGTGCTTGATCCTTTCGATCTAAGTGAAGACACCCCTATTTTGAAACCCCTTCATCCTAAAATGATCAAGGCGATGCTAAACTTCACGGATAACCCGGAGCAAGAAGCCCCAGTGATATCTATTCCTGGAAAATATTACGTTTGTTATATGAGTTTAGAAGAAGCCGTTAAGGACTTCCCTCAACTTCCAGTGGTTAAAGGCCTGCCATTTGAGGTCTATGAGCATCTAAAATCAGATGCTCTTTTTGATTTCTCTCCTTATGGGGTTGCTGTCATCTGCTCAACTCCATTGAATAAACCAGGAACAACAGGTGTTCATCAACATATCCTTCCCCTTTTCTTGGAATATGCGTTAAGTCAGGAACTTTGGGGTGCTCAGGGTAAATGGACTCGTTTTCATGAAAGACTTAATACCCAATTCGATAAATATAAATTATTAAATGACGTATCCATTCCGGGACGATACGCCTTGAAGCCGGAAGCCAAAAAACTTGAAAATCGGGCCATCAAAGGCACTTTTAAAGGGAATTCCTTTGTTCTGACCTTTCCGTGGACTTTCCCATTAAGTGCCCTGATCAGACTGGAAGCGATTATTCAGGAGGAGTTTTAGTGTACATATTGAGATCGGTTGAGACTAAAGACTTAAAAGATCTTTATAAGCTGAGTACTATCATGACTTTTATAAATCTTCCCCCGGATGAAGAGATCATTCGTCGTAAGATTGAAAGCTCAATGAAAAGCTTCCTTAATCCAAGCAAGGATCTTAACCAGAATTATTATATATTTGTGCTTGAAGATAGCGAGAGACAGGAAATACTCGGGGTCTCAATGATTCATGCCCAGCATGGAACTGAAGATGAGCCACACTTTTATCTTACTGTAGGCAAGGAAGCGAAATTTTCCCAAACTATCAATACCGGCTTTGTTCATGGCACTCTTAAATTAGGGCTCGATACTAATGGGCCGACTGAAATCGGTGGACTCATCCTCAATCCTGAATACCGCGGAAATAAAAGTAAGCTTGGTAAGCAACTTTCTTTTGTCAGATTTCTTTATATGGCGGTTAATCCAGATCGCTTCAAGCCCATGATCCATTCAGAGCTGATGCCTCCCCTTGATAAAAACGGCAATTCTCCCCTCTGGGAAGCTGTAGGGCGTCGTTTCCTGAATATGAACTACACCGAAGCAGATATCCTGAGCAGGAGTAATAAAGAATTTATCCTGAGCTTGTTCCCATCTGAGAATATCTATCAAACCCTGCTCCCGATGGACGCAAGGGAATCCATAGGTAAGGTGGGCAAGGAAACTGAACCTGTTAAAAAAATGCTAGAGAGCATTGGCTTTAAATATACTTATGAAGTTGATCCATTTGATGGTGGCCCTCATTATCGCTGTCCCTTGAAAGAAATCAACCCCGTCAAAGAGCGAATGACTGGCACATTAGTGGCCAATGAAAAGTTCAATCCAGTTGGTACAAGGGATGTGCTCATAACTTTGCAAAATCCTGATTATGACTTTTTTGCAATAAAGTGTTTGCTTCAAGTGCATGGAGATGGACAAGTATCGATGGATCCGAAATTAGTAAAAGAGCTTGGGCTCAAGCTGCCGCAGAAGATCACTGCTATTCCGTTTAATTAAGCTTGTTTTTTGTTAACCAGGATTCCGTCAGTGGAAGCGAAGCGCAGCTTCTTCTTACCTTCCGGAGTCTGAGATTTGACCACATACATCTGGGTTGATTTTTGGTAGCCGCTGGCGGCTTCAAGCTTCTTGCTGGCGTCATCAGATTCCCTGGTAATTTCCCGCTGCCAAAGCACTAAATCAGAATTGATTAAAGTCGGGGCCTGACCCTCTGTGGCATCAGGTATATCAGGGTCACGTAAAGCCTCGAATTCCTTTAAAGATCCCTGTTTGGGGAAGTTGAGTATCTTGGCGTCGTCCTGTTGATGAATGGACTTCTTCTTAGGAGCATCATTCCAGACGATTAGGTCCTCTCCCGCTGCTTTTTTGAGCGGAACCCGTGCTTCCATCAGCACTTCTGATAATTTTAGTATCTCTTCAAACCCTAAAACAGACAGGGCCCGAAGGACAAACGAAGTTTTGGCCACGTTTTAATCCCCTTCTCTGACCTTATCGGTCAACTGAAGGTAAAACCTGAGCTTTTTAATCGACTGAATTCCTAAGGGTTTACGTCAAAAGACTAGACAATAAAACGACGTAAGTTTATAAAAGATGAACCTTTTGACTATGTTGGGAAGTGGCGCAGTTGGTTAGCGCAGCAGACTGTTAATCTGTTGGTCGAGAGTTCGAATCTCTCCTTCCCAGCCATTTTTTTATCTTTTTAATGCAATTAAGAAGAATCTCTTTTGTATAAACTCCAGATGCAGTTTTTCTTCATATGAAACGAATGTCTTGGCATTATCATTACTGACAAACAGCTTGTATAAGTCCTTTGGAAAGCGGGCCAAAACCTCTTCAGGTTTCGATCCAAAAGACTGCAACTGATAGTCGGAATGAACTTCAATAAACCATGAAGGTATTAAATTGAAGCTTTTTGAAGCTCCATTCATGGCGTTCATCTCAAACCCTTCTACGTCCAGAAAGATCAAGTCAGGCGTACCGTAGACTTCGCAAAGATGATCTATGGTGAGAGCCTTTGTTTTCACTTGTCCCCACTCACCTTGGCCATCATCCACTTTGCCATTGAGGCCTTCATTAAAAACAATTTCACCCATCTCATTTGAGATGGCAGCGTGAACTATATTCACGCAGGCTTCCGCCTTATTCAATTTTACATTCTCGATGGCAATGGATGAATTATGAAGATTGGCTTCCAGGGCAATGACTTTACCTCCCGGGGAAACTTCCTTTCCGAGGACAAGTGCAACTACACCTTGATGTGCCCCAAGATCAAAAACTTTTGCCCCTGGTTTCAAGGTATATTTCTTGAGGAATTCGACCTCAGGAAGCTTTTCCCAATCCTGGTCATACCATCCCTTCCCCAATGGATCAGCGATTTGTATCTTTAAATCATGTCCTGCTATGTTTCTGTTTATCTGATACTTCTTGAAGCTTAAGAGGAGTTTCCTTTGACGGGCAAGGCGAACCTTGTTCCAAAGGCGTGCAGGTATGACAAGTTTTACAAATGTTTTAATCATTCATATAGTGTAAGGGCATGAAGGAAATTTACCATTCGAAAATGCTTGAGATTCAAAGTCGGCCATTGAATTTTGATTGGGTCCCTGATGTTTTATGTTAATCTATAATTCCAAGTATTCCACAGGATTAATCCTTGTTAAAAAACCTGCCTTTAAGGAAATTCCCTGAATTAGACGCTATTCGATTTATATCCATAGTTTTGGTAGTGATGCATCATCAATTCTTTGAACAGAATAATTTCCTTGGATGGTTTGCAAGGTATGGCTGGGTCGGCGTTGATATCTTTTTTGTCCTGAGCGGATACTTGATTTCTTCATTACTCATGGAAGAACTTAAAAACACCGGAACTATTAATCTTCGAAAATTTTGGCTAAGAAGAATGTTAAGGCTATGGCCAAGCTGGCTTGTAACCTTGGGCTTTTCCATTTTGATGGTTTGGTTTATTAGCCGTCATAATCCTGAACTCAGATCGGAGTTGCTTGATAAATGGTGGCATTACTTATTCCATCTGGGGAATTATTCACAAGCGATCGCAGGAAAACTTCATAACTTTTTCAGTATTTTCTGGTCTTTGTCTGTTGAAGAACACTTCTACCTATTTTGGCCGTTAATCTTGCTTTTGTTCCGACATAAAAATTGGCTTTTAACTTCAATGATACTGCTACTGACTGTCGCCTGGGGTTTCAGGTATTGGCACTTGACCAAAGGAGACCTGGTACTTGCCAAACTGGCCACACACAGTCGGATTGATTCGATAATATGGGGCTGCCTACTTACATTTGTCATTCCACGGATGGGTCGGTTAAAACCAATGGTTGAAGTCGTAATTACCCTTATAATGCTCACGTTGTTTTATCTTGGACTTCATTATTTCGATAATAACGCAGAATGGATTTTATTAGATTCCCTGAGCTTTACAGTGATAAGCCTTGCCACATGCTTACTCATAATTATTGCATTGAAGGGAAACCGATCTGGCATGCGAGCCGTACTTTCCCTGCAACCTCTGGCCAGGCTGGGTGTACTCTCCTACGGCGTGTATCTTATCCATCTCCATGTTAATTATTCAATTTTCGCCTTACTTAAACAATGGTCGGTGATACAGGACCAGAATTTAATCATGTTAATCAATCTCATCATCCCATTTGTGGTCGCTTACATTATGTTCAGGTTCATTGATCAACATTTTGCTAAATATCGTCCTTGAAGTTATAATCCAGGTCATGAATGATGTTATTTTACAAAATAGTTGTCCCCTCTGTGGTTCTAAAAACCTCAGGCAAGTGAAGAAAGAAATAAATTCACTCGCCTCCCATAAATCTCCGCTGGTCAATGCTTTTGACAGGACGTGGGTCCATCTTATGCAATGCCAGGAATGCAGCTTTGCCTTCTGCCAGGAAATCCCATCACATCCTGATTTTTTCAACCAGAGGTATAGCGTTGACTATGATCCAATGCTTGAAAGCCAGAGTGATTTCAAGAATGTCATCCTGGAGGATATATTCCGGTTATTGGGAAAGTATGGAAAGCCCAATGGAAAACTTCTGGATGTAGGCTCATTCGCCGGGGTATTTCTCCAGGCCGCTAAAGTTCACGGATTTGAAGTCGAAGGTGTTGAGCTTAATTCCAAAATGGCCAGGTTTTCCCAGGAAAAGCTAGGCCTGAAAGTATTTAACGGGAAAATTCACGATTTTTCAGCGGAGACTAAATTTGACGTCATTACATTGATAGATGTACTGGAACATTTGTACCGGCCGCAGGAAATTATCGAGAAATGCACAGGACTTTTGAAACCAGGGGGCCTGCTTGTCATTAAAGTGCCAAATTACATGCCCCAGCGTTTCAAGCAGGCCATTGCCAATAAGCTTGGTACTAATAGCTTGGGTATCTTTGACAACTTTTCCCACATAAACCAATTTTCTCCACGAGCATTAGATAAAGCTTGTATGTTACTCGGATTGTCAATTGAAGAATGTGCTGTAGCACGATCTGAAATGTGGCCAGGTAGTACAATTAAAAACAAGTTCCGTAACATGATGAGAAATATTTTTTATGAACTTTCCAGGTTCATAACTGTCGTTACAGGGAAGAATGTGGGACTTAACATCATTCATATTTCCCGGAAGCCACTTTAGAACTTGAAATAGATGAATGCTACATAGTTTTTTGGTGCAATCAGAATTATGTAAACCCATAACAAGCCTAATACGGCACCCTGAAAAAATATCGGCAAACGGGAAAAAGTCTTGTCGCCTTCTTTGTAACCATAAATATGCTCACCGATAATGATGGCAAAAATGAATAATGGGTGCCACCAATCCAGCGTTTTTATGCCGTCACTGCCGCTCACTAATAAAGCAAGATATTCCCGATAGGCATTTAATGATGGCGACATAAATAGCAAGATTGAAAGCCCAAATAGTATGAAAACAAAAACGGCCTTGAGAACAGAAAAATTCTTAGGTGCACGTTTAAGCTTGTTCCTCTTTAACCTTTTTGTCTTGTAATAATCTGACAAGGCATTTACTGCAACGTAAAGTCCCTGATGAAGGCCATATAGGGTATATATAATTCCAGGGCCATGCCACATTCCACCTAAAATCCATGTTAAAAGAATTGCCAGGACCGCACTAAGGAGGGGGCCACATGACTTAAAGAGCAATTTATTGAGTGGAAAGAAAATATAATCGCGCAGCCATTGGGATAGGCTTATATGCCATCTGTTCCAGAATTCGTTAAATGAGTTTGAAAGGAAAGGGAGATTGAAATTTATGGGCAAGTCCTTGCCTAACGACATTGCAAGGGCACGGGCCATCGAGCTATAACCTGAAAAATCACAATAAAGTTGAACGGGCATGGTAATAAACTTCAAGTAGAGGGCAGATATATGGAATTCTGAAGGCATATTTGCCATAGGGGTAATGACTTCATTTGCGAGGTAATCCCCACAGTATGCCTTCTTGAAATATCCCCAGCTAAAAAGAAGAATGACTTCTCTCCATGGAACCAATTTCCAGGAAGGTGAAGTTGAAAAATATTTTTCCATTTCACTAAAGCGTGTAATAGGCCCTGAAACGACAACGGGAAAGAAAGTCTTAAAGGAAAAATAATTCCGAAAGCTGCCTACTTCCGATGAGCCGCCATATCGTAAATCAGTGAGATGACTAATTCCCATCAGAACCTGATACGAAAGGCCAACCGGTAAAAACCAATTATCACCTGATATAAAATACTTAAAACAAATTAACGTACAAATAATGGTAGAGAGGCTGCCGAAGTAGACCAGGTTCTTTTTTCCCTCTGATTCAATTCTGCTTATTCCCAGGCCGGCAATCCATTCCAGGCAAGTGAGTCCAAGAATAACCAGAAAAAACTTGCCCCCCCAGCTCGCATAGAAAATTACATTGAAAACAATCAGGGCAACCGAAGCAAATTTATAAGGCAAAAGCCAATAAAGAACAAAGAAGACAGGAAAAGCGATTAAAAAATCTATCTGGTGAAAGTTCATGGACGGGCCAGTTCTTTTTCCACAATCGCCTGGACGGCCATAGTGAAATCTTTAACCTTGTCCTGCTTTACATGCATCAATTGGCCATCGAAAAATTCCCTTTTATAACCTTCGTCTTCGGGGAAAGGATGAAAATCAACCAACCCCTGAGCTTCAAAATCGAGGATGGCCTTATATGGCCCTGAATGTATTAATTTCCTGTTTGAATATATACCTTCAACTAATTCGCCCTGAGGTAACATAAGTACTTTCACGCCATCTTCTTTTGCCATTTTTAAGAAGGTTGTCATATTTTCTACCTTCTTGGGATTTGTGTTCTCAAAAGTACCTACAAAGAGAGCAGGACGTGGTTTTTTGGCAATCAAGTCAGTCCAATGGGCGAAGCGCTCTTTTCGGGATAGCTGGTAGAGTGCTGACCATAAAAAATAAGTTTCAACTTCATTTTTGAGTCTTTGTTTAAAATCTACATTCAAGGGTAGGTCCCACCAGGAAGCAGCATGTTCCATCGGGGATGTTACAGAATTTTTTATAGGCGTTGCTGAGTCATATGCAGGCCCGAAGGTCATTTCACATAGTTCAGTGACAATAAGCTTAGGCTTGTTTTTTAAAGGCCTGATAAATTTCTTGTATAAATGTAGGTAAAAAGCGGCATCTCCTCCATCAAGAGAAAGATTGTAACAAGGTGTGTAAGCATATGGGGTTAAACAGTCAAGACCTCGGCCAAATCCGGAGGATCCAACAAACAACACATAATCCTGAGATAATTCATTTTTTTGTTTCGCTTCATCGAATATCCGCTTCTTGACTATAAAACTATTGTTATCCAGGTGGGCCGGAAGGAATTTGATAAAACGACGGGCCAGAACCTCACAGGCTATAAAAATAAAGGCAATTCCCGCCAAACCTTTGAGGAAACGAGTTAGATGAAACATAATATAATAGTATGGCAACTGAGCAAAAAATGAACCTAAAAGGATGAATCCCTTGAATAATATTTACTCCAATTACTGGGAAAGAAAAAAACTTTTACGAGAGAAAGTTCCGCGACGTTTTGAAGTAATCCAATATACTAATTCAGAATCCATGGAAGCCATCGAAGATATTTTTTTCCAGGTTTTAAAAGAATCTGCCACGGTGCTAGATTTTGGTGCCGGTGACATGAGGATAAAGAATAAAATGCTGAAAGCAGGATACAAGGGTAAATATGAAACCCTGGATTTATCAGACGGAGGTAATTACACTTATCGCGATCTAAAAGAAGTGACTAAAAAATTTGATGTCATACTTTGCCTGGATGTAATTGAACATCTTTCACTTACAGATGGCCTGGGCCTGACCGAAAGCCTTGTTAAGTTGTTAAACCCCACTGGTGCCTTGATCTTGCAAACTCCAAATGCACGATGTGTGCGTAATCCGCTGTCATGGGACATGACTCATCTTCATTGTTACAATGCACCTGATCTCTGGGCTTACCTTACGTGCATGGACTTGGATGTTAAAGGTTATAGGGTGCATTTTACCAGGCCCGGATTTCATCCGTTAACATGGATAAAGAACTTCATTTCTAAAATCATTATTACTCAATTTCTTGGAATGGATTATGCGGATAATATCGTCATGGTTGCACGCAAATGAAAATTCTAGTGTTGGCATCAGACAACCCTTCCCCCCCGATCAATGGCACTCGCATCAGGAACTTTCATCTTTGGAACGAGGTTCGCAAGGCCGGTCATGAGGTCAAGCTCTTATGTATAACCAGGGATCCGAAAGACCTTGAATTAAACAATAATGAAATTGAGTTCTTCCTATTCACTCGCAAGAATATATTAAATAGGATCTGGAACAGGCTCATGCGCTCATATCATGAATGGCCGGTTTCCGACTCTCTGGAGAATCGAGTGAAAGTACTGGTTGAGATGTGGAACCCCGATTATATACACGCAGAAGAATTGCGTATGGGACATTATTTGCCTTCCTTAACCAATGGACCCATTAATTCATTATGTGCTCATAATGTGGAAAGTGAACTTTTGAAAAAAACCCTGGCTGCCCCTTTTCCTTTTGCAGTTATGCTTTTTAATTCTATCTACCGCTTTAACTTAAAACGCTTTGAAAAAAAGATGATCCGTAAGACACATATCCGTTTCACGTATTCCGAAGTTGATCGGAAAATATATGAAAATCTCTACCCAGGCCATCCCTGGTCGACTTCATCAAATGGTGTGAATGAAATTTCGCTTTCTCAACAGGAACAAGAATTACCACCACCTCAAAAATTACTTTTCCTGGGCTCACTTGGTTATGCGCCTAATATTGAAGGTTTGTTTTGGTTCCTGGACGAAGTTTATCCCAAGGTGAAATCAAAAATTGAACTTACTGTTGCTGGTTCTTTCGCTCCTGCCAAAGTCATTGAAAAGCTCAGTCAAATGGGAGTGAACTATGTAGGTTCACCCACAGATTTACGAAGTGTGTATGTGCCTAATTCAATGTTGCTTGTTCCCCTTTTAAGCGGCTCGGGAACCAGGGGCAAGATTCTTGAAGCCTTGATGTATAATCGTGCAGTCCTGACTACCACCATCGGCGTTGAAGGTCTTGAATTGCCCGGGAATAATGGAGTTCTAATTGCAGATGGTGCCCAAGAATATGCACAGGCCATACTGGATTGGCTGGAAATGAATCCAGCCTTACGGAAGAATCTGGCCGACAGGGGACGTGAAGCTGTCATGTCCCGCTATACCTGGCGAAAAGTGGCAAAGGATATCACAAACTCTTGGCAACAACTTTTGAATAAGTAGCTTCTTCATTTGATAAAAATTCCAATATTCCCTTGAAAAGTGCATGCAAAATCTCTAGTGCCTGTTTGGCTTTCATTGGACCGCTAATACCACTATTGAACTGGGCAAATTTAAGACCCAAGGCAAGTACTCCATGGTCAGATTCACTAACCAGGATTGTATAGTTCCCATTAGTGGATGCCTTTATCTCGGAAAGTCTCATCGAAAAGCCTTCCAGTATCTGAGTTCTTTCTTTTTGCATGGAATTTATATAAGTGTTTGGGTTTAAGCCCATGTCAGGTGGGACTGCATTTAATATATTAGAAAGATACCTTATACTAAGCCACCAGCGCGCGAGATCTTCATCCTGGCAATTTTGTTCCGGTCGCATCAAGGGCAAATGAGCATGTTCAAAAGTTTGATAGACCTTCACATTGGAAGTATTGTTCAGCGGCTCACCTGAAAGGATCTTTTCAGGCAATTCAGAAATTACATCTGATAGTTCAGAACTATAACCATCCAGGCGCACATAACAGCTGCCAGGAAGGATGGAAAAGTCACACACCGGTAAAGATCCTTGTGCCAGCAATACGCTTGGAGTACCAGCAAGGTCTGCAAGAGTCTTTACGTAAAAATCCGAGGTCAATACACATGATACTGAACTCATGATTTGAAGATGACCACCTTGTTGAACATCCAGCAAATAAATTTCACCCTGAAGCGAATCTCTCAAGCGATCAATTAAAAAACTATCATCTTCTGTATTCTGGCTGAACAAAACAGGAACATATGAGCCCTTGCTCTTGAAACCTTTAACAAGATCAGTAATGAAATGCACATTGGTCAAATTGCGGCTTTCACCGATATTGGTATCAATGAGGACAACGCCTTTCTTGTTTTCAGCGGAAACAATACTTTTCATCCTTTGATTCAATTCAGTAGACTTCATGCTTTTCAGGAATTCTGAAAGGTCAGGAGTAGCAAGAGGAGAAACAATATTTTGGTAAAGCCAGGCATAATGATAACAAGTGTCCTGGTAATTCAGGGACTGGGACAACAAAAAAGAATAAAAGCTTTCATGATCTATTATTTGATTATCATGTGTCATATGAGGACCCATAATCTCTTTAGACCGCAGAAAAAATACAAATGATGAACCCAGGGCATTAAAGGAAAGATTGATAATCAAGTCCCAATAGTCATTGATCACAGGAGTAAGGAGCCTTTTGATTTCTTTTTCCAATGAATCGTTAGAAAAATTACTGGTATCCTGGAAAAACTTCTCAACGTCTATGAAGTGAATAGGATTGCAAAGCCTGTTGTTTTCAATCGCCTCGCAACCCTTGGATACAATAATAGTTATCTGGGCCAGAGGGTGTTGCTCGCGCAAGAGGGCTATTGCCTGAACGGAGTATAGGCTTCTATGGGGCTCATCTATGTTGATCAAAAGAATTTTATTCATACCCGTTCTATAATAACTTGGTTCCCGGAATTAGCTACAAAATCTGCTATAAACTTCATTAACTGTGTTGGCCATGGCCTGCCAGTTGAATAGTTTAGCGCGAATGTAGCCTTTATTTTTCATGGATTCTCTTAAGGTTGAATCTGACTCCAGCCTGCCAAACAATTCCTGGAGTCTTTTCTGATCCATTGCAGGAAAGAAAAGCGCAGCATCACCTGAAATTTCCTTAAAAACATCTATGTCGGAAGCAATGACAGGGCAACCAAGTCCCATGGCCTCAACTAATGGAAGACCAAACCCTTCCTCTAAGGAAGGAAAAACCAATGCAAGGGCGCCTTCGTAAAGCTGGCCAAGCTCTTTATCAGAAATGTTACCGACCAGTTGGAAAAGTTCAGTGTGCTCGCGCAGTAATTGTTGAACTTCTGAGGTGGCCAGTGCGGGGTCTGCTACCATTTTAAATATAAGCTTCGAGTGCTTAGCTTTTGCATACTGTATAAAGGCGTTTATCAAGGTCGCGACATTTTTCCTGGCCTCCAGGCCGCCAACATATAAAAAATAATTACCTGGAAAGGAAGAATTTGTGGGTTTAAGGTTCGCCCCATTATAGGAAACTGTTATTTTATCCAGGGGCAATGAGAGCATCTCACTCACATTTTTCCTGGCGTTCTCGCTTACACTGAAATAATGGTTACATCTTTTTAAAAGTGCGTATTCAATACGGTAATTCAAGGCTGCCCACCAACTTCGGGGACTCTTCCCCCAGGGCCAGCGATATGAGTGTGTAAAGTGATCATGAATAGTAACCAACAATGGGATTTTCTTCCGGAATAACAGGGGAACGCCAAGGTTATTCGTAGAATGAAATATATCTATGCTGTCTTCAAGTATTTGTTTCCGTAGCGAAAAAAGATCCCACATGATCTTCGGGAATACCTTATCCTCCCTTATGTGTACAAAAGGTAATTCTTGCTTGAAACGTGACGATATCTGCCCATAAGTATAGATATAAAATTCCCAGTCGGGATGCAGCTGCTTTAGCTGCTTTATCAGTTCGAGAGTATGCCGTGATAATCCCCGCATATGCTCTGTACAGAATGGTCGCCCATTAAATCCAATCTTCACGCTTTCCTTCCTGCAAAAGATTTCCAAATAGTCTTCAGGCGGTTAAAAAAAATTCTTTTCTCATTGCTGTTAAAAAAAATCAGAAAAAAGAAAGTGCCATTAACCAGGAAAATACAAAGCCCCGTTACCAGGAAGTTCGCCCAACCATCCACTTTAAACTTCCATGGCACATAATGATAAACAAGTATGATTAATGCCCCTGCTATTCCAGGCAGAAGAAATGAGCTTAGAAGTGTCTTTCTATGAAGATTAAAATTTTTCACCAGCAAATTCGGGTAGACCCAAAGTGGAACAACCATATAGCTAAGGAATGTGCCTGCCAAAGGGCCAATACCACCCAGTAGTTTTGTAAAGAGTATAGATGCAGGTAAATTGATCAAGGCCTGACTCCACATCATGTTTGTAATCTGTGCGGGCTTGCCCAGGACAGTAAAGATCAGCGCCCAAAAACTAAAAAGCGAGAAAAAGAATGCATTTGCCGAGGCCAGATATGTGAGAGCATTGGAATCCATCAGGTACTTTTCTCCAAGCCAGAGGGCAAGGAAAGATTGGTTCAGTATACAGATAGGGACGATTAAGACAACTGCTGCAACCGACAGCACCTTGGTCATCTCCATCAACCTTAATTCAAACAATTCCTGATTTTTATTACTTTCATAATATAGATTCCCAAGTGAAGCCCACGATGCCTGACCAAGTGACAGTAGCTGTGATTGAATGACCTGTATGACTCTTTGTCCGACGAACACCTTGGCCACCATGACTGGTCCAACCATCATGGCAAGGACAATGTTATCACAATGCATGCTAAGGCGATTTGCCACTTCGTTCATGATCTGTGGCTTGCGTTGCTGACTTATGATTTTACTGTATTTGTTCGGGTCTTTCCTGTTCAGTGTGAGTTTTACGCCTGATACTTTCCATATGACGAATGAACCTGCAGCCCCTGAAATTAACAAGGCCATACCCTGTGACTTCATTTTCCATCCCAGCCAGGCAAACAAAACGCTGACCAGGAGGAAAATTATATTCTGGAAAAAAATGATGAGGTTTACTTTATGGCCTTTGTTATTGGCTTCCAGGTAAGCACGATAATTTATTGTGGGTATAAAAATGGAAGTGGCCAGCATCAGTGTAAATGTCCAGTAGAGATCAGTTGAATCTGCATGAGGCCACGAAGTCAGCTTTTTTAGGAAAGGCATCAAGGCAAGGCCCAAAAGCAAGGTCCAAAGGGCTATTTTAACATAATGATAGAAGCCTTCAGAAAGTAGCTCTTGTAATTCTTTAGTTTCACCTTTGTTACAAAGGGGAATAAGGCATGAAATCAGGCCGGCATAAAGGCCCATTTCCAATAGACCCAGGTGCCCATGAATTTCCATCAATACTTTGAAGGTACCGAAGTCTGAAGCGCCCAGAAGGTCCAGGAGCAAGGGAGTGAGAACGAACGTCAGGCAGAGAACCCCGACATTTTTGAAAATCGATGTAAGAAAGTTGAGGAAGGATTTTTTGGTCAATTCACTCAAAATGGTCCTCAAATATCTTTATTAGTCAGTTAAACTTTTATTACATAGGCTACACTTTGATTGTAAAATAATAATCAACATTTAAAAAGAAGAGATTAGCTAATGCGGCTAGCGGTTATTATACCAACCTGGAAAAGACTTCAAAAGCTGGAAGCTGCCCTGTTGAGTCTGGAAAACCAGGTGGCAGGTCCTGATCTTGTGGTAATAACTTATCGACCGGAAGATGAATCTACCCTGGCCTGGTTGAAAGTATGGTCTCTATCGACAAAGTTACAACATCACTTCATCGAACTGGATCAGCCCGGAGTTATCTATGCCGAAAACAAGGCCATTCAATGGCTTTCAGCTAATGACCAGGTTGAATTAGTCACTTTTATGGATGATGATGCTTTGGCCTTGCCAGAGTGGATATCCAGGATAAAACAGTTTTTTAACGATAAACCTTTGGCGGGAGCATTGGGCGGACCTGACATGATTGTTTCTGAGCCCTGGACATATCATGATGTCTTGGCAAAAGACGTAGGTCTGCTTACCTTGTTTGGAAAATTAATCGGGAATCATCATCACCGCTCAATGGGACTCCGCCAGGTAGATGCCTTAAAAGGCGTTAACATGACTGTTAAAAAATCATTCCTTAAAGAACTCGAACCCAGGCTCCAGGGTACAGATCCAGCTAAAGGCAATGGAGTTTTTTGGGAATTAGATCTGTGTCTTTCTGTAAAGACTGCAGGTGGTGAAATCTGGTTTGATCCATCACTCCTTATTCACCACGACAGCAATCACTCCCATTACATGCCTGAGAATGTAATAAGCTGCAGATCACATAACCTTTCTTTAACGTTAATGAAACACCTTAGCTTTCCCAGAAAAATTATTTTCATCTTCTATGCTCTTATATTAGGTGACAGCAACGTCAGGGGAATTGTTAAAACTATTTTTGATATAGTCAGAAATAAAAATCTCAAGCCATTACGATATTTCATTGTTTCAATGCATGGCTTTTTTTCAGGTGTCATCGCTGGTTTTAAATAAACGCTTATCAGGAGCATCCGGTTTATTGATTGAAATACTGAAGTCAGATAGCGTGTCGGAAGAGATTATCCTGACTTCTTTTTTCACAAGTAGAAGTTGGAATATATTAATATGTAGCTTACCTACAAACCATGTCTTCCATCCAACCAACAGATAAGTAACACTCGTCAGGAAAACCAGGACCATGAATGATATTTCTGATGAATAATACTCCATTAACATCAGACATATAATGACATACACGAAGTAAAATCCGCCAATTAATGAAGAGGCTGTGGAGGCCGAAAGTTCTTTAACATCATGAAGGATATGATGAATGTGAAGCCTGTCTCCCTTGAAAGCAGCTTTACCAGTCAGTAATCGCCTGAGAAAACTTGACGTTAACTCCACCAAAGGCAGGACACATGGAAACAAGGCCTTGCTTAGCGCAGATAAACTTGGATTAAAATGGGCGTATCTTTCATAGGTAAGTACACCCAGGACGATATATGAGAATCCCAAGCAACTAACTCCCACTTCACCCAGATGTATTTTAGCAGGTTCACGATTGAAGAAATAGAAGCCGCACATGTGAAAAAAACAGGCACATGATATGAAAAGAGCCGGTAAGTTTTGAACTGGAGCGGCGAGAACCAGAAAAGCCAGATAAATGACCGAGGAGACTTTGAATGAAATAGTATCAAGACCATCAATAAGATTAGATCCATTCACCACTGCTGTAGAAAAAAAGAGCATCCAGAGAAAAGCTATAGCAGAATTTTGTGGATATATAAGCTGGGAAGCCTTGAGACAAAAAATTGATATTAAAAACATTTGCGAGGCCAGTTTGACTACCGGCCGAATTTCATATTTATCATCAAGGTAGCCATAGACCAGAATTCCAATCCATGAATAAAGCGCATAATGCAGAATCTCGGCTTGATTGCCCTGAAATAGATAACGAAAGAACAGGAATATGCTGGAAATCGCCACCATGGAAATCAATGAAAAAGGAATCCCACCAACCTGAAGTGCATTTGAATCTGATTTATCGGCATTTACCAGTAACCAGCGTCTCATAAAAAGAGGCAAGGATGCTCCATTTGTGCGTTTGAGATAAAGGATTAAAAGATATGAAGCAATTGAACTTAAGAAAATACAAAGGCAATAGGCCAGAAACTTAGTTTGATTAAAACTATTGAAGCAATGGTCAAACAGAAGATATAGTTTGTTAACGAGGGTCATGAGTTAAGTTTAATAGAAACAATGGAAATATCAATAAGGCACAATGAAGGCAAAGTTGTACATGCCTGAGGAGAAAATGAGAGTATTATACGTATCTCCCAACGGATACCTGGGTGGCGCAGAGAAAGTGGTCATTAACCTGGCCCAAGGCCATCTTCAAGAAAACACTTATGATCCCTTGATTTTGTTTTATTCTGACGGTGAAGCCGTTAATGCAGCTAGGGACATGGGAATAAAATGTATCGTAATGACACAAGCTTTCAGGCTTTCAAGGCCTTTGTTACTTTGTAAGGGTTTATGGGAAATTCGACAGATAATAGAAAGGGTTAATCCACAAATTGTCCATTCAACCATGGCCTATTCACACCTGACTATTTCTTTAGCAAGCATGGGATTGAGTCTTAAAAAAGTCTGGTTCCAGCATGGCCCTGTTGGTCAACTATTAGATAAGTTAGCTTCGTTTTTTCCAGTTGATATGTTGTTTTTCAACAGTAGCTTTTTACAAAAGCTCCATCATCGCTCTTTGCCTGAAGTTAAAGTAAGGCTTCAGGAAGCAGTGATATGTCTTGGAGTAACAGATCAAATGACCTCACCAAAAACTAACTATTCAAGTCAACTTAGAATCGGTTGTGCCGGTCGTATAAGTCGCTTTCGTTCTTTTGAGACTGTTATCAAAGCTCTTTCAGAGCTAAAAGAAAATTACCCTTTGCGACCTTTTAAATTATCCATCGCCGGATCCCCGAAAACACAAACAGACCATGAGTATTATCAGGAGTTGGTGATTTTAGTTGAGACGTTACAACTGAAAAATGATGTTTACTTTGTTGGTCATCAGAACGACATGAAAGAGTATTATAAGGGAATTGATGTCTTTATACATTCAGCAATAGCCCCAGAGCCCTTTGGCCTTGCGGCAGCAGAAGCAATGTCACATGGTTGCTTAACAATTGGATCAGACATGGGCGGAATCTCAGACTTTTTGATAAACGACGTCACTGGATTTACTTATTCATCAGCTGGACAGTTGAAAATTATCCTCGCTCGGATATTTACGGAAGATATGGAATCATTTAAAGAAGTAGTTCAGGCAGGTCTGGAACAAATTCATGAAAAGCATTCGATCCAGGGTATGACTAAACAAGTTGAAGGTCTTTACGGAGTCTTGACGCTGGATAGATAAGCTGCCAATTCAAGGCTTGCCTTGTTCCAGGAAACATCACCTAGATGACTAAGTCTTTTTTCCCTCAAATCCTTTTTATCCTGATGACACTTTACAGAAATTCGGGGAAATTCAAAACCTTCCTGATCTGAGAAATAAACTTCAGGTAACCCCGCCAACAATTCACTTGCTCCGACTTCATGTTTACGTGTGATTATTGTGAGTCCCATGGCCATGGCTTCAAAAAGCACAAGGCCAAATGGCTCATACAAAGTGGGAAAAACAAAACAATCAGCAAGGTCATAGAACAGTGATACTTCACGGGTAAAAGTTATGGTGTATATAGATAAATCCTGAGGCCAGTCAATTGCCCTGCCAAAAGAAGGACTTCCGATTACGATGAACTGCGCACCTGGTTGCTTTCTTACCAGGTCCAGGGCTTCATGAAGGCCTTTTCTTTCATAAGCACCCACAAATAAATAAACCGGTCTCATTAAATCTAAAGTTGAAAGTTGGGGATATTTTAGGATCAGTGTGTTTAATAATTCTATTTTGCCTCCAGAGTTGAGTTCAAAGCGACTTAGATTAACACCTGAATATATAGTTGTAGCATCTATGTGGGGATACTTCCTCTTCAAGTGTTGGGTTAGAAATCCAGCAGGTGAAAAAAACTTTCTTTTAGGATTTCCAAAAAAAATATCCTCACATATTTCAAAATATTTAAATAAGAACTTCTTATAGAAAAGCCTTAAGGCATGGTCTTGCTCCATCTGTAGACCTTTTTCGGTCCACTGATAATGGATAAATTGAATGCTGGCAGCATGAACATCAAGGCAACAGATTCCTATCCCTATACGCACTGTATCCCGGGTTTGAAAAAACCTGTTATGAAGAAATGTCCAGGCCTGATAGGCAATAGACTTCAGGAGAAAGGGTTGGAGCTTGCCGAAAGGCACCTTGGTCCAGCGTAAATGTCCCTTAAAATTCGGGAATAGAATCTTCAAATCAGTAGCAGTATGTGAAACCACTTCAAGCTCAGTAATATTATCCAGAAACGAGGCTGGCAAATGTCTCACAAGTTCAATCAATGAGTTACTATGTCCTACTTCCAACCTGAAATCGTGAACATATAAAGCGAGTTTCATTTACGTTTCCAGGAGTAAAGTTGCCATTCTACACGATTGTTGATCTGTGCGGCCAACGAAGTATCCTTGGTGGCAAGGAAATTATCTGGTTCAAAGGTGTGTCTTTGTTTATATTCAGGAGACTCTAGCCTGAGACCTTGAAAAGCCTTAACAACTTTATAAATGCGATATCCCATGGATTCAAGGAATTTCGAGGTCTCACCCCCAGCACCTTGTAAGTCCTCAAATAAAATATTCTCAAAAATCTGGCGGGTAAAGCAATTCTCTGCACCCTTGAGCACTGAAAGTTCATGCCCCTCTACATCGATTTTCATCAAGCGAACTTTTTTATCAGACATAAGCGAATCCAGCGTCTTAGTCTGGATAGTGATCTGTTTTCCATCATCACGCTTCTCCAGAGAAGCAATGCCCTCATTATCCTGAAAGCTATCAGGTAAATTCAGGGTAGCCTCGCCAGTCTGTGATGATAAAGCAAAATTAAATGCTTTCATCACAGGTCCGTCTGGAACATTTTGTTGTAACAATGAAAATAATTCCGGGACAGGTTCATAGCTGAAAAGATTGCCTTTTTCACCCAGGCAATCAAGTATCAGCCTGCTGGTATAGCCAATGTTTGCACCTATATCCAGAACCACGTCACCCGGGCGCACCAACCTGTAAATCATTTCAGATAAGGCCAGGTCATATAAGCCAAAGGAATAAAGAGACCTACCAATGGTTTGAGACGGATTTGCCTTAATGGTGCTTCCCCAGACTAGTGGAATATCTCTGAGTCCAGGTGCCGGAGGTGATAAAAATTGGCCAAGCCTGTTTAACAGTTGGGTTGGGCGATAGAAATATTCAGGCTTATGCATGAATTTCAACATAAGGAGGCCAAATGATTGTCTATATTTTTCCTGAAGGCTTCATAATTTAATTCTTTTGAATAAAACTCAAGGCAGTTCTCTGATATTTTCTTCCGGAAACTTGAATCTTTTGCAAGTCGGTCCATTTGCTTTAAGATCATTTCCTTGTCATTTACAGGAAATTTCAATCCGGTTTTACCCTCACGAACCAGAAAAGAGACACCTGTATCAATGTCAGATGAGATGACAGGAAGGCCCATGGAGAAAGCCTCTACAATGATCATTCCGTAAGCTTCAGCACGGTTGATGGAAGAAACAATCAGAGCATCATGCTGGTCCAGAAGCTGGTATTTTATCTCTTCATTAACGTTTCCAACAAAGGTGACATTTGGTCCAGCTTTGTCCTTGAGCTGCTTAAGTAATGGACCGTCCCCTATTATAGTCAGTGTATATGGACTTGATTTGAAACTATCCACCAGGAACTCAAATCCTTTATAAGGAACCATGCGTCCAATGGAGAGAAATCTACCGGAAAAATTTTCGCTGTTACGGCTTGAGCGCTTGAAATTCTTATTATCTATACAAAAAGGTATTATCTTAACCTTGTCTTTTTCCAGTAGGGATAAAATTGCAGATGATTTTCTTAACTCATCACTGGAACTGATAAATTTGTCGTACATCCCTAGATGTCGGCGGAAATGATAATTGTAAGCATTTTTTAAATTTACCTGATTGATGATGTCGCTATGGTAGATCCCAACCACCTTGATATTTCTCTTTTTGAGGTCAGAACTGAACCATTTGCATATTTCATGGGCAAATGGATGGGGTAAATGTAAAAAAATAATATCGGGGGGATTTATTTTTAGAAGAGACTTAAGCCTTTTAAAGTAACTCCACGAAAAAGGCGAGGAATTAAACTTCAGGGTTTCATTGCATTGAAAAACTGCTTCCCCAAACCGGCCTTCATACTCCATGGTGGAATTTCCAAGAGCAATAACCTTCACTTCATGGCCCAGGTCTATGCATGCCCTGCTGAAAAACTCTGCAACTAATTCAAGGCCGCCATGGGCAGGTGGATAATATTTTGATAATTGAATGATTTTCAAACCATGTCTCTCTGTGCGGAGGTTTTATTCTTTTTCGATTCGTTTAACTATAAGGATGGTGGAGATGATAGTGGCAGCTACAGAGATCAAACTTGTGTAGAAAGCCCTGTTCTCCTGAAACATATCTCTTGGTACGAAAACGGTATCCCCCGGATGTAAAGTATACTCATGGGAGACGATATCTCCACCATCATCCAGATCAAATTCACTTCTCTTTATTTTCCCACTTTGTACCCGATTCACAACTACTTCATCCAGGTCAGCAAGTGAACCGCCACCACCAGCAAAGGAGAGACCTTTAATTAATTTAGTATCAACTGGGATGTAATGAAGACCAGGACGCTGAACTTCACCCCAGAAATGAACAGGCATTAGACTTTTATTCCTGGAAGTTGAAGAATAATAAACTGCTCCGGCCTGCTTTGCGAGATCTTTTATCTCAGATGGCATGGCCAGATCCTGCAAGTCAATCTCAGGTGGTTTTTGTGCAAGGGCCATCTGGGAAAAAAGGAATGAAGTACAAACCATAAAGTGTAATGTTTTTCTTATTGTCATGATATAATGATACAATACTCAATAGATAAAACAAACAGTATGCCTTCAAATTTGTATCTTAGTAAATTTTCCTCCATAACGATTTGGGTCAATTACATTTGGCTCTCTCTACTCTTTTTACTAAACTTCACAGCCGATTCGACTATTAAATATGCATATCTGGGTTACGTTGTTTTTGCGTTTTTCATCATTTTAAACTTTGGCTTTGAAATTTCTCTGAGTGTTATAATCGGGCTTTGTTTCATGGAAGGACAAGGTCGCATTCTTTGGGGTTATCACCCCTTTTTTCGGATTGCTTTCGATTTGTTACTCCTCTTACTCATCCTTCGTAGTTTTGTTATTAAAAAAAATCAAAAACTACCCGAAATTTTACCCCGGGCAATGCTGTTCCTCATTTTATTACATTTTGTCTGGTATGCAGTTGAGATATTCAATATCGATTCTATTAGCCTTCTCCCCGCCCTGGCGGCGACCAAGATTTACATTTTTCCTTTCTTCCTGTTGGTGATGTTTCGGCAAAATGAAAACAATTTTAACCAGGCCACCATTCAAAGAGTAGGTACGCTGATTATTTTCATCGTGATACTCGAATGCTTGCTGTCGCTTTATCAGCTCCAGGGCATTGAAAGACACATGCTCATGATCTCGCCACATTATGAAAAAGCCTTGCGGGGGATCTTTGTCCTTGATAAATTCCGGCCTTTTGGAACTACTTATTTGCCAGGGGTGGTCAGCGTCTATTTATTCCTTTCAACAGGTTTTATATTCTTACGTCCAAAATACAGTAAGAAATATGTCGTACTTATTGCTTCGGTCATTGCGCTGGTTTTTTTAACATTACTTGTCTGCCAGGTCAGGTCAGCCATGATCAAGTTTGCCTTGATACTGGCTTCTACCATTTTTACATTGCTTGTTAACACAGAAAAAAGAAGTGGCAAATTACTAAGAATTCTGGCCATCATCTTGGTCCTTACCCCAATCTCACTTATTTATTTTTCTGATCGACTTCAACAAGCTGAGAATACTTATATCAACCTTGATGCAGGAATGCAGCGTTGGGAAGGTGTCGAATCTGTGAGTGACCTGAGAAAACATAGAATTGATCCCTTTACGGCCTTTGAAGTAGCCATTAAGCAGCTTGATAAGCATCCGATTGGCGTAGGTCCCGGATCTACTGGGGCAGTAGGAACTATCATTTTAGACAAGCTTCTGACAGACCCCGTTTATACCCAGGATCAATTTTGGGCCTATGACAACTTTTACCTAAGTATGCTGATTGAATTCGGATATGGTGCAATTTTTTACCTGCTTTTTATCTTTTGTTTTCCGGTGATCCTTTTTCGACGTTATTTATCTCTGTATCGCTCAAGAAACTTCGTTGAAGCCCGTTTTGTTATGTTGAGTCTCTTCCATACAATAATCATATTAATGGGTAATTGGGGAGCAATTGGATTGCCATATAATCCAGAGTCTTTTTTCTTTTGGCTGTGGGTCGCAATTGGGCTTAACACTCATAGTTTAGCCAAAAAAGCACAACTTGAGTCAGAGGCAACCGCATGAGATTATTTGTACTGTTCTCAGAGGATACCCAGAAATTCATATCTAATTACATGGTAATGGGACTTGTTCCTTTGGACAAAGTTTTGCATTTTCTCGTCGGATTGATAATTACTCTCGTAATGCGGTTTCTCTCCTTTAAAATGAAGTATGTCTTTCTTCTCCTGGCAGCACTTGAGATAATTAAGGAATTTAATGACTATGCAGTCTTGAATAGTTCCAGGCTTGAACAGGTATATGACATTGTTGCAACTTTTTTATATCCACTGATTTTGCTGGGAGTATTAAGGTTTAAAGAGCGCTTAAGGTTGAAAATAAGGCAGAAAGACTAATCAAAATTTGGCGTGTTACCAATAATGGGCAAGTCATCGCAACATTTGATAATTTCAAACTCATCATAGATTCTGTCATCGAATGTGTAGATCAAGATCAAAGACAGGAATAATATAAAAGCCAGGAACAAGAAGGAGAATATGGCAATTCGAAGGAATGTATTTCGCTTGAAATCCTGTACCTCTGGACCATAGTTTTCAAAAGTTACGTCTGAGGTCACGGCAGACCTGCTCATCTTCATTGTCACTAACTTGCCCTCCAGCAATTTCAAATACTCAAGATCTGGTTTCAATTGAAGAAGGTGGTTATCCATCTCTGCTTTTTTCGTATAAAGCCTGTCAAGTTCCTTGCTAGCAAGGTTATTTTCCTCTTCAAGGGCCCTGACTCTTGCACTAGCTACTTTATAGTCAAATTGGAAGCTGCTAGAATTGGAGATTTGAGTCTTTATGAAAGAATCTTCATGGGCCAGGCCTCTTTTAATGTCTCCCATGCCCCTTAACAAATCTTCATTTTTTCTCAGTTGCAATTTAAGCTGGTTTAAAACCTGTTCGTCAGTAGCTGTACGGTTTGAAGCAGCTATGGAATTAAGAGAGGCAATATTTTGTCTTAACTCATCAATACTGTGCTGGATCTTGCTGTATTTTTCATAGCTAAGTTTTTCACTTTCACCTATTTTCGTCTTGGCCGAAAGATTACTTTCTTTCAATCGAATCTGTTCATACCTCAGCTGATCAATTTCTTTATTCAATCTTTCTGAAATAGAACGCATTTTGCTCTGTTGCTGGGAAATCATAGCGTCCAGGAGTTCACCTGACGCTACCTTGTCAAAGCCACCTTTTTCATCAATGTCTGCACGGCTCTTGATGATAAGTTCATTAACTTGCTTGATTTGTTTATCAAGCATGGAAACTGTATCATTGTATCTAAGTGATTCGAGAGTTATCTGGAAATTTCTTATCACTTCAAAAGTTGTTATATTTGACCTGGAAACAACAGTTAAGTTAAACCTCTCAGAATCAAAATCGGCATCTAACGTATAAAGGGCCGGCAACATTCCTGCCAGTACTTTAAGCTGACATTCTTTATCAGGACATTCAACCAATGAATCCTGAGCAGAATTGCTCTTATTCTTTGGATCCCTGAAGTCAAATTTAGAGAAATCCGGTGAATCAACCAGGCGCCTGGCAAGTGATGTTGTGAATTCATATGTATTAACAATGGCGAGAATTTCACCCTTTTTAAGGAATGTGCCTGCACCTTCAACTAAGTCTGCCAAAGCAGCTTTTTCATTGGCCTCAAACTTATTGGAAAATGCCTTAAAATTGACACTCTTCTGGTGCATGACAATCTGGCCGAAATACAAATAAGGAATTAAAACAGCTAGAATAACCCCAAAAACTGCAGACAGCTTCCAGTATCTACCGACCAGCTTGCCTACAAGCTGGAAGTTGATGACTGTGATGTCATGTAATAGGGCATTTAGCTTTTTCACTCGCCTGACGCCTTTTTAGTCCTCTGGTCGTTATCCATTCCAGGGTTATCAAATAATACCCCTTTAACGTTAACACCAAAACTGGAAAAATGTGCCTTGATCTCATTCACATCACTTACGCGAGATACGGCGGGCGAGACGACTATAGTTAGGGATTCAAAATAATTCAATGTATGGGCATAAACCTTTGAATTATTTCGTTGAGTATTTATGATAGGAGTATCCCAGAAGACGATATCATAAGACTTTATGAGACTATCCATCACAACTTCAAAATCAAATGTAGGTTTATCGGACGTAGTCAGTGCAAGTAGCTTATTCAGGTCCACTACATCAAAATGATGGTAGAAATGGTTTATTTCCACGGTTTTGTCAGAAGAAGGAAATGAACGATGCTCAACTTCCCTTACGTTCATAAGCTCTTCAAATACGCCCTTATGAGGTGAATCCGTGATGATCAGGATCTTCATGTCAAAAAGGTGATCAAAGTAGCTTGCCAGTGCCAGAACTGTCCGTTGTTGGGATGCTTTATAGTTTGTTGAAGAAATTGCAAAACTCTTGACACCCATCTTGAAATCATCCAGATATGATTGTCCGATCTTAGCGAGAGCACCTGGATTGCTCACACGGTAGAAGAATTCACTTGGGGTGTTCTTCTTGCCTTGTACGAGCTCAAGATGCCTTTTTTTACGAGTTGTCCCGACATCTTCCTGCATTGTCTCTTTCAGTTTAGCACTCAAATTGTACCTTTTCTGCTGCTACTAACAGCATCAAAGTTTCTGTCTATCACGCAACCCTTAGGCTTGATTTTGTAGTTCAGGTAATAATTCTTCAGCGTTTCAAGGTCTGTAAAAGTGTTGGACTTTAAGCTGACGATGAAAGTTACATTCTGGATTATCTGTAATAGTGGGAAGTAGATTTCATACAATGTCTTATGCTCTGAAGTGTCGGGCAGGTCATAAAGAACTACATCGTAATCCTCTACCACTTTTTTCATAAGGTATTCAAGGCCTTTTACCTTGTGATCTTTTGAACGATTGGCAATCTCATCAACTTCAAGATAATGGATGCCTTCATGGACATAAGTTTCATAAGTAAACTCAGGGTAAGCCGAAAGTGAGGCAACCTCTTTGTGATCCCTGTGCTTGAATTGGCCAAAGAAGGTCCCTTCCATCTTGCTGGAGACAATAAGGATCCGTAGGTTCTCAAAATAAAATATGAAAGAAGCTATACCCTGGATGGATTTTTTCTGAGCTTCAGAAGCTCCCAGGTGAGAAAATGAAAAATGCTTATATCCGGCCTTGAAGTCTTTATAAAAATTATCTCCGAGAGCGAATAAATTTTCGCTGTCCCTGGCCCGGAAGAAATAGCTGTTTTTCTTCCTCGCAACTTCATTTCTGAACACTAGTCTTTCGTGTTCAATTTTTTTATAATCTATGTTCGTAAACGTTCCATCTTCATTTGCTGCAAATGCGGCTAATTGGGCTGTGTTCTCACCCGGTTCATTCTCATTAACGGAAATCGTACGCGTCCGTCTCTGAGCATCCACTAGACTAATTATAGAAGCTTCCGTGATTTTAATCTTGTCAAGCTGTACTTCGTGCATTTCCGTAGGTACCAGAACGTTCTTATGGGAGACGATAACCTCTTGATTACGTTTGATTTCTGCCAGGGTGTAGTCCTGATCCTGGAGTTTGCTCACAATGTGACCGGAAACTTTTTTACATTGAATTGTATGAAGAACTACTAAACCGCCCAATAGGGGTTCTTTATTCCAGAATGGATTTTCCATTTGAATTAAATTTTGATTTGTATTCTTTTGCGACGACATTCCTCATCCTTTCAATCTTTATCGACATCACAATTCTTTTGTTGAGATGAAAATGAAAAGATATTAATAAGGAAAAAAAGTTATTTATCCTACAAGATGGATCGGATTTTATTCTTGGTATGAATTTCAAGTAATGACGATATCTCGAATGCAGCAGAGTTTCGAAGTGAAGTAACAGACAAGTTCAGACAACTCGATTGAATGGCTTTATAAAGTTCCGTGTATTCATGAACTTGGTAAGTTAATCCGAATTTATTTCCTTCCAAAAGCTCTGCTGCGCCTCCAAGGCCAGTACTTATTACAGGTATTCCAGACTTAAAAGCTTCAATGATTACCCGCCCAAATGGCTCTGGCAATATGGATGAATGAACCAGCAAATCTATTTCAGAAAAAATATCAGATGGGGATTTTTTGCCTCTCCATTCAACAAAACCGGGAGAAATTTTTCCGTTCAAAGCCTTGAGCTGATTAAAATATAAAACATGCTCACCGTCTGTTTGGTAAATATCAGCACCATAAAAAGAAATTCCCTCGATTCCCATCGCTTTTAATTCTTTTTCATAGAAAAGAGCCATCCAAAGAACTTCATGCAAACCTTTCCAAGGGGCAAACATTGCCACCACTCCAATGCGTTTAATTTTTTCGATGTTTCGATGGGGTAAATCACCAGCGAGATTATAGATGCATTCAATATCTGCTTGAGGAAAAAAAACTTGTAGTTCACGGGCCACAGCCTGCGAATTAGCGATGAATTTTATGTTCATTTTCTCTGGCTTAAACTTCTTAATGAGCCAGGCAATCGTGAAAAATGCCTTACTCGATGGGAAATCTCTCATATGCCAGTACATTGTCGGAGTCTTGCGGAAGATAGTCGCCCACGCAAGGACTGGGAATGCTGCCTTATTTCCATTCACATAAAACTTTGAGAATCTCTTAAACAAATTATTCCATTTAAATATCGACGAAATAATTGAAGGCAAGCCGAGAAAAGAAAACTTCAACAGATTCTTGCGGGAAATTTTATAGAGGAATGATGGATAATGGTAAGGGTAGTGTTTCTGAAGTCCCTTTGATTTCATAAATTTCAGAAAATCGCTATCGCTTAATTCAAGCTTTGGATAAAAATAAGAATAATCTTCCCCTTTCACAAAGCTAAATTGCTCAATAAGACTTCGCTCGGCTCCGCCCAATTGATTAGTTCCGAAAATAACAGCAACTTGATCTTTCATTTGAGAAGAACCTGAAAAAGCCGCTTCCAATTATCAAGTCCATGAGAATCTATGGTGTGCTTATAACACCGTTTTGAAATCCTTGAGTAACTTTCAGCACTCATACTCTTCCACCAGGCTTCCACAGTTCCAGCATCCAAGTCAGGCAAAACCCACCCGGACTCACCATGATGCACAGACTCGGGTAACCCACCTGTGGCCAAAACCAGACTGGGTGTAGCAAACATTCCAGCTTCCTGGACAATTTGCCCAAACCCCTCAAAAAATCCAGTCTTCGAATGATCCAGTGATAAAAGAAGATTTATATGGGCCTCTTTAAGAAGCTCATCTCTTTCAGCGTTGTCTGGATTAATATGTGATGTGATTTTAATTTTGTCAGATTTAAACACAGTATCTGTCACAGTTATAAACTCAACTGGTCTTTTCCCAACCTCTTGCACATATTCACAAAACTTTATGGCCCCCACAAAGTTCTTATGGGGTACATTCCTGGCCACACATATAAACTTAAGCGGACTATCCCAGTCCTTAGGTAAAAACCTGTGACCATTCGTATCCACACACATATGAAAAATCAAATCCCGTGCATAATCCGGCTTCAAGCCCTTTTGAATCAAAGTCTGAAACGTAAAATCAGAAATAAAGATATTATTTTGCGCCTCTTCTACCCGAATGAGGCCTTTCTTCCTGGTGATCTGCTTAATCAAATGCTTCAACATGTTTGGCGAATAAAAAAGAATCTCAGCCCCACATATAAAATTAATAACTTTTGCTTTCGACTTGGGTGCATGCATGCAAAAACCTGAATGAATATTCAGGATATACTCGAACTTATCCAGTTTTGATTGGGGAAATGACAATATATCTTGATAGTTTTTCCAGTTGAACAACTCATAAGGAATAGATAATTCCTTGAGCACTTTCTCAACATTCAAAGTATGGGTACACAGTCCGCCTAACTTAGGTAAATAATCCGGCGTTGTTAGTAAAAGCAAACGTTTTCCTTTTCAGAAGCGAGGCATTACTCATTATATTTATTGCAACATTGGTCTACAAGTTGATTATCACTCTCGCCTGTCCTATCTTAGCAATAAGACAGCTGACGTTTTGATTGACTAAAACAATCGGGTCTGTCGTTCTCCTTGCCGGCAACATTAATAAATGATCTTTTACACATCAACATACTCACGCCTGAACTCCCGTCTCCATCGCAAGTATCTGGCAAATTTAAAAGCTATTCTCAAGGCCATCAAGTCAATACCCCCGGATGAAATCACCTACTGGGTCAAAACCAATAAGGCTTACCTGGCCGGATACTCCGCCGTAAAGTGGAATTTTTTGAAGCAATTTGAGTCTTACATCGATATCGCCAGGACAATCCCGAAGCTCTCCGTTATCCCAACCGACTTCTCAAAACACGATGACGAAGCATTCGAGCGCTGGAGTCAAAGCGAATTTTCCGACGTATTCCTTAAGACCTTAAACCAAGGCAAGAGTATTAAGGTCGCAACCGATGCTGCCTTAAAACAATTCGAACAGCACCTCCTGACATTTGGTAACAGGCAAATCCTCCGCGCCGACAAAACTCATCCCGCCTACCGGATCCAAACCTCTCTGGGGGAGTACAAAAAGGCCAAGAAGGTGCTACGCCTCCTCGAAACCACCATGCATCTCGAGGGCAAAGAACTCAATCTAATGACAAGCTCCCTCAAAGAGATGATGTCATTCTCCCAAAAGATAGAAATAGCCCTCAAGGTCATAAAGAAATTTTCCCCAACATCATGGGACCGCTTCAAGGTCTTTACCGAAGTCATAATTCCCATCAAACAATCAGAATTTGTAAGCTACTCCCACCAGGACCTCCCTGGATATTCCATGATAAATCTCTTCGACAGGGATTTCGTCGATATCATGGACGACCTTTTACATGAAAATGGGCACCACCATCTCAATTACTATCTTAATCTCGGCAAAGTCATCGAGGAGCCACAAGACTGTATTTACTACAGCCCATGGCGACGAACATTACGACCCCTCAGAGGTATCTTCCACGCCCACTTCACATTCTTCTGGGCGTTCGAACTCTTCGCCTCCCTGGCTTCGGCCAAAGAACTCGATTCAATCTTTTATGTCTTCGGCCCTAAGGAAAAAGAAAAAATCTATTGGAGAGCAGTCGAAGAATACTGGATGCTCGAATACAGCTACCATGACCTTCACTGGGCAAATAGGCACGGACTCATTTCAGATGTAGGATGGAAGCTGATCCAGGAACAACGCAAACACCTGGTTAAATATAAGAAGAAGGTATCCGGGTGGGAAAAGCATCTAAAAGCTCATAAAATACAGCTTAAAGAACTGAAATCTACCCTGAAAAGCGCGAAGAAAAAATACCAGAAATAGTCTGACAATCGGTTATTGTTTAAAACCTTGTATCGGGTATAATTTTTAGTATGTTATTTAACTCGATTCATTTTTTAGTCTACTTCCCTCTCGTAGTAATGATGTATCTAATGACTCCCACGAGGCATAGACAAATTCTTTTGCTCCTTGCAAGTTACTATTTCTATATGGCCTGGATCCCGGAATTTGCACTCTTAATGGCCTTCACAACAATTGTGAATTTCTATGCTGCCAAAGAAATTGATCGCACTACAGTAATAGCGCGTAGGAAGTTTTTCCTTGTTTCAAGCTTGATCATAAATTTTGGCATACTCTTTTATTTCAAATATTTTAACTTCTTTGCCTCATCACTTAGTTCAATCTTGACTCGTGAAGGAGAATTTCAAACGCTAAATATTATTCTACCGGTTGGGATTTCTTTTTATACCTTCCAGGCCCTGAGTTACACTATTGATGTCTATAGATCTCAATCAAAGAGTGAATCCAGCTTAATTGACTTTGCACTATATGTTTCTTTCTTTCCCCAGCTTGTAGCAGGTCCAATTGAGAGATACGAACACCTGACATCCCAGCTTAAAACCCTCAATAATCCTTCAACCGATGATATCAAAGAAGGAATCAAGCTGATCATATGGGGCTTTTTTAAGAAAGTAGTTATTGCAGACCGCCTGGCTATTTACGTTAATTCTGTTTTCAACAACGTTGAAGCTTCAAACTCCATAAGCCTGGTTCTGGCAACTTATCTTTTTAGTATTCAAATCTTCTGTGACTTTTCAGGTTATACAGATATAGCTCGCGGAACCGCACGATTCTTTGGAATACGATTAATGGATAACTTTAACCGTCCCTACTTCGCTAAATCAGTTTCTGAGTTCTGGGGACGCTGGCACATTTCACTTTCCACCTGGTTTAAGGATTATGTTTATATACCGCTAGGTGGAAACAAAGTTAGTGCCAATCGATGGTTTTTTAATATTTCATGTGTCTTTATATTAAGTGGACTTTGGCATGGAGCTAATTGGACCTTCATTGTTTGGGGAGCTTTGCACGCATTCTATTTCTTAGTCGAAAGATTTTTCTCCCAATCACCCTTGGCAGACTTAAAATCCAATAATTTTACAACTTTCTTAAGAATTCTATTCACCTATCATCTTGTGGTTTTTGCCTGGATTTTTTTCAGGGCCAACAGCATTTCAGACGCGACATTAATAATTAACAAGATTTTCACAATGAGTGATTTTTCGTTTGGAGCTCTATCTGCTGCTATTTTGCCTTTCACTTCAGACAACAGAGCCATTGCCCACTTGATTACAGCTATATTACTCATCATTTTTATGGAAGTTGTTCATACCTTGCAAGAGCAAAAAGTTAAGTGGTTTGAAGAATCAGGCAATAGTCGTCTGGCCTATATTTCATTTAGCTTACTTTTAGTCGTTACGATATTTTTAGGAAAATTTAATGAAAACAGCTTCATCTACTTTCAGTTCTAGCTGGCTGATTAAACATACTCTTCTTGGACTGGGAATCATCGCAATTCTCACGGGCTCTGTTTTACTAACTAAATCCCACTTGTCTTCTTATTTCGCCCCAACCTCTTATGGGATTGGTGGCCTTTTAAAAGTAAAGGAAATTGACCTCTTATTTATTGGCTCCTCTCATACAAGACAAAGTTACAATGTCGCCCTTATAGAGAAAAAATGTAACTGCAAGGCCTATGCCTTGGCTTACAGTGGCATGGACCCACATTTGATGTACATATATCTCAGTTACTTAAAAACAAGAAACGATTTAAAAATAAAAAAAATAGTATTTGAAGCTTATTCTTTCAAGCTCATCGCTGATCCTTCTTTAAGTGATTCCAGAATCTATTCCGAAGCTCCTTTCGAATTAAAACTCAAGCTTTTAGAGTCAATATCATCAAATGTCCCGGGTATGGATTTCCGCAAATTGTTTAATTTAGTCGTAAATGAAAATAACGAATCATTGATAGCTGCTCCCGTGGCAAACTATGCCTTAGATTTGGTTTCTTATAAGGGTGGATACAAAAACAAAGTAACTGGCTCATTAAGTGAAAAAGAGTTTTCGGAGCTTCATAAGGTCGTAAGTAACAAATTGAAGTATATAGAAAACGACATTCAAATTCAAAGCTTGAAAAAAATCCAGGATCTTTACAATTCAACAAAGATAATCTTTGTCGATCCCCCTATGCCAGAGCCAATTACCCATAATGCAATCACGTCTAAGGCAATGATTCGCTACAAGGAAATTATCGAAGGAATGGGCTACAAATATCTTGCCCCTTGGTATGGTCTTGAACGTGCCAGGAAGCCTTCCAATTTTCAAGACTGGAATCATTTAAGCAATATTGGCAGGGATATTTTCTCGGAAGAGATTGTTGATAAATTAGCGTTAAAGTCTTTCTAATTCCGAATGCATTGAATTAGCAGGCATCAGATCACCTTTTGCAGCAGCTACTTTAATCCCTTCATTCCAGATTTTTCTGGCATCATCTTTCAGGCCCAAGGCCTGGTATGCTTTCCCTAACGCCAAATATGCCACCGAATACCTGGGATCTGCCTTAATCACCTTTTCAAGATGACCCCTTGCCCGCTCCCACTCACCTTTCTCGACTGCAATAGAACCGAGACCGTAATTTGCTAGCGTATCCTCATCATCAATCTCAAGAACCTGCAAAAACATTGATTCCCGCTTAATCCATTCTTCCTGCTGGGCTTTCTTAAGTCTTTCAGTTTCTTCCTTAAGCTTCGCCTCATTCCCAAAATGCTTAAAAGATTTCAAAGTGGCCTTAGACTTTTGATCTTCAGCTTCATCAATTTTACCCAGGCGCATAAGATACAAAGACATATTCGTATGAGCTAAGACTGAGTCAGGATCAACTAATGAAAGCTGTTCCATAAGTGTAATAGCTTCATTAAAACGCTCAAGCCGACCGAGCATAACCCCTAAACTTTCATAAGCATCTGCATAGGTAGGATCTAATTCAATCGCCATTCTCAAGCACTTTTCAGCGCTTTCAAAGTTGTCTTTCTTGAAAAACTCAGTTGCCTGCCAGAACAGTTCTTCAGCCTTGGCCCTGACTGTTCCACTTATGAGGGGATAATAACAAACAACCCCGGTCTCACTTGATCCATTAAGATTAAACGCAACTTTCATTTTCTCTACCCGGAAATCACGCAACAGCGATGCTTCAAGATAATATTTTCCATCCCATATAAAACATTCACCCGCAGTTCCAATTTTCTTATCAAAGTTTGAAAGTTCACCTGCGGCCAAAGGCTTATTTACTTCCAGTAGTACAGGGGCATACGCAGCACCTCTACGAGTAGCAATCTTAGAAACAGTTTCCTGCCCTGGATAGCATCCCTTATTAGGTGCCACTGCCAGATCATAAATTCTTTGATTATTGATTATCTCTTTACCAACACCAGACCCATCAAATTTCGGCCACCCAGTCAGCCCTCGCCATACATTGACTTCTTCATCCGGAACTAAAGGTGCCACGGGAATTGGACCATACTTAAACATCCAGGCCTTCTCATCAAACATTGTCCCCAAGAAGGAATTCTCCGGTCCTTCTGCCTTAGCACCTAGCACTACCCACAAATCAGACAACGATGGAGCATGCACTTCAACGTCTTCAGAAATTAAAAAACGATTTAAGCGTTCATGAGCTGCATCTTTCATCAAAACCGGAACATGATACAAGAAATTATCACCTTGATTGAGTAACCAGCCAAAACATTCAGTCCGCCCATGCGGATCAAGAAATGCAGCAAGATGAAATGTTCCCCTAGGAAGCAATTTCACGTCACAAGTAGATTGGGATTGAAGAAAAGTGAAAACATCAGTGCCGGTAAGCTTGAAGCAATAAAAACTAACTGCGAACTGGCCTGATTGATATCGATATTGATTCAACATGATTTAGATCGTAAAAGATTCACCACAACCGCAGGTGTTCTTGGCATTCGGATTATCAAAAACAAAACCTTTACCATTCAAGCCATCTTTAAAATCGAGCACAATACCCTTAAGATAAATAACTGACTTAGGATCGATCAGGACTTTTATGCCATCAAAGCTGAGTATGTTATCTCTTTCTTTTTCTGAACCAAATTCAATTTTATAAGAAAGCCCGGAACAACCCCCACCAGTAACGGCCAGGCGCAGTCCCTTAGTACCATCAAGATTTTCCGTCTGTGCAATAGTCTTAATCTGCGCCAGTGCCTTATCTGTGATTGATATAATTGATTGATCCATACGAGTTCTCCAGTAATTAACCACTTTGTACTTCTAATTTAGCACATATACAATAAATGTGTCGCGTTAAATCATTTCAATGACTTGGGAAATCCAGAACTTATATGTTAATTTCAGTCCCTATGAGCCTAACCTTATATCATTACGTCCATTGTCCCTTCTGTGTCCGGGTCCGAATGACCTTGGGACTTCTCCAGCTTGAATATAAATCCGAGGTGCTTGCCTATAATGATGAGACCACTCCGGTCAATTTGACTGGAAAGAAGATGCTTCCAATCCTTAAGCATGACCAGGGAGCCATGAATGAGAGCCTGGATATCATGACTTTTTTGGATAAGGGAAATCTTCTTAAAATTGAGGCGAGCAGGACATTTCCAGAGTTTGGTGTATTTGAAGCTTACTTAACTCATTTAGGAAGCATGGTTCATCCGCTGGCCATGCCTTATTGGATGTGGACTCCGGAATTTGATCCTACCTCACGAAGATATTTTCAAAAGACGAAAGAAGATAAGCGTGGGCCCTTTAAGGACCTGGTAAAAAAACAGCCTGAATACTTTGAACAACTAAAGCAGGAAATGCCGAAGCTTGAGCAAGAATTGGTTCCATTTTATAAATCAGAAAAGTTAACTGTTCACGATATTATGCTGGCTTCGCATTTGTGGGGGCTTTATACAGTACCTGAGTTTCAGTTTAGTCCTAATGTTCATGATTATCTACAAAGTGTTAAACAACAATGTGATTTCAATTATCATCAAGATTATTGGGTCTGACGGGCCTGCCAAAGTATTTCCTTCACCCCTTCCACTTTATTTAGATGCCGGGCAAGCACAAAGAAATAATCAGACAAGCGATTAAGAAACTCAACACTATGAGCAGGCAACTCTTCTTTAGTTGTCTGCTGAAAATGTATCAACTTACGCTCTACAGATCTCGTACCAGTTCGACATAAATGGGCCAGGCTGGCCGACTTACTTCCTCCAGGTAAAACGAAGTTCTTCAGCGGTTCGAGTGCATTATCAAGTTTATCAATTTCAAGTTCCAGCTCTTTAACTAATCCCTCAGTAAGCTGAGGCAGTTTGTATTTTTGGCGGTTTTCCACTTCACAAGCCAGATTTGAACCAAGATCAAATATGGCAGACTGAACAGTCTGAAGGAAATTGAGAACCCTTTGTTCTTTTACTTCCGCGCAGACAATACCAATCCGTGAATTAAGCTCATCCAGATCCCCGTAAAGATCAATGCGAATATCAGACTTCAGGGCCCGGTTCCCACTAACAAGTCCTGTTTCACCCTTATCGCCAGTTTTTGTGTAAATTCCGGACTTCTTCACATGTTCCTCCGATATCTTCCACCAACTTCGTAGAGAACTGCTGTGATTTCACCAAGACTACAATATCTAACTGCCGTCAGGAGCTCTTCAAAGATGTTCCCTCCGGTTAAGGAGACATCACGCAGGCGCTTTAAGCAATCTCCGCTCTTATTCTTATTTCTTTCCTGAAAAGCCTTGAGGCGTGTAATCTGGTCATTTTTTTCACTGTCAGAAGCACGGGACATCTCGATAGGTTTCCACTCTTCTTTTTTATCAGAAAGATAAGTGTTAACACCTATGATGGGGAATTCGCCGTTATCCTTTAAAGTTTCGTAGTAAAGAGACTCTTCCTGAATCTTGCCACGCTGGTACATAGACTCCATGGAACCCAGAACCCCGCCCTTATCAGAAATGCGATCAAACTCTAAAAGAACAGCTTCTTCGAGAATTTCTGCTAATTCATCTACAATAAATGAACCTTGAAGTGGGTTATCAGTCTTGTTGAGTCCGAATTCACGGTTAATGATTAACTGGATGGCCATGGCACGTCTTACTGATTCCTCAGTAGGAGTTGTGATAGCTTCATCATAAGCGTTGGTATGAAGTGAGTTACAACTGTCTGACAAGGCAATGAAAGCTTGCAATGAAGTGCGGATGTCATTGAAGTCGATTTCCTGGGCGTGGAGAGAACGGCCGGAAGTCTGGATGTGATACTTTAATTTTTGTGATTTCTCAGACGCGCCATATTTTTCCTTCATGGTAACTGCCCAGATTTTCCGGGCAACACGGCCGAGGACTGTATATTCAGGGTCAAGACCATTGGAGAAGAAGAAGGATAAGTTTTCGCAGAAGTCATCGATCGGAAGACCGCGGCTTAAGTAATACTCTACGTAGGTAAAGCCGTTGGATAGAGTAAGGGCCAATTGTGTGATCGGATTCGCGCCAGCTTCAGCGATGTGGTAACCGGAAATAGAGACGGTGTAATAATTCTTAATCTTGTTCCTGGTAAAAAACTCCTGAACATCCCCCATCATTTTGAGAGCAAACTCTAGTGAGAAGATACAAGTATTCTGGGCCTGATCTTCTTTTAAGATATCGGCCTGAACTGTTCCTCGCACCTGGCGCATGACCTCAATCATTTTCTCGCGGTTTTGTTGATCAGATTCAGGAAGAGAGCCGTTGATTGCAGTATTCATGAACATAGCAAGTATGATCGGTGCCGGACCATTTATGGTCATAGAAACAGAAGTTGATGGCGAAGTGAGATCAAAACCTTTATAGAGGGCCATCATATCGTCGAGCATACAAATCGAAACACCAGACTCTCCGACTTTACCGTAGATATCCGGCCTTGTTGCTGGATCTTCTCCATAAAGAGTGACGGAATCAAACGCAGTTGAAAGTCGTTTTGCATTATGGTTTTGGGAAAGATAATGGAAGCGTGCATTTGTACGCATTGGCCCTCCCTCCCCCGCAAACTGTCGCGTTGGATCTTCATCACCGCGCTTAAATGGAAATACTGCAGCTGCATAAGGAAAAAATCCCGGCAGATTTTGAGTTCTTATAAATCTCAACTTCTCAGAAGAATAATGAAACTTCGGGAAACCAACCTTGGAAATATTGGACTGGGCAAGCGAAGTGTACTTCGTAGGAACTTTGATATCCTTACCACGTACAACATATGTGTACTCACCATTTGTGTATTGAGTAATCAACTCATCAAACTCAGCGATTTCTTTTAGCTCACTTTTCAAAGTTTTTTCAAGTTCATCTTTTTTAGTTTTTAACATAGTCGAATCAGTAACAATATTCGCCGCTTCAACCAGTGATTCATACTGACGAAGTTTTTCAACAGAGGCCAATGCTGTTGCATTGTACTTCCTGACTGTATCAGAAATATCTCTAAGGTAATTAGTTCGCGAAGCAGGAATAATTGATTGCTTCTTATCTGGTGAGCGCTCTGCCGGCAGCTTATCAAGCTCAGCATTCGGCTTAAAGTCCATCGCCTTGGCAATATCTTTAAACAAAGCATTCACTCCAACATCATTAAACTTCGATGCCATCGTCCCATAAACCGGAAGCTCATTATCTGTCGGTGATCCAGGATGATTAGCAAACAACACTTTATTTCGACGATACTGCTTTCTCACATCTCTCAGCGCATCTTCTGACCGTGGCTTCTCAAACTTATTAACCGCAATAAAGTCCGCAACCTCAAGCATCTCAATTTTCTCAAGCTGCGTAGAAGCTCCATACTCCGGAGTCATCACATATAAAGTCTTATCAGCAACTTTCGTAATTTCATCCGAGGCCTGCCCAATCCCCGAAGTCTCAACCAGGATCAGGTCAAAGTTCTGCGAGCGCAAGAACTCCACAACCTTCCTGATCTCAGGTGAGAGTTCATTGGCAGAATCCCGAGTCGCAAGCGATCTCACATAAAAATTATCATACGTGGCCGATCCCAACCGAATTCTATCCCCCAACAAGGCCCCTTGATTCTTTTTCTTGGTCGGATCCACAGAAACCAACGCCACTTTCTTATCCGGATAATACCGGTAATACCGAAGAAGCAATTCATCAATCAATGACGATTTCCCTGCCCCACCAGTTCCCGTAATACCCAAAACCGGAATGGCCTTCGCGGTAACCGGAAACGGATTCTCACGATTATTCTCAATGAACGTGATGACCTTCGCCATTTCATACGGAGTTAATTTCTTCCCCGCCAATGATTTAAAATCCACCCCATCAATTGTGGAAAAGTCACACTTGTTGATCATGTCTTCAATAATTCCATTCAACCCTAATTGGGTACCATCAGCGGGATGGTAAATTCTGGTGATTCCTCTCTTGTGCAACTCAGCTATTTCTGGCGGCGTAATAACTCCGCCTCCACCGCCAAAAATCCGGATTTCCTTCCCACCATTTTGATCCAGGAGCTCCCTTACATAAGTGAAGTACTCCATATGACCACCTTGATAAGAACTCAAAGCAATCGCATGTGCATCTTCGGCCAGTGCAGCTTCCACAACTTCCAGGGCCGATCTGTTATGACCTAAGTGGATAACTTCCACTCCCTTGGATTGAAGTAACCTACGCATAATGTTAATTGAAGCATCATGCCCGTCAAATAAACTGGCAGCGGTAACAAATCTGAGTTTTCTGGCCGTCATAGACATTTCCCGGAATTAAATATATTTTATTTTAAAGCGCATTTTCCCGACCCAGTATATCCATCCGAATTGTATAAGGAAATGCTTTATAGCTTATGGCCCAGAGTGTATAATGACCATTATTGCACTTGAAGGAAAAATTCGTATGAGTGATATAAAAGTTGAAAATCCGTTTCACACGGCCCGCTTTAAGCCACCCAGGAAAGGTAAAAGACCACCTAAGCTTTTAGCAATTGTTCACCAATCTGGTTGTACCGGCTGTGAAGTCTGTATTGCCGGTTGTCCTGTAGATTCAATTGAATTAGTTCCAGGCCCGGATCCTAAAAACCCAGGTTATCAACAATATGTGGAAATCGATCTGGCACGTTGTATCGGCTGCCAGAATTGTTCACAAGATTGCCCTTGGGAAACAATTACCATGTATCAACATGACGATGCATTCACTGCCTGGGGAAATGAAACCCTGGCCTCTTCGCTTTATGTTGATGAGGAAGAACTGGAAAAGAAAAAACAAGAAGTTGCTGGATAAAAAGAAGGCTCCTTACGGAGCCTTCTTCTCGACTTTGGCCATTTTGAAACCAATTCTGATTCCTAAGTTCTCTAAAAGTATTCCATTCTATTAGATTGATGTTCGAACTTAACCCTGGCAATTCTACGAATTACCAGGGTACTTTTTGGAATATTGGGGATTTTTTT
>DATLXC010000014.1:0-31454 GCA_035575985.1 Bacteriovoracaceae bacterium | reverse complement strand
TGGGAAATGCGCATTCTAAGTTCGGGCAAATTTTAATCATACCCTTGCTCAGCAAAAATAAGTCCGGTCACGAAATAGATAAGTTACTGAAGATAATGATGCTTAATGCAGTATAAAAATAAAATTACCTTACCAAAGGATGAGAATAATCTCATTCAATCACCATTCAAGTAAGGCAGTTTTAAAAGATTTGAGGGAGGCGCCTTGCATTATGGGTGGTGATTATTCTTCTGTACTCACGAGTGCCTGGTAGCTAAGCAATGTATCCATAAAGGCCAGGCGTGATTCATGAAAAGACGCTTCAGCACTGGCCTGGGCTTCTTCTCTTAAGTTAACCAAGAACAAATTTCCGCCGCCTGATTTAAATTTAGAAACCTCGGCCCGTACGAGTTCTTTGGTTTTGGCGAATTCAATTTCAGATTGAGTTACTTGCTCTAACCGTAGAAAAAGAGATTGTCTAAGGGCACTGACTTCATACTTATAAGTCTGTTGTCCATAACTCATCTCTCTTTGGGCCACCATCTTGCGGGCACGAGCGGCCGCAAGATTACCATTCCCTAAATTTCTTTCTATGGGGATACTAACTTGCGCCATGACCATTAAATAATCACGAGGCATGTTCGGATGTTCAATTGTCCTCTGAAAATATTCCGTCGTGAGATCAACTTTAGGCTTTAAGTCTTGGCTGGCCAGTTCTACATCAATATTGTTTTTATCTACAATTAATGCGAGATTTTTCATGTCTGGACGTGACTTCATCAGTTCATCAATATTTGATTTGAGATCAAGTTTTTCCAGAAGGACAGCTAAGTTATCTGGATAATCTTGAAAACTCTCTGTTGAACTCGGAATGATGGGTTCACCATTTTCATCCCGATAAAATAAAGAGAGAGCATATTCTGAACGAAGAAGTCGTTCTTTTATGGCCTGAAGTAATCCTTTACGACTTGCCATGTATTGTTCATTTTCGGTTATTAAAATCCGGGCAATATCACCTTTTTTATTACGAGCAACCAGATACTCATTTCTCACTTCCCCATTTTTGAGAAGTTCTTCATAAGCATTTTTCACTCTTTGAGCTGTGACCCATTCCCAATAGGCGAATTGACCTAATCTTCCAATATCGAGTACTGTTAAAGTTTTTCGGCCCTTCGCTATCCTGGCATCATATTTTGCATTTTGAAGAGCAGCGCGATCTGGATCGAGCAGGAGATTTTTCCATAAGGAGAACTTAAGCCCTACAAGAGTATAATTTCCCGTTTGAGTAGTCGGGTTTCCTGTATGATAAATAGGAGCAAGAAACCCCGATGGATTGCTAATTTGCTCAGCACCGGCATAAATTCTTGAATTGGCGAATCGTAATGGCTTTTCTAGCTGTGTACGAGACAGAGTGGTATTATGGTCATGTTTTGTTTGTCTTTTATAATCAGAAACAATTTTTGTATCAAAGGCACCTCTGGTTCCTCTCACGGCCTCTTCTCCTGCTCGCATTCTTTCTAAGGCAGCAAGTACGGACGGATGATATTTCAAGGCACTATCTTTTACTATAGAGGGAGAGAGAGCTCCGTAAGCTGGCATCGTTATCAAAAATAGAAATAAGTACTTCATTAATCTTTACTCCGGAATATCAGTCGTTGCAGACTCTAGGATGGTTTGAGGTGCTCGGTCCATAGAGGGCGGGAATCCATTAAACTGGCGCCAAAGCTCGTACCCAAGTGCCACGTTATTGAGCAGGATCCAGGCATTAACCCTTGTACCTTGACGAATAAAGCGTGACGCTGGCCATTTGGTGCCTTTTCCTGGAACGATGATGACCCTGAAGAATCCTTCGGGAGTGGCAGACTGGTCAACCACCGATACAACACCGGCAAATGTTCCAACAGCAACCGATGGCCATCCGGAGAACTGGATGGCAGGCCAACCCTCAAATTGAAGGCGGACTTTTCTTCCTTCATGAACCAGCGGCAGGTCATTACCACGAATGAAAACCTGGGCCGATAATTCAGTGCTTGTAGGGACGAAAATGGCAACTGTCTGTCCCTGGTTTACCACCACAGAAGAAGCTCCAACTAATAACCTGACAATTGTTCCATCAGTAGGTGCTGTCACTAACTGTGTTTGCTGTCTTGTGAGCTTAGATTGGCTTTGAGTGTAAGTTGAAAGGGCCGATGCTTCACCTGACTGGGCATTCTTGTATGCAATAGTTGCCTGCTCCATATCTTTCCTGGAGCTGATGCCATCTGCAAACAATGACTTTTGTCTTTCATAATCGAAAGCAGCAGTTCTCGTTACGGCCACTGCCGCTTCGTATTGGCTTTCGATGGCCCTTGTCTCAACTTTAAGGCGGGCCAGGTAATCAGGATCGATGTCGATGATTTCCATGACCGGATCACCTTTCTTAACAAGTGATCCTTCTTTTACAAACCATTTATTAATCCTTCCGCTGACAGTAGCGTGAATGTTCTGGACCCTGTCCTGAGGTCGGTAGGCCATGACCTTGCCCGAGCCGTCAGCTGTTTGTTGCCAGGGGATAGCGACCAGGAAAACAATCACAAAGAGGAAGAACACGATGGCAAAACGAGTAAGGACCTTTGCCATTTCTGGCAGGTCATGGATCTCAAGCATCTGCTCCGGACTCTTGGCATGAATTCCTTCAAACACATCTGGGACCAGGGAATATTCCTTCTCAACAACTATCTTTTTTTCTATCTTAGCCATGCTTTTCAATCTCCTTAAGGAATTCCTGGTGGTCCGCGAGTTCAGTCATTGCTGTCCGGGAGAAAGCTGCATATCTGTCAAAGTCACTTACATAATTACGCTGGGTGAAGAACAGAAGGGTCCACTTATGTTCCTTGTTCGTTAATTCTGTATAAATCATCTTTCGCTTGTAGGTTGAGATTTGCTCAAAGTCCGGAGTTACAATCAGGATTCTTGGTTTTAACAGGATTGCCTTTGCCATCTGCAAGGCCAGCAGCTGTGAATTAGAAAGAGGAAAGCCATTGGGCCTTAGGATTGTTTCCAACTTATCCGGAAGACATTCTATATTCTCATTGAGTCCAACCCGGAAAAGAACATCGTTTAATTCGGTAAGGCTGAAGTCTTTTCCGCCACTTAAGCCTACAAGGTTTTCCTTGATCGTGCCGGAGAAGTATTGGTCTCTTGAAATCTTTTGGATATGATTTCTAATTTCCCCTACATCAAGGTCTTCAATCAGGTCATGGTTATATCGTATGTATCCAGCTGTATGGTCACTGGCACCAATTAAGGCGTCATAAAGATTACTGATGGATGAAAAGCTTTGAACAAGTATCAGGTTTTTTGTTCCTTCCTTGAAACCAAATTTGAAATGGTAGTTTGGCTCAAAGATCATGTTATCAAGTTCAAAATCATACTTCACAGGAATCTTGGCGCCGAGTTTTACCTCTTCCAATGGGTAATCATAAAAACGAGCAAGCATATCAAGGGCCGTAGAATAGTTATAGACACTGAAGAAGAAGTCCTGAAGTGCAGGCAGACTTGCGATAATACCGTTTACTACAAGGGCCGCAGCAACCAACTGTCCCGCACTTAGTTCCGCATTGAGAACCAGGTATCCACCGAGACCAAGCAGGAGCACGTTCATTGTTACACCGAAGACCTGAAGTCCGATGCTCTGCCTGAACTGGAAGTTAAACAAAGTATTTCTAACATCCAGCCAGTTATTAAAGAGACTGGTAAGCTTTTTATTTGAGAAGTCACGGCCGTGGTCTGAGGTAAAGATATTGCGCACGCGACTCAACTCTTCTATCCAGCTTACGAGGTTATACTTTCCATCTGCTTCAGGAGATCCTGCCCTTACACCATCTGGACCGAAGAGCATCCAGTTTACGATGAGGAACTGACCCATAAATGCTGCAAAAGTCAGAAAGTAAGGGTGGTAGAAACCAAGCAGGGCAAATCCGATGATGAACTGGATTGCAAATCCAAAGCCATTTACAAAAAAGATAATCATCTGTGACTGCATGATAATAATGTCGAAATATCGATTGATCAGGTCAGGAGAATTAGCACTTCGAAAATGTCTTTCCTGATAAAAGTTAAGTCTTTCTCCGATGATCAAACCATAGCGGACAAAGAGTCTTCGTTGGAGTGTTTCAATTGTCAACATCTGCAAAACTCTAAGGACGCCACTACAGGAAAGAATGAAGAACAGAATCAGGCACAAGACAACCAGTGGCTGCGCCATTGTTCTGACACCAATGTTGTTAATAATCATCTGCACGGCCACTGGAATTCCCAGACCTAATAAACTAATACCCATGGTGTTGACGACGATGGCCTTGATAAAGCCACTCTCCTTGCCATTCATGAGTTTTACCAGGTCACGGAAACGCATTCCGGATTTTATCTTTTTGTCTGACAAGGAATGAAATTTATATTTTCTCATATGATTTCTCTCTTCTCTTTTGGCAGCATAATGTCTGTGATTTTCGAATAGATCCATAGGAAGAAAATGGCCGTGAATATTCCCCACAGGATGGTCAGCTGTGGATTAAAGCCGAAACGAAGATGGTTAAGGGCCATACCAAGGAAGCTCGCACTTATCCCGAATAGCACTACTGAAACGGAATAAGTTAGCCTTATCCACCGACCCAGAAGCATCCTGCAAACAAAGAGTGCTAACAGGGGGGTAGTGGTAATATATGCGAAGTAAGTTCCATAATGAGTAAAGGAAGGGATGATTGAGAAAATGTAGGCCACAATTATAATGGATAAGGTAATGATAAAATTATCCAGTTTGATATATAAAGCAACCAATTTTGACTTCTTTGAATTCATAAAGTCATTCCAGAAGCAGGCACTAAGTGCATTGATAGCTGAATCAAGTGTCGACATACTGGCCGCAAGAACACTGGCCACAATGAGACCTTTTACCGGTGAGGGAAAATGTTCTTCTATAAGAGATGTAAAAATCTTGGATGGATGAGGTACCGGGACACCACTTTTAGTGTAATAGGCCCAAAGGATCACACCTAAGCTCAGAAAGAGAATGTTCACAATAAACGACCCAAGGGCCGACCAGTTCATTGCTCTTTGAGCTGTATTGAGGTCTGTTGTCCCAAGTATTTTCTGAATCTGATCCTGGTCAACACCATGAGTGGCAGCATCATAGGCCATACCGGCAAGGATGCCGTACAGAAAGCTAAGGTATCCGGATGCATTGATTGGGTTGAATTTCCCTTCCTGAACACCAAACTGGAAGAGCTCTCCCCATGAAAGCGGGCTGATCTTACTGACTACATAATGGGCCATGATCCCACCAAAAATGAAAATCCCTGCCTGAAACATATCCGTTCTAACAACTGCCTTAAGGCCGCCCAGAATCAGGTACAAATATGTCATAAGTGAGATCATCACTATTGCACTTGATAAAGGAATAGAAAGAAACTCTCCCAGCAACATGGCAGCACCCAGGAGTTTAATGCTTACACCCACAAGCTTGGTTGAAAGGTAGAAGCCAGAGAAGACGGTCTTGGCCCTAATACCTGAGCGAGTCAGTCTCTTGTAGTCATAAATTCCCCGACCGAGAGCTTCAAAAATTGTCAGCCCTTTTCCATAAATGCTTGGCAGGAAATAACGAGAGACGACGGCCCTGCTGAAACAGGCACCGATCACAAATCTCATATAGGTCATGTTATCGAAATAGGCATAAGTAGGGATTGTGAAAAAGGCCAGTGCCGAGAATTCAGTAGCTATGATGGAAAGTGTAGCTTCCCAGAAAGTGATGCTTCCGCCTGCCAGATAATGATTTTCGATAGGTGAATTTCCAATGGCACGTTCTGTTTTCATGTATCTACGCATGAAAAGATTAGCTTTCAAAGCTATCCCAAAAATAAAGAGAATGTAGGCAGCTACTACTGCCACATCAAGTGGAGTCAATTGCACTCATATTCCTTAGTTAAATTTCGCATACCGTAGACAAGAGATCTATTAGCTCGGGTATAACGTTTTAAAAAGTGCGTGAATGCTCAGATAATTAATTCGAAAGGGCGGGTATAGTAGGAATGGTAGGCGAGTAGTTGTTGATCAAAAAATTTTTTTTCGAAGGGACGTCTGTCAGGAAAAGTAACGAGAGTTGCATTAAAATCAAATGAGGCCCTTACAAGCTTTTCATGAACTTCAAGGGAATTATTTTTTCCAGGTACTGAAGCTGTCCAGCCACTGTCTGCTTCCACTGGGGCAAGTGTGTCAGTAATAGTTTTGCTGAAATCGGGAATAGAAGAGTTGAGCCCTGAGTGTGCTGAAAGTGTAATAAGCAGAGTTATGAGTAACAAGCTAACGCTTTTAAGCATATTAAATACCATTTGTATTTAATAAGATTAATAGCGTGAGACATTTTTGAAAAGGATTATTTGACCAGAATTTGATTAAAAAATGTTCATAAATCGAGGCTTTTCTCCACTGCTTTTACAATAAGCGGGTCCAGAGGATCGAGTTCCGGAGAGAACCTTTCTACTATTTCTCCTTTTTTATTTACCAGAAACTTTTCGAAGTTCCAGTGTATATCCTCGGGCTTTCCCAACAGGTTCTTTGCCATGAGCTTTTCGATCAAGGTTCCATTTGGCTTCATAGTGGCCTTGGGCCGGGTTTGAGTTAAATAGGCATATAATGGGTGTTGGCCCTTTCCTTTCACCACCAGCTTTTCATGCATGGGAAACTTGATGCCAAACTTTGTCCGGCAGAACTCCTGAATTTCTGTATTGGTGCCCGGTTCCTGACCCATAAATTCATTTGCCGGAAAACCCAGGACGACCAGGCCCTTATCCTGGTATTTCTCATAGAGCTTTTCCAATCCTTCATATTGAGGAGTGAGCCCACATTTTGATGCCACATTAACAATGAGCATGGCCTTGCCCTTATACTCTGAAAGCTTGATGGGCGTTCCATCAATACGTTTTACTGAAAATTCATAAATTGGTTTATCAGGGGCCATTGCAAATGATGATTGGCAGACAAGCATTAAGGCAAGAAAGATCCGCATAAGTAACTCCAAATATTTTTCATCATAGTTAACTAGTTTTCTTGCAAAAACAAGTGGCCTTTTCTTTGAATGTTATAAGTGCAGCATTAACTTTACCGGGAGGTAATACATGCTTTCTCTTAAAATTCATAACATAATGGATTATGTTATCGCCCTTGTCTTAATTTTGAGTCCTTTTCTTTTTGGATTCTCTGATGTTGAAGTTGCCAGGAACGTTTACCTAGTACTGGGCATTGGACTTGCGGGTTACAGCCTGATTACAAAGTATTACTATTCAGTAGCGAAGATCATCCCTGTGGGAATACACATGATCCTGGATGTTCTGGCCGGTATTGTTTTAGTTTTCGCCCCTTACATTTTTGATTACAGGATCAGCATAAACCAGGGACAGATGATTTTTCATGTGGTCATGGGATTGGGTGCAATTACTTTAGTTGCCATTACCCGTACCAGAACAGAACGTGCAAAAAGCATTGAAGAGCTCAGCATTACTTCTGGGGCAAATATTCGTCAGAGGAGGCATGTTTGAACTTCACCCTTCATAAAGTTGAATTAGAAACTCAAACGGCAGCGGAGAAAATCCATAGGTTAAGAGAATCTATGATTGATGATTTTGTTTTGCTCTGCCATGAGGAAATAGATGTTGCTACAAGGATTTCCAGAGATGGCCTGGTTGATTCCATGCCGGTTTTTTTTGATAACCTGGAAGCAGGATTATTAACCGGACGAACCCTTGATAATATTGCGGAGAGTTCAAAAATCGGATCCCAACACGGCAAGGTTCGCGCCCAACAAAGGTGTTTCACCATAGATGATATCACTGTTGAGTACAGGATACTTGCCCGCGTGATTTTCCAGAGATTGAGGGAAGGTGCCACTCTTACACCTGAATCTGAAACGATCATTTTAGATGCCATCCTCCGCGGCTTTGGTAATGCTGTCTCAAGTTTCACGGAATTTCGGACTTTCACCCGTAAAAACTTTATCGATGGCACAAAGGAAAAGCTCGCCCGTGCTCTTGAACAAAGCCAGGCAGAGCTTGAAAGCTTTTTCATGCATGCTGAAGAGCCCATGTTCATGACGGTAGGGAGAAACCACAGGTTTACCCTTGCTAACGAATACTTTGAAAAAATTGTCCAAAGGTCTGTCTTAGGAGAATCCCTGGCAAAAACTTTTGAGCACGAGGAAATAGATGATCTCTTACTGGCCATGAATATGGTTTTTGAAACGGGCTCTTATTATAGCAGTGAGATAGAGTTGCTGGGAAATGGGTACAAGATCTATCTCCATCCACGATGGGATGCTCATGGCATGGTCAAGGGTATGATGGGTGTGCTTCAAATTCCAAGTCAGGTGAGTACCAAGAGAGATAAGAGAATGTTTATTGAGGTGAGGCATCATTAAATTTCTTTTATGGAAAAGTTGAAATAACCGCTGAAAATCCAGACCCCAACTTTATGGGATCAAGTATAAGTGCCCTTATCAAAGAGGGCATCATGGGTAAAAAACAATTAGAATTAAACCTGAATAAAGGTCGACATGGTGGACGTAGGGATAAGTCAGGACGCAAATGCATCCATTCAACTTTCCGAGGCCAGCAGCTTCTTCTTAAAAAAGGCATCCCAGGAAGGGATGCCTAATGAGTATTGTTATTCAGGATCGACAGGTACCATCACACGTTCCATTTCCCGTCCGCCAATTGATAAAATATCATGACGGTAGTAACGATCCAGATAGTCGGGATAGAGGTCTCCTTCACGGGCGAATTTTTCTTCGATTGCCTTCCACATGGAAGTGTCTGTGCGCTTTCCGTTATGCAGGATGAGACCAACAAGTTTAGAAATACTATATCCACCTCTTACGATGGCCTCACTGAAAGCAACATTGTAACGTTTCAAAAGCTTGATTCTTTCGCCTTTGTGCTTGATGCCCCAGACCTTGTATTTGCCATTAGCTTTCTTTTTCCACTGGAATGTAATACCCGAAAAATAGAGAGGGACGTTTAGGTTCATAGCGGCCGTGGCCACCAGCTTGATCCAAACTCCTGATACACTGGCCGTATAGACATTATAGCCATACTTATCATTGAAATCAAAAGTACGGGGGGTACCATTGTAGATGCTTCTTCTGGTTACATCACCGACAGGGTAGTTATCACCGGATAGGGCACTGGCATGGATAGCAAAGTCCGCATGGGTAGATTCCATCATGGAATCGTTTATAAAGAAGTGCCAGATTTTCTTATCATCTACTTCAGTATTTGGCCGGAGATAACTATGGCCAACTATACCTTCAAGCCATTCTTTCCCGTAAAGATCATAGAGGTCTTCATTGGCCTTGCCGATTAAGGCCTCTATGCCCGGGTCTTTCTCATCACTGTAGGCCGCCATCAATTCATAACTCTGGATTTTAAGTTTTTTTGTAAGTTTGTTGTAATCAAGCATGATCTTGCCCAGCCACTCACCATACTTACCGGCCTGAACGATTGGAATGCTCTTTCCGTTTATTGATTTTTGGTAAACAACCTTGTGGAGCTCAGTGTGTGAGTGTCCTCCAACAATCAAGTCAAGTTCAGGTACATTGAACGCAAGTTGCTTGTCCTTGCTTACACCAATATGAGTCAAAGCAATAACGATTTGATTACCGCGTTTCCGAAGATACTTTGCCCAATATTTTGCTGCATCGGTTTCGTTTTCAATTTTGCCAGCACCTTTAAGACGCCACTTATATAGCATGTCATTTAAGGTAATTCCGACAACACCTACCTTGACGCCGTTAATAACAGTTTCCCAGACAGGCTTAACATGTTGGTTGATATTGGGATAATTACTATTCATCTTGAAGTTTGCAGCAAGCAATCCAAAGGATGGAGGGACATCACGTACGATGGCCTCTAAGTCATCTGCCGCCATTAAGTAATCATGATTACCTAAAACTGAAACATCGTAACCAATACGGTTAAAAGCTTCCAAAGTCTTACGTCCCTTATCGGCCATATAATAAAGATTCCCTTCCATTGTGTCGCCGCCATCCATGGCTATGGTGCCAACACCAGCGTAAGCAGCAATTTGTCTGTGCTTATCAATCAGGACTTTCATTCGCGCATATCCTCCAATCTCCGGACGATGAGGCGCATGTTCAAGGTGAGAATGTAAGTCGTTGGTGTGCAAAATTTGTATGATTTCTGCAAATGCAGGTGAGCAAAATGCTAAGAGACAAATGCCCATTATGGCCGATTTCATAAGACTTCCTAGTGTGCATGTTGGTTGCCTTAATCGAATCGGAATTAGTCAGCGGGTCGATGAAAAAAATCGGCACAGATTAGTCGCTCGGGCATAAATTGCCCGTTTAAGTTGACGGACATTGTCTTGTGACTAGTGAAAAGGGACTGTTTAGTGGGAAGGAAAATCCTTATGCTGAACTTTATGATCCAGGAAGATTTACACCCTTTAAGTCAGCTCCAAAATTCATCCAGGAAAATGCCAATGTATTTTCACAAATGGCCAAGGATTATTTAGGCAAGAAAGATCGTACGGCCTTTGCGGATATTGCCCCAGGAGAAGGTAAGGTTGTTGCTCACGAGGGCCATAAAATGGCCGTCTATAAAGATGAAGAAAATAAAGTGCAGGTGTGTTCGGCCATCTGTACTCATATGGGTTGTGTGGTCCATTGGAATGATGCGGAGACAAGCTGGGATTGCCCATGTCATGGAAGTCGTTTTGCTACCAAGGGTGAAGTGTTGGAAGGCCCAGCACTTAAGGCCTTGGCGAAAATGGATGAGTTGACTGAAAATTATTTTCTCAGAAGTGTAAAAACCATAGAAAAGAATTTATTTATGGGTCCCGAAGCTCAGGAATCCTGAGCTGATTTGTTTTCATAAGCATCGCGCTCTGTCCCACGGCTCTCAATATCCCTGGCCTCGTCTTGAAATTGGGACATTTCGGACGTCCTGACTTTTGTAGGATCCTGTTCAAATTCATTTTCATCCAAAGGATAATGATAAGTTACCTTTTCTCTTGAGCTTTTCCAAAGACTTAGAATTCTGGCAATCATAGATACCTCCTGTCATGTATTAGTTAATGCATAACGTGTGCCAAAAGAAAATCTGTCATCAGTGCAACTATTTGGGACTGGTCAACTGTCCTTCCATCTGCAATTGGAATGGGGGGATTATGCTTTCCGTTATAAAAAATGATAACAACTTTTTCATTAAACTCTTTCTGCGGAATTTTGCCATCAAGCAATTCAATGAATGAATATTCAATGAATGAATATGTTTTCCATGGAAATGGTTTTGGAAAAGCTGGAATTTTTATACTTCCCCATGGGAGAGTCTCAATTTTCTTTTTTCCCAGCATGACTGCCTTGTCACCATAGTTGATTTTGCTCTTACTATAGTCAGCAGCTAACAACAGGGGAAGAGATGCATAAACATTTCCTTGAATTGAATTCACAAGAAAGAATTCTGCAGGCCCATTTTTGGAATTAGAGTACCCATTAGTAATACCAACCCCCTTGAAGGTCGAAGCCATCTCCTTGCCAGGAATCCATCCAGTGTTGTATTCAGGTAATTTATATTTATTTTTTCTAAGGGAATGAAGCGGAATTTCGCCTTGCCAGGGATCGCCTTTTTCTGCCAGGGCCTGAGTGAAAACATTCTTATGCTTTTTTAATTCTTCTATCAGAACTTTATCTTCCGGCTTAGGCATATCAAGATATATTTTAATAACGATAGAATGTGCTGCATGATCTTCAGCCATGAGAGTCATGTGTAGCAAGTGCCCTCAAGCTTATGCAAACAAGGAATAAAAACAGCCTCTTTTTCATAGGTAATTTATCAATGCCAGATGAAAGTTACTGGCCGCTTGTTTATGAGTTCGAAAATAAAGGGCAGGTTCAATAAGTTCCAGCTCCATCAGGGCGTAAGATCCATCAAGAGCTACAAGGTCTACACGGGCATAGAGCAGTGGCAGGTCTACCTTGGATAAAATTTCATCTGCCAACCCTAGAATCTTGTCATCAGGAGAATAGGGGAGAACATTTCCTCCAAATTCTTCCTGAACACGGAATTCTCCGGATTTTGGAATCTTTATCAGTGCGTGACTGAATTTTTTGTCGAAGTAGATCAGCGATATTTCTCCCTGGGCAATTGATTCAACGAATGGCTGAAGAAGCCATTCTCCCTTAAGCTTGGTCCTTTCAATTTCTTTCCTGGTCACTACTTTTGTTTGATAGGCCCCGGCAGAGATGGCCGGTTTAAGGACAAATTTTTCTGCTTTCCATTCATCAGGAATTGAAATGATATCTTCTGACTTTATAAAAAGGGTGGGAACAATAAAGATGCCGCCAGCTTCCAATTCCTGAAGATAGAATTTGTGGATATTCCAGGAAATGACACTGAAAGGATTGAACAGTTTTACTCCGGAAAGCTGAATCTTCGTAAGTGTATCCAGGAATTCCATTGGACGCTGCATGTAATCCCAGGTGGTTCTTACAATGACTGCATCGTAATTGGACCAATTTTCATCATGAGTCCATGACCTGCTAGTGATCTCGAAATTGCCGCACAGTTCTTTAACAAGTAAATCATCATCACCAACGACGTTCTCCAGGGAATCACATGAAAGAAAGACCAATTTTTTCATACATTAAGCTTAACTTCATATTTTCCACGTGGCCAGATAGTCCGCACCATGTCTTTCGGGTGATACTTTTATTGGTTATACTTGAAGTATGAACGCACCTGAAAGTTCCAGGGCACTTATGCTTATCGCTGATACTATACCCATCCATTTAAATTATTTTGATATGAATGAGAAGTTGCTTTTTGCCAACAAGGCCTTTCTTGAATGGTGGGGACTCGAAGAAAAAGATCTTATCGGAAAAACTATTCAGGAGCTTGCTGGTGAATCTGCTTATGCAGAGTTAAAAGATTTTCTTCAAAAAGTCAGAAATGGTGAAACGGTTAGCTACGAATTTCCTTTCTTAAACAATGCGGGCAAGGAATCATATTTCCTGAACTCCTATATTCCTGATTTAGATAAGGATGGAAAGATAAGGGGAATTGTAGCAACAGGTATTGATTTAACTCTTATAAATAAGGCAGAAGATAAATTCCGGACTCTTGCAGATTCAATGCCCCAGATTGTCTGGACTGCCAATCCTGATGGCAATGTCGATTACTATAATAAGGTTTGGTATGAATTTACGGGCCTGCCTCGGGGGTCTACAGGTAATGAATTGTGGTCACAGATTATGCATCCTGATGACACAGAAAACTTGAATACAACCTGGGCCCATGCATTGAAGACCGGCGAAGCTTACGAAACAGAGTACAGGATCAAACAAGCTTCCAGTGGCGAGTATCGCTGGCATCTTTCAAGGGCCCTTCCATCCAGGGATTCTGAGGGCAACGTCATTAAGTGGTATGGGTCAAACACTGACATTCATGACGGAAAGATCATGCTGGAGAATCTCAAGCTGGAAAAAGACCTGCGTGACAGGTTTGTTTCGGCCTTATCCCATGATTTAAGGACACCACTGACTGCTGCGAAGATGAGTGCGCAGTTGTTGTTAAGAAAAGTTCCTGCAGATCCTGCCATCCAGAAATTAATTTTCAGGATCACAGATAACATGGACCGGGCCGACAGGATGATTCAGGACTTGCTCGATGCAAATGTTATCAATGCAGGTGCTAAGCTGCCTCTTAATGTCAGGTCTTGCTATCTCAATCAGATTGTCCAGGACGTTATTGAAGAGTTCAGCAGTATTCATGGTGATCGCTTCAGCATGCACGCAGAAGATGACATTGTAGGTACCTGGGATTGTGATGGACTTCATCGGGTTCTGGATAACCTCCTGAATAATGCCATAAAATACGGAAGTCTGGGCACACCAATAACTGCCAGGTTGAAGAAGTCAGGGCGGTTCGCTGAAGTGGAAATAAAAAACATAGGCCACCCCATTCCGGAAGATGAGCAGGCCAACTTGTTTGATCTTTTCAGGAGATCCGGTAGCACTAAATCAAAGGATGAGAAAGGCTGGGGTATTGGCCTCAGCCTGGTGAAAGGAATAGTTGGGGCCCACGATGGTGAAGTCAAAGTTTCAAGCTCGGAAGAAGAAGGAACTAAATTCACTATAAGGCTTCCCTTGGGAGAAATATGAGCCAGGATGCTGAAGTCATATTAAATTCTTTTTTCAAAAGTCACCTTGTCCGTATGCGAGACTACACAAATGTCTCCCTTGAAGAGACGGGACTTTTAAAATCTTTTTCTGGGAGAAACCTGGAGTTGACCCATTTTAATGATCTTTACGATACGTTGATCTATTCTGATCTTATCTATAAGGCCTTAACATTGAATCCTGGTATAAATCAATTGGTAGACTTAGGCGCGGGAAGCAGTATACCAACTTTGCTTGCCCTTAAAAAGGCCAATCTTCTCACGCTTAAAACCATTGCTGTTGACCTTGATCCGGAAGCCATTGAAGTGAGCAAGAGAAATGCGGAAAAATTCGGTCTCTCTGACTCGTATACTTTTCTTCAAGGGTCTATGAGTTCTGTTTTGTCTGATATTAAACTGGATGAGCATACCTTGTTAGTTTCAAACCCTCCTTATATTCCTGTTCCTCCTGGTATGAAGGAGCATTATCTTTTGCCGGTGGATGGAGGAGAAGATGGTAGCCTTTACCTTGAAGAGGTCTTAAGACTTTCTCTTCCCTATGGCCCGACACTGGCCCTTCTTTGGGGCTCCCTTACTAATCCACGAAAGATAATACCGCTGATAGAAGAAGACTTTGATGTACTTCACCTGGAGGCCATAAGAATTCATTTCGGTCATTATACCAGTCTGCCCCTTATAAAATCTTATCTCTATCTCTTAAGGGAGGCGGGCAAAGTTGTTTTTGGACATAATGAAGACGAAGGAGAGTCACAAATCGTTATCGGGACTATCTTGCGGCCAAAATCTCATAGGCAATAGGCTTAAATGAACCATTGTTTGACTGAAGGGCCGAGCATGCAGTTAAACCGACCAGTAAGTCTTCCAGGGCCTCAATTATAATATAATCTCCCGACTTAGAAAGCGGGGCGGCGACTTTGATTGTGCCTTGATTATCAATTTCAACATTCATAAAAAGATTGAAGGTCGTAGGAAGGGTAGTGAGCTTAATTCCAAGGCCGGAAAAAGCCTTGATGAGGTTTCCTTCACAACCATGGTGAGGGTTCTTGTCATTGTAAATAATCCTGAAAGTATCACTGGAACAAGGAGTCAGCAGGAAATCATGCCGACCGACTGTGTCTTCGACGATCTTTGCAATTGGACGGCTTTTGCTCGAATATAACAAATCCCCCGTTCCAAGAAACAGTTTAGAAAGATAATCAAGAGTTCTTCCGGAAGAAAGATAATCCTCACGATCATCTTTTAAAAAACAGAAAAAATCTGAAACTTGCTCACCCTTGAGATCTACAACTTTCAGGCATTGGCCTTTCTTTAGCTCAAAACCAACTCCGTGGCGGGGCTCAATTACATTCATGAAAACCTCAAATGGATAAAGGAACAGGCCCATCAAGATTGTGGACCTTGCCTGAGTATTGAAATACCTCAGATATCTCCCCAAAGTCATTCAGCATAGGGTTAATATCTCCCTGGAGAAGCTTGTCTTTGAAGCGAATAATGTCACGAACTTTAGAGAACACACCTTTGGTACGCAATCTTTCAAACTGTTGATGAGGATTGAAAATAATGGCCGGATATTTAAAACGTCTCGCCCACCTGGGACTTTCCGGATGCAGGGCAAGTATGAAAAACGCTTCAGATTTTATACTGAAGCTGAAATTACTATCTAGTGGATCCGCTGAGACCCTTGGATCTGGAGAGTAATCAAACTTATCTTCCTGGTTAACATCACTTAGAAATTTCCAGAAAGCTTTTTCAAAGATCTCAAAACTGCCGTATTTATCATTATCGATGACTAAGGCAAAACTGCTTAATTTCTCTTCATCGAGACGATATTGCTCAACAAAGTCATAAAGTCCGTCCAGCACGTGCTTTATAACATCTTCACCTTCTAATTGATTTATAGTTACAGGATGGATGAGGCCTTGGGCGGCCACTGCCTTGGCCATTATGCATGGAAAAGCGCTGTTCTGAATGAAGTTTTTTAATTCTTCTTTCAAGCCTTACTCCCGGACATGATTCTGCAAGTCCCAGTAAAAGACAAAGGGGCCATATGTTAACATGTGATAAAGCATATAGATGGCAAAGATGATCAGGATTTCCATAGCTCCTCCAGTGAAAATGATAGCAATTTCACCGGGGGGTATGATTAAAAAGTGACTAAAGATTAGCGCAGAAAAAAATTAATATATAAATCTATCTCTGATTAATACCATGCTCAATTTCCATGCCCAGAGTAATTAACTGGGATATTTGTTGCTGGAAGGCCTGCTCCACTTTCTTACTTTCAGTTATATCCTGGACAACTACCACTGCACCCATGACGTTCTTTCCATCCAGGCTTAAGAGTGGGGAAGCAGATGTAAGAAGATTTTTGTTTGTATGGCCCAGTGATTTAACCTGGATCATTTCATTATAGGTAGAAACGCCAAGGTTAATCGCCTTCCAGAGTGGCCCATGATTATTCTTGAGCATGATCCCGTGTTCATCCCACCAGCCGAGTATATCCCCGTAAAAGTCATTTTCTGCTGCAACACTGGAATTAAAGATTCTTGATACGACTTCATTGGTCTGGAAGATTTTTCCATCCTTATCAGCTATAAGGACTCCAACGGTCATTGATTCAAAGACCTGGGTAAATTTCTGGCTCACCTTTACTAATTCCTCGGTTTCCTGAATTCGTTTTTCTCTTTCCTTGAGCAGGAATGATTTTTGCCGGAATGAGGAGTACATTTCAACTTTCATTTTCAGGATTTCAGGATCAAATGGCTTGCTGAAATAATCAATCGCCCCTGATTCATATCCCCGGCGAATGAATGGATCCTCGTGGAAAACGGCGGTGATAAATATAATAGGCAGGTCTTTGCAACCAGGGATTTGCTTGATCTTCAAGGCCGTTTCAAAGCCATCCATTTCAGGCATTTGCACATCTAAAAGCACCAGCACGACATCATGATGATGACTCTTTAAATATGCCAAGGCCTCAAAACCAGAGTGGGCCTCAATCAGGTGATATGGTGTCCCAAAAAAAACGGCTTCTAACGCCGTGAGATTTCCCTGATTATCATCTACGGCCAAAATATTTATTTTTTTATTAATATTCATATAAAAAGAATAGCTGCTCGCATCATCTCTTCAAACTAAATCCAAACTGAAGTTATTTCTCGACAATGTTAGTTAAGTTTTTAACCCTGATAATCATCTGGTCAATTGCTTCGTTGGTGGCATCAGAAGCACCAACGCCACCATAATTGGTAGCACTCATTAAGATGAGCCCTTTCTTTGGGGCCACCCATGTCACAGCATAGTTTACTGTATTGGATCCATTATGAGTGAGAACAGGACCTCCTGCCCAATTTCGATATTCAAGTCCCCACCCACCATAGGTGTAGGAAACATCACTTGCTGGATAAGGTGTGTGGAGCTTTTTCATTGTGGTGGCCCGTAAAAGGCCATTTTCTCCATTCCATCCTTTCACGTGTTCATTCAAATACTTTCCCCAATCTGCCAATGAACAATGAATTGAAGTCGCTGGATTATAAATCGGGAGATTGTCAAAAAGAACTGCGGTTAAACCAGGATTCCGACCTTCCTGTAATGACTTCAATAATGTGACCAAGAATTATGTAGCCTGCGTTTGAATATCCAAAGGTTGTGCCTGGAGTGTGATGAGGAATTCGCGCGAGCATATTGTTTGCGACAGTTTCCTTTGTTCCAAACTGAAGACCTTCGATGTTTTTTGCAAGCCCCGCGCGATGGGCCGACAACATTTCAACTGTTACTTGTTCAAAGCTCGCATGGAGAGTTATATGGGGTAGGAGAGATTTTAATGAATCATTCCAGTTGATCCTTCCTTCCTCCATTAACAATCCGATGAGAGTTGCAGTCATGGATTTTGTACAGGATCCAATATGAAAAGCATCGTTCTCTTAAAATAAAAACATTTGCATGGAGACTATTTGAAGTGATAAGTCCCTTTAGGGACAGACGGAAAATTTGGCCGGTTAGAAGGACATTCCAGCGCCTAATTCGAAGACGATAAGTCCACCTTTAAAGGGGAGAGTGTAGTCGGCAATGCCATCTTCGCTATACTTGCCTTCATAGAAGTTATAGCTATAACCTCCCTTGCCGAGAAGGAAGAATCGATCCCAGAACTTCCAGACGTTAAGACCAAAGCCAAGATAGGGAACATTATCATCAAACTTGGGCCCATTGATTTTCTTGAAATCCAGATTTGTTCTTAAATAACCAATTTCAGCATAAGGATTGAACTCAATCTTTTCCCAGTCGGCCAGCTTGCTGTCCAGCTGAACGGCAAGATAATTTCCACTTACTCCTACCTTAGCGATTTCTGCATTGATAATACCGACCTTACCACCAAGCTTGAGGGTGTTAGTCCATTCCTTGAAATACCCGAGGTTAAGACCCAAGGTCAGGGGACTACCGACTGCTACGTAACCATAGTTCTTATTTGTCGATCCAGGTTTCTGCAGGTTCTTATTTGAATAGTAATCTCCGAGCGAAAGCTTAGTGCCCTTTTTCATTTTAACCAGCTTGGCCTCACACTGCTCGATATCACAGCTGGTAATTTTAAGCATGGACGTGAAACTAAGTTTTTTGTTTTTCTTGGTATACACAAAAAGTTCATCACCAGCATGAAGATCATTCTCACTATGAAAAATCACACCTTTGTTGTTCTCCAGGAGCTTAATAGGCTTAAGTTTCCGGGCATGGGCCAAGGTAGGAATTATTAAAGCTAAAAAAAGAATTGTACGCATATGCTTAAAATTATAGGGGGTGCATGGATTCAAAACAAGGAGAAGTTATTACTTGAGTGTTTTGCAGGGAACGTGGCCGCCCCTGCAAAAATAAATTGGTTACGACAGTCTTGGTTCCTGACCTTGATCGGCCACGCTGGAATTTGGCATTACAGGTTGTGGCATGCTTTGTCCGGAAAGAAAGCTTCTCAGCATCCAGGCGGCCTTGTCATGGGCACCAATGCGGGCAACCATCATGTCCATACTGTAAAAGTCCTGTTCCTGCTCCAGGGACAGCGCGGCTTCCTTGGCCCGTTTTGAAAGTAAAGTATGACCATCTACAAGCTCTCTGATGGCATTATCATCACTGGCCGAATGACTGGTCATTTCAGATAAGTCAGAGGATCCAAGGATGCTTGAGAGTGAAATGGGAGCTTCATCACCTTTGGCCCGTATGCGCTCGGCAATTTCATCAATAGCTGTTGCCAATTCCTGGTATTGCTCTTCAGTCAATCTATGGACGGAGAAGAACTTTCCACCCTTATAATTCCAATGGACGGCATAAGTTTTCATGTAGAGGACGAAAGTATCGGCAAGGACTAACTTCAAGTGTTCGCTATTTGATTCCATGTTTCACCCCTGATGTTTGAAAAATATCAACTAGATTGAAGCTATTGTCTCAGCTGAAAGCTTACAAGTACCGCTGTGTCTTTGGTCGGGATACAGTGCTTCATCTTCTTTTGACATTTCTTCATTGGGAGTTTAATTTCCTACCATTATAGTCTCCGCTGGGGGAGTAATGGAAAAAATTTCACTTTATGCTCTATATGTAGAATCCATTGTGAACAGGATCAGGCAAAACCTCCTGGATCAGAAATTTGTCATCATGGCAGAAGTTCCTTCCACCTCTCTCATGTTCCAAGAGGGCTATGAAATTCCCTTTATTCACCAGATATTTTTTTTCAGTCCGGAACTTTTCAATATGATGGTAAACATTGATTTCGATAGCGTGATGAATGCACCCCTGAAAATTGTCATTAGCAAGGATGAGACGTCTGACCTGATAGAAATCAGGTATGCAAGTTTTCAGGAGAGTTTTTTCGAATATACAGTACTGGCCCCTATATTTGAACAAGCGGATGAAAGACTAAAGCGTGTTTTCTCTTTTAAAGAAAAATTTTGAAGAAAGAGGACATCCACCTGGGACAAGTCGCCCGTCTCTATAAAGGAAAGGCGTTGCTTTCATTGCAAGAATTATGACTGGCAGGAGGCGATCAGGCCTTCTTAGGCAGTTCAATGATAAATGAAGTACCGTCAATCGCCGAACTGGTTACATTAATTGTCCCGCTATGATTTCTGACCATCTTATGAACAAGGTTAAGTCCCAATCCCCAACCAACTTGAGTGCCCTTTTCAGCATCTTGAGTCCGGTGGAAAGCCTCGAAAATCTTCTTCTGGTCACGGGTAGAAATAGGAGGACCAAAGTTATGGATGGTCATAATGACTTTATCTTTAAGTCCTTCCAGAGAAACAGTGAGAGCAGAATTTCCATCCCCATATTTCAGGGCATTGTTCATAAGGTTCTCGATAATGCGTTGAAGGGCGTCTTTTGACCAGACACCAGTGACTTCGCCCGAAACCCTGTAGTTGACTTTTACATTGTCAGTATAGAGGGCAGAAAAATATTCAATACATTTTCTGGTCACTTTATCGAGATCACAATTTTTCTTGATGAGAGGAATATCCTTGCCGCCATTAATTTTATTGGCATTAAGTAATTCACTAACCATCCTGTCTGCACGGTCTAGTTCTTCCACCAGCATTTGAAGAAGCTTGCTTCTTTTTCCTGTTTCAATGGCGACGGAACTCAGCATCTGTGCGCACAGCTTGGAAGATGTTAAAGGAGTTCTCAGGTCATGAGAAAGATGGGAGACAAAATTCTCTCTTAAGCTCTTCTCATCATAAAGATCACGGTTACTATCTTCCAGGGCAAGGGCCTTTTTATTATCAGATATATCTAAGACCGCAAGGCGATAAATAGGTTTTAATGTGGCCGTGTCCGTTGCAATCTGAGTGTGCAACTTGAGATGAGTGGGGGTTGAATCTCCCTTAGGGGTAACTTCAATCTCACAACTTTGCTTTTCTTTATAAGTGATTACATCCTGCAAATGATGCATGAAAACCCGTTTAAGGTTTGAAGAAATCCACCGGCCTAATGCTTTACCAATAAGCTTTGATTTTTCTTCTTTCAGAAGTTTGGCAGCAGTAAGGTTTATTTCAACAATCCGGCCCTTGTGGTCAAGGGTAATATGGCCTGCAGGTGATAAGTCATAGAGCTCGGCATATTTATTACGGGATTCTTCTATCTGTTTATGGGACTCAAGCAACTCGCGATTCTGGATTTCAAGTTCAAGCTGGTGCATTTCAAGTTCATGAATAAGCAGCGTGCGTTCGTTCGCCTCACGCTTGAGTTTCTTTTCAAGCATGATTCTTGTTGTAAGCTCATCCACCAACTCAACCTTACTCATTTCAAAAGGAGGCTTAGGCAGTGTAAAACCAAAATGCGAGTTCTTGAATATTCGTGGACTTCTCATATCAAACCTTTATCTTCAAATGCTATCAAATATTGTGTAGGGACTGATTTATTCGTCGTTATTTTTCTCACCGAAACCTGGACTTTTTTCTTACCAAGTTCAAGTTTCTTGGAAACAATGTCCTTACTGCCTGAGCTGACTTCCGAAATAAGCTTTTTCAATTGAATCTTCTCAAAGAGGCCTTCCTTAACCTTCAGGATATGTAATCTCTCCATTACGTCGACTTCAACTTTAAAGATCGACTCGAATGCCTTATTTGCCACAACCACTTTTTGGTCCGCATCCAGAACAATGATGGGATATTCAACACCATCAATAATAACCTTAGTAAGTTCAACGAAATTTTTTAAATCGTCAACCTCCTGAAGCGTTACTACTGCACCCTCAATTTTATTTTCTTCGGTCTTGTAAGGACGTATTCTCACATGAAGCCATGTCCTATCGCTTGTCAGAATATCTTTTTCCTGCACAATCGCATTTTCTAAAACGATTTTTATCATGCTGGTAAGCTCAACCGTGTCGAGGCAGTTGGAGGTTATGTGTGAGAATGGGCGACCTATATCTGTATGAATAAAATTAAACAGCTTCGAGGCACTTCCTATGTAGCGCCTGATGCTAAGATCGTTACCAACAATGATAATTGGAATCTGAACGCTGTTAAGCACGTTAAGCAAATCATTATTCAGGCCAAATAATTCCTCATTTCTTTCTTGTAGCTCGTCATTTACCGTATTCAGCTCTTCATTTGTGCTTTGCAATTCTTCCTTGCTCGTCTCAAGTTCTTCATTAGTGCTTTGAAGCTCCTCGTTACTAGAAACAATTTCTTCATTGGCAGACTGAAGTTCCTGGTTCGCACTTTCAAAATCCTGAATCATGATTTGAAGGTTATCTTTTACAAAACTTAATTCTTGCTTCAATTGAGCTACTGCGACAGATTCATAATCTGACTGCGAAATGCTTTTCTTCTGGCCCTTACCTGTAGGCATGTCCTCACGGGGTAGATAAGGTTTTTGAGTTTCAAATACAATCAGGAAGTAGCGCTCACCGGGCAGAAACTTCAGTGGGATAACTTCGAAGCTGATGAGGCCAACACCTGTAAGTTTTAAGGACTCTTCACGAATCGAAGTGTCCTTGTCTTTTGCCTTGATGATTGCTTTCTTTAGCTCTGCACCTAGTCCATCCCGCGCCATGCGAACCAAATTTAAGGAAGCTTCACCATGCTTATGAATAAGAAACTGCTCAGTACTTCCCCTGAATTGTAGGATTTCAAACTTCCCGTTAATTACGACCGATGGTGGTGAATAACGGGAGAGTATGGCACGATCGGCCTCAATCTGAATTTCATAGGAGGTCGGAGGCGTAGGCTCTCTTTTTGATTTCAGACTTGTCAGTTCAGGAGGATTGAAATCCCTCCTGGAAATAAATGGTTGCAAGCGACTTGAAATACTTTTCTTGGAATAGACCTTCTGCTTGGGATCAACCATCGAATAAAGTTCGGAGGCCTTGCCCACACTTTCAGAACTTCCCAGCATGAGGTAGCCATTTGAATTAAGAGAGTAATGAAAACTTTCCAGTACTTTGACCTGAAGATCCTGATCCAGATAAATAAGCAGGTTTTTGCAGCTTATAACATCCAGTTTTGAATAGGCCGGATCGCGACTTAAATCATGCTTGGCAAAAACGCAAATATCACGAATAGCTTTGGAAATGCGGTATCCGTTATCCAGCCTGGTAAAATATTTTGCCAGTCTTTCCTGGGAAACATATTCAGAAATGCTTTCGAAGTACTTTCCGTTACGTGCCCTTTCAATGCACTTATCACTAAGGTCAGTTGCAAAGATTTGCACGGAAAGCGGATGAGTTTCCGCACCCATGATTTCCATAACACAGATGGCGATGGAATAGGCCTCTTCACCGGTAGAGCATCCGGCCACCCAGATTCTTAAAGGGGCGTCCTGGGCCTTATTTTTAAGGATGGTGGGCAAAAGCTGCTGCTTTAAATATTCATATGATTCCGGTTCCCGGAAGAAATGGGTCACATTAATCAGGACATCTTCTCCAAGCTGAAGACGTTCATTTGGATTGTCCTGGAGGAACTTGTAGTAATCCTTGAGATGCTCGAGCTTATGCAGGAGCATCCTGCGGGAAATTCTTCTTCTTATGGTAGTAGGCTTGTACTGTGAGAAATCTGTGCCTGATGTTTGCCGGAGTAAGGTAATAATTTGGGCGAATTCCTTATCGTCCTGCATAGTGATATTCTCATTCACTCCGTCTTCATTCTTATGAACAATGTTCATCTGGCCAATTGAGGCAAGCTCCCGGGCCATATCTTTTGGTGCGAGAATAAAGTCAATATCATCCACAACGATGGCCTTGGCAGGCATGGATTCAAACTTTGCTGTATTTGGTGATTGGGCGAAAGTAATTCCTCCCTGGGCCTTAACTATTCTTGATCCGTCTGCACCGTCTGAGCCAGTACCTGAAAGAACTACAGCTATGGCACGATTCTTCTGGTCATTGGCCAGTGATTCAAAGAATCGGTCTATCGGTAAATGTGGTTTATCTTTAGGGTTTCTTTTTTCAAGTTCAAGGGTCCCTTCATTCAGTGAAAGAGTTAAATTTGAAGGGATGACATAAATATTATCAGGTTTGACTTGCACACCATGTTTGGCCTCGTGAACAGACAGAGGGGACATGCGAGTAAGAATTTCTGGCAAAAAGCTTTTATGGGTAGGGGAGAGATGCTGGATAAAGACAAAGCTCATGCCCGTGTCTATTGGAAGGTATGTTAGGAATTCCTTGAATGCTTCGAGACCACCGGCAGAAGCGCCGATACCAACAATAAAAAAATCAGTATTATTTTTCTTGGTCACATTCTTGCGTACAGTTTTTTGAGAACCTTTAGCTTCTTTTAAAATATTAGATTTTTTGGTTTTTTTGACAGCCACGGTTACCTTTAAAATTTAGCCAATTATTTAAGGTTTGTTTAATGAGAATTCAAGTTAGAAATGGAGGTATGAATTAACTTTAGGAAGGCTAAAGCTTAAGAAATTAGCAGGCTTGGCGTATCGCATTGTTTAGGTCGTGAAGATTGAGAAGCCCTACGGGGGCCAGAATCACCGGAACTTTACCAAATTTATTGTCGTGTTCGCCTTGGCGAGAAGAAATGCTATGCAGAATGCAGTCAACTTGGCTTTTAGAATTGTGGATGATTTTTTGGGCCATACTCTCAGAGTCTGCTTCTATTACCTGATGTCCCTCAAAATCCATTGCCATACGGAGCACGAATCTCAGGGAGAGATCTGGTTCAATTATGAGAATAGTTTTGCTTCTCTTCATCATTTATTTATCAAACAATGAATTTAATAAAATGAAAACTAACGCTTACTTACATTAGCTAGTGCGTTATGAGAGTGTAGCCAAGGGATTTTCGGGTCTGGATTTGAGTGGAACTGTATTTGAGCTTTTTGCGGATATGGAACATATGGGTATCTATATTGTTTGCATCAACATGTATGTCTTTCCATAAGATTTCCAGCAATTCATTTTTGCTTAGAACCTCATTTGGCCTCTTCATAAAAACTTTAAGCAGGTCATATTCTTTAGGCGTAAATGTCACGGCCTCATCTTTTATGAAAATCTGGTGGGCACTTAGGTCCATTGTGAGTTCTCCAAACTTAAGAACCAGGTTCATGGTTTTTTGTAATCTTTTTTGAACACGGGTCTTGAGTTCCGGCATTGAAATGGTTTTAGGGAAATAATCAATACCACCAGTTTCAAAACCTTGTTCAATGGATTTAATATCCTGGTCACTTGTAAGAAAGAAAACAGGCAACTGATTATTGATTTTTTTGATGGCCGCACATATGGCAAAGCCATCAGTTTCTTCCATGTGTAAATCCAAAAGGATTCCATCTGGTGTGTTTGATTTCAGAAATTCCAGGGCCATTTCAGGGCGGTTGAAAGAGGTGATTTTAAAACTATCTTCAAGCGAGAATGATAAGACTTTCAGGAAGTTTATATCATCGTCGATCATTGTTAAATGGAGTTGGTGTAAACTCATAGGCTGAGAGATTAGTGGGGTGAGAGCTAAAGTTTAACTTAAGAACTCCTTAATTTGTATCTCTGTTATTTGTTTATATTGTTTTTATTTTAAAGGGCCTAAAGAATTCATTCATTTTACTTGATTTTAAGTTTCTGTGAATAATTACCACAACGGAGGGTATCATGAAATCAAATTATCAAGTTGTATGGGTCGATGATGACATGGATTTGTTAGAAGCAGTTAGCCTTAATCTTCAGGATGAATTCAACGTGAAAGGTTTTACGGACCCGGAGGGTGCCGTGAAATTTATCCAGGATAATCCTACAGATGCTATCGTGCTTGATTATCACATCCCGGGCAGGAATGCCTATGATGTTTTCAAGGATCTCAGGATGAAGAAAGTTCGGCAGCCTGTCTTGTTCTTAACCGGAGACACAGACGTTAACATTAAGTTGAATTGTCTTGATCTCGGGGTTGATGATTTCTTGCTTAAGCCGATCTCAACTGAGGAATTCTCAGCTCATTTGAGAAATCGCATCAGGGCCTTCAGGCACAAGAATCCTACCACCATCAAGCTGAAGAACCTGGAAATGAATCTTTCAGATCCTTTAGTGACACTGGATGGAAGGCAGATTGCCCTGACTCCAAAAGAATTCCAGATTCTTTCAATGCTTGCTTCCAATCCAAATACAGTGGTGCGGAAAACTGAGATTGTAGAAAAGCTATGGCCTGAAGTGAAGGTTGAAGAAAATAATGTGGACACACATATTTCTAACCTCAGGAAAAAGCTTGCTGGATTTTCTTCTGATATTAAGACAGTTAAGTGTTTCGGCTACATCCTAAAAGTTTAATGTTACAGGCCCGCCTCTCGCGGGCCTGTTTCTTCATCCGTATATATCTCTTTATAAATAGTCAGCGGTAGATCATCTATAAGATGAGAGTCGTAGTCGTCTTCATTCAATCCTAAGTAAACCTACAATCTTTTCAAAACTTGTTAATACCTGCGTTTTCATGTTCACCTCTCAAGTTGCGTCTGAAATATGGTCGCGCTGCTGTGAACCTCTGACGAATGGATAAAAAGGAAACCTACTTCTTAAGTGTTCTTAAAGTGACTGAATAGCGAGGGGATTTAACTGGGGGAATGTGATGTTGCCACTCCCAACGAGCGATACCTTGCAGGGTATAGGCGGACCTGGGTTCCAGTTCATGTTGGAATTTATCCTGGCCTTCCTTTAATTTAAGCAAACAGGCCGCATCTAAGGAAATTCCAAGGAGGGATTCAAACATAGGAGCATCACGGTGCCATCCAATCTGGGATCCTTCCGGATAATAAGTGACAAGAACTTCACCAATGTCGGCCTGTCTGACGTCAAGTGCCTTTGCTACACGAGGCAAGAGGAAGTTTAACTCAGAAGGTATTGGGCTGCCTGGGGTCAGGGATCTTGAGTCATACTCGTATCCGTATCCATAATGCACAACTTTTCTTTTAGCGATTACTCCGTGCATGTGAATATCTTCCCACTTGAGAGTCTGGAAGAAGCTCATGAGCTGAAGTTCTTCTATGGATGAGATGAAATCTGGTAAGTAGGAGAAACCTTCAGGCATTTCTTCAGGCAAAAAACTTAATTGTTTCAATTTTCTTCTATGAAGATGTGAGTCCAGTAATAGGTACCAGATGCACTTTTCTTGAAAGCTATGCCGGAATGACTGAATCTTGATTGCTCAATGTTGGCCTTATGGTCCGGGGAATTCATCCATGAATTAAAAACACCTGCTGGTGTGCTTTGTCCCTTGGCCACATTTTCTGCACAAAGATTTCCTCCACCTATTGCTGCCTTGGCACTACTGCACCTGGAGGAGAAGCCTGAGTGACCGAAACTAATTTTGCCACTGGCCATGTTGTCACTATGGGTTTGGGCGATTTGGGAGATGTCGTCGTCATTTATGAGATCCCGCAGGCCTAAGCTTTGACGGTGATTGTTGACTAGATCCATGAATTGCTCAGTGAAAGTCGGAGTAGTTTTCACTGTCGGAGCAGTCTTCTCCGCAGGGGTTTCAGAAATCGTCTCTGAAATGCTAAATTCTGGATGACTGCTTTCACTCTTACCACAGGCAGTTGTTAAAAGAAGTGAGAGGAGCAGATAGGGTAATTTATTTTTTTTTGGTAAAGCCATAGAATTCGACTTTATCATCAAACTATTTTTGGGCAGGTAGGTAAAATAAACCTATTGCAACTTATTATTAAGTGCCTAACCCATGGCCTGCCAGGATCAATCATTCAGAAGCAGCTAGATCTCTATTGGCCTTAGTGAAGTATTCTTCATAGAGCATTTCAGTTGCCTGGTTAAAGGCACGGACCCTGACTTTATTAGGTTCAATGGAGAGATGGAAGAATCCAAGTTGAAGAGATTCGAACTTCACTTTATTTCTGCTTGAAAGCTTTGTAGCAGAAGCAGCAGATCCAGAAACGATGAGCTGGGTATTACAACCGACATTGTTTCCATCAATAACCTGAAGACTATGGTCGTGGCCCGCAAGATAAAAATGGGCCTTGCCACACACGTGCAGGTCTACGAACCGCTTGATGTGCTTGCCTGAAACGAAATAGGGATAAGGTACTCTTTCATAACGACCGGCATTTCCATGGGGGCCATTTGAGCGGTAAGGATGGTGTCCGACCACCATGAACCACTTGTTTTCGGCCTTGGCCTTTAAATAAGCTGCCTCCACCATTCGGGCCTGGACAAAAACATCTCTTTTCCACATTAGTCGGGTTGTATCGATTACTGCAAAGACTGTTTCTGGAGTGTCATGAACATACCAGTAGTGGGGGAGTAAGAAAGCCGGGTTTTTCTTGGCATGTTGCAATTGATAAGAGGCCCTGATCGCATTCAATCCATATCTTCCATAATCATGGTTACCCAAAGCAACTACAAATGGAAAATTCAGTTGGTTATAGTAGTTGTCAAAAACAGTCTCAAGAATAGGATCTGTTGAAGACGTCACTCCGGCCGGATAAACGTTGTCTCCCGCGAGAATTCCGAGGTTGCAATCTTCCTTGCTACACAGGTCCTGCAAGGCAAGGCTCACATCCATCTGGCCTTGATTGTTTTTACCTGAGTCCCCAATGAGAACAATGTTTGTCTGAGAAAGGTAATTTGACTGGAGAATGGGGCTAAAAATGAGAAGAAGAGAAAGAGATGAGTACTTCAAAAATTTGATTTGCATGGTTTCCTACCTATTTAAATCTGTTTCTACTATTACAGGTTCAAAATACTAGGTTGTCAAATTTTTGGAAATTTAAAGATGAAGTTTTGCGTTCACTTCACCATGATAATAGTGTGAGATTTTGTAAGGAGGGCTTGTATGAAAGGTGAAAACAAAATCAGTCACCCAAAATTTAATTCCCGTGGAAGGATAAAAAATAACCCTCAAATGGGTCGAAATAAGAATGAGGTGACCTCTGATGATAAGCTAAGGCAGGAGAGGACCTATTCTGAAAATCAAAGAGAGGAGAAGGAAAAAAAAGAAGACTAGGTTATAGTTTAAGAAATGAAGAAGAAGCAGAAAGTCCACGACATTCCCGACTATGACGATCAGGCAGATGTCACGCGAAACGTGACAAGGATTTCTTTAACTGACCTTCCGGATGCCACCCGGGTAGACCATGTGCTGCCGCTACCTCCTGTTGAAAAAGCAATTTCAGTCCAGGAATTCATAACTCCTGTTGAGAAAAAAGTTGATTTCAAAAAAGTCTCTAGGGTTACTCCTGAAGACCCGGTGATAGAAAGAATACCTGCCAGGCCTGTTTTAGAGAGGATAAGTTTTGATCGAAGTATTCTTCATCTCTATTGCTACAAAAGTTTCAGCTTCATTTTAGTCATTGCCATTTTTGAGCTGACCATCCATCTCCTTAAGTTCCTTGAGGGTGTTGATGTTCTCGATCCATATACCTTCACCTCTTTTTTCTTTGGTACTTATGTGGCCTGGAATCCGGCAAAGGTGATGGGGTTCTTTGCGGCCATGTATTTGATTACTCCCAAGGAAAAGATTTATGCAAACAGCAAGGGGATATATTGCAGCCAGGTAGATCTCGTGTACTGGTTTTATTCTTCAAGAGTCATCTATTTAAAGTGGGAAGAGATAGCAAAAGTGGATTGCCACATGAGGTTCATGGAACCTTTTATCTTTTTTCTTAATGGTGAAGGGAAGGTTATCGGCCAGATGGATTTTTCACTTACGTCGCCTAAAGATTTTTTTTACTATGTTGAACAACATGCCGGGAAGAATCATCCTCTTTCCCAAATAAAAAGCGGCTCCTTTTAGGAGCCGCTTGTGAAATTAATTTTTACTGCTTGCTGGCCTTAGACTTATCACTCTTTTCCTTGTTGTAAGAATCAATAGCCTCTTTCTTGGCCTTGAACTCTTCGTACACTTCCTTATTAAGTCTTTCGCAGATCACAGATACAGCATTCTCAGAAGTAAGGATATAATCCTGATACTTTCCATTGCCTTCAAGATCAATGCTTAGTGTGTAAACAGCAGACTTAAAGCTCACACTTAATGTATTGCCTACTTTACGGGCAGTATAATCAATGTTGTTCTGGGTATCATAGGCCACCAGATCAACTTTCTTCTCGCTCTTAAGCATTTCAGTTCTTAGGTCCGATTTGAAGATGGTGACTTTATTCTTCTTTTCCTTGCTTGTTCCAGGAAAGAGGAGAACTTTTTTGAAAGCAATTTTGCCTTCCAGCGTGTCACCTTCATTCAACTCAAGAAACAGTTGAGACTTGGATTCCTTCAAAACTTCCTGAGGACAGCTTCCAAAGAAAGGACAATCTATCTTATTATCAGCGATCTTAAGACCGCAATTTAAATAGTCCTGGGCAAAGACAGAGCTGGTGCTGAAAGCGAGTGCCAAAAGGCCTAGTGATAATCTATTCATTTGTTTCCCCCCGGAAAATAAGTATTCGTTTTGAAGTTTAAGTTTGCAGGCCTGGTGCCATATTGGCCTGGTCCAAAGCCTGTGGAAACAGGAGGGGAGTGTGTAAAAAAGTTAGATAGTGTTTAAAAGTTAGACAGTTTTGTGTGGTATTCACATGTGGTATTCACGAGTCTGTCCTCCTTTAACTAGCACGCATATAGAATTGTCCTCGTAAGTGGAATGATGACTCAGTTTGATGTTGGTCACCACAGATGACATGGACGAGAACTTGTCTTCATGCTGGAAGGAGCATCTGGATTCTCTTAATTGGACGGCAACTCAAGCAGGACAATGACTCTTGATAATTACTAGGACATCTTGTGTGGAAAATTCATGAGGATCGAAAATAAATTGTTTTCTTTGAACTTGCAATCTTTCCCTAAGTTCCGAATTTGTTATGAGTGTGATCATAAAGTTGCCTCAGTACCTTGTATCAGGCCGCCTAAGTTCGTTTAATTCCCAATTTCCCAATACAGGCATCTATTGAATGAAAAAGGGTTTAAACCAATTCTGTGAGTTCGAATTTCTCACCAAAAACTCGTGATATAAAGCTCCAATAAACATTGGAGACATTATGAACTTAAAACATTTAACAGATACCACTCTTCACATTGATACACTCAAGCTGGTGAATCGTGAAAGAGAAGCTACTTCATGAGAATGATCGCCGTAAGGTCTATTCGGATTATAAATGTTCGAGCTTGTTTGCCTATTGCGTGACCATTTTAGGGTATAGTGAATCGAGTGCTCAAAGAAGAATTGTAGCTGCCAGACTACTTTCGCATATTCCTGAAATGGAAGAGAAGATTGAACAAGGTCATTTAAGCCTTTCATATATTGGGCAGGCAAATCTGTTTTTCAAGGAGAATAAGATTGAG
>DATLXC010000013.1:0-66731 GCA_035575985.1 Bacteriovoracaceae bacterium | reverse complement strand
CGAGGATCTTCGATAACGGCAAAATAATCAATCAAACTATTTGATTCCATGATGAATTACTCCATTTGTTAACGGAGCAGTATTTCATTTCAAGAAGTTATGGCCAAGCTGCATGGCCGCAATTTTAATGCAATTGCCCTGGTAACTTTCTTGTCGGCGAAGCTCTGCACAATTCACTTCATCCAGATGAAGTAGCGTTCTTGTCGGCGAAGCTATGCACAATTCACTTCATCCAGATGAAGCATCTTTCTTGTCGGCGAAGCTCTGCACAATTCACTTCATCCAGATGAAGTAGCGTTCTTGTCGGCGAAGCTATGCACAATCCACTTCATCCAGATGAAGTAGCGTTGGTGAAATTTATTATGAGGCCAAATGGTTCAACAGGAGATGGAGGCCCGCACATAAGTGCAAACTCAGCTTGAGCAGGTTACGAGAGCCCAATATGAGTCATATTAAACTGTTTTAGCTCTGACCGTACAAAGAACAAGCACCGCGATCTGAAGCGCAAAGAACGTCCCCAAAAACACGGCCCCACCCTCAGAAAATCCATATGAGTGAAGACCTGAAGCAAGAATATAATTCACTCCAAACCACGCCATCATGACACTCATAAACGCTCCAGCAACTAAAGGAACAAACCTTTGAGGGGGAATCCATGAAGTGTATTTACCGTGGAGAATGGCTATGTAAACCAGAAGCACAATTAGTGACCAGGTCTCCTTCGGGTCCCAGCCCCAAAAGCGACCCCATGAATAGTCCGCCCAAACACCACCAAGAATGACTCCACCCGAGAGTAAGACCACACCAAACTTAATACAGGTATAAATCAGGTCTACCTGATAGCGGTACTCGGATGATGAAACGATGGAGAAACGGCTACGAATAAGAATTGAATTGGCGAGCATCCATGAAAGGGCCAGGGCCGCATAAGAGAGAATGACGGTTGTTACATGGGTTGAGAGCCAAAAGTTATCCCTGAGCACGGGTACCAGAGGTGAGATTCCTGCATCCAGCATGCCGTTAGCAAACTTCATCATCATAAGGCTCAGGACGTTGTAAGAAAGGCCTGCGATCAGGAAGGCCTTCTCCTTACGCATGAGAGTGATAATACAACTTATAACCAGAGCGCCGAAGCCCGAGAACATGACTGTTTCATACATATTGGTAACCGGGGCCCGGCCGGAAATCATGACCCTCATGACCATGGCCGTGATCTGGATGCCGATGGTGAGCACGGTTAAAATAGTTCCAGGAGTCTTGCTCTTTACCAGTACCAGAAAGACTATCGCCAAGATCGCGGCAAGCATCGCCCACATGAACAGGTTCCACTTGAAGTATTTAAGTTCCAGCAGGTACCCATCGCCATTGGCCCGGACGTAAGTTTCCTTGGCGTCGTTGAAGAGATACTTGACTGGATTTTCGCCTTTATCCTGAACGGCCGCAACCCTGTCTTGGCTTAGGAATTCTGCCAGGGGAACGAAAGTGATTTTTCCTTCTTTCTGCATGGGAGCAGTCCACGCGCGGGCCTCTGTGATGGCCTTGTAGGTGGAGAGTCGCTGGATGACACGGTTAAGTTCTTTTTTATATGAGTTATTTTCTTTTAACTGGGCATGCTCTGTTTCGAGCACACCAATTTTTTCCTGCAGCTGTTCGATTGGAATAGTCGTTGAACCTTCTGGCATGCCTAAAAGCTTTCGCACTTCCACATGATCAACCTTGGCAGAGATCGGCAGGTTCAAGGGCATTCCAAAAGCGGTGAGTGAAAGCTTGCAAAAAGCTTCAGTCGCAGATAATTCACCGAACTTCGTTTCACCCGTAATGAACTTCAGTGTTTCCGTTGCCAGTACATAAAGTGGTTTTTCCCGGCCGCCGGCCAGAACAGGATAAGTTTCCAGTTCCGTCGTACAGAAATTCATCTGGGCATGGGCCTGCGACGTAATTAAAAGAAGGATGGAGAAAAAATATTTAAGCACGGGTCACTTCCGGTTGTGGTTTTGCTAGATGTTTACGACGTAGGACAAAATGCCAAATAGACCCCAGAACTAGTAAGAGGCAACCGAGGTATTTCCAGAAACGACCTGGATCAAAGTTCACACTCAGCACACTTCCGTAAGGTCCTTGCTGGGTCTGAAAGTAAGAGGCCTGATAAAAAGTAAATTGTTCGTGTTTCAGGGGATTGTTCATGAAGATATGATGCTTGGTTGATCCATCATTACCCCGGAAGAGAGTCACAAAACTCTCAAAGCTCGCAGGTGTGCTGGTACCCGGGTCTGTGTCCATCTTGAATCGATCAAGTACGAGTTCATATGGTAAGCTGATGCTTTTTTTCCCTAGCTCAAAAGTAATCCTTTCACCATTCTGGTTAAAGGCCACTGGTTCAGTAGACTTCACCCAGAACGTCTGGCCTTTGATGTCTACTTCAATTGCCTTCATGCCACCCTTAATAGTCTGGCCCTGATCCTGGATAGGTTTTACGGATTGGGGAAGCAAGGTGGGATAGGCATCTTCACGGTACTCAAGCAACCTGACTTTGAACCCCATCCATGGCAGATGAATTTCTCCGTTAAGGTCAATCTTCTGGGTTTCCCATTTTTGGGAATCTTTACTAAAGTAGGCCGCACGTTTTCCGAATAAAAACAGATGAGGATTTTTTTCAAAAAGCTTCTTGCTAAATATCCGGTAAGGAGAATTTTCATTAAGTTCAAGCTTCTCATTGAGCGGCAAGGGGGACATTCCAGGCATAAAACTTAAAGTTGTGCTGTCAAATTTGAGTGAGACCACTTCCTTGCCACTGGGACCTTTGCTGCGACTAAGATCATTTTGCCCAGGTGAAATACATCCCTGATTTTCTCCATTCCAGACAATCAGTCCATCAGGATTCTGGGAAGCAAAACAATCCGCAAGACCCTCAGGCATATAATGAACATTCAAGGGACCTAACCGAAGGGTATTTTGAAAATCAGACAAGGGATGAAGAGTGAGGGTTAAGAATTCACCAAAATTTTCATTATAAAGACGGTAGCGGGAAGAACTCTGGGTCTTATCCTGTATTTTAATCGGTATCCATTGCAGCTCATCATCAGAGAAAGGATAAAAGCGCTTGAGCTTGATGCCTTCGTATTCAAGATTAAGATCTTTTTCTCCGGCCACATTTGGCAAATCAACCGTCACTTCCTTACCCTTGGACGGAAACTGAATACGAAGTTCATCAGTATTCAGCTGGATCTGGCGTGCGGGCACATTAGGGGAGAGAGTCAGGGTGCCATCAACACCTGATTGATAAGTGACAAAAGAACCCAAGAAAATAGTAATGAGACCAGCATGGATTGTATAAAAACCATAAAGATGTTTTTTCGGCGGCAATCGAATCAGTGTGGCGAAAAGAATAGATAAAAACATCCCGAACTGAATCGTCATAAAAGGAAATGATTTATAAACCAAACGATTTGCATATTCAGTACCGTGATAAGATTCCATGAAGGTGCCAAAACCCAGGGTGATGGCAAAGATCAAGATAATCACAACTGCGAATTTCATATTACCGAAGAAAAGTTCTACTTTTCTATAGGTGGCGTAAAACTTGTCCATAGAGGCCAGTAATTTCTCATGACGAAAAGCAAAAGTCACGCTTACAGCAGGCTTTTTACGCCCCAAAGCAAACCATAAATAAGGGGTTGGTGAAGAAGATAGATCTTTAACGAATGACGACCGGGTGTGCTCAGCCATGAAATTTCGGGCATGTTTTCGAGGGCCTTTATCTTTGACAAATAAGGTCCTATCAACATTCCACTTAAAATCGCCCAAAACCAGGGATAAATGGGAATAAAGTCCATTGATGGACGCTTAAGAACTGATGAAATATAGCTGATATCAAAATCCAGCACATACTGGGTAAACAAGATTAATATCAACAAGAATAGGGCGAATCTCCTGTGATTCACTACCAAGGCCCCTAAAACAGACCCAAGGCAAATGCAATGAAGTGTGCCGAAGTAAATCCACTGTTCAGGAAAGGCCAAATAAGTACTTAAGCTCACAATTGCGGCCGCACCACCAATTTTTAAGCTGCGCATGCCCAATGCTTTCCATCGAACATGAGGCCTGTGAGAAAAATTAAGTGAGAGCCCAACACAAAATAGAAAGGTAAACGCGATGATGCGGGGAAAGGCAAACCAGAAACCACTGGAAAAGTTCCAATCTGTCAGTCCCACAACACGCATGTCATAGCAAAAATGAAAGAGAATCATCCAATAAACGGCAACACCCCTCAGGTTATCCAGATAAGTTGCTCTCACTTACCCTCCGGGAAATAAATAAAGACGGGGCCTTGATTGTCTAAAGTAACTTCTCCCCGGGCCTGATTGGAGAGTCCGAAACTGGATAGGGGAGTCAACTCTTGCATCTTTGAGACTGTATACTGACAGGCCCCGTTTAAAGTGAATGAAGTTTTCTCAATGCAGCCAATGGAAAAAAGACCCTGATGTTCAAATTTCCAATGACCCGGGCCAAGAAAATGGAAGGCCAAGGACTTAGAGTCATAAAAAAAGATTTCTGACTCTTTGTGATGTTTCAAGAAAGACTGCGCCACACCCAGGTTAAAGAGCTCATGATCTTTTCTTCCACCAAGAAAGCCCCAAAGATGAATCCGACGGGCCTTGGAACCTCTGAGCAATTCAAACGCCAGGGCCAGATCAGAAAAGTCTTTTACCGGCGGATGGCGAAAGATATGAGGAGCTTTAACCTCACCAAGAAAGGAATCGGAATCTCCTACCCAGACATCAATTTTCGTTGTTAAGGCCGCTCCGCCATCCACTGCCAGCACAGGATGCAACAAGAGGTGAGGAGGTAACTCGGGACCCATGGGGCCTATCAAAGTCCATTCAGGCTTATCTATATAATCAGTGGGCAACTTCATTGAACTAGTTTAACTTTAACCCACGTTTCTAGTACAGGAGTTATCATGGTCATTGTTAAATCGAAGAGGGCAAATACTTTACTCGAAAACCTCCACTATTTTAAAACCAGCAAGTCCCCTGGAATGAGAAATTACCCGGGTGAAGCCTTTGATCTCTGGGTTGACATGGAACGAGACCAACAAAACGTCAAAAATTTGTCATTTTTTGGAGAGATTGAAGATTGGCAAAAAATCGTCCTCGAATCTATGGCCTGTCTTATGATCGGTAAGGATATCTCAAAACTCGAACAACTTTCTTTAAGGGAATGTGAAGCTTTTTTAAGGGATCGTAATTCTGAATTAGCACTCGAGAATATACCTGATACGGCCGAGAATACCTTTAAGAAACTCTTTACGTGGTTGCGTTTGTGGCCTGTAAACAAAAGTGGCGAAACTTACTCTTTCCCCAATGAAAAAGGCCCATTTAGAAACCTTAAACTGGCCGATAAGGTGCGTGAACTCAAAGGTTTTTTAAACTCACCGGATATCATCGAACTGTATCAAGGAATGCTTCGCCCTGAGCTGGTTGACGTGGATGACCTTACTGTTTTTATCGAGGTACCCTATCAATCTGAGAAGGAAAGGGCCGTTTTTGAAGAACTCCATCTTTTGGGCGTTGAAGCCTTTCAGGAAGAGAAATTGAACTTCATTCCAGAGGCTTAAGACAGGGCCTTTGCAAAAATGTGTTTGATTTAGTGAAATTATTATTACTACAATAGTGCAAGAGTAGTTTTGACAACATTTACTTGAAGCCGAAGGAATGGAAAAAAGTGCTTATATTTAAAGAAGCTAAGAAAGAAGAAGAACTGGTTAACTTATCTAAGTTTGATATCCAGGCATTTACAGACACCCAGGACTTCGCCTGGAGTCTTGATAATATCAAAAAAGAAGTTAAGACCGGCTGGAAGTTATTCTCAGTCATGACTGATGAAGAAATTGTAGCTGCAGTCTTAATGAAAAAAGATGGCGATACCCTCCTGACTAAGAATACTCCTATCAAGATGGCATTTCAGGGAAACGGCTTTTCACACCAGATCAAGAATTTTTACGAAGAAGAAGCGAAGAAATCACATATCCGCAAAGTTCTTAATTATTGTCCGATGGATAATTTCCGCATGATCGCTCTTAATGAGAGTCATGGGTATAAGAGAACCGGAAACGCATTCGGAATCGGAAATAATATAATTGAATGGGAAAAAGTTTTATAGTTTACCGATAATAACCAATGGGAATTTATTAGTTTCCAACTGACGGAGGAATTTACATGGCCAAGAAGACAAAAAAGAAAGCAGCAACTAAAAAAGCAGCTAAGAAGACTACTAAGAAAGCTACTAAAAAAGCTGCTCCAAAAAAAGCTACTGCCAAGACAGCTGCTCCTAAGACCACAGCTAAGAAAGCAACTACCAAGACGGCCACTGCTAAGACTACGACTAAGAAGACAGCTACTCCGATGACAGCCACGTCAACTACGACGACCAAGAAAACTGCTACTCCGATGACGGCCACAGCAACTACGACCACTAAGAAGACACCAACTCTTAAAGTTAAGACTGCTCGCAAGCCAAACGCTGCGTTCATGAAGCCGCTTAACCCTTCAAGAGAGCTTGCTGAGATCGTAGGCGAAAGCCCGATTCCTCGCACTGAAGTTATGAAGAAAGTTTGGGCATACATCAAGAAGCATGATCTTCAGGATCAGAAAAATCGTCGTGCAATTAATGCTGATGAGAAGCTGAAAGCTGTATTTGGCGGGAAGAAGCAAGTGACTATGTTTGAAATGACTAAGCTTGTTTCTAATCATCTTAAGTAATCTTTTAGAAAATTTGATTCAAATGGAAGGCCGGTCGGAAGATCGGTCTTTTTTTTGGCGTGGATGGTTATCAAAAATAACAAAGTAAAGCTGAACTAGTAAATTTAGCTAGCTTCATTGAGGTCCTTTCTTAAGGTGGTAAGTTTTCTCGGGCGATCCGGAAAAGATGCGTTAAAAAAATATTTTTGAACGTTCATTTTTTTTGTTTTCTCCAAAATATCTGATCTTTTTTAAATTGCATCACTCTTATGAGTGCTTCCTCAGCACTATGGCATTTGTCATTATAACCTCGCCTATAGCAGTTTAAAATCTGGATTTGCATCCGGTGTCGGCTTTCATTTGAAAACAGCGGTACGGATAATGTACGCATTCATTTTTTTGTCTTAAAACCTGTGATAAGTTACTTTAAATTCCATAGGAGCTTCCCATGATTTCTAAACTCAGCGATAAAGACCTTCACCTTGCGACACTTAAAGCAGGGAAAAATGAAAAAGCTGCCACCATTTTTCTTTTAGACCACCTTCATGAGGTTAACCGCAGGAAGCTCTTTGTCGACTATGGTTACTCCACCCTACAGAAGTATATGATTAAAGAGCTGGGTTACTCCGAGGGTGAGAGTTGGATTAGGATTCAGGCCATGAGACTGGTGGTCTCTTCTCCCGTGGCAAAAGAAAAGATCCAGTCCGGTGAGCTTCCGATCACGAATGCTGCCATCATTCAGGCCCAGATCATTGATGAAAAGCTCCCTCCAGGCAAGATTGATGAGAAGATCAACTCAGCCCTTGGTAAGTCCAGCAGGGAACTTAAAAATGAAAGTGCTAAAAGACCTGAAGAGAAGAAAATCGTCCTCAATGAAAGGCTTCTGGCCAAAATTAAAAAGCTCGGCTGGAACCAATCTGAGCTGGAGGTTTTTGAGGCACTTTTGGATGAAAAGATAAAAGTCATTGAGACAACTAAATCAGACCGAGCTACAGCAGATGAAGACAAGGTCTCAAGATACATCCCAGTTGAAACTAAGCGAGAAGTTTTAAAAAGATCGGGACATAAGTGTGAGCATCCAGGATGCAGCGAGAGAAGAAATCTTCAGTATGACCACATACGACCTTTTGCCATTGGAGGAGACAGGTCTCCTGGCAATATCAGGCTTTAGTGCTTTTCCCATAACCAAAGGCGAGCAATTAAAACATTCGGCATTAGATCGCCAGAGATGCGATGCAGAAATCAGGGATACCAGTGATGATAGTGAGAGAATTCTGAGTTTTTAAGTAATGACTTCAATTCGAGCAGGTTTGCCATTTCGTCCATCTGGGCAACACAAAGCGGCTTCCCGAAAAGTCTTTGAAGAAGCACCCTCAAATCTTCCTCACCTCCAAATACTCCCGAATCTTCCCTTTATCCAAAATCACCGGTGCTAATTCTGAATTCATCAAATCCTGACAATGAATCGTCGGATTTCCCCTCGGAAAATTCCCTTTCCCCCCATAAAACTGCACACACTGCTTACTGTAATGATCAAAATATTCCGGAAAATGACTCTTAAAATGCATTAAGATAACTCTCTTTTTAGGCGCATCAAAAGACGAAAGAATATCATCTGGCAAAGGATCCAGCGCCTTCAACCTCTCAAGCACCGCCTCTCTTCTTGTAGAAGAGTTCCCTAATTCCTTAAGCCTGTTCCATGAGTAATTAAAAAGCTGACCCTGCGAAGGATTCTCCAGCAGATAAACTGTATGGAAGAAATCCGATGTGGCCTGATCCGCCTTCATCTGTGAAAGCAGGATCTGATAGCTAAGCTCACGATCCCCACTTTTGACCGGATACATTAACCTTAGTTTTGCTTCTTTTAACAAGGCGGGAAGACAAGCGGGATGGACCGTGTCATCGATTTTCTTCATCAGGTCACCCTGGGGCCCCAAACGGATATAGTCCACTTCAAGCTTTCCCCAAAGGGCGTTGAGAGAAAATTCTTTCTTACAATAAAATTCGCTTAGGGAGCTTTTAAGGGCAACATCCAGAAAAGTCCACATAGGGAGGGGAGAATCTTTATGCTGAGAAATAAGTTCGGCCAATCTAAAAGCCGTTTCTGCATCGGTTGGATCACTTTCCCAATAGGAGCTCACATCTTTCCAGCAAGGTGTTGGACCTTTCAGGCAAGATTTCAGGTAACGAAGGGCTATATCCTGACGTCGTGCCTTGAAAACTTCATCGGCCTTAAGAGCGGGCCATTTCCAGAGTTCCTGAACTTTTTTGAACTCAGCTGGCCTGATTTCTGATTTGCTCAGGATTCCCTTGGTATAAGAATCTCCCATTTTTGAGACCATGGTTTTCCAGATGTCCTGGCGTTCACTGGGCCTGATGTCCAGCGCATGAGCGAAAAACTCTTCATGGCTCCCTTCCTGGGACAATACCTGCAAATCGGCCAGGGAATAGGACGCCCGGGCCTCTCCTACAGTAGAAAACAAGCAGACCATGAATAATAAAAATTGGGCCATATAACTATTTTAGGGTCACTCCTGCTTAAGGTCAATTTAAGCTTAAGACTATGCGAGGGCCCATTTTAGCGGTAAATTTAGGCCATACTTATTTTGGAGGCTATAGTGAATAACGTGGGCGTCCCAGTCGTAAAAAAACGTATTGTGAATCAAGAATGGCAAATCTCCTATTACCTTGAGTTTGAGCATGTGCTTTTTACTAAAGATGGGACAAATAACGAAATTCAAAAGTTAATGGCCTACATGCGCGAAAAAGAACCGAAATATGGGTTCAGGCGTGAGATTACCATTGATGCCTTTCCCTTTCTTTGCGCCGTAAGGCCGGAAGAGAAGTCAATTTACATTGGTACCCGGCGTCTTGGTCGGGAATTGGCCCTGTTAAAATTGCAGGAAGTTAATCCCGTTTCAGGCGATCTGGAAATGGATAAGCTCTTTTTTCATTTAAAAGGACATGTAGAAAAAATCAGTACCTTGAACTCCGTTCATTTTCCTCAGGAAATTGAATGGGTGAGTTTTGAGAATAACCTGCCGGAGTTCTGGAATAAAGAGCAATGGAAAGATGTGGATGACGAGGCGAAAGTAATCCTTAAGCAATTGGTTAAAAAAACGTCTGACTATAGCTCAAGCCTTTTTGAAAAATTCTCAGATTATGGCCTGGGACTTACGGCCCAATTTGACCTGATCCGCGTCCACTTGCTTAAATTCCTGGCCTTGTTGCCCTCACTTGATCATGACAAGTCAGGCAAGGAAGTAAAAAGAAACCTGCTCGAAAGTCTTAGACGTTTGCGAGAAGACTCCCGTGCTTTAACACAAAACAAGAAGCGCGGTTCACGTCCTTTGCCTTTTCACCTGAATCTCTTATTCAGTATTATTTTTTCACTCGCGGGCCTCATGCCAGCGAGTCTGCTTGCTTCCATAGTCAGATTTTTAGTACGCAAGATGGCCAAGCGCTTTATTGCAGGTGAAAGTATTTCCACTTCAGATAAGACTCTTCGGGATCTTCGCCGAACTCAGCGCGAAGCGACTCTGGACCAGTTAGGAGAGCTGGTGGTTTCTGCCCGGGAGGCAGATGAGTATTTTGAAAAAGTGCTCCAGCTCATTCATGGTCTCAAGGCCCACATACCCAAAGGTGAGAAAAATACTGCGGGAATTCTGAATGCTCACGTATCAATAAAAGTCTCGGCCTTAAGTCATGACTTCAGGCCTCAGGCCTTTGATTCAACTTTTGCCAAGGTTGCCCCGCGCTTAAAGCGAATTCTCCAGGAAGCGGCAAGAGAAGAAGTTTTCGTTAATATCGATGCCGAACATTATCATTACCGCGATCTGGTGCTTAAAATTTACGGTAAAGTCCTGATGGAAACTCCTGAACTCAAAGACTATGCCCAGACTGGAATTGTCGTTCAGGGTTATCTCCGTGATGGGGCAGGACACTTATTGGATGTCGCGGCCCTGGCGCGCAAGCGTGGCATTCGCATGCCTATCCGTCTTGTGAAGGGCGCCTATTGGGATGCCGAAACTATTGAGGGTGCTGCACACCAGTTTATTCCACCTCAATTCCTTAACAAGGAAGAGTCGGATCTTCATTTCAGGCAACTGGCCTATTTAGCACTTAAAAATCATGAGCAAATCCAGTTAGCTATTGGTTCACACAACCTTCAGGATCATGCTTTTGTGGAAAGTGTACGCACCAAGCGTTTTCCCCAGGCCCCGGTCATCGAACACCAATGCCTTCACATGACCTATGAGGCCCTTTCTCATGGTCTGGCAAAAATGGGATGGCCTACCCGAAATTACATGCCCATCGGGAACTTGCTGGTCGGCATGGCCTACCTCGTTCGAAGAATCATGGAAAACTCCTCTCAAGTGGGAGTTCTTTCGATTATGCGTTCCCACCAGAAAGCAAGTGGTCTCATATCTCCGGTAGAAGTGTTTTTTAATAAGAAACAGTCAGGTAAAATGGAACTTGATTCCTTTGTCACCCAACTCAAGAGCGATTTTAGTCCTGTAAGACCACTCAGGCTTCACCTGCATGATGAAAGGGCAAGTCTCGAAAAAGAGATTTACCAGTTTGAACAGAAACTTACTTTTGGCCAGGACACCTGGAGTGCATCAGATGATACCAGGGTTATTTGCAGTTCAAGACCTGAGACTATCATAGGTACTTATCGGGAGAGCAATGTAGCTGAAGCTGTGGCCATAGTGGATGCTTCTGAAAAAGGATTGCGTAATACATGGTGGAGTAAGAATCCCCTGGGTAGAGTTTCCGTCATGTTTAAGGCGGCCGATCTCATGCTCATGCGCAGGAATTCTCTCTCGGCCATTATGATTTATGAGGCAGGAAAAACGATGACAGAGGCCCTGGCCGATGTTGATGAGGCCATCGACTTTATTAATTTTTATGCCCGACAGGAAATTGCCATTCAACTGGACGGAGTAAAAGTTACTAACCGTGGAGTCATAACCGTTATTGCTCCATGGAACTTTCCACTCGCCATTCCTTGCGGGATGGCCGTAGCTCCCCTGGTGGCAGGAAATGCAGTCATCCTTAAGCCGGCCGAGCAAACTCCGCTCATAGGCCAGGCCCTTTATGATCTTTTAATTGAAGCTGGTGTGCCTCCGGAAATCTTCCATATTGTCCAGGGGGATGGTGAAATCGTAGGCGCTCCACTGGTGACCCACCACCGTACCGCGGGTGTAGTCTTCACCGGGTCCAAGAGTGTGGGCCAGTGGATTTATAAGAATGCTGCCGACAAGGTCATGGATCATTATTTCCACCAAACACCTATCCAGAAAAAAATCATTACCGAAATGGGAGGGAAGAACGCAATTATCGTGACTAATAACTGCGAGCTTGATGAAACTATTTCCGGTGTGCTGTATGCGGCCTTTGGGCATGCTGGCCAAAAATGTTCTGCAGCTTCCCGTTTGATTGTTCATTCGGAAGTAAAAGAAGCGCTGGTGGCCCGCCTGGTCCAGGCAATCAAGGATCTTAAAGTAGGGGAGGCCACTGATCCAGCGACTTCAGTAAATCCACTCATCAGTCAGCATGACCAGGATAGAGTCAGGAAGGCCGTAGAAGAGGCAAGGGATGAGGCGATTCGTGTTAATGGTAAAATCCATATCGACCGGTCTTTTGAAAAGATGCCGGGATTCTGCGTGGGTCCGGCCCTTTTAGAACTTCCTATTCAACAGGCGAGAAAAAAAGATTCATGGTCACAAAAAGAGATCTTCGGGCCGGTTATTCACATTGTTGAGTATCAATCCATGATCGAAGCGGTGGAACTCTTTAACGGAACAGAATATGCCCTGACTGGGGGAGTTTACTCTCAATCACAGGATGACATTGATTTTCTCCTGAGATTTTTACGGGCGGGGAATCTTTATATCAACCGACCTAATACTGGTGCACGGGTAGCAATTGAACCGTTTGGAGGCTTTAAGCTTTCAGGCACGGGGCCTAAGGCCGGTGGCCCTGATTATGTCTGGCAATTTCATTACCCGCTAACGACTCAGGAAGTCCGCCCTAAGGACACTCAGTGGGCCAAGGATAGCGGCTATCAATTACCAATACCTCGACCTTCACTTATTTCAGTTAATGGCAGGATTGAGCGTTTTGAGGCCTTCTCAAAAGAATTGCTCAATCACTATGAGGGAATCATGGGTGTAGTCAGTGAAAAAGAGAAGGCCAGGCTTGGTACATTTATCACATGGACCAGGGAGCACCTTGCAAGCTACCTGACTGGTAAGCAGCTCAATTATAATATACCCGGCCAGCTGAGCTATATGGATAAGTCTATGATCAAAGAGGCCGGGCTCTTTGTGGCGGTTTCAGACAGACCAAGTCTTAAGTCTTTATTCTATTTAGTGAGCGCCTTAGCACTCGGATGCGGTGTCTCTGTTGTTTGTGTAACTGATGCCAGTTATCAAACGTGGAAGAGCATCATGGACCTCGCCTGGAAGTCTGGATTCTCCAAATCCAACCTGGATATTACATTTGGATCGGATAAGGCAGTTGTAGGTCTCTTTAATCAATCTCATTACAGCTTCGTATATGCCGGACAGTATTCAGTGGAACATAACAAGCTTTATAAAGACATCCTTGGCGGAGACGCGCTTAAAGAAAATATGCGCCAGATTCTTTCAGAAATTGATGGAGTCTCCCTTGATAATCCTGGCTCTGTCCTTGACCAGTTTGTCTGGACCCGAGCTGTGGCCGTAAATACCATGAGGCATGGTGCTCCGCTGGAAATTTCCACATGAGGGTGCTGGTCTTAGGGGCCGGCAAAATGGCACAGGCCATTCTTAAGGGCCTGGCCGAAACAGAATCCTTAAGTGAATGGGGAATTTATTCTCCCAGTGGTGTCTCTGCAAAAAAACTGTCCGAAGAAACAGGGGCGCAGTTTATTACGGACTTAAATACTGTCAATCCCGAATGGGTCTTACTTGGTTGTAAACCGCAGCAGCTGGATTCACAGAAGAAAACATTTCCAGATGCACTCTACATTAGTTTGCTTGCTGCCATTGGAGAAGAATCTCAGGTGAAAATTCTGGGAGTGAAGCGACTAGTGCGAGTGATGCCCAACTTAAGTGTACGCTACAGACAAGGTGTGTCCTTGATTTCCTCTTCTTCAGGATCAAAAGAAGTGCCGAAGGTCCTTGAGCTCTTTTCAAAACTTGGGATGGCCCGCGTGATGAATGAAGCAGAACTCGAAGAATTGACCTTGCTCACAGGCTCAGGCCCTGCTCTTTTTTATGAATTTACCTTGAACCTGGCCCAAAATTTCAACTCTCTTACGGAGGCCGAAAGGGAGACATTATCCCGTCAAGTGTTGCTGGGAGCGGCCTTGAATGCAAAAAGTGAAAACATCCCCCTGCAAACGATGATTGATTCAGTCACGTCCAAAGGAGGAGTGACTATTGCAGTCCTTGAAGAATGGAGAAGTAAGGGCCTTGTGGGGCTATTAAAAATGGGAATTGAAGCAGGTAAGAAGCGAACTCAGGAGCTGAAGAAAATTATTCTTCAAAGCTGAAGTCGACTTTTTCCTTATTAAGTTCCTGGTAAAGCTCACTCTTGCAAAAAGTTTCCTGCATGTATGTCAGGCAGCGATTAACTTCTTTCTGGGATCTTTTCTTCTCCAGCATTTTCTGCTGTGGTTTGGTGAGTATCACCAGGTGCTCGCGAAGCAGGTCATCGATGAAGGGACATGTACAACTCTGGTCACAATTCTTAATCAGTTCTTCAACTTCTTTGTTATCGTCCAGCAGGGATTCGATGTCGTCCTGGACAATGTCCATGCGTGGCTGGATCGTCCTGAGCAGGAGTGAAGCCTCGTCAGTGGTAGGAATGCAGCTTAAAGGGGCCATTTCACCATCAAAGACCCTGGATATTAACTGCGTTCCCATAATGAGCTCTCCCCGGGAGAATTCTTTCGGGGCATGGGCCTTATGAGGGGTCTCCAGCTTCTTCATCTGTGAGCAGGAAACAGTAACGAGTAAGAGTAAAACTATTTTGATGGACATACGGTCTCCGCATCTTCATTTATCTGAGTCACTATTTCATCAAGAGTACACACCCTTCGGCCATCTATTTTTAAATAATCCATGATTTCAGGTGTGGCCAGGGTGGTTCTGAGGTGAATATCGTGGAAAAGGAGCACACCTGCATCCTTTGGAGTCTTTTTCATCAAGGCCAGGGTCCTTTTAACGATCTTTTCCGGGGCCTGTGGCATCCAGTCCAGGGTATCAATGTTCCAGAAAACGTGAATCAGCTTGTTTTCAGCAATCTTGTCGCGGATTTGGGGTGAATTTAATCCAGCTCCGTAAGGCAGGCGGTAGAATTTTATCTCTTTGCCATGCAATTTTCCCAGATCATTGGTCGCGTCAGTAATTTCTCTTTCGAGGGTCACGGCCCCCACTTTTGTGAGTTGTATATGGCCATATGAATGGGACGCAATTTCCATGCCCGCTTCCCTGATTTCCCTGGCAATCTCAGGTAGATCCTTAACATGCTGGGTGAGCTGGAAAAAGGTGGCCTTAAGGTTACGTTCCTTGAGGTTTTTCAGGATAATTAACGATGTCGCTTTGCCTGGGCCGTCATCAAAGGTCAGGGACCAGACCTTTGATGGAAACTCATTACCGGTAATATTTCCTGACTTAGTTGAGCTTGGATAGAATTTTTTTCCCTCGCCATCAAACTTGATATCCAGCATGTGTGAGAGGTGTTCAATGTTCTTTTCGTAGACAGCAAATTCCTTGGAATTTTCCATAGACTTGAATTCTGCCGCCATTTCCTTGCGTCCTGATGTGAACTTGTTCTTCCTGGCCGAGGGTAGGGATACAATTTGCAGGTGGTGCATGAGGTTTTCCATGGCCAGAGCGGCATAGGGGGATTTCTCTGCATATTTCTGGATGGCGAGCTTCATTTTCAATTGAATAGATATTTGCTTTTTATCCTTACTGTTTCCCAGCATATCCCAGACTTCCTCAAGCTCGTGCTCTATTTCTTCTGCCTGTGACCTCACTGCAATGAGATTCAGGTATGAATCAGACTCATAAAGCTTTTCCAGCTTTACCTGCCCGAGATCGGAATCAAATTTAATAAGGTTCTTCTGTCCAATGAGGTAGTAGCTATGAAGAGAGTGAAGGTTTTCCTGAAGCATTTCATTAAAACCATCCTGGTCATCTATAAGCAGTTGCTGGGCCCCAATGGAGGCGATTTGGCGGTTATTCTGGACTGTTTTATCCCCAAGCCATTGATAGGCCCCGCATGAGGATAATAAGAAAAAGGCAGTTGCAAGCCACGGTGAGGTCATTAATGCTCCGTAATAGTTGACCCATCCTGATCGGTACATCCCTGAATTACTTGAGTATTTTGTTTAAAGGGCAAGAATTGCCACTCAACTAGAACTATTGAATTCCTTTTACCTTTTCGGCTAATCTTAATAAGAGAGGAGGAAGTTATGGAAGATATACGTTCAGTGTTGTCCCAGTTTAACAAAAAGAAACAAGAGAAGAACGTGGAGAAGTCCGTCGTAGGTCCCCCAGATCTGGCCTCAACTTCAGAAATACCTGATCTCTTTTTTGACAATATCCTTCATTCATTCAAGCTGACACGCTCTGAGATATTGCTCCTGATGTATCTCTACCGCCAGGTATGGTGCAGGCCCAATTTATATCGCTCTCACGGAATCGGCCCGCTTAACTCGTACGCAGACCTTAGTCTGATTCTTGGCCTCTCATCAGATGAACTCGTTCACCATATGCACTCTCTGGAGAACTATGGCTTTATCGAGACTGTGCGTTCAGGGCAGTATTTTGTCCGTAAGTTCTTTACGGAGGAATTCGACGCGAAGTATGGTCAGGACTACGATCAATTCTTCTAGGGTAGGGCTTGAATCTTTCCAAACGACTCACACGCATTCGTGACTTTTCTCATGACTCCCAAACCATCTGGGACATAGGTTGCGACCATGGCCTCCTGGGGCTCTCCTTTCAGGCAGATCCAAAGGTTAAGGCCATCAATTTAGTAGATCCCTCTGAAGCAGTAATTAAGAAGTTAGATTCGTATATTACGACCGATGAAAAAATTAAAATTTGGCATGCAAAAGGGCAAAACATTGTTCTCAGTCCTGAGAAAAAAACAGTCTTCATAGCTGGTATGGGTGGAAAAGAAATAATCGACATCTTAAAACACCTGGAACCTCAGCTAACAGAAAAAGACTCTTTAGTTATTTCACCTCATAGAAAAATTCTGGAAATCAGGCAGTGGCTTATGCTTTCTCAGTTGGGATTATTCCATGAGGAAGTTCTGGTTGAAGACGGACAGTATTATCTGATTTTGGTACTCCGGAAAGATGCTATTTTAGAACGGGTTACTGCCTATGGTGATTCGTTGTGGAAGGGATCAGTAGGACAAGAGTATCTTAATCATCAGATTCTTCACTTTTCCAGGCACGAAGACCAAGCCTCAATTGAGTATGTTACCTATCTAAAAGAACGTAAATTGCCGAATTAAGATTGCTTTAATTAAAATATGGTATACTTGTTCCATGGCGGTCATCCATACGTTTTATTATTTTGGTGATGATGAGGGTTATTTCAGAACCCTTCAGGGCGAATTTCAACGAAATACTCGCATTCCTTTTGAATTCAAGCGCTTTTTTGAAACCTCTGAATCAGCAATTCAATCACTTTTTTTAAAAATTTATAAAGAACATCCGGCCGTTGTGTTTCTTGATTTTTCAAAGCACACACAGGATTACCTGCATCTTGCCCGCCTCATTGCGAGAACCCCTCTGGAACATAAGATGGTGACTGTAGGGCTGGTAGATTATCTCTCCGACCCACAAATCATGTCTGAAAGTATTGCTACCGGTGTGAACTTCACTCACATCAAGAGTCCTGAGACTTTTGATGTGGTCTATGGAGTTTCAAGGCTTGTCGCACCTGCAGAAGGGGCCGAACATGGCTTTGCCACAGCTAACCTAAAAGATGAATGGGATGCAGGGATTCCTGGCAAGGTTGGTTATATCGATGCGGAATCCATGCATATCGAAACGAATTTTCCGGTTGCTAAGGGAAGTCGAATCAAGGTCAAGCACGGCTGGCAAAAATCAAAAGTCATTCCTTCCGGTGAAGTTTTTGTTCGTGAAACCGCAAATAAGAACTTGTTCTTCCATTTCAGTGGAAGTGCTGACCTGAATTTCCTTTTCGTTGATGACTTCCTTCCTCCTGAAGGCATGGAGCCTGACAGGATCAAGGAAAAACGCATTGAACGCGATGACATGATCAAACATCATAAGAAACAATTCAGGAAATGGATTGAGGATAACGCTTCTAAGTCCGATGAAAAGAAAGGCAAGATGCTGGTTATCGATCGTGAACTGCGTTTCTATGATGGCCAGTCAAGATCTGACAAACATTCCTATATCATCCGGGTCATTCCCTTTATTGATAATATCTCATCAGAAATCGACCGAATGCAACCACAGGTTATTGCATATGCCATGGATAAGGACGATGAGAAGGCCCGAAATACTCATCAAAAGTTAGTGAAACTTGCTGAGGCCATGAAAGCGAAATATAAAGATCTCAATCCTTTTATAGTTGTTTTTAATTCTCCTATGGATTCAAAAGAGATGCAGTCCGTCCTGGGTTACGCAAATGTCATGGCCACCAGTAATGAGTTGTCTGTTGATCTTCTCCTGAAGATGGCAGAGCTTTATGAAAAGAAACGCAATAGTGTGATGCCGGTGAAAACAGCTCAGTCTGATAAACTTTTTCTCAACAAATCAAATATCTCTTCTATTGTACAAATCCTGGTTTCAGTTAAGGTCATGAAGCTTTCTGAGACTGATATGATCTTCCAATGTGACCAGGAACTGGCCACAAATACAAACATTCACATGACTCAGCCGGTGGAAATGTATGTTAACGTCCAGCCAACAAAGACACCTTCCAAGCCGCCACAGTACCATGGCATTATTCATTGTCTTGGCGAGGCCCAGAAAAAAGACCTGAGAAAATTCGTCAATTCAGTCTTTTTCCGTGAACATGATGCTGCGGTCAATACGGCCACCGAAGAATTCAAGAAGCTTAATGACACAAAACTTCAGGAAAAAATTGCTCTTGCGGCCAAGAAATTGCAGGAAGAAATGGATAAAAAAGAAAAAGAAAAGGCCGAGCTTGAGAAGAAAGCAGCGGCTGCAAGTCAAGCTGCTGCTCCAAAAGACCCCAACGAACCGAAATCCTGATCACTTGCAAATTCCCGATACTGGGATTATTGTTCTCCCATGAAATTGATTAAAATCATCCTCATTATCTTCTGTATTTACTTTATCCGCAGGTTTATACAGCTCTATCGTGTCATGAAGAAAGTCCAGCAGGAACAGCAACTGAATGCCCAGGCAGAGAGAGGCACGGGTGGACCCAGAACTGAAAGAAAGGCCCCTGAGACGGCCAGGCACGTAGTGGATGCTGAATATAAGGTCATGGATAACTAAAAATGCCTTACCTTCTTACCTAAATCAACCAGTTCTGATTCGGCCGCATAGCTACATTCAATCAAGAGTTTCCATAACTCCAAAATCTGCATTTGGTCCGGATGATCAAGCCTCTCGAGGTAAATCTGCGCTGACTTTATTGAAGTTAAGGGGAGCTCAACTCCACGTGCCCTTAACTTCTTAAGAAAGATGGTCCATATTTTTTCCAGTTCAGGAATGGAGGCCCCTTTTCTTTTCTTTAATTGCCACGCATAGAAGAAAAAGAAGAGGCAAAGGAATAAGGGGGCCATAGTGTAAAACCATTCCCGCTTGAATTTAAAACGTGAAAGTACAGCTTCCTGCCCGTGATAATTTACCTGCTCGAGCCATTGATAAAACTGGAAATCCCATTGTCCAAACCACAGGCGAAGGTCATAAAGATAGCTCATTCCCGGAATTGAGTAAGACCCAAAAATACTTTGTCTCCTGGAACCCGCCATAAAGGCTTCACCACCCAACCTGACCCTGTCAGGTGCCAGCCATTCTGTAGGATCCAGCCGCTCCCATTTTCCAGAAACAAGAACTTCAACCCACACATGGGCATCATTTTGGGAGATGAGATAGAAATTACCAAAGGGATTGTAATGGCCGCCCATGAAACCTGAAACAAGCCGAGCCGGAATTTTCTTGGTACGCATGATAAGGGCAATGGCCGATGCGTAATGGGAGCAGAAACCAATTTTCTTTTCCTGCATAAAATTTCGGAAGCTCGTTATGAGACCCGGCTTCAGGCTGTAGATAAATTTCTTTTCCCAAAGATAACGTTTTATTTCGGCCTTCAAAGAATCGGGATCCCCGGACTTGAAAGTTTGCTGAATCCATTCACGATCTATTTGTGGAAGTGAAATCCTGAGATACGCAGCTCTATCTTCCTGATTGATAAAATCTACTCCGGCAGCACTTATGACTTCATACTGCTGTATCCAGCCACGGCGGTTTTGCTGGAGAGTCATAGGTCCTGTAGGACTTATAATTTCTTGTTGATGAGAAAACTCTAGAGGATAATCCAGTGAGAATAGGAATTCTTCCTTACTTAAAAGCCTGATGCTTTGATGAATCCCTTGAGACCTTGGTATATTTTTCTCCCGTACTATTTTAACCGGTCTGTCCTGGGAAATGGGAGACCAGTTCCAGCCATCGCTCTGTGAAATAGTATTGCCCCGCCAATAAAGTTGGTCCTGATTAACAGGACTTTTCACCAGCGCCTGAAAAGCAGGCCTGTCATTAGCAGTCAGGCCTTGAGCGGAGGAAAAATTCACACTTGTAGTATAGCCAATTTCTCCTGCTGAAGGTCCATTAGGATTAAAGGGAATGGGATTCATCATCCTGGGTATGAATAAGAAGAGGCCAAAAGTTAAGGGCAGGATCCACATTATCAAGAGGCCCATATCCTTAAGTTTTGCTGTCAACCCGCGGGCCTGGTAAAAATCCCTGATAAGTAAGAGGAAAGATGCACTAAAAAATAACATATAAGTCAGGGTGCGCTCAAATAATGAACCCGCCGCAAGTAAAAGCAGAAGGCCGAAGAAAATCATATATTGATCCCGCTCGGAATCTTTCTCCAGGAGCTTAAGCACCACAACTGTCGTAAGGAAGTTAAGCCCGACTTCAGGGTCAATCACTTTCCCATAGCTGAACCAATAGGAAATCAGGACTATGACGGCCAGGAGATTTCGAAGAATTCTTCCCGGTCTTTTCCGAAAGGCAATACAAAGAACTCCAAGGACGGCGAGCCCGATAGTTACGGGAGTCAGGAATTCACTTAAGGTGAATGCGAATAAGAGAACCAGAATTCCTTCCTTGAGTTCTGTCCTTAACATTGGCTCAGATCCTGAAGACAAAGGGCCAGGTGTCTGGCCGTAACGGATGGTCCTCTTTTTTTACCGAAAATTTCAAATGTAAAAGGTATGGCCTCACGATGGCAGATGACCATTTGCGTGGCCAGTGATGAGAGTGATTCTTCAGTGTCAGGAGATTCGTCCGGGTCCCATTTAAGTTCAGCGAAAGGTGCTTTATGTTCCTCGCCTTCCTTTACCAGGAGCTCACCAGTCCGCGCGTAATGCTTCCAGCTGATCAACCTGGCCTCATTCCCATGGTAGGGGAGGAGGTCTCTGAAGTCCCCTGTCCCTTTATCACCCGAAGCTGTTTCCCCTTCAAGGCCCAAACCTTTTAGGGGAGTGTTAAATCCTGCCTGAGACATAGGCGGATAGATATGGGATATCCCATCCAGTTTGAGGTGGCGCCATGCCCGATATAATCCAAATGGTTTTTCAGTTGCGATAAAAAGATAATTCCATTTAAGCAGACCTCTTTGATTGCATTTCAAATCCCCCTGGGTTTCGTGTCTGGATTGAACCAGGTCCTTTAAGTGCATTTCACCCTTGTCAGTATCCAGTTTAATCTGCCATTTCATGGGTCCTTCAGGTACATGTTTCCATACAATGGTAAAAGGGATCGCCTCATTTGCATGTCCATCCTGAATTTGAATCATCTCAAGTTTTAAATGTTGCAAATGAAAATGGGTTTGAATAACCCATAAGAGATTCAGACCAAAAAGAAAAAGAGTAAAAATAAGCAGCAGGTTGTTACTATATCCGACAGAAAGAAGAAACATTAAAAAAATAAGGGCATTGAAATAGCCTCCCATTCTGGTGGGAAGGATATAGATGCGACCTCTTTTCTTCATGAGGATTAGAATCCAGGCCTTCACTTTCAAGTGGCCTTGGTAATGGGAACCCCACCAATGAGATCACGTGCCCTTAAGTTTTCATGAGCAACAGAAAGCGAATGTCCGGAGAACATCCGGTGGCCGGCAACAAATGGAAAAACTGCCTGTACATCATCGGGCAATACATATTCTCTTTTTTCAAACCAGGCCCATGCCCGTGCTGCATCCAGTAGATCAAGACCGGCCCTTGGACTTAGTCCCCATTGGTCTTCACGTTTACGGGTCACGTTCAAGACAACAGTAATATATTCAAGCAGCATCTTCGTGGCCTTGATATTTCTGATTCCTGCTTCCCATTCACGTAAGATATCAGGAGTCACAACCGCACTCAGTGTCTCAAGCTTTTTGAGACGTGATCCGGTTGCAAGCAGCTCCATTTCTTGTTCAGTGTTCAGGTGACCCATAGAAAATTTAAACAGGAAACGATCAAGCTGTGATTCAGGCAGGGGATAGGTACCGAACTGACCGCGCGGATTCTGGGTAGCAAAAAGACAAAACCTGGCCGGCAGGGGATAGGTTACCCCATCTACTGTAATGTGTTTTTCTTCCATCGCCTGCAAGAGCGCACTTTGTGTCTTGGGTGTCCCACGGTTAAGTTCATCGGCCAGAATTAATTCCCCAAATATAGGTCCAGGCCTGAAAATAAACCTTTCAGAATCTTTCTGGAAAATAGAGACTCCCAGGATATCTGAAGGCATCAGATCACTGGTGAATTGAATCCTGCGAAAATCAAGCCCTGTGGCACGGGCAAAGAATTTAACCAGTGTGGTTTTGCCCATACCAGGTACATCTTCTATCAATACGTTACGATTCAGCAAAAGGGCCATCAATCCTAACCGGAGCTGCAAGCTGTTACCCGGTAGGAATTCGTCTCCAAAATGAAGGAAAGCCTCGAAATTATTCACCATTAGGACATGTTAGCATGCCAATGATAATTGTCATTTTAAAAGAATTTCACACTTTATAAAGAGAATCATAATACTCTGCATTCCCTATCTGACCGATTTCCTATTCCAAACATTTATAAATAGGCCCTACCACAAAAGGCCTTAGAATGATCAACGGAAGCAAACTGAACGATAAATTTGGGGGCCACTTGAACGTAAGAAATGTAGCAACTGCACAGGACGCCTTAGTATGCCAATACCGCAATCTGATTCAAGAGGCCGTAAGTGAAAGCCATATCGAATTCAAAACCGGACTTAACATCGGGAAACTTAATTCAAAGCTACGTGTTATCTGCAAGGCAGCTGAATATGATGGCCTGCCCGAAGATACGATTTCAAATTTAATAGATGAAGTGACACCCGTTACAAAAGCTGCTTAAATCCAATTCCATTTCAATTTTTGTGAGGACATGTATGGACCTGGATCAGGCGATTATGATTTTAAGAAAAGCAGTTAAGCATACGGGGACAATAGATCAAAAACATATCGATTTGACTGTAATCCCAGTTGATGAAAAGCCATTGTATGAGAAGGCCCTGGTGGTCACACAGCTGGCCGTAAAAGACGGTAAATTGTCCAGGGACGAGCTACTGGCGAGACTTCATCTTAACTAAATATCCGACCCTGAGTGATGCGATGCACGATAATCTTTCTTATCGTGCAGTCCGTTTACCTGGATGAGCAAGTCTCGCCAGCCGACAATTCACGATCTTTCCTTTCTCATTAAGCTTCAGATCCACCGGCATATTGGCCTTAAAGGCATTTTCGATGCATGGCACTTGTGGATGATTCTCACTTAGCCTGAAAACCCTGTTATCGGTCCACAAGGTTATTTCATACTTTCCGTCATGAAGGTCAAGACTTCGAACTATGCCCACTGAGGCCGTCGCTGATAAGCTCAAGAACATAAACAGCATGAAAAATTTAAGCATAAATGCCTCCTGAGCTATACCTTATGCTTACTGCAGTGCCATTCTCAATACGCATCTAAGCGGTTCGGCCGCACCCCAAAGTAATTGATCTCCAAGTGTGAAAGCATTGAAATATTGGTCACCAAGAGTCATTGGACGCAATCGACCAATTGGAACATGCATTTTCCCTGATACTGCTGCAGGAGTTAATTCCTTGAGAGTTTCTGGTTTGTTGTTTGCAACAAGCTTAACCCATGGATTGGCATTACTTATGAGTTCTTCAACAGTTGATAGATGCGCAGATTTTTTAAGCTTAATTGTAAGACCTTGTGAATGACAACGAAGAGATCCAACGCGCACACATGTTCCATCTATAGGAATGATGGTTTTTGACTGAAGCATTTTGTTCGCTTCAACCTGGGCCTTCCATTCTTCCTTGCTCTGGCCCGAAGGCATTTCCGAGTCAATCCATGGGAGAACGTTAAGGGCAAGTGCATGACCAAAATTTGTCTTGGGAAATTCATTACCGTTCATAAGTCTGGTCATTTCTTTTTCAAGTTCAAGTGCCGTGCCTGCAGGATTTGCAGCAAAAGAAGTTCCCACTGATTTCATCTGATCCAGTAGTTCAATCATATTTTTGGCACCGGCCCCAGAAGCAGCCTGATAGGTCATAGAACTCACCCACTCCACCAGGTTTTCTTTAAACAGGCCGTGAAGAGCAATTAAGAGCAAGGAGACAGTGCAGTTACCACCCACAAAATTCTTAACACCGGAATCAAGTGAACGTTGAATATGATCGCGGTTAACTGGATCAAGTACGATGACAGAATCGTCTTTCATGCGAAGGGGACTGGCCGCATCGATCCATACCCCTTTCCATCCGGCGGATCTTAACATCGGAAATACTTCCTGGGTGTATTCGCCACCCTGGCATGAAAGGAGGATGTCCATCTTTAATAATTCTTTGGCCTCCATTGCGTTCAGGAGTGTATCGTGAGCGTTTGCAACTTTAGGAGCGGCCTTTCCGGCCTCTGATGTCGAAAAAAAGTAAGATTCCATCAGGGGAAAATCATTTTCTTCCTTCATTCTTTCCATCAAGACTGAGCCAACCATCCCGCGCCAACCGATGAATCCAACCTTTTTCATATAAGTAACTCTCCGATATTTTTTGTTTCAGGAACTAAAACAAAGATAGCTCCATTTTTTTTTAAAAGTAAACTTGGAATTTCGAGTTTAATTGACTATGCTTTTCCCGTCTGCCTGAAGAGGCGCGATTCTTAGGCAAGAAGTTGGAAGGATTTTAAGTCCGCATTTACCAACTTCTCATGGAAGAGTCGCCGAAGTGATCCGAATACTTAAAATCGAGGATCATTGGTTGTTGGGGCTGAATCCCCAAGACTGTCACAGAATAAAATCTGTGGGGTGCTTTAGGTTAGGTTTGCAATATCAATGCACTACCTATCCACCACCAATCCCCTACAGGCCCATTTAGTCAGATTTTAATCCCTATAGAGAGGAGAATAAATATGTCGCGTAAGTTAATAGTTTCGAAGTTTGGTGGAACATCCATGGGTGATTATCCATCAATGCAAAGAAGTGCCGCTATCAGTATTGAGCGTGGCTCTACCATTGTTGTTGTGTCAGCAACTTCAGGAACTACAGATAAATTAATAGAGGTCGCCAAGCTCGCCAGTACTGGCAAACTCAAGGAATGCGAAAAAAGTATTTTCCTGGTTAAGGAAAGGCATCAGGCACTTCTGGTCCAGACTGGTAATCAGGAAGAAACTCAAACGATCCTGGAAGGCTATTTCACTGAACTGGGACTTTTGGTTCAAAACCTTTCCCTATTGAAAGAACTGACTCCAAGGGCCTACGATCATATTCTGAGCCTGGGTGAAAGAATGTCTTCGCTTATTTTCCGGGATGTCCTGAGGGTCGCCTTGCCAAATAAGAAAGTAAACTTACTGGATGCACGTACGATTATCAGAACTGATGCAAACTTCGGAAAGGCAACTCCGCTTATCCAGGAAATAGAAAAAGAATGTGCGGGCCGGTTGATCCTGGATAATGAGCATGTGTATGTCACTCAAGGTTTCATTGGATCAGATGCTGAAGGCAATACAACTATTCTTGGCCGCGGTGGAAGTGATTACTCTGCTGCCTTATTTGCTGAGGGAGTGAATGCTACTTGCCTTGAAATATGGACTGATGTTGCAGGGGTTGCCACAACAGATCCGCGTATCTGTCCAGAGGCCCGGATTATTCCTGAACTCTCCTATTCTGAAGCTGGAGAGATGGCCCAGTATGGAGCGAAGATCCTTCATCCTGCCACTATCGCGCCTGCCGTAAGAAAATCCATTCCGGTTTTTGTCGGATCAAGTTTTGACAAGGATTTACCTGGAACCTGGATCAGGGCCACGGTGGAAAATCGTCCAACTGTCAGGGCCATTACAAAAAGAAGCTCCCAGGCACTCCTGACTATTACTCAGCCAAGCATGCTTAACGCCTACGGATTTATGTCAAAAATTTTCGATACTTTTGGAAATCACCGCATCTCTGTAGATTGCGTAACAACTGCTGAATATTCTGTCGCCATTACGGTTGATAATGACACGCTCGAAAATGTACGTTTCCTGCGTGACCTGGAAACTGTCGGACGTGTGGATATTGAAGCTGGTTATGCCTTGATTTCACTCATTGGTAATGAGCTTCATCAGCGACCAAATCAGGCCAGTGGCATTTTTACAGCGATTGAAGGCATCAATATCCGAATGATAAGCCTGGGTGCCTCGGCCTATAACTTTAACTTTCTGGTAAAAGAATCAGAAAGCAAGGCCTGCATCAAGCAGCTACACCGTTCTTTAATTGAGGAAGTATGAAAATTGCTCTTCTCGGAAAAGGAAAAACAGGCTCTCAAGTCAGGGATCTGAGACCAACTGGGGTTGAGGTCTTTGATCAGACTAATCTGCCTTCATTTGAAAAGCTCATAAAGTGCGACGTGGTGATCTCATTTTTGCCAGGGGAAGCTTTTGAAGATTTAATTCCTCTCCTGCTTGAAACCAAACTTCCTGTTGTAACCGGCTCAACTGGTTTTAACTGGCCTGAGAACTTTGACCTGACTCTTAAAGAGAAAAACTTAAAGTGGATCCATGCTACGAATTTCTCCCTAGGTGTCGTGGTCATGAAACAATTAATTGAACGCCTTAATCAGGTTTCCCACCTTTTTGGTGAGAAGACTTTTGAAATCCATGAAGTTCATCATACCAAGAAGCTTGATGCCCCAAGTGGAACCGCTCTTTCAATGAAGGGATGGCTTCATGGAAATCCAAAAATGACCTTTGAGCGTACAGGGGATGTTGTTGGCCTTCATACACTGACTCTTAAAACACCATCAGAAATTATCAAGCTTACTCATGAGGCCAAAAACCGCCAGCTCTTTGCTGAGGGTGCCTTATGGGCCTCAGATTTTATAAAAACTAAAACACTCGCACCTGGCCTTCACGCTTTTCAGAAAGTGGTTGAAGATCATCTTGCACTTTAAAGGATGGACCGCATGGACCCTAAATCGTATTCACTCTGGACAGCTGTTGTCACACCTGTTCTTGAAAATGGCGCTGTTGATTTTCTGAGTCTCACGACTCTTATCAAGCAGCAGGAAGAGGCCCGTAACGGCTTGCTCATCCTGGGCTCCACAGCTGAAGCCTTGAACCTGAATCTTGCCACCCGCAAGTCAATAATTGAGCACGTGATCAGTCTTAAGCCTACTTGTCCTATCATGGTGGGCGTTGGTGGACACCTCCTGGAAGAGCAGACTGATTGGGTGAAATATCTTGAAACACTTTCTATCCATGCTTACCTGCTTGTCACTCCCCTCTACGCCAAGCCAGGTGCCAAGGGTCAGACCCAGTGGTTTAAGGCCTTGATGGATGCCGTCACTCGCCCTGTGATGCTTTATAATGTTCCTGGAAGGACCGCTATACCAATGGCCGTTGCTGCTGTTGAAGCACTCCATACTCACAAAAATTTCTGGGCCATCAAGGAAGCTTCAGGCTCTGTGGACCGCATGAAGGAATACCTGAAAGCGGCCGGAGGTAAACCAGTTTATTGTGGTGATGATGCCCTCATGCCAGAGTTTGCTCAGGCCGGTTCTACTGGACTTGTTTCTGTGGCATCAAATGCCTGGCCAAAAGAAACTCACCTCTATGTTGAGCAATGCCTGAATAAAACTTTTGATGCTAAGGAACTTTGGACTAAAGCAGCTAACAGTCTCTTCGTTGCCAGCAATCCTGTGCCGGTTAAGCGTCTTCTTGCAGAACGTGGAGACATCAAGACTGCCAGGATGATTGCTCCTCTCTCACATGAGGACATGGTAAGTGCCGCTCCTGTAATGGAGGCCCAGGTAGCAATTGAAAAATGGTACATGGGAGAAAAAAAATGAACTGGATGGAAACACTTGACCTGCTTGAGAAGGGACTAGTTCGCTCGGCCCAGAAAGTTGATGGCAAATGGGTTGCCCAGCGTGAAGTTAAAGAGGCCATCCTTGCTGCCTTCAAGGCGGGAGAGCTAAAAGAGTTTGCAGGTGGTTTTGTAGATAAGCACAATCTTCCAGCACGGGAATTTAAAGTAGAAGACAAGGTTCGCCTTGTTCCTGGTGGATCTTCAGTACGTCGCGGAGCTTATGTTGCATCTGGGGTCATCATAATGCCTCCTGCTTATATCAATGTGGGTGCTTATGTTGATTCCGGGACTATGGTTGATAGCCATGCCCTGGTTGGATCATGTGCTCAAATTGGAAAAAATGTTCATCTTTCTGCCGGTGTGCAGATAGGTGGCGTGCTTGAACCAGTTGGCCAGACTCCTGTGGTGATCGAAGATAATGCCTTTATTGGTGCGGGTGCAATTATTGTTGAAGGAGTTCAGGTTTCAGAAGGGGCCGTGATTGCTCCGGGAACTGTTCTTTCAAGAGGTGTACCGGTCTATGATTGCGTTAACGAGCGCATGCTGGATGTTGGTGAACCCATTCCTCCTTATGCAGTTGTGGTGACAGGCTCACGCCCGGCATCTCAAAACCTTGCATGGGCCGTAAAAATGGGGCTGCAACTTCGTTGTGCCATGATCATTAAATATAAAGATGCCAAGACCTCCGCAGCATTAGAACTAGAAACACTACTGAGGTGATTAAATGCTAGACCAGCACATAAAAGAGTCCATTAACCGAATGGGTTCTTCTTTTTACTTTTATGACCTGGATGCCTTTGAGACTCACATGAAGAAAATCCGTGCGACTCTCCATCCGGACATTAAAGTGTGGTATGCCTGTAAGGCCAATCCCCTGTCTGAAGTCCTGAAAATTTTAAAGGCCCAGGGATTTGGGGTGGATGTTGCAAGTTTAGGTGAACTCACTCAGGCCGTTCGTTCCGGTCTTACAGCAAATAATCTTATTGCTACAGGGCCCGCCAAAACACGCAACTATCTTGCAAGCCTGCTGCAAGCGAAAGTTAAGTGCATCGTCGTTGAAAGCATTAACCAGCTTCGTGACTTAAATGAGCTGTGTGGAAAACTTTCAATCCAGCAGTCAGTTCTCCTACGTATTCAACTAGATTGGGATGGCGACAAGAGCATACTTGGCGGCTCAGCTATCACTCCTTTTGGCCTGGGACTTGATGACTGGAAAGAATTTGACCTGAAGCAATTTAAGAATATCAATGTTGATGGACTCCACTGCTTCCAGTGGGGAAACATCCTTGAAATAGAAAAGCTTGAAAAAATCTGGACCCAGACAATTGAATCGGCCCAGAGATTTGTTCTGGATATGGGAATTGAGCTCAAGGTACTTGATCTCGGTGGAGGCCTGGGGCTTTCTTATTCAGATGAGACAGAGGTCTCTTTTGCGGCCGTGCATGAGACTCTCCTTAAATTAAAGACGAAGTATGAACTACAGGAAATCTGGCTGGAGCTTGGCCGCTTTTCAATTGGTAAGTTCGGATCATACCTTACCCGTATCGTGGACATTAAAACTGTTCGTGGTAAGAATATCATCGTTACCGAGGGTGGCATTAATCACATGGCAAGGCCCGCTCTGGTGAATGAGCCCTTCCCTTGTGAAGCCTTTATGGTGAGCGGTGAATCCAAACGCTATAGCGTCCATGGGCCGCTATGCACGGCCCTGGATACACTTGGTGATTTTGACCTCCCTGAAACTCTGAAGGTCGGTGATTGGCTTAAGTTCACACGCTGTGGGGCCTATGGGCTTACAGAATCCATGCCTTACTTCCTCTGCCACAACCTGGTTGGTGAAGCAATAGTGTACAAAGGCGATCTGATGATTCCTCGTGTGGCCGAATCAAATCTTGAATGGATGGTTTAGAAAAAATCTATTGTGCCGAAAAGTTATGGTCTAAGTAACTGGAGGCCCTCATGAAATCATACAAAGAACAATTAGAATCCCTGGGCTACGTCATCAAGAAAGAGATCCAATATTGGAGCTGTGAGCACGCTGGTAAGAAAATTTATCACGTTAAGACTGGTGAACTGGAAGAAGTTTGCAGTTTTTGGTGGGAACAATTTGAAGCGGCTTCTTCGAAGGCCGCTTAACAAATGTTAATTAAAATATACACATAGACCGATTCCCTCTGCGCCTTCGGCGCCGAAGGCGCTAAGCAGCTTTTGGTGACACTTTTTTAGCTGGAAAGATCCCAGCTTCAAGCTTCAATTCATTCAGGTGTTTCTTTTTCACCACGACAGTATTTGCGGCTAAATCATGCCAGCCTTGCTTTTTCTTCTGAAATCCAACCCAGATTATTCCTAATCCAAGAAAAATGATCCATGAAACCAAGAACATAAAGTAACGACCAACTGCCTGGCCAATGCTGACTTGTGAATATCTTTTTGAATCAACCAGCATCAGCCCAAAAGCTTTTTTGCCAACTGTCCCATTAAAAAGTGCCTGCAGAAAAGTAAAATAGATGAATCCAGAAACAAGTCCAAATCCAATCGATATCATATCTTTGTTTGAAAATTGGCCAGGGGCCGCTGAAGCTATAAAATCAAGACCTATGGCCAGATTAAAAATACCATCGACTACAGTCAACAAAACTAAATCCGTAATGAGTGCTCCGGCCCTAAGCCAAAATCCGCCGTAAAAGTATTTCATGTCCATGCAGAGGCTCCCTATTTATGTTTAAGAGCTTATCGGCAGGATTAGATTAATACTGTAGCAAAACTGTTTTTCTCTTTAGATAAGGGCTTGACTTTATGTGTTACTTACAGGCCTTCACTTCTTCTTCCAGGCGCTCTAGCTTGATCCTGTTAGTTCTGTGGTAATAGTTCACATTTACCTCAGGGCCCATACTTTCAATCGTTACAATGGCCACGGTAGCATTTTCCAAGGTGTCATTGAACCTGACCATATATCCCTCACTGATCTCTTCTTCGTGCACATTAGTAAGATGAAGCCTCCACTTATCAAGGATGCACTTCTTCACATCATTGGCCGGCTTCGAAGTCACATAAGTAATTTTAGGATCGGTTTTTTTTAGATCGTAAGGAGTTGAGCACGCTATGAGGAATAAGAAAGTAATTAGGGGAAGGAAGCGCATACAAAAATCTCCTTTGATTAAATAGACGCCCTCTCTCGGCCCGTGCCTACGAGGGCATACCGTACATCATGTACATAAAAATAGGGCCCTGCACAGGCCCTATTTTAGCTTCTTTTAAGGTCAGAAATCCCTCTCTGAACCAAAATATCTTCCGTGATACTTAAACGCTTAATAAATCTTAAGGTTTGCAAGCACCACAAGGACACATATCTTTTCTAACTTTTACTCACTTCCTCGGCCCTTAGGTCTTTACGCAGAATCTTACCCAAATTGGACTTAGGCAGATCTGCTCTAAACACGATGGATTTTGGACATTTGTATGACGTGAGGTGCTCTTTACAATGCTTTTGAACTTCTTCAACTGTAAGGGAGTCATCTTTCTTCACTATGAAAACTTTAACCAGTTCTCCAGTCTTTTCATCCGGTACACCTACGGCCGCACACTCAAGGACCTTAGGATTCATACTTACAACATCTTCAATCTCGTTTGGATAAACGTTGAATCCAGAAACCAGGATCATATCTTTCTTACGATCTACGATCTTGAAAAATCCTGTGTCAGTCATATAGCCCAGGTCACCAGTCTTGAAGAAGCCATCCTTGGACATAACTTTTGCCGTTTCTTCAGGCTTGTTCCAGTAGCCGGCCATGACCTGTGGGCCCTTGATACAGATCTCTCCGATCTCACCCTGTGCCACGGTCTTCTCATTGTCATCCTTGATTTCAACTTCAGTCGAAGGAATAGGAATGCCAATATAACCGTTATAGGCCTTAAGGGTCATAGGATTGATACAAGCGGCCGGTGCTGTCTCAGTCAGGCCGTAAGCCTCAATCAGTGGTCTACCGGTAACTTTCTGCCAGCGCTCAGCTACAGATTTTTGAACGGCCATTCCCCCACCCAGGGAGATCTTTAACTTTGAAAAGTCCAGATTTGCGAAATCCTTGTTATTGAGCAATCCATTGAACAATGTGTTCACACCTGTAAAGGCCGTAAACTTCCATTTTTGCAATTCTTTGATGAAGCCCGGAATGTCTCGTGGATTAGTAATCAGAATGTTTAAAGCACCAATGCTGTTAAAGATGAAGCAGTTCGCAGTCAGTGAGAAGATGTGGTAAAGCGGAAGCGGAGTAATGATGATCTCCTGCCCGTCACTGATATAGTTCTTAAGCCATGCCCTTGCCTGAAGCATATTAGACACAATGTTCTTATGAGTAAGAATCGCACCTTTTGCTACACCGGTTGTTCCGCCAGTGTATTGAAGGAAAGCTATATCGGAGAGTCCCACCTGACTTTTCTGGAACTTGTCTGCATTGCCCTTACTCATGGCCGTCATGAAAGGAATGCAACCCGGAAGGTTGTAATCAGGAACCATCTTTTTAACTTTTTTCAGGACAAAATTCACGATGTGATTCTTAGGGAACTTAAGCATATCGCCGATCTCTGTTACAATCACATGCTTAACGTCAGTATTCTTTACGATCTTCTGGAGCACAGAACCTGAATTTGCGAAAATGACAATGGCCTTAGCACCTGAGTCCTTAAGCTGATGCTCAAGCTCTCTTGCGGTATAGAGTGGATTCACGTTTACTGCAACCATGCCCGCTCTAAGGACACCGAAAAGTGCGACAGGATATTGAAGAATATTGGGCATCATGAGTGCAACCCGGTCACCCTTCACCAGTTTCAATTCATTCTGGAGAAAACTTGCAAACTTTCGGCTCAAGAGTTCAATGTCCTGGTAGCTCAATGTCGTTCCCATGTTATGGAACGCTGGCTTGTCGCTGAATTTGCGGAAGCCTGATTCCAGGACGTCATTGATAGATGAGAATTCATTTGGATTAATTTCCACTGGAACACCTGCATCGTACTGCTTGTGCCAAATCTTCGTCATAATAGTTATCTCCGGGAAAGGGTCATTTATTAAATTGGTTTTTTATCTTACTAACTACAAGGTCAAAGGTCTTATACATATCGTCTGTATGGGCCTTGGCAAAAAACTCCTGAGCACCTGAATAAATAAAAACTTCAGAGCAATGATTTAAACCCTCTCTCCAGCAAGTCCAGCTGACTTCAGCTGCGGGCCCAAACCACTTAGAAAATTTTTCAGACTTGTCGCGGATAATTGCATCCAAAGCCGGTGTGTGATCCATGTGACGAAATGTAATGTTAACATTCATGAGAGACTCCTTTTGGTCGAAGTGCATCTTAAGTTTCTATTATAGAGGGATATTCACGATGACTAAGAGTATCAAGGTTAAAAAACTTTTAATACCAACTTACTTCCTTTTTAAAACCATCCTGACTGAAGCAGGAAGGACTTCGGCCGGAATATCCATGAATCTGCGATGCGGAACAAAACCAAAGTCTGCGTAATAAACGAAATAAATGATATTAAAGCCGGCAGCGTTAAGCTCCTGCTCAAGATCCAGACTATCAAGGATACGACGGACAGGCGTCCATTTACCAAACATCTGCCATAAGGTGTTGGTTGGATCGAACATAAAGCCGTCAGGTATAAAAAGCTTTTTCCTATGAACCATGGTTTCGGAAACAAAGATGCCTTGTGGCTTCAAGTGTTCCAAAACTAATTGATAATAGGAAGCACGATCCGGATCCGCAGTTACGCAATGGAGTAGATGAGAGTCAACGATCATGTCATATTTTTCCGGGAGCTTCACATCGGGATGAGTAACGTCTGCAACCTCGGTCTTTACTTCAAGCCCTTCAGCAGAAAATAAAGCGACACCCTGTTCAAGTGCGGTGGGTGAAAAATCAACAAGTGTAATCTTCGCTCCCAAACGGGCCAGCTGAAGTCCCAGACCTCCGCGTCCCGATCCCATCTCTACCACATCAAGGTCTTGCCAATCCTTATTAGTCAGGAACTTGTTTTTTGACTCGACCACATAGTTGTAGAGCACTTTGGACTCAACTATAACATCCTGTTTAAAGTCCTGAGGCCCAAGGCCTCGCTCCATGCGGTATGAATCTTCGTAATACTCCTGTAAACTCATTAAAAAAGTGTAGAATGGTTTGGCATGATCAAGCAAAAACATTTTTACTTAATTCGTGGCCTGGCCCGTGAGGCCCTTCATTGGGATGACTTCCCTGAACATCTTCTCCAGTTTTTTCCGGATTCCAGGATCACTATGATTGATATCCCTGGTGCGGGGGAATATGTAAACCACCCTACCCCACTCTCAATTGATAAAATGACTGAGGTAATGCATCGGAAATACCTAGCCTCAACAAAACCCGGTGAACAATCCATCATGATTGCCATTTCACTCGGGGGAATGATTGCGGCCACCTGGATGAAAAATCATCCTGAGGATTTTCAACAATTGGTTCTGATCAACACGAGTTTTGGAGGGTGCTCACCGGTGTATCACCGGATTTTCCCCCAAGCTCTTATGTATCTTTGTGGAATGCCGTTGAAGGGTGGCAGGGCACGGGAAGAATATGTCCTCAAGCTCGTTTCTAATAATCCGCTCAGATTTGACCGCACTCTGGATCTCTGGGAGAAAATTTCACAGCAAAGGGAAGTTTCAAGGCTTAATACCATAAGGCAGTTACTGGCCGCTGCGTTTTTCAAGGTAAGCGAGGCGAAGCCTCATGTGCCAGTCTTGTTGCTCGGATCAACTAATGACCGGATGGTCAATATCAAGTGTTCTAGGGCCATCGCCAGTAAATGGAATGTCCCTTTGATTGAACATCCCCAGGGTGGCCATGATCTCACAACTGATTATCCGGATTGGGTAGTGCTTCAGATTAAAAACGCCATCACTTCTTAGTGGCCGCTTCTTTTTTTAAGTCCGCCAACGTATGCTTACGAACTGGCTGTATGACAACCTTGTCACCATCCCTGATAGCATAGAATTCCAGTGCATTTTTTTCACCCTTGGTCGTCACTGACAACTTCAGAATAGTTCCTGAAAGGGCCTGAAGTTTCTCAGCGTAAGCGGCAGCAAGGCTCTCAAGTTCATTACCCTTGAACCTGGCATAATCCTCGGAACTAACAACCAAAGGTATGTTTGCGCCATCCTGGTCCTTGACCAGAAGCTTAAGGGATTTGGGATCCTTATTATCTGCCAGAAGAATTGGGGCATCAGTCGGGCCATTAACTGAGATACCATATTTGGCCAGCAAGGCCGAGTTAAGGGTTGTCTCTGCTGAAGGTACTTTTGCTACGCCGGTCTTAGCATTTGTTGGATTGCCGGATGCTTTGTTTGATACGGTAGACTGTGTAACCGGGGATAGAGCAGGTTCACTGGCAGGGCCACGTGAAATCGTAGAGTCTAATTCAGGTGAAATCTCTTGTTTGACCTCGCTTGCCTTAACAGGTTTCACGGTGGCAACTTTAGAATCTGTTTTTTCCCTTTCCTCTTCAGCAACTTTTTCATCAAATATCTTCTGAGCTTTGGCGGCTGCCTTATCTTTAAGGGCCAGCATGTCTTCAAGATACTTGACCCGATTTTCCATCTCTCTCATCGCGGATTTATCTTTTGAGGCTTTTGCCTCGGCCTGTAGTCGACGGGCCTCCATAAGCTTTTCATTAGCTTCATTGTACTCTTCACGTGAATCATCATTTAATTTCCTGGCGGCCGGCATACTCAAGTTGGCAGCGGAAACCGGTGCAGCGGCCGGACCGTAAGCGTAAGATGAAGGTTCAATGGCAGCAGAAGCAACTGCCTTGGCAGCACCGTTTACTAATTTATCAAAGAGAGAGTCTCCCGCTGCAGGTGCAGTAGCTGCAGCAGCAGGTGCAATTGCCCCCGCAGATGCAGATGGGTCAGATAAAGAAGCCAGGAATTTTTTTACACCATTACGTTTTAATTCTGTGTTAGATGAAGCTTGTTTCCTGAAGGTTTGCACTTCTTCGGCAGTGGGTGCCGGTTTGTTAATGTGAGTGTTAAGGGTTGCGGCAAATGACTCTCCCCTGAGAATTGCAGCTTTACTGTCATCAGCCGTCCCTACATAACCCGATGTAGGTGGATCATATTTTCCCAGAAAAGTAGTAAGCCTTGTTTCAGGTGTACTGCACTCTTCTTTGTTCTGATTACCATTACAATAAGATTTCACAAAGTCATGGAAAGTTGTCTTATCATTGGGACTAGTCTTTGATACCCTTGGCGTCTGGCACAGTTCTGCTGAAAGTTTTTTAAATGCAGTATTTTCTTTTTCATTGAGGCTGAAATCAAAAGCCATTTCGCGCTCTAAATTCCTACTTGGAGAAATGAAGTTTGTATTTTTTTCAACATCATCTTCCGAACTGGGCTTTCTGGCCGCATTCAGAAGTGGGCAGTAATAAGCAAAATTCTCAACACATTCAGACATCTTGTAGTTCTTATCACTATTGCTACAATTAGAAATGCTTCGTCCGCCTGTAATGGTCCTGAATTTCTCTTCCATGGCCTTCTGTGATCGGGGAAGCCTGGTATCAGTCATACTCTCAACATCCGCATATTCAAGTTCCAGCATTTTCTGTGATTGTTCCCTGGCAAATCCTATTACTTCTTCTTTTTCAAAAAGATTCTTAACGTCTTTCTCATAAGCCTTGCTTTGGAAATGCTTCAGGCATGCTCCATCTGTATCAGCGCAGTTATCCTTAACGGGAAAACTTTTCTTGATAATCTTGAATAGCTCTTTTTGCTGGGCAAGGATGCTTGCACTTTTTACTTTGTCTTCTGAACTCGCGCCAAAAAGATTGGCATAAAGTGGATTCTTTTTCAGGAATACAATCTTTGCCTTTCGTGAAGCAATTCTTTTTTCAAGCTCCTTGAATTCAGGGGTATTGGTTGGTTCCTTTTTCCTTATTGTCTCATCAAATTGGATAAAATCCCCATCGTAATTATCCGACAGAGACTGCAAGCTCCATTCGGCCGGGTCAAATTCCGTCTGGAGTGAGAGGTCCTTATAGAAAGCTTTGTCTGTTGGTAATTGCTGGTGGGTCATGAAGGATTGCATGGAAAAGCAATTAGGCATGGATATAGTAGTCGAAGGATAAGGATTCGATAGTTCCTGAGGTCCTTTTAGAATCTCGTCAATTGAGGCCAGTCTTCTTTGGTTTAACTTGATTTTTGCTTCTGAATTGGACAGATGCTCAGCTGCATACTGCTGCGTGGTGTTTTTAGCGGCCTTGAGGTGGTCATCTAATTGCTTTTTTACCTTCTCTTCTTTTTCAAGGGCCTGCATGTAAGTGGTCGTTAATTTTTTGTCACCTGATATTAGCCATGATTGAACAGTCATACCGTCCATCATATTTTGAAAACGCTGTTGTTTCTCTTTTGCATTGGAGGCCAGGAGATCCAGGAAGAAATGATCTTTATCATGACCTCCCATGTTGGCTATGAAAGCCTGGTTAAAGTCCTGTTTACCCAGACAATCACAGGCTTCCCTGTCCGCCTTCACGTAGTCAATGTCTACGTCATAATCCACAGTAGACTTACGCAATTCAAAGCATGATTGCTCCAGAAAACCTGTAAGATCTTTTTTGGGGGCAAAAAAATGAACGACATCCTTGATACAGGACTTTAAATCTTGATGAAGGGCGAGATCACCCTTGTTGTATCGCTCTTTTTCTGCAAACACGTGGGATGGTACAAGCGTAATCCCGGCAAGCAGACATATGCACATTATCTTTTTCATTTAACTTTATATCCTTTCAGTCACTTATCGATTCTTTCTGAAAAGTCTTGAGTAAGCCTCTAAAGCTGTCAGATATTATTGAGCGTTCCCATACCTTCTCTGAGATGCTTCAGCCTGTGCTTACGAACCGGCTGAAAGACTACCTTGCCGCTCTCCCGGATAGCATAAAATTCAAGCGGTTCTTTCTTTCCAGAAGTTGTGACAGAAATTCTGACCACGGCCTCTTTGTGTTGTTTAACCTTTTTATTGTAAAGGTCTTCCAGGGATTTCAAGTCATTGACACTACACTTGTCATATTGGTTAGAAGAGACAACCAGGGAGACAAGTTCATCATCACCGTTTGCGTCCGCCAACATACCCAGTTCCTTGGCCTCTTTTTCAGGAGCTGCGAGGACAATACCTTCAGTAGGGCCGCTTACGTGGATACCGTATTTGGCAAGTAATGCTGAGTTCAGGAGGTTTCCACCACCTGAAAGTCTACCCAGGCCGGTCAAGGCGCTTCCACCTATCGCTCCAGAAGCTCCTTGAGTGCTACTTCCAAGAGTACTGGAGTTTGCATCAGGATAGCTTGAGGGAAATCTGCCTGTTCTTCTATCTTCACTGTATGATCCTCCAGTAGTCCCACCGGACACTGACTTGGAAGGAGTTAGAGCTTTGACATCTTCTTGATCTTCATCCGCATCATTACCAGCTCCAGTGGTGGATGATTTTTTCTTACTTTTTGAAACTTTTTTACCAGCGGCCTGCTGCTTGACTCTTTCGTCGGCCATTTTGTCGAAATCCTCATTCTTCCTGGCCAGCTGGGCCTCAAGTGACTTAATCCGCTTTTCCATTTCAGTCATGTTGTCCTGGTCGTTCTTTTCCTTGGCACGGGCCAGTTCCTTCCTGGTAAATGCAAGTGCTTCATTAAGTGCTTGCTTCTCAGAATCGATCCCATCAACTTCTTCTTTTTCTTTCACAGGTGTTTTTATGGCCGAAGGAGCAAGAGCAGGAGCAAGAACAGCATCTGCAAAAGATGCAGGGCCAGAGATATTAGCAGGAACGTCAGCGGCCTTCGCGACCATTGGATCAGCAACAGGTGCCATTGCAGCAGGTGCCGCTGGACCTTGACCGTTAACATTGTTTAAACTTGCAAGTCTTTGTATCGCCCTTCTGGTCTCGTGCACCTCGGCCTTTGCTGCTAATTTGCCTATATCTGTATTCAAATATTTATTATCTTTTGGTTGATCTTCCATGACATTTATATAGGTATTTTCGAATATGGCAGCAACTTGCTTATCACTATCACTCATATTTCTTGGCTCATATTCAGAGATAAAGAGCTTAACAAACATATCGTTGTTTTCGGGCAAGCATTCCTTCTTCACATTAAAGTCTGCATTCTTACAATAAGACTCTTTGAACTCACTAAAAGTACTCTTGACTTCAGTGTTGCCTTTTTTACTTCTTTTATTTTCGCAAATCTCTTTACTGAAATTCTTAAATCCCATGTTTGTGGCAGGATCAGTGTTAAAATCCAGCTGCCCGGCAAGCTCGAGACTTTCACTAGGGCGTTTTTTTGAAGTGGTCTCAACTCCAACTTTACTCACAAGATGACAATATTTAAGAAAGCTTCTTGAACAAGCCGCCAGGCTATCCAAGTCCATCGGCTTGCCGTCCTTGTTTCTTTTATCAGGTTGATAGCAGCTCTTGACCGATTCTCCAGTCATATCTTCAAAGCGTCTCTCTAATGCGAACTGTGACGTAGGGAGTGTAGTATCCAGGATATTGCCAGGAGAAACTTCATTGTCAAGATTAGCTTCCATGTCAACTTTCAAGATATCTGAAATCTCGTCTGTTTGAAAAGTTTCAAGAAGCGCCTTCTGATAATTATCGTAATCTGCTTTAGTTGCATTTAATCCAAACGCTTTCTGCATCATTCCAAACACCTTGGCCTTTCCTGCTTTGAGAACCTTTGAATTTTTCTTTGCTGAAAACAATTGAGCAACCAACGGGTTCTTCATTAAGAAAATAACCCTGGCCTTGGATGACATGAGTTCATCATAAGCCTCATCCCGTTTATCCTTGGGAGTATCTTCATAAATTCTGAAATCACGGTCGTATTGATCCTTTAATTTTTCTATGTCCCAATCGCCATCCTTGTAACTATTCATGGTGCGAAGGTCTTTATAGAAAATGTTGTCTTTGGGAATCTGCTCAAATGCGAGGTAGGAACGCATTGAAATACAACTGCCCGGGGCCGGATCAGTATCAGGTAATTTCATGTCATTTATGCTAGGTGGAGTTAATTGATTTGCGATGGACTCGACTTCTGCATCTGTCACCGTATTTTTCAGCCTGGCCTTGGCCTCTGATTTAATTTTGGCCTTCATGCTGTCAAACTTCTTAGCGTACCGCTTAGGATCTTCCACGTACTTGCTCATAAGCTCCAGGCCAAGCTCTTTGGTTTTAGTGATGAGCATGGATTGAAGTACCATTCCCTCACTTAAACTCTTGATCTTTTCTTTTTTGGCCTTTACGTTGGCCCTCAAATTCTGGATTGTCTCCCGACTTTCATCCGATTTCATTTCAGGGTCGTCTAACTTGGACGTTCCTGTCTGGGACATGCAATGGCAGGCCTTCTGGTCAGCCTCTAGTCGGGAAACTTTATTATGTTTGTTCTTGTTCCAGATCCTGATTTCTGGTGGTCTCAGGGCAAAACATGCTGGTTCAAATTTTTTAAACAGGACCAGGGAATCAGTGACTTTGTCATTATCTGCAATTCCATCTGCATCACATTCCGGCTCAGTGGCCGACTCACTTGCCTGCTTAGTTTGATCATTCTCAAACTTAACTGCCACAGGGTTAGATTTTTCATTCTTTAACCATCCAGCTACACCCGAAGGCATTGCTTTTTTGCCCTCATCATGGCCGAAGCCAATAAAATGATCGTGACCCCACGCTGGAAGTAAAAGCAGTAACATTGATATTATAAAAAATATTTTCATTCTATTCCTTGCCTGCTCTTTTATCGTCATAAGGACACGGACACTTGATTGATTTTATCCACATTCTTAAGATTACTGGAGCGACACGGAATTTCATCAGTTTACCTGGACCCCTATGCCCCGGATTATTGGCAAAATAGTCCAGAATTAGGTACTGTGCATGGATGAAACACCTTACAGACTTTCTTCCGATCAAATACCCAATTATCCAGGCCGGCATGGTCTGGGTGTCAGGCGGAAAATTAGCAGCAGCATCTGCCAATGCCGGAATCCTGGGCGTGATAGGAGCTGGTTCCATGAAACCGGACTTGCTTCATACTCATATTCAAAAAGCATTTTCGCTTACCCTGCATCCTGAAAGACTTGCAGTTAATGTTCCCCTCCTTTATGAGAAAACCCAGGAGCAGCTCGATGTGGCCCTGAAAGCTGGCATCCGGATCTTTATAACTTCAGCGGGATCTCCCAAGACTTATACCAGTTGGCTTAAAGACCAGGGATGCACTGTCATTCATGTAACCTCCAGTCCGGAACTCGCCATGAAATGTGAAGCCGCTGGATGTGATGCTGTCATCGCAGAAGGATTTGAGGCCGGAGGCCATAATGGCCGGGAAGAAATCACAACCATGGTTCTCATTCCCCAGGTAGTCGATGCAGTTAAGATTCCAGTTATCGCTGCTGGTGGAATTGGCGATGGAAGAGGTATTGCCGCGTCACTAGCACTTGGGGCAATGGGAGTTCAGCTCGGCACACGATTTGTGGCAACAGTTGAATCAAGTGCTCATCCAGACTTTAAGGCCGCTGTCTTAAATGCCAATTCTGGAAGTACGATGCTCATGATGAAAAAATACGTACCGGTCAGGTTACTTAAGAATAAGTTTTTTGATGAAGTAAAAAAGCTTGAAGATGCAGGTGCGAGCAAGGAAGAACTCGTCAAGTTGCTAGGTCATGGCCGGGCAAAGAATGGAATGCTTGATGGACAGCTAGAAGATGGTGAACTTGAAATTGGCCAGGTCTGTGCTTTAGTCAGGGACATTCCCACAGTGGAAGAACTGGTTGAGCGGCTGATTCATGAAACCCGCCGCTCAATCCAATCAATTAATTTTTAATTCGTTCAGGCGCAGGATGCGCCTTAAAAGCAATAAATAAGCCACCGACAATTTAAAATTTAATGACTCCGCTCAAGTGCTGCAATACGGTCTTCGAGACTTGGATGAGTTGAGAGAAAATTCATAAGACCCTTCTTGGAAGTTATCTTCATGGTCTTAATGGCATCCTGAGAATCATCAACCATATCAATTTTTTGCTGAAGGCGACGAAGGGCTGCCACCATCTTATGCTTACCTGCATACTGTGCTCCACCTTTGTCTGCCCTGAACTCACGCACCCTTGAGAAATAGGCCACAACAAACATTCCGAGGAATGAGAAGGCAATCTCAAAGACCATGACTGAAATATGATAAGCGAAGCCACCAGTTGCCTGCGGACGATCTTCATCACTGTCTCCACTTAGGACATTCTGAAGGGCAAAAGCCGCGATCCTGGCAAAGAACATAACAAATGCGTTCACTACCCCTTGAACCAGCGCCATTGTCACCATGTCACCATTCGCAACGTGGGCCACTTCATGTGCCAGCACTCCTTCAACTTCATCTGAATTCATCTGCTGCAAAAGACCGCTTGAGACAGCTACGAGAGCATTATTCTTTGAAGGTCCTGTGGCAAAGGCATTAACCTCGGGTGATTGATACACGCCAACTTCAGGCATTTTATTAATACCTGCCTGGCGGGCCATCTGGTGAACCTTGCGAACGAGATCTACATAAGGTCCACGCTCATCAACAATCTCCACTCCCATCATCCTCTTGGCCATCCACTTAGACATGAGCAGGGAAATCCCTGAACCTACAAAGCCCCAGATTAAACAGAAGACCATGAGTGCTGAATAATTAATCCCGGCGGCAGTTAGATAATTTCCAACGCCCAGGACGGCCATGATCATGGAGACTGTAACCATGACCAGGATATTGGTCAAAACGAAGAGAAACATACGTTTAAACATAATAGTTAACCTCATTAAATTTGGACTTTACCTTCATAAGGTAATGCTTTTTTGATCAACGTCAAGGGTACCACAAGCGATTTACCTACCCCCGGTCACGCGGCGCGTCCACGGCTTTACGATCTCAACACACTGGGGTAATTAGGTCGCCTATGAAACACATACTTTTAAGTGCCATCCTGTTGCTTTCCCTGCCAACCGTATGGGCCAGCTCCACTTCAGTTCTTGAGGAATCGCTTTATCATGATTTCAGGCAATCCATTCAACAAAAATCCAGAAAGCAACTCACGGGCTTCACTTCATTTGAACAGAAAATATATGTTGATGCCTTAACAGACCTTCTCCAGGAAAATTCCGTAACTGCTTTGATGTCACTTAAGTCACTTACAACGACTCTTCATTTTGACCTGATCCAGAGAGTGCGACTGGCAATACTGCAAAAATCTTTTTCAAGAAATTTAGTCAGGGAAATCAACAATACCTTGCTCTATCCGAATGTTGACCGAAATCTGCTTTATACCCTGGCGGCCAATGAGACTTTACTCAAGAGTCTGGGACTACGGCGGATGGTCTGGCTTGCCCGCCGTCATCCTCAATATCATGTTGCTCATTCAAGTGGACTTGAAACCAGGGATGTAGTCTTAAGAGACCTTTTTTATTCCAGTCCTTCTTACGCCGGTGTAAAAGTATTTATGTTCTGTCGTCAGAATAGACTTTATCCCTGCCTTATGGTCATGCGGGATCTGAATGATGAAGCCGTTCGGAATGCCGACGGGAGACTCTGGACTAATAAGTCTCTGGCCGTTTCTGCTCAGGGACTTCCCAGCAACGTCAGGAATGGAAATACTCCGGCCGGTGTTCTGGTCATAAACTCGGTCATGCCGGTAGCTGATCAACAAGTTTCTTTTGGTAAGTTCCGTCGCATAATTCTAGACTTCGTCACCCGTTCTCCTGATGAAAATCTTATCAAGTCCTTGCTTCCTGCAAGCTCCCATAGACAATCCTGGTGGAAACCAAATGTAGTTGCCAGGGATGTAGGCAGAAATGAACTCAGGATTCACGGTACAGGAAAGATTAATGTTGACCCCGAGACTCCGTATTATCCTTTCATGCCGACTTCAGGCTGTGTTGCCCAAAGAGAAAACACTTACGATGGAATCACTTATCAGGATCAAAGGGACTTACTTGATTCAATCATGGACGCCCTGGCACTTGCTCCGACTTATGAAAATGAAACTCAAATCAAGGGCCTTCTTTATATTGTGGAAATTGATAATCTGGAATTGCCCGTATCAAAAAGTGATCTGGCGGCCAAAGGTATCTTTTAACAATGTTTACACTAAACTTACCCCATTATGAGCTACTTGATTCTGGTCTTGGCCGGAAGCTCGAGATCATTGCCGGCATTAAGGTCAACAGACCAAGTCCTCAGGCAATCTGGAAACCACTCCTGGGAGAGAAAGAATGGAATCAGGTGCAATCTAATTGCATCCGGACTAAGGACGGCGGAGGAAAGTGGGAACATTCAAGAGAGCCATCCGCCTCTCTTGCAATGCCTTTTGAAATTGATGGAAGGAAACTTCAGTTCCGTTTAAAATTTACATCCTTCGGTCACTGTGGGGTTTTCTTTGAACAGATTCCCGTATGGCAATGGCTCTATGATGAAGTTAAGTTCCTGAAAGAAAAACTAGGCAGGGCGCCTAAAGTGATTAACCTTTTTGGTTACACAGGGTGTGCCAGCATCGTCATGGCCCTGGCCGGCGCAGAAGTCTTTCACGTGGACAGCTCCAAAGGTGTACTTGATTGGGGAAAAGAATCCCTGGCCTTGAGTAAACTTGATGCCAAGTCAGTCCGGTGGGTACAGGAAGATGCCCAGGCCTTCTTACGGCACTCTTTTAAAAAACAGTTTACCTATGATGGAATCTTATCGGATCCTCCCAGCTGGGGCCACGGGGCCAATAAGGAAGTCTGGGATTTTGAGAAACATATTCATTTTCTAGTGGAAAGCATGCTGGCCGTACTTAACCCACAAAATAGTTTCTTATTCTTGTCCAGTCACACTCATGGTGTGCAGCCTGAAGCACTTAAGAACCTGATTGCTGATCGTAGATGGAAAGATGTTTCTGGAGGTGAACTTGGGGTTAAGCACCAGAATGACCAGCGCATTCTTCCTGCAGGAATTTATGTTTCTGGAAAAAGCTATTCAACCTAATCGTAAGTCTTGTCTCTCACGTATTTCTTAGGCGGGGCCCCGATAGGAACCGATAGTCCGGCGGAGACGACAGGTGGGGTATAGTCACCAATGTTGCTCACTGAACCTGTGAATGTCATTCCCGATTTTGTCTGCAACCCAGCTCCAATAATGGCACCGTTAGATCCGACCAGCAAACTGTGTTGGGTGACATAACCCGGTAGCTTCGTTGTTGTATAACCACTGAAGATCATAATTTGAGCTCCTTTAGGTGCGTCGATTTTAACCCCGCCCATAAGGCCCAAACTCTGTCCTACGGCACTTCCCTGATATTTTACCTCTGTAAAACCAGTAACCTTCGGAGTGATCTTGTGCTCTACACCCGCTGTCGCATTAATTTGGTTTAAATGAAACCCCATATTTGCCAATGATCCGCCAATCCCCGAACCTGTGCCTTCGGCCCATGAACCAGTGGAATTGCCCCAGCTGGAAGGCCCGACTGTATGTCGAAGTTCGAGGTCCATATGTAGTTTTGTCTTGGGAGTTGCTCTATAAGTTGCATCAAGCCTGTTGACCAAATCCACGTTTGCAGAAACATCAACATAGGCATCGACAGCTGCGCCCTTAGAAGGTGAGGCGCCAAAACCATACATACCCTCGGCCTGAAGGCCTGAAGTGAAATTTACACTTAGCTTTGGAGAAGCGTATCGAATGATTCCAAACTCCGACCCCATTCTTAAGTGAAGCTGATACTTGGTGGGCCTTGCTCCATCAGGACTCAAAGCACTTCCGCCCACTCCAGCATAATTTCTCCATCTATCAGTCGTATATTCATACTTAGCGACGACAACATACATCTTGGAATTTGCGAGGTCTCCAGCTCCAGCAGTGGCCGTGAACTCGTGCTTGTTTTTGTCTCCGGCCTTAACGACTTTGAAATGGGTATAAAAAGTGGAAATATCAGCATTGGTTTTAAGCAGTGGTTTACCTGTCTGGAATGCACCTTCCATCATCTGCCCGGTTTGTGTATCTACAACGGCAATCTGTTTTAAATGTCCTTCGTCCATCTTACTGATCCGCATATTAGTGGCAGCATAACTATCATCAAGGACCAATTGATTTTGCATTGAAGTATGTGCGGCATAATTGATGATTCGGTTGGTTTTTCCGTCAGACACGACAACGCCATGATGACTTCCGGCATTTACGACCAGGACATCTTTATCAGGGAAAAGTTTTTCTCCTATGAGAGCAACCGCTTCTGAAATGTCATTACAAACCCCCCCTTCAAATTCCTTCCAATTATATGCAGCATAAGTAATCTGGTTTAGGGTCAAGTCCCCTTTGGGCAATGACTTCTTGTACGGATTATTTTTTTCGTCGTTAAAGCCAGGATTTCGGGCATCATTATAATTTTCCATAAGCCTGTATGACAAGGCCGCAAGGGCATTGAACTTTTCCTCATCCGTCTTGAATTTTGCCTTTATCATATTGGCCATCTGGGCAGCAAGGGCATGTTCTTCAAGCGATGATTTGGACGCAAAAGATACAAGTGTCTGGGCGTAGTTTTTATGCTCTTTTGTTGGCTCTGTGGAAACTTTGTTTGAAGTTGATGCCGCACTGGTTGCATGTCCCACAAAAATAACTTCGTAATGGGTACCCTTAGGGTCTTTTTCATCAATGCATGATTGGTCAGGACTTACTGCAACTGTAGGCATGATGGCGGCTATATGTTCACCTGCCAGGGGAGTTTTTCCGCCAGACTTTACGTGATCATCCAGGGCCTTTTCACCAAGCTTTATATTGATTGCTTCTACGTCTTTTATGAATCCCTGAGCAAGGATAGTGGGAGAAACCGACATGATAGTAAGGAAGAAGAGTGTTTTCATGCCTAACTCTTCGGCATCTAGTCTAAAAAACTCAAGCATTCTTCAGAAATAAAAGTTATTTATGACCCTGACGGTACCATTCCGTTAAAACGGCGGCAGTTGCATTGGATACATTTAGGCTTTCCACTGCACCGGTTCCTGGAATTTTAACCAGACCATGCATCTTTTTAAGCAATCGGTCAGAAAGGCCGACACCCTCCGCACCCAGAAAGATGATGGTTTTTTCAGGAAACTCTGTCTTAAACAAAGACTCCCCTTCATGTCCGGAAGTTCCAAAAAGCTTATACCCAAATTGCTTGGCATAATCGAAAACGTCACCCCAGCCGTCCAGATGCAAGGCCGGAACAGTTTCTGCTCCACCCTCGGCCGTACGATGAGCTGATGCAGTCAAGGCCACTGGGACTTTTGCCTCATAAAGAATTCCATTCACACCATAATGAGCGCCCGTCCGCATGATGGCGCCTAAGTTATGGGGATTTTCTACTTCTTCCAGGGCCAGGATAAGACTACGCTCTGGCTGGGTAAGCATTTCTTTTACAGTAGGAAGTTTTTTGGTTTTAACCACGAGGGCAATGCCTTCGTGATGAGTAGCGCGTGTGACTGAATCGATTTCTTCTTTTTCAACCACATGATAGGCAAGTTTATTATCTACACAGAACCTGATCAACTGCCTGAATTCAAAAACACCATCGCGGGTTACATAAGCGCGGATAATGTCCTGAGGGCGATGTTGAAAAAGGGCCAGGCACGCATGACGGCCGTAGACCTTCATCTCGAGATTTTTTTTAGTGTGTTTCATGCCGAGCCTTGTAGCACACTTTTTTATCTTTTGGGCGATAAATCAAACGGAATTGAAACTGCGGCATCTACTGAAGGGATTCCCGCACCTATGCCGTTTACGGACCCTTTCAGCTCAAGTCCTGCTGGAGTCCTGTACATTATTCCAGTACCTGCCCCATTGTTAGACCCAGTGACGGGCGCGAAAAAATTAGGTGATCCAGGGTTGATAGCTGTTTTATAACTGGTAAACACCATGATTTGTCCGCCATTCGGAACTTTGATATCAACTCCGGTTAAAATACCACCAGCGCGGCTGCCGGGCGTTTGATCATAGGTAACGCCTGCTTTAAGCGTCACCTTTGATGTGATGTTCGTCTCAGTTCCAAGCTGTACATTGGTATGATTAGTATGGAAGGTCATTCGCTCCCATTCTGAAGCTTTTTTCATATCCAGCGGTCCCAGGGTTTCCTGCTGCTGAAAGCCACTTTTGATATGTATTCTCGGTGTTATATTGATCTGAAGTTCGGCCTTCTTAACCCAGTTCACTTGGGTGGAATCTTTCACAGCACTTACTGTTGAATCGTCCGATACATTTGGCATAATTGGTAAACCTGCAACTTTCATCCCACTGGCATACCTGAATTCAACTCTTTCATTCGCAAAATGAATCACATCTTTCATCGTTTCTTGTTTAAACTGCACTATAGGAGGATTTTGATCTTTCGGTTTGGACCCATCATATTTTACCATCACGACATGCACAGCAGGAGGTAAGTGCATGTTCATAATATTAGGTTTGTCTTCGGCTATAAACAGGACTTCATACTGCATATTTTTTGGCAGGATGTCCGGGCAATCAAGCCCCGTATAAAGGCCAGGCATAAAGGACGAAAAATGAACCCCGGGCAGACCTGGAGACTGGCCAGGATAAGTCAGGTGCAACTTAACAGCTTCCTCGCTCAGGTTCCTTTTAACCGCATCCATGTCCGCCGGTAGTGCCTGCGACCAAGAGGGAGAACTCAATAAAAACAAGCCACCCAAGGCCCAGTTAAGTTTCATTATTATCTTATCGGCAGGGCGACTCATTCCCTCAAGTAAATCTTGCAAGTCATTATTTTTTGGTGCTATAGACTGCCCATGACTTCCTACACCGGCTATCTGGCCATCCATAAATTTGAAGCTGAGCTCAAACGCGAGCTCGAGCTTAAGGGACTAACTGTTGCCCTGGAAAAAGATCGCCTTTTTTTAGTTGAAGGTCATCATCCTCAAATGATCTGGGCCCAGGTGACTGCTTTTAATCTTATCTCCATAAGTATTGTGTCTATAAATGATGGTGTAAAAAAGCTTAAAAGCTTAGGAAGAAATTGGGGACTCTTTACTGTGGGCCAACACAGGCGCGCCCAATTGATCCAGGAAGAACTTCCCCACTTTAATGAAAAACCTATTCCGTTCCGTCATCCCTTACCAACGGGCCCCATGGGATTCTGGACCCTATGGGAACCAGACCAGATTTTTGCTTCTACTGAAACCACTTCGCCTTTTGCCTTAGGGGAGATGACTTTTCAGGAAGACAAAGTCATGCCACCATCCCGCGCATACTTAAAACTCTGGGAATTTTTCACGGTCTACGCACCGGAGGCCATGACCTCAGGAAATGCAATTGATGTCGGATCATGTCCCGGTGGATGGACATGGGTTTTACGGACAATGGATTTTGATAAGATCGTATCAGTTGATAAATCCCCTATCGAACAAAGAATCATGGACCTCGGACGAATAGAATTCATGGGTGAATCTGCCTTTGGCCTTGATCCGGAAAAGTTTGATGAATTCGAATGGTTCTGCTCCGACATCATCTGCTATCCGGATAGGTTGTTAAACTTAATCAAGCGCTTCATGGCCGCCGGCAAGGTAAAGAACTTTGTCTGTACCATCAAATATCAGGCCGAAACGGATTGGGAAAATACCCTTAAATTTCTTGAAATACCAAATTCCCGCATAGTGCATCTTCATCATAATAAACACGAAGTAACCTGGTTCCTTAAAGGGGCAAAATGAAATATTTTAACATGGATAAGGCGCATAAGCTTAAGCTAACAAGAGACCTTACCAAGCATATCAAACGCGGAAATCCCTGGATCTTTGCCGACACAGTTGAAAAGTTAAAAGTTCCCGATGGTTCATATGCCATCCTGATGTCCCATAAGAACGAAGTCCTGGCCCATGGATTGTATGCTCCCCATATCAATCTTGCATTCAGGGTAATAAGCCTGGGTGACAAGAAATTCTCGGATACGGAATTTGTCTCACGAATGTATCGCGCCATCGCCAACAAGAAGCATCTCCTGACTCTTGATAATAAATGTTTCCGGATTTTAAATGGCGAAGGTGATGAACTTCCGGGTGTCGTGGCCGATTACTACTCAGGGATTGTAGTGCTGAAGCTTGACGGAACAGCGGCGGAAGCTTTCTGGAACAAGGAATCCATTGCGAATTTTTTCATGGAACAAAAAGAAATTCCCGTGAAATGCGTTTATTTCAAGCGCAAGAACAATGAAGAAGAAAAAGGACTTATTCTTGCTGGAGAGTGTGAGAACTTAAATGAAGTTGAATTTCTTGAACACGGTGTAAAGTTCAGGACCAATATCATTGATGCAGCCAAAACAGGATTTTTCCTTGATCAAAGAGAAAACAGGAATTTCATCCGCTCTGTTGCCAAGGATAAGACTGTCCTCAATTTATTTGGCTACACTGGTGGCTTTTCTGTCTATGCAGGTCTTGGTGGTGCTACACAGGTCACGACTGTAGATATTGCTCCTCACGCAGTTGAAGCTTCAACTCTTAACTGGGAAATAAATCTCTTGTCCGAAGATAAGCATGAAGCCGTTTGCGCTGATGCTTTTGAATGGGTGCTTGAAGCTCATAAGGAAAAAAGGCTATGGGACATTGTAATTACCGATCCCCCAAGCTTTGCTCCCAACCAGAAGGCCGTAGATTCTGCCAAGGACGCTTATACCAAAGTTTTCACGGATTCACTTAAGCTGGTTAAGGATGGAGGCTACTTTGCAGCATCAAGCTGCTCAGGCCATATTACTTTTGATGGGTTTCTTGAAATTGTCCAGGAAGCTCTCTCCAAGTCGCATCGTCGTGGAAAGGTTCTGTTGATCAAGGGCCAGCCGGAAGATCATCCGTTCCCTTTTGCTTTGCCAGAAATGCGGTACTTAAAGTTTATGTATCTTCAAGTCTTCAAAGACTAATGCCTTAATTGTGCACGGCGACCCCTACGTCGGGGTTGCATTGCGCCTTCGGCGCCGAAGGCGCGTTGCAAATAGCTCTAACTGATTATATTTATTGTTAATGTTTTGTACGTGAGATTTTCTTAAAGTTATGCCAGACCTGAGACTTTAAGAACTCCAGATCAACACCTAAATGATGAGCGGCCCTCAAATGAATATCATGAATATCCAGATGTTTTTGATCATCGGTTTCAAGAAAAAGATTTTCCAAAGGCATTGAAGGAAGAAGTTCCCTGATCTGCGGTGAATTATCAATAGATAAACCAAACGAGAAAAAGCAAAGTGGATGCAGGCGTAAGAGATCCTGGACCAATTGTTCGTTTCCGCGGAAATCATGAAAGATCCATGGGCCCTTTGGCTTATGGGTTTTCAGGATTTCAAGAAAGTCTGCACCCGCACGGACATTATGAATCATAAGTGGCAGGTCGTTTTTTTCTGCAAGCTGCATGTGCCAGAGGAAAAGGCCTTTCTGGAGGTCCATGAGCTCAGGCATAGAACGATCAAGTCCTGTCTCGCCTATTCCCCAGAGAAGTTGCTTTTCAACCATGAGTTCTATTTTCTTCTGAAGCTGGGTGATTTCATCGGCCGTATAGTCTTCAAGCCACCAGGGATGAATTCCAGCGGTGCTGTGATCGCAAGTAGTCTTGAGAATGGTCAGGTCATCTACCGATAAGGAACCCACTGTTACGGAATTTTGTACAGAAAGGCGACGGTGGGTATGAATGTCGAGATATGGAAGTGTGCTCATGGCGATATTTAAGCACACATGACTCCTCAGGTCTTCAAAAAGTCGCGCTAAAAGCTTAAAGTGCCGGCAGATCAAAGGATTAATTATGCATTGGATCCCTACAGATATTGAAGATTATTGCATCTCGCACTCCACGCGTCCCGGCGAAGCGGCCCAGGCATTGCAAAAGCATACAGTGGAATCCGTTCACGGAAGCCAGATGTTAATTGGAGAAATGGAAGGATCAGTCCTTAAGTTTTTGATCCGTCTTGGACGGGCAAAACGGATCCTGGAACTGGGAACTTATACTGGTTACTCTGCCCTCATTATGGCCGAAGCTTTGCCTGAGGATGGTAAGGTTATCACGGTGGATATAGATCCTAAGACTACTGAGATTGCAAAAAAATACTGGGCCCAGTCTCCGCATGGAAAAAAAATCGAGCTCATTCTTAGGCCAGCGCTTGAAGCCTTGAAGGATCTTTCCATCGCTGCACCTTTTGATCTGATTTTTATCGATGCCGATAAAAATAATTATCCGAACTACCTTGAGTGGAGTCTGGAACATCTTTCTGCAAATGGCGTGATCGTAACAGATAATACTTTATGGTCTGGAAAAGTTTTAAAAGCAGGAATAGATGCTCAGACAGATTCAATTCGTGAGCATAACAACAAGGCAAGAAAGCTCGAAGGGTATACAAAAACCTTACTACCTATTCGTGATGGAATGTACCTCATTCAAAAAGGCTGATCTTTTTCACTGTGAGGTTCCCCCGCTGGTGGAATCTGATCTCTGGTGGTCTCAACTTCTTCCTGACGGGCCTCTTCGTGATAAGAATTTCGTGCGTTGGCACCGGAATCCCAGTCCGCTCTTTCAGGAGAAGTGCAAGAAAACATCAAAAAAACAAGACCTAGAATGCTCAAGTTTCTCATAAGAATCCTCCAAGAATAATATCACGCGGAAAATGGAGAAGGCTAATTTCATGAATTTACTCAACTGTCTCAGTGCACCTTTATTAAATCGCGTTTACCTCATTTAATAGATATAATCTTGGCCCTCACTGAAAAGGAGTTTCATGAAAGTCACCCATTTCGCTTTATTCAGTGCCGTTTGCCTTTTATTCGTCATAGGAAGACCTGATAAAGTGCTTAACCGCATGAGTGAAGGTCCATCAATCCAGGAAGAAGAAAGACAAGAAGAGCAGTATTATGAAGAAGCATCTTCTAGTGAGATTCGCGTGACCTTCAAAGTTTCTTCGCTTAAAGAAGAATCTGTTGCAGACATTATCTGGTTGAAAAAAGCAGCTGAGCTTGCTCTGGAAAATGGTTCGGCCTACTTTAATATCACTGACCAAAATATCTCCCGTCGCTTCGTCAGGAAAGAAAATGTCCAGTTAAGTGTCATTGACGGATACATCAAGCTGGAAAATGATCCAATGACGGCCGAATATGATGCCCATGAAATTGCAGAACTCGTACTCACGGACTATTCTCTTTAGTAAACCTAAATTTCTGACCTTCTTACTTGTAAAGTGCAGACAGTCTACATTAGAAATATGAGTCCATCATCCCACGGAGGTATTGATGAAGACTCTGTTTGGTCTGTTCTTGGGGGCCATGGCCTTTTCTGCTCTTGCAGCTCCTCTTGAAATAGACAGGCCATGGCAGGGAATTTCAGATCCCCTGATTTTTGGCCGCACCTATAACCGGTCATTCACTCGGCTCCCCTTAAATGGACAAATCAAAAACAAGAATCGCCTATGGTCTGGAGATTACTGGCCACTTAATAAAGGAAATATTAATTACCGCTGGTTTGCCCGTGAAAAGATAGGCTTCAACCTGAAGTCTCCTGGCAAGACACAATCTTCTACTGCAACACAAGCACAACTCTCCGCTCTTTCTCCATCTGAAAAATATGATATTTTTACCGGCCGCTATGATTATCCTCTCAAGGCATGGGTTGATAGTATTTCATCCCCCAATGCCCTCAAGTGGGAAGGTATCTGTCATGGATGGGCGGCGGCCTCGATAAATCATAATGAGCCAGTACCTGTCATCGTGACAAACCCTGACGGCATTAAGATCCCTTTTGGAACCACAGACATAAAGGCCCTGCTTAGCTACTACTACGCCTATGGTTTTCAATCCACTTCCATCCAGATGGGCCAGCGTTGCTATCCGGAAAGTGGTGATGGTTGCCAGGAAGACATGAATGCCGGAGCTTTTCATATTGTCCTTGCTAACCGCCTGGGCATTGAAGGCCTGAGCTTCATTGCTGATATTGAGAGCACAGGGGAAGTCTGGAACAACCCTGCCTATCAATATACTTCTTATGTCGTGAAAGAACTCAGGCCCTATGCTGACTCAGCAAGGGGTACAGTTAAAGTCGTGCGGGTAAGGACAGATTTCTACTTTGCTGATAACGGAGACAATAGCTGGCGACCAGTCATAGGAACTTACTTGCAGGTCATAAAAAAACATCAGTACGAGTATGACCTCGACCTGGATGCATCTGGAAATATTATCGGTGGAACATGGCTATCGAAGTTACGACCTGATTTCTTATGGCTTAAAGGCAGGCCTTCGAAGTTCAATGGAATCTTATCCCGGCTCGGCGAACTAACAAATGACTAAAAAAAAGCGGCCGAATAAATCGGCCGCTCTTTTTTTTATTTTTAATTTAAAAATTAAAGATGGATAACAACTTCGTTTGCAACAACTTCGAATGTAACGTCTTTGTTAGAAATGAATTCAACCTCTGTTTTACAATCAACAACATGAACCTGAACCTGGCCAGCTTTTGGAACCATGAATTTCTCAAGAGTAAGTGATTGAGGAGCAGCTTCTCTGTCGATGTGGAATTCTTGCTTGCCTTGGCACTCATCAAGTACAGTTGAACCGTTAATAGCTACACGTGTATTGGCCGGGAAAACGTTACCTTGAAGAAGAAGTCTCCAAGTAACAGTCTCCATGCAATCAAGACCTTCACAAGTAATAGCATCTGGAGCTGGGCTTACTTGAGGAGCTGCGGCCTTTTTGTTACTTTTGTCTTTGCTGCAAGCAGACGCAACAAGCATAAGAGCGGTAAGCGTTACCATTTTAAAATTTTTCATAATATCTGATCCTTTGAGTGTGGTTAGTTAACTTCGCGCACATTATTGCCAAATCAATTAATATGCAAACACAAATATCAAAATGATATGGCGTCAACAGCGCATGACTCGCCAGATGTTGCAATGCAGCATACCGAATAATTCTAGATAGTCTGACTAATTAGCTATAGAATTAACAAGGTTAATCTAAATTTTCCCTTAAAGCATGGTGCATAATAAAATGCATCGCGCATATTTTTAGACCTTTATTTTAGGGATGAGTTTCACAAATCTTCTTTTTATACTATTTTCCGCTAAGATTTGCCGCATTGAGCCAGACCTCGTCTCACGCAAGTAATGCTCACCTAGTTGCATTAGGGTTTTGCAATCTTCGGACTTAAGCGGAACTTCTGTCACGTATTCAGTATTGATATGCCGGTGAAGGTCCTTAGGTAGGTAAATAACCCCCCCTGACATGCCAGCACCAATGTTGGCCTTGGCCTCGCCAAGGATCCATATAAGGCCTCCTGACATGTATTCGCAAGCATGAAGGCCGACACCTTCTACCACTGCCATAGCTCCACTATTTCTTACGGCAAAACGGTCTCCGGCACGCCCATGAACAAAGAGTGTCCCTCCGGTTGCACCATAAAGAGTACAGTTACCTATAATAGTATTCCTCTCACTCACATACTCCGGAGATGTGTTATCAGGCGGAGTAATGACTATAAGTCCCCCGGACATACCCTTGCCGACAGAATCATTGGCCTCACCTTCAAGTCGAATATCAATGTTCATCACATTGAATACCCCAAAGCCTTGTCCGGCCGACCCTTTGAATTCGAGTTTTACTTTTTCTGGGAGTCCCGGGGTCTTAAGAGCATAGAGGCCAGAGAGAGTCGCCGGAATGGCACGGTCAACATTTCTTACATCAAAACTTTTCTTTGAATCAATATTCTGGATAATTTTCTGGTTGAGATCAGAAGTGCAGTCAGTTGGAAAAGTTCCCGCAGAAAAGGAAGCCCCGTAGTCTTTTGTGAAATGACCTAAGTTGAGACCTCTATTTCCTATCACTTCAGCATGTCGCTCATTAGTTTCAAGCAAGTGATTCTTTCCGGTAATTTCCTTAAGCGCAGTAAATCCCATCTCGCCCAGGATATCCCTCACTTCCATGGCCAGGCATTGAAGGAGTTTCACAACTTTTTGCTGGTTACCCTTGTAGTGGGCCTTAAACTTAGGATCATGCGTGGCTATACCTACCGGGCAGGTATTCTTTTCACAAATTCTCGCCATGATACAACCTTCACTTACGAGTAACAATTTACCAAAGTCAAATTCCTCAGCTCCCAAAAGTGCAGCGATGATAATGTCCTTACCTGTGATAAATCCACCATCCGCACGGAGGATCACCCTGTCACGCATGCCGTTTTGCATAAGGGCGCGATGAACTTCCAGGAGTCCTATTTCAAGTGGTAGACCCGCGTGTTTCATGGAGAGAATAGAAGCTGCACCTGTTCCACCGTCGCCACCAGAAATCTGGATGATGTCCGCACCGGCCTTAACGACTCCGACTGCAATAGCACCAATATTATCACCAGAAACAAGCTTCACAGAGACCTTGAGCTCAGGACCTAATTGCTTAAGTTCATAGATGAGCTGTTTGAGATCTTCGATACTATAAATATCATGCTGTGGGGCCGGAGATATGAGATCAACTCCAGGTGATGTAAAGCGTGCCTTGGCAATCTCGGGAGTGACCTTCACTCCCATGAGCTGGCCACCCTCTCCTGGTTTTGCACCCTGGGCAATCTTGATCTGGACTTCTTTTCCATTTACCAGATATTCCGCTGTCACACCAAATCGGCCCGATGCAATTTGCTTAATTGTAGAAGTGACTCCATCACTTTCATAATACGGGTTTTCTCCGCCTTCACCACTATTGCTGCGGCCTCCGATTTCCCTGAAGGCAAGGATAAGATCCCGCTGTGCCTCTGCACTTATGGCACCAAAAGACATGGCACCCGAACCGAAACTCGCGAGTATTTCAGTCAATGGAGCTGTATTTGCTACAGGATTACTGATTGTTTTTGGACGAAGTAAATGCCTGATAAGAAGGGGGCGCTCGTCCAGTTCAACACCTAAGCTTTTAAACTGTTTATAGGCATCATCGATATTTTCAGACTCTACCATCTTATGTATAAAGCGCGCCCTCTTTGAAGTCATGGTGTGGCCTTCGCCCAGCTTGCCCGCTGCATGTTCCTTGAAAAGGAAGGAGGGAGTCAACTCTCCCTCAGGAGAAGCAGAATTGCTTTTTATAAGATCAAAGAGCCTTTGCAGGGAATACCCACCAATGACAGATGATTTACCCTTGAAGAATTTATCCAGGACATCCTGGCCAAGACCTATGGGAGTAAAGAGTTTAGAACCTTGATAAGAACGGAAAACTGAAATTCCCCGCTTCGACATAATTCGAAGAACACCTTCTGTCAGTGCCTTGATATAACGTTTTTCTCTTTCTTCCAGAAAGAGATTGGCAAGTTTTGGATCTTCAGAAAGCAGGCCGGTCTTGATCCCAAGATGTGGGCAAACAGCAGAGGCACCATGGCCAAGAAGACAGGCAATCTGGTGGGCATTCCGGGCATCCCCTACATCCATGATGAGTGAAGTTCTTAAACGACGTCCGGTATAATTAAGTCCCCTGTTCAAATGGGCCAGGGCCAGAAGTGAGGGAATAGGTAAATTAATTTCATCTGCATCACGGTCACTTAAGATCAACAGGCTGAAGCCTTTCTTAAGGGCATTGATCGCCTCTTCCTGAATTTCATCCAGGCGGGCCATGAATCCCCCAAGATCAAGATCCTTGTTAAAAGTAAGACCAATGCGGAAGGAACGAAGATCAGGGTACTCGGGATTTTCATTGAGAGTGAGCAAATGCTTAAGTTGCCCAAGGGAGAGAACAGGGCCATCAAGCTCAATGGTGGGTTTAAGCGGGATAAATTCCTTGGGTTCAAAAATATTGGGCTTTCGTCCAAGATAGACCCGCATATCAGTGACAATACGCTCACGAATGTAATCAATCGGTGGATTGGTCACCTGGGCAAAGTCCTGGTAGAAAAAATCATAAAGCGACCTGGGGCGGTCAGAAAGAAAGGGCAAGCACGCAGTATCCCCCATGGATCCCAGGGGCTCCTTGGAATCTGATGTCATAGGAACTATGAGTTTATCTACTTCTTCCTTGGAAAATCCAAAGAGCTTCTGCTGGGTGAGTATATCGTCTTCAATTTCAGCTATGGGAAATTTCGACAGGTGAAAAGACTGGGGATCAAATGCTGCATTCTTGTTCTCGGGAAAATCTTTTGGATCAAGAAAGCTTATCTGTCCTGAGAGGACGTTGATAGTAACGGATTCTCCTGAAGAAAGAGCACCCTTCCTCTCAATGTCTTCATAGTTTATGCTGAAAACACCTGCTTCGGAAGACAGGTAAAAGTGCTCACTGGTCTTGAACCAGCGACAAGGCCTGAATCCATTTCGGTCAAGCCGTGCGCCGATATACTTACCATCACTATAGGCCACCATGGCCGGCCCATCCCAGGGTTCCATTCCCCTGCCCCAGAACTTATAATAATTTGAATCATGAATGGCAGGTGGCATAAGGATCGCCATCACCTCGGCCAGTTTTGGAATTGAACTGCGGTAACGGAGTCCTTCAGCAATACCGTTTAAGTTTCCTGAATCCGAAATCCCTTCATGGGTAATCAGCTCATCACGCTTAAGGCCCAAAGCAATTTCCCTGGTGATGGCCCAGGCCTTATTGCCTTCAATTGTATTGATCTCACCATTGTGAGCAATCAGGCGGAAAGGTTGGATCTTATCCCAGGTGGAAATTGTGTTAGTACTGAATCGGCGATGAAAGAGTGCAAAGTTTGTTTTGTATTCTTCATTCTGAAGGTCCCGATAGAATTCTTTTAAATCCTGACTGCGGCAAAGGGCCTTATAGATAATATTTCGCGGTGACAGGGAATTAAAATAAAATTCCTGGTGAATTCCATGTTCTTTTTCCTTAGTCCGGGTCATCTGTCGTGCCATATAAAGCAATCTTTCAAATGAATAAAGAGTCCTGCAGTGATCCGGACGAGCTATGACGGCCTGAAGGAGACCAGGCATTATTTTAAGCGAGTGCTTGCTTAAGACAGTTGTATTGATAGGAACTTCCCGATAATCAATAATCTTAAGTCCGAACTGCCAGAAAGTTTCTTCAAATACTTTTATGGACATGGCACGCTTGACCGGATCCTTCGGTATAAGCAGGTTTGCCACTGCGAAAGTACCGGGTTCCCTTTTAAAAAGTTCGTAAGGGATGGAGGTCATGATCCCGGCGCCATCACCGATTTCATCAGGTCCCACTCCACCTCTATGCTCCATGCAATTGAGTGCGTGTAGTCCCTGTTTTAAGGTGTCGTGAGTCCGTGCATTTTTCAGTGATACTAAAAAACCAACGCCGCAACCGTCTTTTTCTACTTCAACCATTTAAAGGCCCCTTTGCATGGGATTCTAAATTAACTTTACTCAGAGTTCCAGACTCAAAGATTGATGAATCTTTAACCGACGCTTATTGTAGGCCTTAGTCATCGATATATCCTTATGCCCAACAAAATCGGCCACCCGCTCCAGGGCATGTCCTTTATCCAGGAGCATTCCTATTACGGTGGAGCGTGCGGAGTGAATAGTAATTTTCCCGGTAACTCCAATTTTTTTGGCATACTTCTTAATTATGTAATTCAAGGATTTCGGATCAAGGGGCTTATTGAGTTCCCCACTAGATGCATTGCGAGTAGGCCTGAAAATATAGTCATCCTTACCCATTGAATAATTCTCTTCCTCGCACCACCTAAGATATTCACCCAAGGCCGCGAGAACTTTTGGATTTAACGGCGTCACCATCTCCTGGGACCCCTTGGCCTTATAGCGGATAACAGTGAAACCATTTTCCTCGTCCAGGTTCTTGAACATAAGGTGCGAAACTTCTCTGTGCCTCATTCCTGTGGTGAAAAAAAGTGTCATAACGGCCAGGTGCAATTTACCTGAGGCTGTGTCAGTATCAATTGCTCCGAGCAGGGCGATTACTTCTTCATCGGTCAGGTCCTGAGTCTTAACTTCCTTGGGAATGCTGAAGCGCTTGATTCTTCCCACTGGATTTTTATCCAGGAGGTCCATGTCCATCAGGTAATCATAAAATGACCAAAGAGTGGCCAGGACCCGGTTCACACTCCGCTGAGAATACTCATCCTTCAGCATAGAATCCTTGAAGGCCACAAGGTGAGCATGCTCTACCTGCAGCTCAGTTATTCCCTTAAAGGTATTATCCAGGAAGAGAATAAATTTCCTGAGATCCCTGGTATAGGCCTCACGGGTATTGGGTGAAGTAAAATTGTGAATGAAACCGTAGTAAATCTTATTGCGGTCAAACTGCGCTGTTTGCTCAATTTCAAAACCTGAAAAGTGGCCTAGTTTTTTCATGCCTGGACCCCGCCCCGCTTAATCCAGTCCAGGCAGAATGAGACGATGGCCCATTCGCCTCTTGGCAAGAGTTTCTGAAGTTCCTTGGGAGTAAAACCAAGGACCTTCATCAAGACCTGGAAGTGATTAACAGCTTTGGTAATTTCGGCTTTTTCCCTCGGGGATAATTCTAATTTATCACCCTTCTTCACCTGGCCTGAAAATCCCTTCAGGACCTTTTCTATGTTCAAGAGAACTTCACGAAGGACTCCCAGCTGGGTTTTCTGGCGACGATGAAGCTCAAGAAATTGATCAATGATAAAACGAATTTTCCGGCCCCTGCCCTGAACTTTCTTGTCATGCACCTTCATACTATCCAGAAATGAAAGATATTTGGGAGCAAGACACAGGGTAAAATTACGGGCCTTGAGATAGTCCTCAACTTTTGGTCTCCCAGGTGCCCGTGTTACAATTTTCGCGCGATTTGCCTGTGTAGGAGACAGGTACTTTTCAATTACTTCCTCGGCCCTCACAGGCACCTTTTCCTTTACACCATTTTTAAGAATTTTCTTTAAGACATCCATACTGCGGGCGGAATCACTCATTTTAACTCCCTAAAAAATTCATGCGCAACGCTCTCTCGCATAATTCCCCTTATGAGGTATAAAACAAGGGTACAAAAGTTAGATCAATTTAACTATTAAAATTGAGTTAGTTTTAATATTGAAATGGTGTCGTTTTTCAGCACACTAATACACTCAACTAATGTACACCTATGGAAGTAGTTTTTTTGGGATTGCGTAAGCTCAATCGTATGAACGAAGGTCAATATCGTGAAAAATCACTTCCAGCGTCGGAAGTAACGGCATCATTTTTTAGCTGTTAGGTTTTTTGCTATTTAAATATTATTTTTCGGAATATGCGAAGCTTTTAATATATCTTACTTCGCCTTATTAACAGTATCGATAATCTTCTTGTTCAGATCTTCGATCTTCCAAGGCTTCACAATATAAGTATTCACACCTGCCTGAACGCAGGCAATAACGAAGGCCACTTCCGCCTTAGATGTAACCATGAGTATTGGTAAACTTTTGAACTTAGGTTGACTGCGAAGCCCCTTCACCAGATCAAGACCTGAACCATCGTCCATCATCAAGTCTGTTAACAGCACTTCAATTTGAGTCGGAGTTCCCGCCAGATTATTAATTAAAGCGAGTGCTTCATTCCCCGATTTGCAAAACTGTATGTTCTCTACTCCCATTTGCTTTAAATGGTCTGCGACCATGATGCGCATACTTTCATAGTCATCCACAACTAGGAATCTTTTGAGGCGTATATCGTCTGGAAGTTTATTCATTTGGCTCTTCTTCTTGTTCTTCTTGTTCAAATTCTTGAGGTTCTACTGTTACATCATTGTCTAAATCTTGATGGACTGCAAATTCTAATTCCATTTCTTCAACGGGACCAGCACTTGTTGACAAAATGCCATCCAGGCAAACGAGAAGCTTTTCCTTACAAGAAGGATCGAATAATTTTAAGTTTTTCTGGTCTAATTTTTTTTGGACTTCAGGATTAATGATTGCTTTCTTGGGCAGGTAAACAGCATTTAATCGCGTAAGCAATGGCCATGCGTTGGCATTTTCAGAAAGAAAACGGAATGCATAAGTTGCGTCCGTGAAAACCAGGGGGGCCACATTTCCCTGTTGTTGGCCAAGTTGGTCTATCTCATCAACAATTGATGTTCTGATGCAGTGATAATTGTTCTGTTTAAGAAATTCTATCAGCTCATTAGCATGGGCACCGATTTCCCCTACCAGTAAAACAATTTTCATATTTTCACGCTGAATACAGCCATACATTATCCCGTGCTCTTGATAATGGAACAGTGATGACAATAGTCATCCCTTTTTTAAACGAATTCTCAATTGTGAGATGTCCGCCCCACTTTTCAACAGTTGCATATACTGATGATACACCAACTCCACGTCCTGAAACCTCAGAAACTTCATCTTGAGAAGAAAGTCCTCCAGTCAGGATTCTGGCAATGGCATCTTCTTCACAAGTTATCGTTGGGTCTTTTTGGGCCATTTTCTCCCAATCGATACCCTTTCCATCGTCTGTTAAGGTGATCTTTAACTGTTCCAGCACAGTTTCAAACTTAAAGGTAATTGTACCCTGACGTGACTTGCCCTGTCCTTCACGCTCTTCAGTGGTCTCCATGCCATGGGCCATGGAATTACGCACAACGTGGATAAACTGGACAAACAATTGATCCCATTGGCCATCTGGAATTTCAACTTCGCCACCTTCAAGGACAAATCTTGCTTCTTTATTCAGCTTAAGACTTAAGTCTTTCACAATTCCGGGGTACATCTGGAAGTATGGCTGAATTTTTGACTTGAAGAATGTTTCCTTGAATTCTTGTCCAAGAACCGGATTTTTACTCCTGAGCATCTGTAAGAACTGGTTAAGTTCGGCCACAGGAATCGATTTGTGAGAATTAGAATCCTTGTATTGAACAATGCTGTCGTAATGGTCAATATAACATTCAATTGCCACCTGGATGGACATGGTTTTTTCAAGCACCAAAAGCTTAACATCATCCGGGCAATTCTCAGTATTATAATACTCAGTCAAATAAGATTCAAATTCATGCGCCATATGAGTGAGCTCGGCGATATTGAAGTATGAAAAACTACCCTTAATTGTGTGAATCAAACGCTGGACTTCACCAAGGGCAAACTTCTTGTCCTGCTCCACGATTTCAAGACAAATCCTGAGCATGTCCAGGGACTCACTAATGACTTTATTAACTGAGAACCTGTTGGACGCAATCTTTGTAATCATCTGTGAGAAGTTCCACTCTTTCTTGAACTTCTCCATTGTCTCCAGCTCGGCCGTCTTATCTGTACCAATAACAAGCACGTAATCCAGACCACCGCTCTCACCGTTACTTATAGGAGCATATTTTAGACTGATCTTCTGGTTCTTTGAGTTACTTCTCATTTCAGGATTTAGCTTGGCAAGGTCTTCAAACTCCACCAGTTGGTTGAATGTCATGCCATAGAGTTCCTTGAAACTATCCACTTCTGCTTCCTGGATTCCTATAACGGCGCCAGGTGTAGAATCACTCGGTACAACTTCAAACATATCTTCAGCAATTTTTGAATAAATCGGCTGGATCTTGTGATCCTTGTCAATAATGACAAAACCCTGTCCAAGAGAATTCAACATACCTTTCTGAATGTCAGAAAGACTCTGCAGTTCTTTTGTCCGTTCCTGCACACGGGCCTCGAGCTCGAGGTTATACCGCTTGAGATCTTCCAGGAGACCCTTGATCCTTGCGCCCATTGAATTGAATGCATTACCAAGGATGCCAAGCTCATCTGTACTTTCAACCTTCACATGGACATCAAAGTTTCCTTGCTCCATTTCCTGGGACGCATTGGTGAGTACATCAAGATGATAAGTCAGCCATCGGGCACCAAGTGTTCCGATGAGAAGTGAAATAGATGTGATAAGGACGAGGAACAAAAGTACCTGATTCAGGAAGACGTCCTGGATCAACATGACTTTCTTTTCCTGAATCATGCTCACCAGAACCAGGTCCTGGAATTTTAGCTTGGAGAAAGAAACCAGGTATTTTTCGCCGGCCACATCTGACTCAAATAAACCAAATGGAGTCGGAGCTTCATTTACTTTTTTGTTCACCAGCATGAGGTCCTGAGCTGAAACTGCAGTCTGTGGCAATTTACCCATGCTCTTAAGATTGAGAACAAGATTATGCTTTCCTGGATCAGAATGAATTAAATCGGCCAGCTCAACCTGCCTGAATACTAATGAGGCAAAAGCACCTGGGCGAGAAAGGGCCTTCTTAAGATGGAAATGTCCTTCGGCGCCGTCTACTAAGGAAAGGCCGACTGGAGCGTCTTTTAATTCTTTCCAACCAATGACGTTTTTACCAGAATCAAAAAGGATTACTTCTTCAAGGTCCCCTTTTTCAGGAATGTGCAGATAAAGTGCAGATACGTTTTTTTGCTGCTCAAGAAACTTCTGAAGTGTCTCTGGCAATGTCCGGGAAGAAAAATCGAGACCGGAGATCATTGATCCCAGGAATAAATCGAAGTTAGAAACCGAAGCTGTCAAAAGTTGTGATTGTGATTGTGTTTCACTCGAGAGATAATCGTAAACGAAGGCGAGCTTGTCTTTTTTGTAAGACTGAAAAGTAAGCCATGCGAATACACTCAAGCTAATGACTGCAAGAGCGATGATGACGGATAGAACTTTGACTTTTACTGATAAATTTTTCACAACAAGCTCTTCGGCATTTCCCGGAATTGCTTTATGAAAGGAATTTCAAAGCTTGACGGGACTTCTCGGACACTCGTTTTTTTAAGTTTTGTGGGCATTATCGCCAGTCTCTTAGGCTCTTATTATCTCGCTAATAGAAGCACTCTTTCATTGGAAGATCGGGACCCTATCGCAAGTATTACATTTTCTAAAAACGATACCCGGGTTAAGCGCTCAAGTGATGTCCACTGGAACAATATTACCGGCGCAGTCGATTGCTACAAAAATGATCGGGTATTTACCGGTCCCGAATCCGAGGCCAATATTAAATTCCCAGGAGGAATGGAAATAAAGCTTCATCCAAACAGCCTTGTTATTCTATCCAATAACCTTATTGAGCTTTATTCAGGAACCATTGATATCAACATGGGTAAGGAGAAAGGGCCTGATGTCAGGAGTTTCGGTGAAAAATTCACACCCAAGAAAGACACTCAATTCAGGCTTGTTCAGAATAATACCCAACAAAAAATTATCCCACTTAATGCTGCTGCCAAGGAAATGGTGGTCCAGCCTGCACTTAAGGAAATAATCACTGCTACCCCTTCAGAAACCAAGTTTGCTCCTCTTGGCATAAAACTCAAGTCCAAAACCCTGGACTTCAATAACACTGAATCTTTTAAGGCCCAGGTTATTGACCAAAACTTAAGTGATGAATACCAGATCGTTGTTAAAAATGATGCTGGTGTGATTGTGAAAGATGAAACATCCGAGAACCCCAGTTACGACATAAAATTTCTGCCTGACGGTCAATACCAGATGACTGTCATAGGAAAGATAAAAGGCAAGGCCATCGGCGAGGCCCTGATGCCTTTTGCCGTGAGCTCTAAGGCCCTGCCTGCCCTGGAGATTCCAGGAAAATACATGTCGTTTTCAAGTAAGGACGTGGCAGTTCCCCTTAAGTGGAATGGCACAGATAGCACAGAATATGAGCTGGAGCTTGCAGAGGGAACTAAAGAAACAGTCGTCTCTACTAATAAAGTTGACTCTCCCGAGTTCAATTTTAAGATCACAAAACCTGGCAAATACTTCTGGCGCGTAAGATACAAAGCTGGAGAGTTAATAAGCCCTTATTCAGAGTATTCTGAAATCGAAATAAAAGATTCCGTCACCCTGATCAAGGGGCCACTCATGATCTCACCGGAGCATGACAGGAACTATGAATTCAAGGCGGGCAAGGTTAACTTTAAATGGCGAGAACCTGATTCGAAGTTTAGCTATACCTTTGAGCTTTATGATGATCCGGACGCGACACCGATAAAAAGCCTGAAAGTAAGCAAAGGCAAGCTTGACCAGAATTTCAATAACAAAAATGCCACTTACTGGTGGAGGGTATTTGCCACCAGCCCTTATGGCCAGACCACACCTACGCAAACTAAATACCGCTTTACGGTAACAACCGAAAAAGTTCCTGTTCCAGTTTTGGCCCAGGAAAAAATTGCGGGTAAAACAGCTCCTATTCCATGGGCACCGGCACCTAAACCTGAAGGATCCAAAAATGACGGTATTGATTACATCGAACTCAAAGGACGTCAGCAGGCCCAGCATTCAGAGTGGTAAGAACTGCCCTACCTTATTGGTGTCGGGCAGTTTACTAATTGCTTTCTTTTCTCCACTTTAGTTTTATGGAAGGCGTTGGCCACGTTTAAAGTCAGGCCCTTAGTAAAATATAAAACGCTCCAATACTTGCATCATCGGGTACATGAATAAAATATGTCCGTCCCGATTCTGCGCATTTCCAACTTC
>DATLXC010000012.1:0-3259 GCA_035575985.1 Bacteriovoracaceae bacterium | reverse complement strand
TTTTTATTTTTTATTTTAGCCACCATCATAGGTGGTTGAACGGTTTCAACTGTTTTTGCTGCGGAGCTCTCTAGAATGCCATCGAGTTTTAAAAAGTGATTAAAGGGAAACTTATTGGTCATTATTATACAAATTTGATTGAGAGGTATTAAAAAAGTCTAAGAGAATTAACATTTCTCCCTATCTTAATCAAGGCAGCTCCTCTTACAAGAACTTACTGCTTTCTAGGCTGACAACGTTAAAGTGACGCTTTGATTTATAAATATTATTGACCCTAATTCAATTTTACTGTAAGTAAGGAGCTTCCGAAAATTTAGCAGGATATTTTCTCAAGGACTTTGACTATGAGTATGCAAAAAAGAACGTGGCAGCCTAAAAAACTTAAAAGACTTCGTGATCACGGGTTTTTGGCTCGTATGGAGACCGTTGGTGGTAAAAAAGTTATCGCTCGCAGACGCGCCAAGGGTAGAAAGCAACTAACTGTTTCTACAGGAACGAAGTAATTTTTAGAGATGAATTCAATGGCCCTCTTCGGCTTTCCAAAATCTCTCAAACTTACAAAAAAAAAAGATTTCGAATATCTTCGTGAACAGAGTTCCAGAAACTTTGTTCACCCCCTCGTTTGCTTTAATAAGCCAAGCAGACTTCAAAGTGACCATTCTAGGATTGGTTTCAGCATTTCCCGAAAAATTGGTAAAGCACACGATCGTAATCGTCTGAAGCGCATTCTTAAAGAGGCTTACCGGCAGCATCTGGAATTACGGAAAGTAAAACTTGATATGTTGATGGTTATTATAAAAAAGCCAGACTCTGAAACTCAGTTACTTGAAGCCTTTTCCAGATTGGCTTTTCAAATCAGTAAATCAAAATGAAACATATTGTTGATTGGCTCATCCGTGGTTATCAATATTTCATCTCGCCCCTATCGGGGCAGAATTGTCGCTTCTATCCAAGTTGCTCCCAATATAGCAGGGAATGCTTCAAGAAGTTTTCCTTACCATATGCTTTGTGGTATTCCTGTCGGCGAATTTGCAAATGTCATCCGTATCATCCGGGGGGGGGTGACCCTTCACCTTCACCTTAAACTTATGCTTTTATTGGAGTTTTAAATGGGTTCTGAGCAAAAAAATGCTTTATTGGCGGCAGTCCTCTCAGGTCTCATTTTATTTGGTTGGCAGTACTATTTTTCGCCTCCAAAGCAGAATACTGCCCCCATAGAACCGGCCGTAACCACCTCCAAACCGGCCACTTCTACTGATAATTCTCAAATTGGGGCAAAGACCGCAACTTCTGGTCCTATAGAACCGGCCCCTGCCGCCAACGAAGTCTTTACGATAGCCACCAATGACGTATCTATTTCTTTCGACAGCACTCTGATGGTTAAGGATATGAAAAACTCCCAGGCGGGTTTGAAGTTTGAAGACATAGTCTCTTCTAATCAACCGATGCGAGTTGAGTTTGATTTCGGAAATGGTTTTGAAGCCCTGATGTTTGCAAAATCCGCGGATAATAAATTTCACAACTCCACTAACGATCTGACTCTTACTACGGCCATAGATGAGAAGGGCAGGGTTGGTTTCACTCTGAATTCTTCGAGGTTATTTAAGTACCGCTTTATTTACAAGAGCGAGACGAGAAAGCTTGAGAATGGACAGGTGAGAGTCTTTGCCGTTCACACTGATGAGCTCAATACCTTTGACGTCGGTGACGAGGACGATGGAGACAGGGCCATCAAGTGGGCCGGAGTAGATTTTAATTATCACTTGTTCGCATTGTACTTCGATAAGCCGCAGACGCTGATATATAAAAACAGAGCTGATAATATTTTCACCATGTACTCTGCCAAAGCAGAAAAAACTCTTTCTTACCACCTGGTTTTTGTGAAGAAGGAATACAATTATCTGTCTGGCCTGGAGAACAACCTTAAGAGTTCAGTCAACTTCGGAATCTGGGGTTTTTTCGCCGTATGGATTTTGAAAGGATTGCAGTTCTTTTATACTTTCATTCCGAACTATGGTGTCTCTATTATTCTTCTCACTCTCCTCATCAGGCTGATCACTTTCCCTCTTCAGTATAAGTCGGTCGTGAGCATGAAAAAACTTCAACTGGTTCAACCAGAACTCACAAAAATAAGAGAGAAATTTAAAGACGATCCTGCCCGGCTTCAAAAAGAAAGCATGGAACTTTTTAGGAAGTCCGGAGCCAATCCTATCGGAGGATGTTTACCACTTCTTCTTCAGATGCCAGTGTTCTTTGCGTTCTATAAAGTGCTGTATTCGGCGGTGGAATTAGTGGACGCTCCGTTCATGTTATGGATCCACGATCTAAGTAACAAGGACCCTTACTACGTTCTTCCCGTACTCATGACCGGGGCCATGTTCCTTCAGCAGAAACTCACTCCGAATACCATTTCAGATCCGGTTCAGAAAAAAGTCATGATGTTCATGCCTCTTATTTTTGGTTTCATCATGAAGGATTTACCTTCTGGACTGAGTCTTTATATATTCGTCTCTACACTCTTCGGTATCCTTCAACAGATGCTGGTGTTTAACTCTAAAACGAGCGACAAACCTGTTGTCGTATGAAGTTTCTCTATTCGGATGAACCCATTATCGCCTGCAGTACGTGCACCCACGCTAATGCAGCTTTAGCGGTTCTCCGGATCTCCGGTTTTCCCCAGGTTTCCCTCTATGAAAAGTTCTTTTCATCCATTTCTGGTCCTATAGAACCACGAAAAGTTTATTACACAAAACTTGTCCATAATCAGGAAGTAGTGGATGATATTTGTCTGACTTATTTTAAGGCCCCACATAGCTTCAATGGTGAGAATATCCTGGAGCTATCCATTCATGGTAATACCCTTAACGTAGAACGTGTTTTAAGCCTTTTTGTGGCCCACGGAGGCTGCAGACATGCCTCCGCTGGAGAGTTCACTTATCGGGCCCTTAAAAATAAGAAACTCGACCTCGCGCAGGTCGAGGGCCTTGATCTTTTTCTCAATGCCAATACCCCTTATGCACTGACCCAGGGAATGGATCTCTTAAACGGCAATCTTCACGAGATATATCTTGAGGTTTTGAATCTGTTTTTGCTGCATAAATCTTCCCTCGAACTTTCCCTCGATTTTGCGGACGATGTAGGTGAGGAGACCGCAAGAAAATACTTCGACTCAAGCCTGGCAGACTTTTCTGGTAAATTTGAAACACTCGTCAAAAGGGTTGCCCCTATCGGACCAGATCTTTTGCAACCAGAAGTGGTA
>DATLXC010000011.1:0-3066 GCA_035575985.1 Bacteriovoracaceae bacterium | reverse complement strand
GAGAAAAAAGACGAAAAAGAGAACAAGAAATGATGATCATTTAGGGCCGGTCAGTTGGTACCGGAATTAGTGGTCAGTTACTGCCGGAATGGCCGGTCAGTTACTGTCGGAATCGGTGGTCAGTTGGATCGGAATACGCAGCCATAACCATTCCTCAGATCATTAGAGTTCCAAGGGGTTGTAGAGCCTTACTTAGTTGTCAGTTCTATCCAATATCTCTCAGTAAAATCCATCACATACCGATAAGTATCGCTATGTGTGTTTACTTGATTTAGGATATGTACATGAGAAACAAATTTCTAACGATGCTCATAGCATTAACTACTATCGTCGCCTGGGCCGATGAAGTCATAGTCAAAAAAGACTTAGGGAGTGGCGCTGGCCATCCTCAGTTTGCTTTCCCTCCTCTGCCGAATAAGATCATGACGGCACAGGCCTGCACAACCAATGTTGAGGTATGGAGGAACATGGGTGGGCCCGCCAAGAATCAATTCGGGGCCGACTGCTATGCTCATGCCGTGACCGAACTTATCAATTACGAGACCAGGCCAAAGGAATACTCGGCTTTCCATCTGGCCTCGAGGTCGGAAGGATTTCATGGGGGTAATGTACCCGATACTTTGAAGGTGGCCATTTCAGCCGGAGTCTGTCCGGAAGTCAATAATCTTAACATGTCCCAGGAATATGAAGAGGTAGCGGCCTATTATGAAAAGGCTAAGGCTGGAGAAAGTAGAGTAAATTTGGACTGCAAAGGCTGGATGAAATGGCGACATCCTTTTACCAAAGAGGGTACGGACGATTACAAGAACCTCTTTCTTGAGCATTTTAATGAGATTAAAAATAATCAAAAAATCTATGATAGGAATGGCATCATCACCAAAAAATTTGATAAGGATGAGATGTATGCAAAACTTAAAAACGCTTTCCCGACCTTAAGCGCTGACGTGATGGAAGAGGTCTTCTACAGTACAAACAGCAGTGCCTATAAAAACAAAGAGAAGGCCCTGGATAATTACTTGAAGATCCTCTCAGATCGGGCCTGTCCCTTAGAAAGGCTGCACAAACCTTTGGATGCGACGAAGACCATCGTAAATTTTGATCCTCTAAGAAACGATTCGCTTTCCAATACGAATCGAGTCATGCTTCTGAATACGATAAACAATGGGCTTAATGAGAATAAGCCTGTGGCAGTCAGTTTATTTACCAAAGGTATCATTTCTTCTACGGGTGATAGGCACGCAGTCACGGTTGCAGGACGCATGTGGGACAAGACCACGAAAGAATGCGTTTTCGTATTAAAAAATTCCTGGGGAAGTAGTTGGGAACCGAGCGGTCTCGATGCCGCTAGATCCCTGGGCAAGGGTTACTTTTCGCTAACTGAATCTCAATTAACGGAGAGTGTTTATGGCGCGTCCTACATCCATTTCGATCCTAAATAAGGTATTTGTTCTTTGCCTCTTATGTCCTCTCCTGGCCTCAGGGGCGGATTATAAGTGCGAAGAAGTAGAGATCGTCACTAAAACGCTTAATCAGAAGGAGACGGCGGAAATTTGCTTTCATGAACGAAGTCCAAGCTTTTTCATTTCCAATAATTGCCTTGATCTCTCTTGTGACTTCACCAAGAAAATTAAAACGACTACCTTTACGCATTCGAATCGATTCCGCCCCGGTGTCACCATGTGCCAGGACCTCGGCGGTGGCGTTGACTACGCGACTCTCAAAGGAAAAGGAGAAATCGAAAGGTGTGTGTTCACTAAAGATCTTTCGTCCATAAGCCTCAACCTGCTTGAAAGTTGGAACGGAAAAATCTTTGCCGGACCCGGTAAGCAGGCAGATCATCTTTTCAAAGATATCCTCGAATCTAAATCGATGAAAAAAGCTCCGTAAGCTTTAGTCACAATAATTTGTGTCTTCAAAAGTTGATACTCTGTTGTACCCTTCATGGAGCAAGTTGGCGCAGCCTTGACATTTAAACAACAAAAAATTGCCAAAAAAACTAAGTTTAGTTTCATACATTTAACTCCTAAAAGTTATCTGGATTAAAGTCACAAGTTGCTTTTTTAGCTTCAATTGTTCCAGCCAAGGTATATTCCTGACTGTTAAAACTAGAGTTTGATTCTATATTTGCATATAGTCTCTCTTTCGGAAAATTTCAGGATAGTTGACCACTCAGTATGAAACTAAGCTGCTTCTTTTCTACCTTCTTTTTCTTTCCCTCGCAATGGATTTAATTTTACTTCTGTTATCATATTCCAATTTTTTATCTTTCCATTGAACCGATGAGGCATTTGTTTTCTAATCTTCACATAAAGTTCATGCCTCTCAGTCATGATCTTTTCATCTTTTCCCATGTGCCTATCATTGGGTGTAACAAACTTAATACCACAATGAAGATGAACATTATTATACCAATGAACAAATTTCTTAACCCAGCTGTCTGCTGCCTCCAAGCTTGAAAAAGGCTTAGATGGATAGTCGGGGCAATACTTTAATGTCTTAAAAAGGGACTCTGAAAATGGGTTGTCATCACTTACTCCAGGACGACTGAATGATGAAGCCACTTTGAGATCAAGCAATTTTGCCAACATCGTCGCACCTTTCATTGGCCCACCGTTATCCGCATGCAATGTTAGCTGATGCTCCTGGATCCTTTCATTAAAGCATGCTTCACTTATAAGCGAAGCAGAGAGTTCCATGTCTTCCCTGTCATGAACAGCCCAACCAACAATTTTTCTGCTGTAGACATCCATGATCATGTAGAGGTAGAAAAACTTTCCTTTGATCGAACTCTTGCAGTACGTGATGTCCCAAGACCAAATTTGATTCGGTCCAAAGGCAATCAAAGGTGCCGGCGGTGTGCTTGTTTTAGGTTTCGATCTTCCTCTATGAGCGAACATCTTTTCTTCTTTAAGAATACGATAAAAAGTTGCTTCGCTTGCAATATAGGTTTTACGATCTGCCAAGGTCGGGACAATTTGCCAAGGGGTCTTGTCCATAAATTCTACTGATGTGGCGATTGCTATCACTTGATTTCTCTCTTCGGTTGTAAGTTTATTTGCAGGTATG
>DATLXC010000010.1:0-23580 GCA_035575985.1 Bacteriovoracaceae bacterium | reverse complement strand
AAGTTCTTTCTGGCTCATTTCAATCTTTCCCATCGTTAATAGTCCTAATCTAAGTGTTTAGAATTAGGGTACACAACTATTATTGATAGGACATAATCGCTCAGAAGTTAGGATAGGACACAATCGTCCAGAAACTATACAGTGCTATGCAGAATGCAGAAATGACAGGGCTACATTATGTCGCACCAAAAACCTGTCCAATCTAATTTACCTTTTCTATAATAGGGTATGAGTAAGTTTTTTTTTCTAAGTTTTCTCTTATCAATTTGCCTGATCTCACAGGCCGAAGCATTGCCTTCAAAGTCTGCGGCAGAATGTAATCTCCAAGAATGGCTTCCAACTCAAAGCCCTCGTATCTTGTCAAACAATCAGGTCATCATGGTTCCGAGCATGGCCCGTGATTTTCAATCACTGATTGTTTTTGGGCGAATGGACAATCATTCGATAGAGGAAATCTTAAAAGAGAATAAGCTCTATCCCTTACAATTGAACATTCTAGGAAAAACCCATGCCATTGGAGCGCTTTCTTTCTTTAATTATCGAGATTCCGATATGGGGTCCTTCCAGGAAATTTATTTGGTGGTGGTTGCTACTAAGAAAAAAATGAAGACGATAAGTTCAATAAGTTCCATTCTCAAAGCAGTGAGACCATCTCGTCAGTCAGAAGAAACCGATCTGGTCTTGTTCCACCTCAAAGCTTATAGTTCTTCGGAGATGGGAGTACTTGGTAGTCGGGAAGTTTGGAAAATTGACTCCGATTTGGCGAACATACAAACAAAGCAATCAGATAACTGGCTGCAATTTAGCATGGAGGGGAAAGTAAGTAGTTTCGACATAAATTCTTTCACGAAGCTGCCTATCAACAGTAATTTTAACCTGGATGCCAGCGGACCGGCCATGGAAGGGACGCAGGCCTTTTCTCATGTTCTCTCTTGTTCTCAAGCTGCCTATTCGGTATTCAATTCAAAGCGGCACCTTATTTCAGTCGATCCTGGACTCGAGTCTTTAATTCAGCAATTTGCTTTCAGGCCATGGTTTGTTGAATATTCACCTCATTCGAAGGCCATTCAATTTTCTCCAAGATAAACTTTGCTGCATGGTGTGAGCCGGCGTTTTTTTGATTTCCATTACTAGTGATTTCGCTTAATCTCCCGGCCATGATCACAAAATTTTTATCCGTTTTGATACTACTTACCACCCTGGCTCATGCGAGATCCTATCCCGTTTCAGATCACTATGATGGCAAGCGGTTCTTCAACATAGATCCTTATGTTGAAAAGACCTTTGCTGATTTCTTGATCTGGGAGGCAACAAGAGTTCGTCCCAAGTGGCCAGCGAAGGTCATCAATAAACCATATAGCACGCCCGAACTCTCGACTGAGACAAAAGGAATAGTGACATTTATCAATCACTCAACTTTTCTCATCAGACTTCAAGGACTGAATATAATTACCGATCCCGTTTTTAAACACAGAGTAAGTCCAGTTAGCTTTGCAGGACCTGCCAGGATAAGGCCCCCGGGGATTGAATTTGATAACCTTCCGAAAATTGATGTGGTCTTGATTTCACACAATCACTATGACCATTTAGAGCTTGATACTCTCGTGAAATTAAATAAGAAGTTTAAGCCCCTTTTCCTGGTTCCCCTGGGGGATGAGAAATGGCTTCGTAAGGCAGGTCTTGAACATGTTGTTGAAATGGATTGGTGGGATGCCGTAAGAGTGAAGGATTCAACAATTACTTTTACACCTACCAAGCACTGGTCAGGCAGGACTCCCACAGATAGATTTAAAAGCTTGTGGGGTGCCTTTATGGTCACGGGCCCGAAGGCCCAAATTTATTTTGCCGGCGACACTGGTTATACTTCTCAATTTGCTGAAGCCAGGAACCGGTTAGGTCCTCCTGATTTAGCACTGATTCCTATCGGCGCCTATAAGCCTCAGAAGATGATGGGTGTAAATCATATAGATCCAGATGCCGCAGTCCGGGCCCATCTTGATTTAGGTGCAAGTCTCAGCATTGGGATTCACTACGGTACTTTTTTAATGGCAGATGAAGGCTTTAATGAGCCCATTGAAGATTTAGACAAGGCGAAGATCAAGTACGGGGTGCCCAAGGAGGCATTTCAGACCTTGGATCAAGGGCAGTCTTTTTCGCTGTAAATTTTGCAATTTCATTGTTCAAGTATAGAAGTCTCGATAGAAGTGGCCATTAATTTTAAAAGGCCCCACATGATCATCCAGACTTTTGCATTATTACTTCTTTCATTTACTGCCCAGGCCCAGGAAGTAACTATCACTGAAAGGATCTGGAGTAATACTGCACACTCTGGAAATCTACAGGAAGTAGTGGGAAAAATTTCGCCTTTCATAAATGAGGAGAGCTTTACTGAACTCACTTATGGCGTAGTTAAAAGGATAGTTACAGAGCCAGAAATTCATACTGTCCCGGTTAAATTTGTTTCTTTGAGAACCGTGTTCGCAGACAATTCAGAGATGAATATCAAGTTTGAAGAAAATGCGTGGAACACGTCAAAGCAATTCATGGAGCCTCTTTGGATTTATGTAAACCAAATTGGTGCTGCAAAAACCTCGGTAAGCAAAACTACCGGTAAATATGAAGAAAGATGGAACAAGAACTATGTTATCAGCCACGAAGAATTTCTATCTATAGTGTCGGCCTCATATCTTGCATCACTCAAAACATTTGGCTCTTTTCACTTAAATAAAGACAAAGCACTTTATTTTCACCCTTCCCATTAAGCTACAGCTTCATCTTTATCGAAAATTATTTCAATTCCGAGCGATATTTCGCCCCACTCTTACGTATGGTTTGAAAATAGTATTGCAAAGGTTCTGAGAAGGCCTTGTCATGTAAGGTATGTAGTGATCTCATCTCTGATCCTTGGTTATTCTATCGGAACCACAATTATTTCTTCCTTACCGGATTTATCGTAGGCCTTCACGATCAATGATATTGATCCGTCTTTGGATATTAGCTGAGGATTAGCGACTCGCGGGAAGCCCATATCTTTAGAGATGGCCAGATAAGCTGCACTTAGAGAAGGTGTTTGGTTGAAGGGGGCAGGAATCGCAATGCCTGTAGCACTGTCAGTTACATTACATAATTTTCCGATGCATTTATTTTTTTTAGTATCTTTTGCGTCCAGCTTAACCATTTTAATTCTGGCCAATTCCTCAGGCGACACCTTCATCTTAAAATGCTTAATGCCATGATCTTCTGACCAGTTGATTGAAACTGATTCTGATACTTCCTGGTGACCAGAATCTTGTTTAGCGACACTGGTAACAACTCTCGATGTGATTGCAGGAATCTTGACCTGTAGAGGGGTTGCAATTTTAGCAGTAGATAAGGCCCCGCCTGCGATGGCGATAAAGGCCTGCAGCTCAGCATCTTTTTTATTCTCCTTAGCTTCATTAATTCGGATGATAGCGGCATTGAGATCTGCCGATTTACAGACATCATCTCCTGTCTGAAGACAGGCCCGCATCACGCCAAAGCTGGACTTGGATTTTTCAAGTTTGTTTAGAGAATCGAGGTAGGCCGCACTGTTGATTGCGATTTCTCCCACAGTAAAAGCGACTAAGGCCCCTTCACCCAGTGGCGTCCACAAGGCAACGGCACCCAGGGCGACAAAAGGAGCAATACGATCCTGGGCCTCGATGCGCTTAACATCTATTTCTTTTCGAAGGAGACAACCGTGCAGGTTCTGAAAGCTCTCCCGGAGAGCAGGATGTTCTTTGGCAAAGTCCTCAGGAATTCCCATAAGCAGTAAGTCAGTGTCGGTGACCCCCTCAGGCAAATCACCCTTACAGAGACTTTCAATGGCATGCCTGGAACCAACGCTTAAGTCACTCCGAGCTTGATTAACTGCTTCTTTGACATCCCCATTGCTTTCAGCAAATTTTTTTAAGAGTTCCCGGTTATCCCAAAGGGGTTTGACTGGATCTATAGTGGCGAACAATAAAGGGTGCATTCGGTGTAATTGAACAAGGGCCGCGGTTAAAAGAGTAAGCTCACCAGTGTGGTCAATCGTATGGCAATGAGTGCTGTTAAAATCAGTTTTGCAAAGAGTTTCTTTAGGGTGATCGGCAAGCTCGGCCGCTCGATTACTTATAGAGAGAGCTGCTTTGGCAGTTTCCACCATTGATTTTGATTCTTCAGCATCAAATGCGGAAGGGAGAGGTTTTGAATTATCTATGGTCTTTTGAAAGGCCAGTTTCAAAGGCTCAGCATAATCTCCTACACAACCCTGGGGTGGTTGCCAGTCAGCATTCTTATGCCCGACCATGAGAGCACGGGCCTTAACCATTTTCTCCATAGCATGAAGACGGAGAAGTTTTATGTAAAGTTCCTGGTGATAGTGGCCTGCTGCCTTCTGTCCATTTTTCTGGGCCGCAAGTAGAACATTGTGAATGAGGTTAAACTCGGCCTGCACAATTGGACCCTGGCCATCTTTAGTATTGGTGTCGCACATTTCAAGGAGTGAAATGGCAGTGACTGTTTGTTCACCTTCGCAACTTTGAAGATTGATGTTGAATTGATTACTGCGTTTTTTTCCAGGAGAACTCATAATATGAGTGTCGGCCTTCCTGACCACTGCTTTTGGCGGACGGGGAGGCTTAGTTCCCTTAACGATTACTTCATCTATTTCCACTGGAACATAGAGGGCCAGACTTTGCTCACTCCACCCCACATTGCTTGTCTCACCATCGTCAAGTGCAAGCCCGGTCTGCCCACTAGTAGGAAGTATAACAGTGCAGGCCTTGATGTATTTAGCAGTACAATTATGTAGTGATTCCTGGAGCTGCCGCATTTTTGGAACTTGCGAAGCCAGGGCAGCCTTCGCAGGAACTCCCGGCATTTCCCTGGCAAAACAATCCATCCAGTTTGCTGTAGGCTTAAAAAGCCCGTCACTGCCTGCTATTCGGGTAGTGGTTGTGGAACACTTGTTCATGACCTGATGCCGTTCAGAAGCAGTCATAGATTGAAGGGCTGACTTGAAAGCAGCACCAATGGTATCTGAATTAACCGATGTACGAATTTTTTGAGAACAGTCGGCAGCATTGGGAGAATTTACACAATCTACCGCTTGTGCCTTCACAGAAAAAATAGCGAGGATGAATAGTAAGCGGAAACTCATTTTTGGATTTTCACTCGACCATCCAATGGACTTTTCACTTTACAGTAATCGTCAATCTGACCAGTCATCAAGGGAATGTCACCATCAACGGCATAATGAGTATAAGGCAAAATTGTCAATCCACCTGCTTTGAGTGTCGTATCATTGTGCTTATAAGTAACAGTTTCTACTTTATGTTGGAGGTTTGGATCGATTATTCTCATCTTGTAACCTTCAATTGGTCCGGGAGCACCGATGATATTGCTCTTACCACGAATTGGCTCCATCGCTAAAATATTGAGTGAGTGTGCTGATAAAGGAGATGAGTATTTAATACTTTCTCCTATAACCCGGGTTTTAATTGAATGAATAGCTCCAGGGTTGTTTAAAGTCCTGCTGTAAAAAGTATCCATTGTTGACTTAAGTTCGGCAGGAGTGTTTACGTAGGAATCAGCTACACGGGATAAACAATCATTGGGATTTGCAACGCACTTCCATCCCATGACATCGATAGCTTTTGTAAGTTCTTTTTCATATTTCGCACTAAAATCGTATAAGTCGTTGAAGCCTGGAATTACTGTCACGCCTTTGCGCTGAACAATCCGATCAATGATTTCCATTGCCTCTTCATGAGTCGGTCGCTTAGCTTTTGGTTCATAATTCGCAAGATAGGTGAATTGACGCTGAAGTCGTGTATGAAGCCAACACATCCCTCCATTTACCGGACCAGGCGGATTTACAAAAGCAAGAGTTTCTCCCATTCGAGTAACGGATTTACCGGATTTGAGATCTGAAGAATTTCCTAAAATTCGGTCAGCAATATTTCTTGGATTACCTTTACAAAATTCCTGCTTAAATTGAGGAAGGTCTTTATCTATACCTTCTTTCATGAACGTACCCAACTCCTCGATATCATCAAAAGCAGGCAGATTTCTTGGATCGCAATACTCTGCCTGAATCTCTTTCTCAAGTACGAGTCCAGCATAACTGGTAGTGCTAATGAGACCTAGAGCTAGAATGGCATATGCTTTCATAAATCCCCGCTATTTGAATTATCAATGGCCTATCGGTTTAGTCGGTCATTAACTTGAGCATGGTACTGCCGGCTCAAAATTCAGGGGGTTCAATGACTTTAATGGGCCTTAAATATAGTTCTAAACCCAATTGTCTCACTTCTATCTAGCGATTCATCCATCAGTAAATACTTCGCATGGAAGCTATTAGGCCTGGGCCCTCGAGGGATGTACCAGACGCTGTCTCCTGAAGGCAAATAGACTCCACCTCGCAGAAAGGTAAAGCGGGTATGGTCGTCGCTATACTCGCCATCAGTCCACTCCCAGATATTTCCGCTCATATTTAGCAGACCTTGCTCAGTGGCACCTTGAGGGTGACTGTCTACCGGCGTGAGTACCATGGATAAATTTGTTACATCTATTCCCGGCTCCTGATTGCCCCAAGGCCACAGGTTGTTTTTATCAGCACTTTGAGCGGCCCATTGCCATTCGTCTTCACGCGGAAGACGTTCCCCATTAAAATCGGCATAGGCCCAGGCATCATTCAATGAAATATAAGTCACAGGAAAATTTGCAAGCTCCGGGGGTAAAACAATCTGTTGATTTCTTCGAGGGAGGTGGGCCAGGAAGTTTTTATCATTTTGTGGCCAATATCCACTTTGCACTAAAAAATCCACATACTCCTGATTTGTAACCGACGTTTTTTTCATGAAGTATTCGGGTATTACAAGATCAAAATTATGAGAAATCTCGTTTTCAAAGTACCAGCCCCATTGGGAATATCTGTCACTGCCAAATGGGTGACAGCCAGATTCTCTTTTTTTATGGGAGATATGCATTTTAAAATTTCCCGCAGGGATAAGGGCGAAATTCTCATCGGCGGTTTTTTTCCCTTCCTCCCTCCGGTAATGGATCCGGGGAATAGGAGTCTGCTCTGAGTAAACAGGAGTGTCTTCTGAAACATGTATATTTTGAAATTCATCTTTGATTTGAGAAAAATCTTCTCTTTCATCCGCCACGATCATGGCCATGCCATTAGCAGGGACAGTGAGTTGATTGTTTTGATATTCTCCGTAAAAGGAATGGAATTTTCCATCGAGTTCATTCGAATAGATGAGGGGAGTAGCAGAACGGTTTCTCAAAATAAATATTTGAACTTTTTCATTCTTCCAAAAATTAACATCCAGACTTTCATGGCCGGAAGGTATTAATGGTGAGAAGTTTCCATTGATAAAAACATCTGCATATGAATCCAGCAGGAATCCTGTCTGTGCCATCAGTTTTCTATCCTCATAAGAATAAGGATTCCATGTACCAAAGACGCTATCCCAGACCACTATTCCTGTGCCATTAAAAAAACTGTAAATGAGATCCTGCTTGCGATCTGTATCCCATCTCCTGATAGTCAAAGACATATGTCTCCTGTCCAGAAAGTGCAGCTTTTGAATAGAGGATTGATCCTGTCCCAGTTCCTGCCATTGGGCCCAGGTCTGATTGGTAAGGGAAAAATCCTCATCTCTCAGGCGCATTTCCGAGGAGAAAACAATTCCAGGATTCATTTCAAACAACTTGTGAGGAACATCGGCCATGGTATCGAGAAGAACTCCATCGGCATCCAGAGTCTGGATAATTCGTGTGAGTCTTTTAAATGCCTTTAATTCATCTTCAGGCTTACTCCCTTGATCACCTCTCACATCCCATGGATTGTAATTTAAAAATACTTTAATCCCTTGCTGGTGAAACTTCGCAACTTCAATTTTGAGTTGGTCAAGTCCGCCAGGCATATTTTCATAGAAGTCGAATTGAGTGCGGTTATCAAATCCTACCTGGGGATAGGCGTGCCACAGGATCACAGAATGGATTTTTCCATACCTCTGCTGCAGTTTCTTGATGTATTCATCTGTTTTGTATTTTCCATTGGCATAAAACTCCTGATCGTACATGAAGAGCATATACTGGCGATAGGCCTTGGAGCTCCATTGCATTTTAGGAGTATCGTAAATTTCAGGATTAAACTTGCCGTCACTTAAGATTTGGTTTTTCCGGGCCAGGAGTTGGGAGTGCCACTGTTTCCAGTCCTCCCAGTTAGCATTGCGGAGACCGAAGAAAACATCTGCGTTTTCCTCTAAAGCAAAGGCATTAAGACTCAGGAGCAATAGGAGTAGTTTAATCATAGGGGCAGATTGTGGCTTAAAGAAAAAATAAAGTGAATCAAATAAATGTTAAACTATGTGTCAAATTGCCTTAAGATTTTGCTAAAAAGGCTCTGACGGTGATTTTCAGAGGTAATAAATCCATGAGGCTCAGTACATTCAAATAATTTAACTTGTTTTCGAAGTTCAGCAATAACTCCGGCAGTACACCAGGTATCCTTGCGGTTGTAGAAGACCGAAACCTTATCCCGCTTTTCAGGATGAATATGTATCGGGGTTATATCAGCGGCCATGAGAATAGATTCATGCTTGGCCAGATGAAATGACTTTTCTATTTCGTTATCTGTAACATGGGGAAGGTCCTTTGATAGATATTCCAGGAATCTTCGATTCTTAATGATGGCGGCCTGAAAGATCTCCCTGTGGTATAAAGATGCCACTGCTTTTAAGATAAATTGCCCACCTTTTTCAGGCCTTTTCAAAAAAGGGTGGAGTAGAATCACTTTTTCTTCATTAAAAATTTTTAGACCAATGTACCCACCAAGGGAGTGGCCAATTATTGTAATAGGAGACTTAGTTTCATTGTAAAAATCTCTCAATTGTTCTCGATGAGCTGCCAAAACTTCATTCATTGCCATTTCAGAATTTGAATTTTTTTCAAGCAGGGGATAATGGGACACCCTTACTTTCGATCCTGAAACCCTGACCATTATTTCTTTTCCCCACAGTTCATAAAAATGTACCGCTGGAGGATTGCCGGGAATAATAAAGTAATTCATTTGAACTTGACCTTATCCTAACTTGTTTATTTTCAGGGAATGAGTAAAGCTTAGAAGTGTTGGGTGAGACTGGCTAATGAACAATTAGAGTCATTACAGTCTCCACTTCAACACTAATAACGCCCTGAAACTTAACTTGAAATCCATTAAAAGAGTATATATTGCGCATGAAAATCATCCTCATGTCATTATTATTTTCCTTAAGCTCATTTGCCTCAGTCTTCCAAGATGAGCAATACCCTGAAGACAGGACTTATGACTTAAATGATCGTGGACTGTCTCCTTATCGTGCGTTGTCGCTCTATAAGTCTGGAACCTTCACTCTGACTTTCGATGATGGTCCTCATCTCATCAGGACTGCGATCATTCTTGATACACTCAAAAAGCACAACGTAAAGGCCATCTTTTTTGTTCTTACAGATCATATCAATCAGGACAATGATTTCCTCATTAAGCGCATGTTGGATGAAGGTCATCTCATTGGCTGTCATAGCCCCAATCATGATCGGGCAGGTTCATTGACCAAAGAGCAATTCAAGTCACAAACTGCCCAGTGTTTTCGTGAACTCGCTGATCTTTATAAAAGGGCAGGACTTGAGTTTAATAAACCATACTATCGCTTTCCCTACGGGGATTACGGAACAAGATCCGACTATCACCACATCAATGCCCTGAAAGAAGTTTCCAGTGAGTTGATGGGTGATAACTGTATACACATGGCCTTCTGGGATGTGGATTCAAGTGACTGGGTACCAGGAATGACTGCAAAAGAAGTGGCCCAAAACCTCATCGCCTATAATGAAGGCGGAACCTATATCGATTTCAAAAAAGAGGGCAGTACTTACGTGAAAGTTCCGGTAACCCTTAAAAATCCTACTGGAGGAGGGGTCATTCTCCAGCACGATACACAAGAAACATCTGCCTATGGTCTCGATATCTTTCTTAAATATGCTCATGACAAGGGCCTGCATCTCCCTCGCATCGATGAAGTAGAAGAATTTAAGATTACAAAAAATTGTAAACTTTAATGCATTTGTGGCTGATGCTTTGACTGCACATGTTTTCCAATCTTCTCAAATCCAAAGAACTCACTGTCTTTAAATTCCTTGCCAGGAACAAAGCTGGTAACTTCTTTTTTGGAAGGCACAAAGCTTGAAACTACTCCAAAGAGTCGAAGCATCGTTTTCGGGAATAAGTGATCCATGGCCAGTAATATCCTTGCCGGCATACCAAGTACTTTCAATGAACTTCTTTTTTTCATGGCCCTGATAGTAAGCCTGGCGGCCTTATCGGCACTAATTGTAATTAAGGGAAAATTTGCCATCATGGACCCGGCACTATAGTTGAAACAAAAATGTTATCTTTTCTTAGCTCCACCGTACAACCTTGAGAGAAACCGACGGCCGCATATTTGGCAGAAACATAAGGCACCATATGAGGAATGCTCACTTTTCCGCCAATTGAAGTTATATTTATGATCTGGCCCTGCCGAAATGTTGGATGATGTCATGGACAAGGATATCTACCTGATCTTTGTCGGCAACATCACACACATGTATAAACGCCTTGCCGCCAAGCTTCTCAAGTTCTTTCTGTGCTATCTGGAGTTCTTTAAGGCTTCGAGCACAGAGAGCAAGCTTGCATTGCTCTTTGATTAGTTGTTTAGCAATAACAAATCCCAGGCCCTTTGATCCACCTGTGATTAATATTACTTTATCTTTCATTGACCTCATAAATGCCTCCAGTCTAAAAGCTCTGCTTATATTAGAAGCAAATCCACTGCCACAGCTAATTCTAATGCAACACGACTTTAACATCTCTTGACTTACCCGACCAAAACAGATCATTATTTTCAAATTAATTTTGGTCAAGGAGTGATTAGTGATTACAGTGAAGGAATTGTCCCTTACTACGCTTGCGTTATGCTTAAGCGTTAGCATTTGTCTTAACGCAGTTGCAGCTGAGAAGCTGAACCCTGTATTGGCCGATCTCTTAACGTTCAGGCCTGGTATTGTTACCAAGCTGACTTCCAGCCACGATCCTACGGGAAACAATGGTGATGGGAATTGGCACGGGCATTCGACTGAAGTTATTAATGGGCAGGAGTATAAAGTTCTTTTTCATGAGAAAGGAGAAGGTCGCATTACTCGTCTCTGGATGACAGGCAGCTTAGGATCAGATTATCCCCGCGACTATAAAGAAATTTGGTTCATCATAGATGGAAAGACCGCCTATAAGGGCGATGTGGTGGATTACTTTTCAGGGCGTGGACCCTTTGCGTATCCGCTGGTCTTGAATCGTCAGGCCTCCTCGGGTGCTTATACGAGCTATGTACCATTCTCATATGCTCATGAAGCTAAGATTCTTTTTAAAGGGACTCCGGAATATTTTCAAGTGAGTTACCAGGAGGGAACAGGAGCAAGTGCTGGTCCTGGTTATGAGGAGCTCTTGAATTTTGCTAAAGAGGCCTGGTGGTTTAATCCAAACATGGTCACCATCCCAGGACAAATTCCTGCTGGCCAGGAATTTGTTGTGGCCAATGGTCCGGTCACTATTTCTCAACTTCAATTACAAGTTCAGGAAACAGGCCTTAAAGACCTATGGATTCAGGTTGGAACTCAGAATCCAATTCCATTGGGCTTTTATTTTGGTGCCGCAGTCACAGGCCACGAACAGGCCATGGGTTGGCAGACGACCCGCAACGCTCTCTTTTATAATGATGAATTTGATAAGATCCTGGCGACACGCTTACCAATAATTTTGCAAGAAGGTGAGTCACTTAAGATCGTGAATCGCTCTGAAGTTGATCAAGGTGTGCTGATCGGCCATCTTGAATCTGATGTTGATTATTCCCAGAAGGGAGTATCACTTATCAGTGATTATAGATCTCAAATGGCACCGGGAACGCCAACGACGTATCCTGTGTTTGAAGAGAAGGGAAACCTTAAGCTGTTTTCTGTTATTCATCAGTTAATTGATGCCATACCAGGAGACCGATTGTTCCTTGAAGGCGATGAGATGATTCGTCTGGATGGGCTTGAGTATCCTCAGCTCCTGGGAACAGGAACTGAAGATTATTATAATGGTGGATGGTACTTCTTAGGGCCTCACAGCAATCCTTTTTCTGGACTGCCAAGATTCATTGTGAACAATCCTGAAGATGGATGGTCTCATGCAAACTATGAGCTGGATCTTTATCGACACCACATTCCGGATCCAATTATCGGAAGGGATGGGATTCGGTTTGGTTTTGAAGCTGGCCCTTATGGGGATTATCTTCCACTCAGGTCACGCTCGCTTGCCCATGGTTATAAGTTTAATGACTATCTTCCGGTTGCAAAGAGAACGATTCAGGAAATTCAGATTACCCGTTCTGGTTCAAAGGTAACTTCGCAAAATGTTCTGAGTGCCTTTGATTCTGAAAAAGCATCCAAAGAGATTGAAAAGAATGTCACTTATTCACAAAATGGAATTATTGAAATTCCTGTTCTATGTGATGGCAATCCCTTTTTGTTAGTTCGTACCTATGATACGGCCAAGGCCTTTCAACATGCCAAGGTTTACCTGGGTGGGAAATACAAGGGTGAGTTTTTTGATTCTGTAGCTACTGTGGCCAGAAGATTTGCCCAGGATTCTATGTGGATTGAACGTGAGAGTTGCCTGAATCCTGCAGGAAGTACGCTGCGTCTGGAAATTCAGGGTGATGTTGCTTTCAGCGAAATTGAATATCAAATTCATTATTTCCAAAAGAACAAACAAGACAAGACTCTCATTACATTTGAACCCATGAAGAAAATTTTTGATACGGGTGATAAATACTATGTAAATGATCACAGCATCGTTCAAGCGGCCGACGGCAGCTGGCACCTGTTCGGGATCTATCATGAAAATCCTTTTGGTCCCGATTATGAACATGAATTTGTTCATGCCCTTTCAACCAAGAGCAATCCGTTTGATCAGGAATCAACTTTTGAATATGCAAATCCTCCTATCGCCTTACGTACATCCTTTGATTTGGGAGAGACCCACATTTGGGCCCCTCACGTAACCAAAATTGGTGATGAGCATGTCATGTTCTATCATGGCGGAGGAAAGGATAATGACGTGGCCTCCATCAGGAAGGCCGTAAGCCACGATCTCTATAAATGGGAAAAATCTCCTGCACCTATGTTTGAAGACATTTGTGTCGCGCGAGACCCGCACTTGCTGAAAGTCGGAAGTATCTGGGCCCTTTATTATACACGTTGTGATTCAGTTGAAAAAAGAATCAGTGGTGTGGCCTACCGGACATCTACGGACTTGAAGACCTGGTCAGAACCTCAAATGGCCTTGGTCATGACTGGAACGACTCCCATGTTTAATTCGGGCTTTACTGAGTCACCTTTTCTCTTTGAAAAAGACGGCTGGTATTATCTTAGTGTCACTTCATATCCTATTGAATGGGACTATACATCACTCTACCGTTCGCGATCTCCCTTTAACTTTTCTGAGGCACCAATTGCAAACTTTAACTCTCACGCAGGTGAGTGGTTCGAAGTTGATGGCAGGATGTTCCTGACTCATGCTGGTGCCGGTCAAAACGGAGTCTGGGCGCAAGAGGTTAAGGGATTATAATAAAAACATTACTCACTACCTCCAACATCACTAAGAAGTACGGAAGCAACGTTGTCTTGCAAGACATCAGCTTGTCCATTGCTCAAGGTGAAGTAAGAGTGCTGGCCGGTGAGAATGGGGCGGGTAAATCAACCCTCGTTAAGTGTATTGCAGGAATTGTTCGTCCGAGTAGTGGACAAATTGAAGGTAATGTCAGAATTGCAATGGTTCACCAGGAATTATCCCTGGTGGATGAATTAACCGTTCTGGATAATTTGTTCCTGGGCAAAGAGCAATCTTTCCTGGGAATTGTGCAAAAAGGCCTGCACCTGAAAATGGCCAATGAGCTTTTGCTTGAAATGGATTATCAGGTTGATTTAGGGGCCATAGTCAAAACACTTTCCCTGCCAGAGAAAAACATGGTGGAAATCATCAAGGCACTCCTGCAGCGCCCTGATCTTTTGATCCTGGATGAACCCACGAGCAGTCTTTCACCTCGCTTAACTAAGATACTTTTCGCCCAGATTAAGAAACTTAAAGTCGCTGGTTGTGGCATTTTTTACATTTCCCATAAAATGGATGAGCTTAAGGAAATCGCTGACACTATTACCATCCTACGTGACGGGCAATTAGTACTTACAGAGGGCTTTCATAAGATTTCCATGGATCAAATCATCAAGGCGATGGTGGGAAGGGATATTGAAGATTTTTATCCTTCAAAAGAAATTGGCCCGGATGATCTTACGCAACTTAAGCTTAAGGATTTTTCAGTTCCATATGTTGGCAGTGAATTTGGCAGGGACTACTTTGTCTATCCAACTGACCTTGAAATTAAAAAAGGTTCTGTTTTAGGTTTCGTAGGCCTTGAGGGCGCGGGACATAGTGAATTTCTTAAGCATCTTTACACTCATAAGAAGTTTTGGGGTGATAAGAGAATCGCCTTCATGCCTAATGACCGTAAAGGACTGGGACTCATTCTTAATTCATCCATTGAAAAAAACCTGACCCTACCGCTCATAACTGAAAGCTCAAGCTGGAAATTTTTAAGATTGAACCATTTAAAAAATCGCGCCCGCGACATTTCTTTCGATGTGAAGCTTAAGTATTGCAACCTAAATGATGAAGTCTCCACTCTCTCCGGTGGTAACCAGCAAAAAATCGTGCTGGCAAAATGGTTGATGATGAACCCTGACATCATTTTAATGGATGAGCCCACCAGGGGTGTGGACATAGGGGCCAAAGCTGAAATTTACACACTAATAAGAAACTTTGTTGCCCAGGGAAAATCCGTGGTGCTGTATTCCACTGAGCTGATAGAGCTGATGGGACTTTGTGACCGCCTCATGGTCTTTCACAAAGGCAGGATCACCGGAGAGTTTACTGACATAACAGTTAACGAGTCTTTACAAGAAAAAATAATGCAGAAGGCATTGGGAGTCGCAGATGAGTCTGAGTCAAATCAAAAGCATTGGGATGGAGAATCCTCTTTTGCGGGCAGTAGCGGCGTTGATCTTGGTGATCTCTCTGGGGTGTATATTTAACGCCAATGGCGCCTTCTTCAGCTGGCCCGCCCATAGAGACATGTTCAGGCAAGTTGCGGTCTTTGGTATTCTCGCCAGTGGGATGACGCTTGTCATTTTAACTTCGGGCATTGACCTCGCAGTGGGCTCAGTACTTGGACTTTCTGCAGTTTTATTTTCAATTCTTACTATCAAGATGCAGATGACTGCCTTTGCGGCCATTGCGATTTGCCTGGCAACGGGGGCCGTTTTAGGCGCCCTTTCCGGAACTCTCGTTTCAAAACTTAAAATTCAGCCCTTCATGGCCACATTGGCAATGATGGTTTTTGCCCGAGGCCTCGCAAAGTGGATTTCTGGTGGCAAGAAAATATCCCAGTCAGTTGAAAATGAAGACGGGACTTTTTCCTTTATTGACTTGCCGTCCGTTTTTGAATTCCTGGATCAGAAAATCTGGAACGGGCAGATGTCAGTAGTTTCACTTATCTTCATAGGTATTGCCTTGCTTGGTGCTTTATTTCTCACTTACCACAAGTTTGGAAGATATTTCCTGGCCGTGGGAGGAAATGAAGAGGCTTCAAAGATCTCCGGGGTACCAGTTGATGGAATAAAAATTCTCTCTTACCTTGTGTGTGGAATTCTTGCCGCTGTTGCAGGAATCTTGCAGGCAGTCCAGGAAGGGCAGGGTGATCCAGAGGCCGGTGGGAGCTATGAGCTAACGGCCATTGCCATGGTGGTCATTGGTGGAACTTCCCTCATGGGTGGAAGAGGCGGACTCTTACTCACGATCTTCGGGGTCCTGACCATCGGCTACCTGGAAAAAATCTTGAGCTTAAATGCAGTGGGAGAATCAACACGCTTGATGCTTACTGGTTCCATCATAGTTTTAGCAGTGCTGTTACAAAGAAAAAAATCGCTTACTTAATATTTGGAGGTCATAGATGAAGAGTCTATTTTTACTGGTCGGTTTAATGGTTGCTTTTGCATCACCTGCATTCAGTGCAGACAAAGTGTACACCATCGGCATGAGCCAATGTAATTTAGGTGAGCCTTGGCGTGTTCAGATGAATTCAGATATTAAAAAATCTGCAGAAACGCATAAGAATTTAAATGTAGTTTTTAAAGATGCCCAGAACGATACCTTGAAGCAACGCTCTCAGATTGAAGAGTTTGTGAATGCTGGTGTTGACCTTTTGATCGTTTCACCTAAAGAAGCTGGTCCGCTTACAAAGATCATTGCTGATGCCTACAAGAAAGGCATTCCTGTCATTATTCTTGATCGTAAGATCATGGGTGATACTTATACAACCTTCATTGGTGCAGACAATAAAAAAATTGGTCAGGCAGTAGGTGAGTGGTTGAATAAAAAATTTAGTACTGGTGGAAAGATCGTTGAGCTAAAAGGTCTTATGACTTCAACTCCCGGTCAAGACAGACACAGTGGTTTTGTCACCGGCATCAAGAATACAAAATTGAATGTACTATTTGAGGCCGACATGAAATGGCAGGGTCCAATTGCCAGAAAAGAAATGGAATCAGCTCTAAGTGTGCATCCTAAGATCGATATTGTTTATGCTCACAATGATCCGGCCGCTATGGGTGCCTATTTGGCAGCGAAGGCCGCTGGCCGTGAAAAAGAAATCACTTTTGTTGGTATCGATGGATTGCCTCACGAAGGTCGCGCCTATGTGCAAAAAGGTATCCTCGCAGCTTCTTTTGAATATCCCACAGGTGGAAAAGAGGCCATTGATTCTGCCTTGTCTATCCTTGGCGGAAAAACTGTTGAGCGTGAAATCACTTTGAAGTCCAAGGTCTTCACTAAGGACAATATCGCTCAAGGCGGAGAGGTTCTTTAATGGGAAAGCTTAGTATCGGGCTTGATTTTGGAACATTAAGTGTCCGTGCATTGGTTGTTGATTGTGTAAGTGGAGAAGAAGTTGCAGAAGCGACTTATGCTTATCCTCATAAAGTAATTACTGACAACTTGCCGGTAGGCTTTGCTTTACAGCATCCTGATGATTATCTCATGGGAGCTAAGCATGTTTTAATTGAGGCCACAAATAATGTGGTCAAATCAGATATCATTGGTATCGGTATTGATTTCACCGCCTGTACCATGTTGCCTGTGGATGAAATGGGTCTGCCCTTAATGAAGAGACCTGAGTTTGAAGGTAATCCTCATGCCATGGTAAAACTATGGAAACATCATGGGGCCCATTTCGAGGCCCAGGAAATAACCAGAATTGCCCGTGAAGATAAAGAAGACTTCTTAACTTACTACGGCGGAACAATTTCCAGTGAGTGGATGCTGCCTAAGATTTGGGAGACTTTACGTCAAGCCCCGGCCATTTACCATGATGCTCATAAGTTCATGGATGCCGGTGACTGGTTGGTGCATAACTTAACGGGACAATGGACCCGCAGTGCTTGCTTTGCCGGTTATAAGGGTCTTTGGAACAAGGAGTCCGGACTTCCTTCTAAAAACTTCTTGCGCAAGCTTGATCCCAAGCTTGAAAACGCCAATGAGAAAGTCATTGAAAAAATCATGGCCCCAGGCGAGCTGGCCGGTCAGTTAAATATTGATTGGGCACTTGAAACTGGCATCCCTGTAGGAACAGCAGTCTCTGTGGCCACCATTGATGCTCATAGCGGAGTACCTGGCATGGGTGTCTACCAGGACGGAAGTGCTTGCATGATCATGGGCACATCCACTTGCCATATGTTCCTCTCAAAAGAACTTAAAAAGTTTGAAGGTGCGGCAGGAGTTGCATGGAACGGCATCGTAGAAGGACTCTACGGTTATGAATCTGGTCAGGCAGCAGTGGGAGATTTGTTTGCTTATCAGGCAAGTTTCTCTAAAGATACTTTGGATGAACTTACTCAAGCAGCTGCAAAACTGTTACCTGGGCAATCGGGACTTATCGCCCTTGACTGGCATAACGGTTCAAGATCTCCGATCATGGACACCAGACTATCTTCTGTCATCGTAGGGCAGACGCTAGAGACTAAACCTTATGAAGTCTACCGGGCCATGGTTGAGGCCACTGCCTTCGGAACAAGGTCAATTTTTGAAACTTATGAAGACAATGGAATTGCAGTCCGTGAAGTCTATGCTTGCGGAGGGCTCACTCGACTTCCATTCATCATGCAAATTTACGCTGACATACTGGGTGTACCGGTACACGTAGCTGAATCAGGCCAAGCAGTTGCTCTTGGAGCGGCAATCTTTGGCGCGCTCGCAGCTGGAAAGTTTGTGACACTTGAAGAGGCCGTGAATTGCATGACTAAAAAATGCCAGATGACTTATCTGCCAGAAGTTGCCAATCGTGAGGTCTATAAAGATCTATACGGGCAGTATAAGCAGCTGCAAAATTACTTTGGCCGGTCAAATAAGCAGTTCATGCACGATTTAAAACAGATACAAAATAAACAGTTACATATTGCAGGAGAAAAACATGAGTAAGAAAATTGTCGATATTTATATTCCACTGGATGAAAGAGAAAGTGCCAACAATACAGTGTGGCCGGTGGCCATGGAGCAACTTGGTTACATTACAAAAGTTATTGAAAAACATGGCTGGACTGTAAACGTATTAAACCCAACAAAGCCCATCTCTTCAGTAAAAGAGGGTTTGACTGTCATTAAAAATGCCAAGGGTGAGCGTTTCATCAATTTCATGGCCGGCTGGACTTATCCGGATTTTACCGTCACTCCTATGTATCAACTTCCAAAAGAGATGCCTAAGCTCGTTCTTGGTTCTACAATTCCGGATTTTCCAGGTGCAGTGGGACTCCTCGCTGCTCAGGGTGGACTCGCCCATGTAGGAATTGAAACTTCAAGACTTTTTGTTGAAGAGTTCCACAAGGTGGAAACCTATGAACCACAGCTCGTAGAATTTCTCACTACCGGCAAGTATGAATTTGCTTACCCACAAACAATAACCGTAGACGTGACTAAAGAAGACCTGGCCCGTGCCAAGGTTGTTAAAGAGCAATTGAAAGGCATGGTTTACGGCGCCGTAGGCCCCCGGTCTATGCAGATGTGGAACAAAATCTCTGATGCTGATTTTCTCACTATCTTCGGAATTGCCCGAGAAGGTTTTGACGGACTTCGCCTCATGAAGATGGCCGAAAAAGTTCCAACTGAGAGAGCTGAAAAGGCCCTTAGATTCCTGGAAGAAAAAGGCATGGAGTTTAAGTGGGGCGAAAATCCTGCTACTCATCTTACCCGCGATATGGTTGTTTTCCAGATGAAAGTCTACTTCGCTATCCTCGAGCTTAAAGAGCAATACGGACTGGATTTTATGGGTGTCCAGGATCAACTCGATTGGATCGAGCATCTTCCTGCCACTGACCTCACCCTCGGCCTTTTAAATAACAGGCTTCGACCGGAATCCAATGGCGAGACTTTGGTTGTATCAACTGAAGCTGATGATGGTGCTGCCTTGACCATGCAGGTCTTAAAACTCTTGAATAACAATGAGCCAGCTGGCTTTAATGACCTGAGATACTGGGATTCAAAGCAAGGTCTCTACTGGTTTGTAAACTCAGGTTCACTGGCCCCATATTTTGCCCATGCCTCCCATGATTCATTTGCAGGTGCATGGAGTGAAAGACAAACTCCTATGTACTTCAAGCAAGGGGGAGGCACTTGTTCAGTAGTTGTTAAAAATCCTGGAGTGGTGACTTGGGCCAGGTTCTCTTACCGTGACAACAAGATGTATCTCTGCGCTGGTCGTGGAAATACTGATGTTCCTACTGATGCCCAGTGGAAAGAGCGTTCGGCGAATTGCTCACCTGACTGGCCACATTGGTATATCAAGTTATGCGGACCGGTTGAGCACAAAATCAACACCAACCATCCTATGACTGCTTTTGGGGATCATTTGGGAGCTTTGAAAGCTTTGGCCATTCAACTGGATATCCCATTTGAATGTTATGACATCACTACTCCAACACTTCACTAAGTTGAAACAGCACCGGTTCTCTTGAGGGCCGGTGCTGTAGTCGTTCTAAAATTCAATTAACGTGCCGGTGTCCCCAATGCTTCATATTGCGCCTGAGAAATTTGTTCTACAGCGACATTACATCTGTGAATCGGTTGACCATTTGCTGCTAGTCCAACAGAACCGCTTCTCCCAGAATAGTAAACCTCGAACTTCGCACCCGTGGACCTACGCTTAATAGTAAGGACTGACTTTGAAAGAGAGATGGTCGGAAAACTTTCTAGCTTAGCATAAATCTCTACATAAAGGCCTGGAGTCAGCACTTGATAAAGCTCCCCGTATACATCAGTAGTACGTTCGATTACTTCCCTTGCGACCTGATTTTGACAGGTAGGATCAATTGAATGCTTGATAGGAGCATGTTCAGCAAAGGCTGATTTAAAGGAAAGGATTAAGAGCATTGAGAAGAATAATTTCATAGGGTGACCTCACATTATAGAGATCATAAATTAATTCTATCAAGAGTAAAGTAATCCGGATAACTTTTAGGTAATCTTATTTAAGTGGTGCCTTACAATTTCCTGTAATTTTCTGAATAAGATGAAAAGTACCAATTTCCCTGGTACAAGTCTCTCCCGCCCGGGACTGGACATGTGTCGTAGACTTGGTGGGTTTACGGAAAAGGTTAAAATCAATGATGAAGAATATCTTCGTTGCGTTTTACCCAATGAGCATTCAGCTATAAGCTTAAATCTACTTGAGAGTTGGAATGGAGTTCTATTCCTTGGTCCCTCAAAAAAATAAGCATAGATCAAAACCTACATTTTGCGAACGCACCTGACGTGGGCCGGATCAGTCTTGGCATAGCCTATCTGAGATCCGTCGTTAAATCTGGACATCCAGGCCCAAGATGACAGGTATTCTGTAGACGACCAATAAAATTGGAAGTCATCGGACATTTCAAGTCCCGGTATCAATGTCTTATTGGTAAACATCAGATTTAGCTCGGCCCTGTTTGGCAAATACCAGTCTGTATACCCATTGAGGACAAGATTTTCACAGTAACGTGCGGCCGGATGGTAACCACCTTGTGCCACCAGAGTGATGGCCGAGATGGCCGTTGTATTAGCTGAACCATAGTTTGCATCTATGTTGATTGCTCCGTAACCAACTCCAGAAGTGGTCGTGTAGTTTGTCAGAGCAGGAATGTCATAAGGGTTTGCAGATGAATCATTCCAGGTTTTCTTGAGTGTGTCAGTCGATCCTGTGCATGTTGGTGTGAAGTTTGAAATCGGGTAAGCAGTTGTCCCGGTACCTGAGATTAACCCAGCAGGGATTTGTCCGCATCCACCAACAGTAGTCATATACCTGTCACTACCCAAGGCACCGAGGAAAATGGAACCGTTCTGGCATACTGTTCCAGGTGTATTTGTGGTCAGGCATGGGTCAGCATATTTCCGCATGCATCGGACATAAGCAGCACCGGTTTTAAAAGTGCCCGTTGGGATATACTGGTATCCATCTGAAAAACGTTGTCCCCAAGCGTAATCGGACTGCATTTCCGTAGAAGACCAGTACCAGAATTCACCTATGAGGAGTCCCGGTATTGAGGCCTTGTTTATAAATAAAAGATTGAGCTCATACCGATTTGGTAGAAACCAATCGGAATATCCCCCGTAGATAAGTCTGTCACAATAGCGGGCAGCTGTATGATATCCACCTGATCCGGCCACGGTGATGGATGCTATGTTTGTGGTATTAGCGCTTCCAAAGTTTGCATCAATATTTGTGGCACCATTCACACCTGCGGTTGTGGTATAGTTTGCTAGGCTTGGTTGGTCATACGAGGAACCACTGGCCCAGGTCTTTTGAATGGTATCAGTGCCTGAGCAAATTGGAGTGAAATCGGTACTTGGATAGGCAGTTGTCCCCGCGCCCACGATCGCGGTGTACGTAATCTCGCCACATCCACCAGGGGTGGTCATGTACTTATAGTTTGATTGAGACCCAGCAAATATGGCCCCTTTATTACAAACAGTCCCAGCTGTTGGAGTAGCTGCATCACAAGGGTCGTAATTTTCATTTACAGCTGTCCAAGCAGTACCATTACATATCTCTAGTTTTTTTGAAGTTGCATTAAAACGAGTATTTCCCTTTGCACTAGCATCACAAGTAAGTCCCGTGTTTGGACCTACTTTGATACCTGCAGAAGCAATGACATTAGCATTAAAAGTTTTCACACCGGCCAAGCTCTGTGCAGTGATACTTATGATACCTGCTGCAGTGGCCGTAGCAGTAGTGAGTCCAGGGCAAGCAATCTTAGCAACAGCATCGAAACTTAAGAACGTGGCCGTAAGGCAGGGTAGTATTTCAAAAGCAGTTCCGGCCGTATTGGATACATAAAGCTTGTCTGCGGTTAAACTCGTAAGCCCGGTTCCTCCCATTGAAGCAGGAAGGGATGCAAGACTAGACATTAGGCCACCGGCGCCGTTAACCAGGATATGGTTAGCTGTGCCCGCTGCAAGTTTAGTTCGATCAATAGCTGCAGCGGCAGCGATTTTCCCATCTGTGACAGAATCAGTTGCTAGTTCAGTGGCCGAGACACCACCGGCACTAATGGCCAGCGTTCCGGTGCTTGTGATGGTTCCGCCTGAGAGACCTGTGCCGGCAGCTATTGAGGTTACCTTTGTACCAGCTGGTGCGACGGCCTTCCAGGCTGTTCCATCATAATAGTTGATTTCATTTGTGGTTGTGTTGTAGATCTGCAATCCCTCAGCAGGAGAGGTGATACCAGTTGTTGCGGTCATCCTTGGCATTAAGAATCCAAGAGTGGTTGATGTAAGATCGAGGATACCTGCTGGGGCAGCAGAGGCACCTATTCCGACCGCACCACTAGCTCGACTGATATTGCCTGATGCTAGCACCCAGTGAGAATTATCATCCACATATTTTTTAGTAGAGGCCTCAGCTGCAGCAGTGGGAGTGGCAAGGCCCGTGATCTTGTTTGTACCCATGGCAATGGCGCCACTCATGGTTCCACCGGCCAGAGGGAGCTTGGTTGCATCCGCGGTGGTATCAGTATCAGTAATACAAGACCAGGCAAAAGTAGTGGCGTCCATGGTGAGTTTTTGAGTCGCCGTACAAGTAGTGGGAGCATTACCGGCCATGACATTAGTGGCAGCGGTTCCAATATCGGCCTGGGCCGCAGTGCCTAGGCCTAAGTTGGTTCTGGCAGCGGCGGCAGTGGCCGCCCCAGTTCCTCCGAGTGTGATAGGCAAGGTTGCCGCACTGGAGATTTCACCAGTCGTGACGTCATTGATAAGGACATGGTTAAGGGTTCCGGCGGCAAGCTTCGTGCGGGCAATGGCCGCAGTGGCAGAGACCTTGGCATCAGTGATGGAGCCGTCTGCGAGCTGGGTAGTTCCGACACCACCAG
>DATLXC010000009.1:0-3373 GCA_035575985.1 Bacteriovoracaceae bacterium | reverse complement strand
AAGTTTCATGGGAAAAAATTATAAATTCTAAAAATATTTCATTTGAATGTAAGCAAAGAATAAGAAAAATTAAACCCGAAACTTTTGGGCAATTAAAACTTATCGACGGAATCAGGCCAGCAACCTTGGCCATTATAGCTGCTAAGGCATTATAGATGTTAGATTTCTCAATTCGATATTTAAATATCCTTAAAACAAAATATGAAGGATTAAATCTTACTAAAATATTAGATCAAGACGAATTTTATAATAAACAGATATTAGATTCCATTAATCCGTATCTACAATCTGAACTTTTTAAACAAGATGTAAAAGAAACGAAGGTCATTGTAGACGTGGGTTTTGGTGGTGGCTTTCCTATTCTTCCTCTAGCTAAAATGTTACCCGACATTAAATTCATTGGAGTTGAATCAAAGAGAAAAAAGGTTGAAGCTGTTAATGATATTGCTGCAGAAATGGGTTTAACAAATGTAAAGTTAGTTCATTCTCGTCTCGAAGATATATACTTCGATGTGTCAGCAACAGTTACATTTAAGGCCGTAGGAACAATAATAAATTATTTGCCTGCCATCGTAAGAGGGAGCGCACCATTGAAAGTCTTCTTCTATAAAGGCCCGGGCTTCATAGATCAAGAGGGAAAATCTGTAAAACTTTTGGAAAAAGAATGGAGACTTTTAGAGAATCAAGAGATCAAAGTTCCAGGTACACAACAGCGATTCTTAGTCTCATTTCAATCACAAAATGTTCCACGTGGAACAATCAAACCGCTTGTCAAAGTATCTGATTTTCTTTAACTTTATAGATCTACTTGTAACAATGCGAGGAACTAAATGGCTAAAATCATTGCTATCGCTAATCAGAAAGGCGGCGTTGGAAAGACGACTACATCAGTCAACTTAAGCGCCTGTCTTGCTGCTGCAGAAAAGCGAACCTTGCTCATGGATCTTGATCCACAGGGAAATGCAAGTTCGTGTCTAGGAATTGATAAAGAAAGTTTTGCTAAGGCAAATATATATCATGCACTCATTAACGAAGAGAGTTTTGAAAGTTGTATCTATAAAACGGAATTGCCCTTTTTAGATGTGTGCCCTTCAAATAACGACTTAGTGGGAGCTGAACTAGAACTTGTTCATATGTTTGCCCGTGAATCTAAGTTGAAATCTGCTCTGGAATTAATAGCGCATAAATATGATTACATCATCATTGACTGTGCACCGTCGCTGAATCTACTGACGGTAAACGCTCTTACGGCGGCACAGACATATTTAGTGCCCATGCAAACAGAGTACCTGGCGATGGAAGGCTTATCTCAGTTACTTAACACCGTAAGGCTCATCAGAGCATCCCTTAATCCGAAGCTGAGCCTGGAAGGGATTTTACTCACGATGTACGACTCCCGAAATAATCTCTGCAAATTGGTAGCTAACGACCTGATGACTCATTTTAAAGATGATATTTTAAAATCAATCATCCCTAGAAACGTAAAACTTTCGGAATGCACGAGCTTTGGGAAGCCCATCATTCTTTACGACATAACTTCCAAAGGTAGTGAGGCGTATCTCTCCCTGGCCAGGGAAATTATTTTGAAGACTGAAAAGAAATCGGCAGCGATTGCAAAGCCCAAAGCAGCTCCAGTGTCGACGAATAATAAAATTCCAAAGTTTGAAGATTTTAGAACCAATTCCTAGGAGAAAAGTTTATGCAAAAAAATAAAGTTCAACTGGGAAGAGGGATGGCCGCACTGCTAGGAGGGAATCCTGGGGCCATGCCTGAAAAAGAAGACCTGCAAGAGAGAGAATCTGCTCCTGCTCCTGTGGCAAAAAAAGAAGTAAGAGTTGAAACGCATCCCATGATGGTGGATCTAGATAAGCTTGTTCCCAACAAAGGACAACCAAGAAAAATATTTAAAGAAAAAGACCTGTTGGAACTTTCTGAATCGATAAAAGAGAACGGTGTGATCCAGCCGCTATTGGTAGTTGAAAAAGAAGGATTCTTTGAAATTATCGCAGGCGAGAGACGTTACCGGGCTTCTAAGCTTGCAGGTTTAACAAAAGTTCCGGTGATCGTAAAAAGGGCGACGAAGAAAGACGTCCTGGTGATGGCGATCATCGAAAACGTTCAGCGATCAGATTTAAACTGTGTGGAGGAAGCACTCGCTTACTTTCAACTCATGAATGAGTTTGAACTCACCCAAGAAGAAGTCGCTAAAAAAATTGGTAAAGAAAGGTCCACCATTGCTAACTTTTTAAGAGTTTTAAAACTTCCAAAAGAGGTGATTGTTTCTTTGCAAAAAGAGCTGCTTTCTTTTGGACATGCAAAAATTCTGGTTGGTGTTGGGGATGATGAAACAGTTAAGCGACTTACCAATGAAGTCATCAGTAAAAACCTCTCTGTGAGAGAATTAGAAGAACTCGCCAAAAAAAATAAGAAGCCTACTGCCAAAGAAGGCAAGGCCGGAGGAAATAAATTTCTGACCGAGCAGTTCGCACAGTTAAAAAATAAACTACAGCAAAAAACAGGCTATCACTTTGATGTGAAGCCAAAGAAGAATGGCGGTGGGGAGTTAACCATCAAATTTAGCAATGAAGCTGAATTTAATGATATATTTACTTATCTGATGAAATAAAAAAAGAGTCCACGGAGGGCCTTTGGCTAAAAAGAATGATATTTGCGCCATTATTGAAGAAGGATGCAAATTTGAAGGCAACTTGTCATTTAGTGGCACCGTACGGATAGCAGGCTATGTTAATGGCAGTATTTTTTCAAATGACACATTGATAATCTCCGAAGGTGCTGTAATTAACGCAGATATTAATGCCAACATTGTGATCATCTCTGGATCAGTCAAAGGAACAGTGAAAGCGTCTTCACGAGTCGAGATCCGTCGTCCTGCCCGCTTTGAAGGCACTGTGACAAGTCCCAGTTTAATCGTTGAAGAAGGGGTTATTTTCCATGGAATAACCAAGATGAAAGATAAAAAATAAGCCCCCAATTTTCTTGACGAAATAGCCGCTCGGGCTTAAAAAAATACTGCAAATAAATTTCGCATTCTATTAAGGTATACCCAATGGAAACATTTACCGCCATCTTCACTCAGCTGGGTGTGGATTCTTCCTTGTTACCGCAATTTATTATCATCACGGTTGCGTTCATATGCGCTCAGGTGCTCTTTTTGGGCAAGCTTCAGCAGGTACTAGAGACTCGCGAGGAAAAGACCGTTAAACTGGAAAATTCAGCTGAAGAAGTGATTGAAAAAGTCTCTCGCATGCAAAATGAACATAAATTTAAAATCGATGACGTAAACCGTACGGCACTAAAAAACTCAACCGACAAAAAACAAAAAATTTCTCAACAGTACCTTGATCAATATAAA
>DATLXC010000008.1:0-33222 GCA_035575985.1 Bacteriovoracaceae bacterium | reverse complement strand
AAACAGATTCCCATTGAAGACAAAAAACTGGGAGATGATCACAGAAGTGAAGTTAAATCCCTTGCGGGCCAAAGAAAAAGAGGATAAGAAAGAAGTAGCTTAGATTCAAACTGAGTGGTCAACTATCCTGAAATTTTCCGCAAGGGACCATCGCGATCCTTACTGATCTCAAAATACAATCCACACAAAATCATTTTTATTCTTTCCACCTCCAGTTTTAAAAAATTCATCATACGTATTTCAATATAACGAGCATGCTTCACCAGCTCTCCCGCTACCATTACTATTTTTTTTCTTACGGTCTTAACAAAACAGCCATTCTTTGAGATCGTAAATGAGGCAAGCCTCATGAGATTGTAGGCAATGATTCCCATTAGACCCCAGACGTTGTTGGCCTTCAAAGACTGACAAGGAAAGTGGTAGAAATCCAATCCTTGCTTGAGATCTTTGATGTTGTTTTCAATGATGGCGCGTTTGCGATAAAAACGGATAAGATGCTCATCGTTCATTTCGGCAGAACTCATATCCGTCACAATGGCATAATAGTGGTAAGGATGATTCTCTCCACTTTCTATTTTCTTTTTCTTAGTACGAATAAAGACCACTCTCAAGTGAGATCGCTTTTCTGCAAGTCCCTTTAGAGGGTAGAGGCAGCTACCAATCTCACACTTGTCTGACTTGAAGAATTGAAGCCTGGTTTTTCTCCAGGAGATTTTATTTCCATAATTTTTAAGCAATGCTCCCCATGCCTTTTCGCCAAGGCATATTGCAAAGTTCACCTGCTTAGTGATCAAGTGATTATAGACGTTCAATGATGAGTATCCAGAATCAGCAACGAGATATTTTTTGATCCCCTTTGGAACCACATTGAAAGCACCTTCCATCATCTCAATGGCACCCACGCTGGTGTGGGTTGCTCCCTCTCGGAGATTGAAGCCATAACAAAATCCCGCATCATCAAAGAGGGTCTGAGAACTCAGGCACTTAATCTTTTTGTAGTTCCATTCAACCCCTTCCATTTTTTCGGCAAATTGCTCATGAGTGGTGGCATCAATACGAAAGACGATCTTGTGCATCTTGGGTTCCTTCCAAATGCGTTGCCTGAATGCCAAAGTGGGTAGCGTATTTCTTACCTGCTCAATCTGACGAGGAGAGAACTGTCATGGTTATTGAGGAGGGTGAATCGGTCATATCGTGAAACAGGGGATCGTTTCCTAACCAGTCGAAGTCATCCAGGCATTGAGCACCTGCAACAAATCCGAGAACGCCGGCATAAAGTTTTTCGGAAGACTTCCACCCGGAGTTTCTTTTCTTTTTTGGCAGATAGATTCCGGTAAGTGATTGTATTTCGAATTTGTGAAACAGGTCGGCGAAAATATGAAGGCCTGAAAATGAAGAAAGGGTCTTGGCATTTGAAGTCATTTTGATGGATAGTCTTTTCATAAGAGGGTTTCTTTTCTTTTTGAATGTGGGTTTGGCGATCAACATTCTTTCAGAGATGAAACCCTTTTTGCATTTTGCATGGCCGTGGCCGCAGGGCCAAATAATGATAAATTCAGGTGAAATAAGAAAGAGGCCAGGATGGCCACGATATCATATGGTTAGGAAAATTTCTGAAGGCTTAGAGAAGGATTTAGAGAACACTTTTTACTGTTTCGTTACCATTGAGAAGGAAGGCCACCTGAATCACTTTATAAGTACCTATCGCATCTTAAAAAAAAGTCAAAATTTCAATCCTCGACTGATCAGAACTGATAGCTCTCGAGAGTTACCTTGATGTCGGGGCCCCTCACTTCCTGCTCGTGGGTCCAGTAGATCATTTTGGAGCTCTTCCGTGAAAGATACTCGACATCGATTGTGTAATTTGCGCCGGAAACCTCGATGCGGAAGCGGGCCCTCACTGGAGTCTTTTCTCCTTTATTTTCCAATTTAATTGGAATTATGTAGTGGGCCCCGCTCCTTCTGATTTTTTCGGTCAACACGCTCGCTTTCATATCGAGGAAATCCGGGCTCTCCTGTGTGTTGTAGGCCATCCCAAGGTATATCAGCAAACCTAAAATGATGCCTGAGCTGAGGAGAAATGAGGCCACTTCAGCGCTCTTACGACCCAGGAGTTCAAACCTTATCATACGACCAGCCTTCCGGCAGCACCGCCAATGACGGCAGGGAGTCCGAGGACGATGGCGGTGGAAAGGAAAAGCGGGTCTCCGGGGGATGTGTCCGAATAACCGATAGTTGAGATGAGAACGGCGGAAATACAAAGGGAGACGCTGACTGTAAGGACTGTTTCATTGAGGGGGCTCTGAAAAAAATTATCTTTTGTGAAGGTCACGTGTTCTTTTAATCCTGAAGCATACAGAACAATAAAAGCAAAGATCACTTCGCTGATCAGCAAGAGGCCCTGATCCAGTGAACTCAGGTTTGAGGCTATCATGGTTATCTCTTCCGTTGGGGCGACGTTAAAGCTGAAGAGGAGTGCCCCAACGGTTGCCGCAAACAAGTCACTCAAGTCCTGCCGGGTTTGCAATCGTTCGGGTGAGAGCAGGGAAGCGGCGGCATCTCTTATGGACCTTAGGGCCCGCGTGGAGCTTTGTTTTTTATTAAATTTAAAATTAGTGAAGGTCACGCCCAGACTCATGATGCTGGCCTCGGCGATGACTCTTCCAATCCAGCCCAGGAAATGCTGTTCAAAATCAAGCTGGCCGATAAGGAAAAGAATAAAGAGGGCCAGTACTAGGCCGAGTCCCAGTGAGGTAACACCATCATCCAAGGCGTAAAAGAATCTGCCGCTGGAGTGCTTCTCTCGCAGGCCCGCAAAATAAGAGAAGAATATATTCAGGGACAGAGAGGCAAGTAAGATGAAAAATAATTTTTGCGGGGGGAATGCTTGACCTTCGAACCAGACTTCCATCGTGTATAGGATAGGAGTTCCGAAAATAAGACCTCCGGCCACGCCGCGAAGGAGGTCGCGGATTTCTTGCCTGATGCCATAATGATCCATATTTTTCATAGGAAAAACTTATCACGAAGCAACGAGAATGGTAGACGCGGTACTTGAGGTTTGGTTTGATAAGTGGTAGATATCTTTATGAAAACCGTCCTTACCTTTTTAAAAAAAATTAAAAAAAATAATAATACTCCCTGGATGCATGCCCATAAGGATGAATATCTTGAGGCCAAGAAGGAAATTGAGTTCCTGGCCCAGGAACTTATCGCACGTATTGGAAGTTGGGATCCAAAACTGCCGTATCTGGAGCCCAAGCACTGCATGTTCCGGTTTAATCGTGACATCCGTTTTAGCGATGACAAAAGACCTTACAAGGAAAACTTTGGAGTCTTCATCGCATACGGGGGAAAGAAAGCGGATCGACCGGGGTATTACTTGAACCTGGCGCCCAAGGAGGTCTTCGTGGCCGGTGGGATCTGGAATCCGGAAGCAGAGAATCTCATTAAAATCCGCCGTCACATCTCTGAGAACGGCAAGGAGCTGCTGAAGATCCTGGCAAGTCCGACTTTCAAAAGGGCCTTCGGAAGCCTAAGTACGGATCAGGTTTTAAAGCGGCCCCCGAAAGGCTTTGCCGCCGGTCACCCATATGTGGAGCTGCTAAAGTACAAACGTTTCACCGTCTCTCACTCACTTCATCCGGATGAAGTGCTGAAAGAAGGTTTTGGTAAAGTTGCTGAGAAACACTTTAAGTTGATGAAGCCCCTCAATGAATTTCTTGATCAGGCACTGACCAAGTAGATAAGAGGCCAGAATGGCCACGATATTCAGCGTTTAGAGGATTTCTGAAGTGCTTACGGAAGGATTAACTATGGATTTAATCGATGGCCTTTTTTCATGGCTGAACAATCTCATTGATTTTTGGTGAATGCCTTAGTTACAAAATGAAATCTGTTGTAATGCTCCCTGTTTATATATCAAAGTGAGTGCTTATGACTTTTCCGCTCGAAAAAATTGAAGCAATGATTTACATCATTCGAGGTCAGAGGGTTATGCTCGATAGTGATCTGGCAAAGCTTTACGGGATAGAGACAAAGGTCCTTAATCAAGCCGTCAAAAGAAACCGAGAACGCTTTCCAGAAGACTTCTTGATCGAACCTAATTCTAGTGAGTTAGCACAGCTAAGGTCACAAATTGTGACCTTGAATAGGCTAACTAATGAAAATCAGTTGTTCCGATATAATCCTTACTTATTTTCGGAAAATGGCGTGGCCATGTTATCAAGTGTTCTTCAGAGTAGGGAGGCAGTTCAAGTTAACATCACTATTATGAGGGCCTTTACGAAACTCAGAAGCTTCCTTTCAATGGGAGACGCACTTGAAAAACGTGTGGATAAACTTGAAAAAGGGACTAATCAGATTTTCAAAATTGTTTTTGAAAAACTTGATCATGTTGATAATAAGTTAACTGACTATGAAGAAGCCCTTACACCTAAGCTTCCTCGTAATAGAAAGAAGATAGGCCTTCAAACAACTCTAAAAGACTAGGTTGATTATCATATAGCGACTTCTGAAATAAAGAGTTTCAGTACAAGCATGCCCTTGAGATTTTTATCTCCGGGGGACCTTACATACTGTAAGTTGTTGTTGAATAGGATTAGATGAAGTGGTTTTAAAGGGGACTCATAAGAGCCCCTTTAAAGATGTAGATTTATTCAGTTACATTAATCTGCTTTTTATCTTTATTTACCGTGGCAGAATCACTTTCATCAACGTATTCCTTGGAATCATCTTTCTGGTCATCTTTGTATTCTTCTTCCGCTTCTTTTAAGTCTTCATCATAGGCTTCTTTAGCATCGGCCTGTTTTTCCTCATACTTTTCCTGAGATGAACTACAACCAGTAACTAACATGAGAAGCGAGCTTAATAGTAATAACGATTTCATATGATTCTCCTTTTATAAAGAACTTAAAGTTGACTCTCTTTATACGCGTATGCCAAGGCATGGAGCATTTTGAAAACTCATCCATTCCTAAGAGTTTTCTAGCTATAGACCATAATCCTTTGGATAAAATGCTTCTGAATTTATTTTTAAGACGATGAAAGTTGAATTCCTTGCTCAAGAGCACTTCGATGCTCTGAGCCGTTAGCACTCTTAATTTCATCCAAATTTAACTATTCTGTTTCGACGGATTGAAGTTATTAAAGAACAATCTTGAAACAGGAGACCAATAGTGGCCATAAAAAAAGTTAAAAATGACAAGAAAACTTCTCCTTCAACTGCCAAAAGTAAGCCTTCTGAGAAAATTTTTGAGAGCAAAAAAATTAAGGATATGACGCCAGGCGTTATGGATCCATCTGGTGCTGATCTTACTTCCGATCAGGGATTAAAAATAAATCATACAGATGATTCTCTCAAGGCAGGTCCCAGAGGGCCAAGTCTGATGGAAGATTTTCATATGCGTGAGAAGCTCATGCGCTAAGATCACGAAAGAATACCGGAAAGGGTAGTACATGTCCGGGGTTCCGCTGCCCATGGTTTCTTTCAAGCATACGAAGGTCAGGGTAAATGGACTAAAGCTGGTTTCTTACAGGATAAATTCAAGAAGACCCCGGTGTTCGTCAGATTCTCTACAGTCGTAGGATCCCGTGGTTCGGCAGATACGGCCAGGGATGTCAGAGGTTTTGCCGTGAAATTTTATACTGAAGAAGGAAACTTTGATCTTGTAGGCAACAACATTCCTGTCTTCTTCATCCAGGATGGAATTAAATTTCCAGATTTAGTTCATGCCGTAAAACCAGAGCCTCATCATGAAATCCCGCAGGCCTCTTCTGCTCATGATACTTTCTGGGATTTTGTTTCACTAACTCCGGAATCTTCTCATATGCTCATGTGGCTTTTATCGGACAGGGCCATACCCCGCAGTTATTCTACGATGCAGGGTTTTGGTGTTCACACCTTCAGGCTGATCAATGAGCAAGGGAAAATGAACTTTGTTAAGTTTCATTGGATTCCTGTTTCAGGTGTCCATTCATTGGTATGGGATGAGGCCCAAAAACTCATGGGTAAAGATGCTGACTTTCACCGCCGGGGTTTATGGGAAATGATTGAAGAAGGAAATTACCCAGAGTGGGAATTAGGGATGCAGGTGTTTTCTGAAAAAGACGCTGAAAAATTTGATTTTGATATTCTTGATCCTACAAAAGCTGTGCCTGAAGAAATTATTCCTGTTACCAGAGTCGGGAAGCTCACTTTAGACCGGAACCCTGAGAACTTCTTTGCCGAGACTGAGCAGGTTGCTTTCCACCTTGGTAACCTTGTACCTGGTATTGATGTGACGAATGATCCTCTTTTGCAGGCCAGACTTTTTTCCTACCTAGATACCCAGCTCAACCGATTCGGCTCTACGAATTTTAATGAATTGCCAATTAACAGGCCCCTTACAAAAGTCACAAATAATCAACAAGATGGATTCATGCGAACGACTATCAATAAGGGAAGAGTCAATTACTTCCCAAATTCACTTGGTGAAAATTCTCCTGCTCCGGTCCCTGAAAAAAAGGGTGGATACGTACACTTTGCCGAAGAAGTTTCAGGCGTAAAAACAAAGGATAGAAGCGAAACATTTAATGATCATTATTCACAGGCCACTCTCTTTTATCAGTCACTGTCCCCGGTTGAGAAAGAACATCTCATTGAAGCAGGCACCTTTGAGTTGGGTAAAGTTGCAACTCTTGAAATAAGAAAGCGTGTGATTGAGAATTTCCTGAAAGTAGATCCAGACATGGCATTGGCCATTGCCGCTAAAGTAGGAGTGAAGGCACTGAAGGCAAAAGGCAAGGCCGCAAAGAATAAAACTTCACCGGCCTTAAGTCAGATGAGCTTTCCAGGTAACGATCTTAAGGGAAGAAATATAGCCGTTTTAGTTGATGATGGATTTAACTTCAAGGATTTTAAAGCTCTTGAATCTGAGATTAAACCAATGGGTGCAAAAGCAACTTTAGTTTCAACCAAAGTAGGGGATATTAAGTCTTCTGAGGGAACGACGGTTTCCGTTGGGAAATCCTTCCTTACGTCAGGTTCAGTAATGTTTGATGCTGTGTATGTTCCAGGTGGCAAAAAAAGCATCAATGCCCTTGCACTGGATGCAGGTGCTGTACTGTTTGTTAACGAAGCTTATAAACATCTTAAAAGCATTGGATGCAATCTTGAGGCGAAAGCGTTTCTGGACAAACCCTCAATAAATATAAAAGGTGATCAACCAGGTATTTTTATAGATTCGAAAATAAAGGGCTTCGTTGCTGGCCTGGAGCTTCATAGGAATTGGGATCGGGTCATTTCATTTGTGCCGGCCTAAAAAGATTTTCGCGCTGAAATTTCAAACCTGGAAAATGTCTGATCTGATGTTTCGACTGCTCTTTTTTCCAGGTGAATTCCTGTACCTAGCTGCCAGTCTTTATAGAATGGCTTCCAGGCAAATACACCTGCAAAAGGAGAGATTTTCGTAGTGAGATCGCCAAAAGAAGGCAAGTTCAGGCCGAGTTCGAGTCGTAGATTTATTTTTTCGTAATCAGTGCTGAAAACCGAGATGAGTTCAGGAATATAAGCATACTTAATCTCTTCATCGACATCCTTACCAAGAAGAAAAAAACTTCTTTTAAGTCCTGCGCCAGCAGACACAATTGCGGCCTTGAAATTTTTATCCAAGAGGAACCTGGAACTAAGATTGAAAACATTTTCTTCATTTCCTGGTCTTGGAATATGAAAGAGATCAATTCTGAGTTTTAACCAATCCCTACATGGGTACCGTGCCCGTTACAGTCTGAAGCATCAGCACCGAAGGCATCAAATCCCTTACTTGCCCTTCCTCCCAATTCACCATGATCATAGCGAATTCCGGTATCGATCACATAGGCTGTTACATTCGGGGCTGAGGCCACATAGTTGTAATTTCCATCGAGGGGTAGAGCGCGCTGGTCAATGCGATCAATTCCCCAAGTAACAGCATTGGCCCTGACAATTTTATCAGGTTCAATTTGAAGAATGCTCGCATCTTTTTTGAGTCGTTTGAAAACTGCCTCTGGAATTGTGGCCGCAAAACCATTGATGGCATTCCGGTAGGTGAACAAAGTTTTAATTCCAAAGGCCCGGGCGACTACCGAAGGGAAGTAATTTGTCTTTAACCTGACGATGTATCTGCCGGTAAAACATCCTTCTCAGGAAAAGGAGTTTGTGCTCCCAGGCCTATTGAAAATCCCAGGGACGTTATTAAGAATATTGGTTGCAGACGATTCATTTAGTTCTCCTGGAAATGATTAAAGCGTTTAACTTTTTCTTAATGCAGGCAAAACCGTCAACCGCAGGTAGTAAACAGGGCACGATAGCTTGGTGAGCTGTTCCTTATGAATAATTTGTAGTAGAATTCGTAAAAAAAGGATTTCTATGTGGCTGGTTGTTGATAGTGGCTCTACCAAAGCGGATTGGGCAATGGTGGACCAGGGTGGCAAAAGAACCCACACCACCACAATGGGTTTCAATCCTTACTTTCATACTCCTGAAAGGATTTCTCAAGAACTCACCAAAGAGGAATTCAGCTCTGTTATTCCTTTAAATGAAATTAAGCATGTTTACTATTACGGAGCAGGTTGTCCTGATGAAAAGTACCGTTTGATCATCCGTGCGGGACTAGAAAGAGTTTTCCCTCAGGCAAAGATTGAAGTGGAACACGACTTACTCGGGGCGGCACGGGCCACTTGTGGAAAAATGCCAGGAATTGCCGGCATCCTCGGAACAGGTTCTAATTCCTGCGCCTATGATGGAGAGAATGTCATAGATAATGTGACGGCCCTGTCCCATGTTCTGGGTGATGAAGGCAGTGGAGTGCATTTAGGTAAGCTGCTTTTGCAGGCCTATTATTATCGTGAGCTTCCTCACGATCTTGAAGATGAATTCAATCGCACCTATCCTGAGGGGAAAGATTCTATCATTCACCGGATATATGAAGCCGAAGGGCAAAACGTAAAAATTGCTGAATTTGCCCAATTTGTAATTAAGCATAAGAAAAATCCATTCATTAAAAAACTAATTCACCAGTCCTTCGGAGAGTATGCCAGGCGGCATCTGAAGAAATATGAAAATTGGCAAAATTTAAAAATCAACCTGGTAGGATCAATCGGTGACTTGTTACGGGAAGATTTGCATGAGGTCTTCGTAAATGAAGGTCTTACCCTGGGTGTAGTCATCAGAAGACCCATTGAAAGCCTGATCGACTATCACACGCGGTTGTAATCATCCTCATAACGTTTAATATCATCTTCCCCAAGATAAGGTCCAAGTTGAACCTCAACCAGGATCAAATCTTCTGATCCAATGTTTTGCAAACGATGAACGCTGCCTTTTGGAATATAAACATATTGATCCTTGCTCATTCTGGTTTCCTTCTCACCAACTGTCACTATGGCCTCACCTTCGACAATGACCCAATGTTCGGAACGATGCTCATGACTCTGTAAGGAAAGCCTTGAAGACGGTTTAACCAATATTTTTTTAATCTTAAATCCAGGCTCTTCAAGGGCGTTAAAGTAATTTCCCCAAGGGCGATCAAATTTCATGTTTTTCCTTCCGGTAATCGATGACGACACCATTTACAAAAAGCTTCTGTCCGTGCTGCTTGAGCTTGCCACTTGCCGGGACCATGACTAAAACAGCTGCTTCATGAGTTTTAATAGGCAAGATGACTGAACCTGATACTGCCCGGGCCACGAATTGCCCTTTTACACTATTGTAGATATCGACCGGGCCCTGTCCATCAATAGTAACTTGTAACATTTCAGTTGTTTCGAGAGGATTAAAATAAAGATAAGTGGGATAAGCTTCATCTCTGAAAAAATCCGTGGCAATTAAATTAAGGCGAAGAATCTCAGGAATGTTAGTTCGACTTATAATACTTCCAAAAATTCCTACATGGGCACTTCCATAAACACTGAATTGAGTTACTGCTGGATTACCTGCAAGCCAATTCGGTCCATCACCTTGGGCCACAGGAGCTTTCAGGTGGGCATATTCCTTATGCACAGACTTTTTAGCTATTCCTTCATAAGCAATCACACCTTTGGTCAGGTGAGCTATATGAGACAAGGTCTGATGCCTTGCCGGGATGTGAGCAGGATAAGTGAGCTTGGCCGCATTGGCCGCGTTTAACATCCATTTTCCAATGGCGCGAGCGTAAGACTGGTCATAACGAACCAGAGGCAAGAGTGGCCAGGCCATATCGTAAGTGTTCATCAGGAACCCATAACCGCCATGGTCAACTGTACTGCCCATAAGCCCTGATACATCAAAACCATTCCATTTCTTAACCAGGACTCCCCAGCCTTTACGACACTTAACTTCGCCATTGAAAGTCCAGTCAAGCATCTTGCCTACGTCAAATTGTGTGCCTTGTTCAGCATTCAGTCGAGCTGCCATCAAGGCCCCGAAAGGCATCAAAACTTCATAAGAAGGATTTTCCGTATTGTTATCCAGCGCCTTGAGTGAACTTATGGCGCCTTCAAGGTATCTTATATCTTTGAATCTCTTATAGGCGGAATAGAGCACCCATGAGTGACCAGCGGCCACATCTGGCTGGGCGCAGATCAGGCTTTTTTGCGGTTGCATCTTTTGATAGTCAAAAAATGAATGCGAATAATTGCCGTTTAATATCTTATCGGCCTTATAAAACTTTTCAGCGATGGATTTCGCCATCCAGTCAAAGTCAGCTTCTTTTGGATATTTGTCATAGATAGCGTAAAAAAGAACGTTAGGAAAAATATCATACCACCAATCCCTGCCATAGCCTCCGCCTTGGGCCCCAGCTTCAGGGTTAGTGTTATTCATCATGATGTTCCAGCCATTCTCACGGTTAAAATAATTCTTCAGCATGCCGACGTAATTATACTGGCCTTGACTCTTGTCAATACCTACCAGTGTTGCTCCCAGGACGGCACCCATATTGGCCAGGGCCTCATGGAAAGTTCCGCCGTTCATATTTGGTCCCTGACGAATATCACCGATGGTGGTGTACATTCCTACCACGTCCTGAGAAAAATTATTCCGGGTACGGTCAATCCACACAAGCGGCCAGTACTGGCCAGTATGGTTTGTTTCAAACATTGTCTTATCAAAGTCCTGAGCAAGTTTATGGTAGTCGATGATCTTGAAAGGTTGGGGACTGAAAGACATTTGATCAATGGTGTGAACAGCTTTCTGTTCAGTGGCCATAGAAGCGGTAGAGAGAGTCATTATAAAGGCAACGACTAGAACTTTACTCATAACTGCGCAATCAACAATGATTTTACGTGCGACCCAGATGGAGCTTAACTGCAGCACGGCCACAATCAAAATCGCATAACGTAAGGCAACTTCGGTAGAGACAAGATAGGCCAGGGCGAGGAATGTACCGGCACCCATCAGTCGGCCAAGATAAAGGCCAGCTTCATGATTCAATATATAAGCGTACTCACTTCTCTGTTCTTTTTTTACCAGCACATTGATGACATTATATTGAATAGGAAAATAAGCTAGGTCCATCAAGGGTCTTGCGACCAGCAAGAAGAGCATGAAAAGCACGACACCCATTTCATTATAAAATATTCCGTTTGAAAGTGCTGCGAAAGTAAAAAGAATCAATCCCACTGTGAAAATCTGAAGTCGGTGTTCAGGTCTTGAATAACGGCCGATCACATACATGGCGATGGCCGCGATGATGGCCCCCACTGATTGAGCGGTACCGAGTGCTCCTTCTTTTCCTAAGAGCATCATGACCAGCATGGCCGGAGCTGTAACCAGAAAGCCTTGTACCAGACCCTTAAGAGAGGCCAGGAATAAAAATCTTTGCCAAAGGGGATGGAATTTAAAAAACACAAATGGTTTCTGTTCAGGATCAGCGAATGATCCGCGCAAACAGACAAATGAAGCAAAGACCGTAATTAAAAAAACTAATCCTGTAATTATCTGATAGGCCCCTTGTACGTTATTTCCGCCATCATGGCCTTCTATGAACCAGCCAATGCCAATAGGGACAATAACTGCCACCACAGTGTAAGCAAAAGTCTCAAGTCCATAGTAGTAGTTCCGATTGGTATCATCGGTATTGGCGAGCGACAAATAATCCCGGTTGGCCCAATAGAAACCAAAAGACAGTCCCATGGTGAGTCCTGCAGCTGCGATTCCAACCAGGTCAAGAGTCTTAAGCGACATCATAATGGCCATGGATATGCCGGAAAGAAGCATGCCAGCGGAATATAATTTTTTAATCTGAAAGTGCTTGAGTAGAAAGCCATTTACGAGAAAGGTGAGGGGAATGCCGGTGTAAATGGTGAGCTGGTAAATAATCACTTTGACCGGGTCATTGGAATTTCTCATGATATAAGCAGCTACAAAGATATCAATGACCGGCAATACAAAGGCATAAACCAGGTTGGTAAGAAAAAGTGTCCTGAAGTTTTCTGATTGAGAGTTAAAGAAGCTGAACTCTTTTTTTAATTTTGTAAGCACGCAAGCACCTCTTTAATAGAAAAGGTGGCCCCGCAAACAACTTCATCAGAAGCACCATAATAAATTGTGACTGTATCGCCATTGACTATATGGCCATTGGTAAAGACTACATTGCCAAAAAATCCAGTAAGCTCATATTCTGCACTTGGAACCATTATTTGCCCCTTGCTTCTGGCCAGGACAATTGATGGATCATTCAAATCCAGCAAAAGGGCACCTAAGCAGTATTGATGCTTTTCATTTGCACCGTGATAAATTTCAAGCCACCCTTGTTCGGTCCTGATTGGAGCGGCACCGGCCCCAACTCGTTTAGAATCCCAAAGGCCAGGTCGCGTTTTAGCAATACACTTATGATTTCCCCAATGAAGGCCATCTGGGGACTCGGCCAGCCAGATATAATTTCCACCTAAGTCAACTGAACTCGGCCTGTGAAGCGCATAGTATTTTCCGTTGATCTTCTCATCGAAAAGGGCGCAGTCTTTATTATGGGCAGGAAGAATCATTCCATGATGCTTAAAAGTCTTCCAGTCGGTCGTGGAACGCATTCCTACACCCACACCGTTGTCTGAAACTGAAGTAAAGGTCAGGAAATAGGTTCCGTCGATGAGGGCCACGCGGCAGTCTTCAACACCAAAAGTCTCCAGTGCTCCTTGTCCGGTTATCAAGGGGTAATCTTTTGCTTCCTCAAAATGAATTCCATCTTCACTGCAAAGCAGGCGTAGGTGAGATAAAGTAGTGAGGTAATCGTTGCCTTTATAGTTAATCACGCGTGGATCAGTGGCCACAAGATCCGGATCGCTTATGGCGATTTCCATGATTTCGGTCTGGCCTGAAACCGTAAGGATAGGGAAGGAAATAAACCCATCTTTTTGTCTTGGACGTTCGGCCACGCGGACAATCAGCCATGTTTTCCCTTCAAAGCTAAAGACCCCTGGATTTAAAAGGCAGGTGATCTCAAGACCTGGCACTGATGGCCGTAAATCCGTTGGTTTTAGCAAAGGGTTTTGAATAAAGCGTTTCGCCATGTCATGCATAGGGTTCCAATCGTTGTAAGAAACGGAACTCATAACATCAATTGACACACGTTAGCCAACGAATAGATCGACTTTTCAACTTCATGTGGTTTCAAAGGCTTGAGAATCCAGCACCATGTCTGATATCGAGCCCTGTAATGACAAAGATGGCATCTTCGGCAACAAGGCTTGAAATGATGAAAAAGTTTACCCGTGATCCATTGGGCTTTTCGAAAGTCATTCCTTAAATTAGTTTTTCCTGAGTTCCTTATCCAGGAAGGTGATACCTTTTTGAAGCGCTTCCTTTGAAAATATAAAAGCAGTTATATGCCCAAGTATTTTTATATCCAGTCGTTCCACCTCTACTTGATTCTCTTCTAATTCCTTCTCAAAGTCCGTTGTAGATAGGGGAATGCCCGCAATTTTATAGTTTGGGTGTTAAATTCCAGGAATTGTGACTGTAAAAGTTGAACCAAGGCCAATTTTACTCTTTACGAAAATCCGGCCTTTGTGGGCCTCAACAATGTCTTTTGTAATATATAGTCCCAGGCCTAATCCGCTAATATTCAATAATGAACAAGCACGGCCATACTTTACAAATACTTTCTCATAATCTTCTTCAGTAATACCAATACCTCTGTCTTCTACTACCAATTCAATATTGCCTTCTTTATTTGCAATAGAAACATCGATGGGATTATTAGATCCATATTTCATGGCATTAGTGATTAAGTTCGAAATCACTTGTTCTAACCGGTATTTGTCGCCGCTTACGAAAGTGTCTTCGGAGAGTGGTTTGTAATTCAGGACAATTTTATTTTCTTTAAATATTTCATCAAATCTTTCAAGCACATCTTCCAGGACGGTCTTGAGATTCAGCTTCTGGAAATTCATTTCAAGTTTCCCTGAAGTAATCTTTGTGACATCCAGCATATCATTGATTAAGCGGATCATACGGTCTAGTTGGGTATTCGCAAGATTAATTCGCTTGAGGGCGTTCTCTTTAGTGAAGACACTCTCCTTGTCCTGGGTGGCCATTTTTGCGGCCATTTGAAATTGCAATTTCATTGATGTAATCGGCGTTCTTAATTCATGGGAACAAATTCCTATGAATTCATCTCTTGCCTTGATTGCATCCTTCAGGTTTTCCGCCAATTTTTCCACTTTGAGCCTGGCCTCTTTGGACTCAATCATGGCCTCTTCCATTTTTTTTCTATCTGAAATATTCCTGACAAAGGCAGTAAAAGTTATATTTTTATCTCTCATAACAGGAGAAACAGTTAACTCCACTGGTATCTCATTTCCCTTTTTATCCAGGGCGAAGACCTCAATTCTCTTAAGGAGAATAGGGCCCTCATTTGTTTCCAGGAAATGTTGCAGGCCTTTCTGGTGCAACTGCCGGAATCTTTCGGGTATAATAACTTCCGACAAAAGTTTCCCTAGTACTTCTTCCTTGCTCCATCCGAAAAGATTTGTGGCCTGGGTATTCCAATAGATTATATTGCCGGCGGCATTCATACCGATAACTGCATCAAGTGCATTTTCGAGTAAGGAGTTTACATTCTGCTCGTCCTGAATTCGAAGGAGATCGGCCTGGTATTTATTTTCGAGCCTGGCCTTGTATAATTCTACAAAAAAGTAAATTTTTGTTCTGAGGATCTCTGGGTCAAAAGGCTTGTATAAAAAATCTATGGCACCAGCTTCGTATCCCTTAGTCATCTTGTTAACATCTTCCAGACTTGCCGTTAAAAAGATGATTGGAATATTTCTGGTTTTACGGTCCATCCGTATTCTCAAGGCAGTTTCAAACCCGTCCATAACGGGCATTTGAACGTCCAGTAAGACAACTGCGCAATCATTCATCTCCAGATATTCAATAGCTTCAAAGCCTGAATTTGCGCGAATCAGTTTGTATTTCGTATGGCCGAGTACGGCCTCAAGCGCCAGTAAATTTTCTGGTCTATCATCTACAATGAGAATAGGAGTCAATTCAGAAGTAGTTGGCATGAAGCGAAAATGTTACTTCACTCATCAGTCTTTTTCAATCAATACAATTACCAATCTAAAGACTGGCCGAAGATTTGGCCAAAAAGGGCCTGTTAAAATAGAAAATCCAGCAAATGTGTATTTAATTGGTAATGACCAGGTCAAGAAACTAAGCAGAAAATAGGAAGTGATAAAGGGCCACCTTTCGGTGGCTTCTTAATTAATCGTTAAGTAATTGATCAAGACCGGTCCAGTCACCCTTGTATTCCGTGAGCTTCGGAGTAATCCAAAGGAAGTCCGGGAACGAAGTACCAGAGTTCCACTTACCATCTACAATATTCATGTTTTTATCAAGTTCCAAAGTATAGGCGAGTTCCATAACTGCATTCTTCTGATTCTCAGTTCCGTAAACAACTTCCCATGTAGGCTTTGACTCATCTGTATACGTAAGGGAAGTCTGCATATCAACTTCGAAGCCATTACCAGTTCTTCTGATGCCAGATACCTGCTTAGAAGAGAAACCACTCACTGGCTGGTTCCAGACTTCTTTACCGGCATCACGGTCCATCAAGAAGCCTTCATGCTTAATTCCGAGCATGTTGGCCATGATGACGTGAAGTGCAGCAGGGTTAACGTCGCCTCCGCATCCACCGCCGAAAAATCCGCCAATTGAACACTTCTTACCAACCTGTGCAGCTGATTCCTGTTGGTCAGCATAGAAATAGCTTAAAATTCCCTTGATATCACCGGAGCCGAATGGAACGCGAACCCCATCCTTGCTTATAAGAACCTTAGGAGTAGGCTCTTCATGATTGAGAGATGCTGGTGCCCAACCGTGACAAATTCCTGCCCAAAGCTTCTTTAATTTACCAGTATAAGATCCAACTTCTGCTACGAAAGCATAATCATAGTCACCCTGGAAGATAGACCATTTCTCTGAAGGTGCAAGGGTGGCGAGTTGAGCTTCACTCATATTCATGACGGCCGCGCGACCTGGAGAAGGGAGGTTGTAGCCAATTGGATTAGGCGAATTCCAGCGAAGGTTGATGTTTCCAAGCTTGAATGCCCAGTATTCACCAGACCAGGCCTTAGTTCCTCCGGCCAATTTACCTTCAAGTGGAAGAGCATTGAATTTGTAGTCAAAGTTTCCGAATTGAGCAGCGTCCTGAGCATCTGCCAGAACTGAGGTGGATGCGAGAATCATTGCGAATAAGCTAATTAGTTTCATGGAACTCCTTTAAGATGTAATTGGAGTTTTAGTGATAACGCGAAGCGTTTGCAGAGTAGATTTATGTTGTTGAGTATATTTTACCGATGACTCCCAAGTAAAAGGCAGCGGTGGAACGGATCTAGCTTAAGAGTTATTCAGTTGTTCTAAATTTTTAAAAAAGTTAGGATCTTGCAACTCGGAATAGCATTGTATATGAAAGGATTCAAATGCCTGATCAGACATCTAATCGGTTGAAGAAACATACTAATGAAATTTTAAATCTTTGGGAACAAAGAACCTGGGAAGAGGTGAAAGCGGCAAAAAATCAAAAGTCGCTTGCTCTCAGGGATTCACTTCCAGAATATCTATTGAAATTGGCCGAAGCCCTTTCAGGTACAATTGACCGGACTGCGGCGAGAAACAGAATGGATAAGATTGAATTGACCCGTCTGGGAAAGAAGCATGGTATGGAGCGTGCCAATAGCATGCATTACACCATAGATCAGTTGATCATGGAGTATCACATCCTGAGACAAGTCATTTGTGATGTCATGGACAAAGACCAGATACTTACCCCAACAGAACTTGAAGTCATCGTGTGTTCAATTGAGCAGGCCGTGAGCGATGCCGCTACTGAGTTTAGTGAGAATATGGAAGTATTTGCCAAGAAAGCGGCCCTGGAAGATGAACTTAGGGAAACGGTTCGTAGCAGGGATGAATTCCTTTCGATTGTTTCCCATGAACTAAAAACTCCTCTGACTTCACTTAAGCTCGAAGCCGAGATGTTGCTCAAATATACAGATGATGGCGTTAAGAAGATTAAAAAGAACCGTGATTTTGCAAATCATGTAAATAATCAGATCAGCAGGCTTTCTCATTTAATTGATTACATTGTTGATTTTGGAAGAATACGGGCCGGAAATTATCGGTTTGAATTTGAAAAAGTAAATATCAACGATGTTATCTCGGAAGTAATTGAAAAATCCGATAATATTTTCCAGGCATTTAAACTGGCACCCCCTGAGTTTATTTGCCATGGCGATGCAATGGTACAGATTGATAAGGTAAAAATAGAGCAAGTTATCAACAATATTCTCACAAATGCGATCAAGTATGGGCGAGGGAGACCTATCTCCATAGAGGTCTTTGTCCAGAATAATGAAGTAGAAATTATTGTCAGGGATCAGGGAATGGGCATTGATCCCACAAGCCTGGATAGGATCTTCAAGAGGTTTGAAAGGGCGATCTCTCCAAATGAAGTTACCGGTTTAGGCCTGGGCCTTTATATCACCAAGGAAATCCTTAGTGCCCATGAAGGCAGGATCTGGGTTGAAAGTCAGCTTGGCCGTGGAAGTGATTTTCATTTTACCTTGCCTACAGCAGATATGAATCATTGAAAAAGGGTATAAGCTTGCTGTCTTTAATTTTTTCCCTGATATTAACGGTTTCTTTCGCATTTGCTGAAACTCCTGTTATTACAAAACACTTTATGACCTTGGTTAATGACCATAGGAGAAGCAAGGGACTTGCGAAACTTGTTCATGATGAAGGTCTTGCAGATATTGTTAATGAGCATAGTGATAATATGGCCATTGGCCTTGTACCCTTTGGTCATCCCGGGTTTTCGTTAAGGTGCACAAGTGCCATGGATGAACTGGGGGGAGGGAACTGGTGTGGAGAGAATGTGGCCATGGGACAAAAAACAGCACTGGCCGTTTTTACCTCGTGGATGAACTCCCCGGGGCATCGGGCAAACATCGAAAGTGCCAGGGCATCCCATACTGGCCTCGGTTATGCTAAAGACAAATTTGGCAATTATTATTGGACACAGATTTTCATTCAATTGCACGTATGGATGAAATAACCGGGTATGAGTCTTGCATATTGATTTGAATGAAATACTTTCATGCACTGACATTTCTTATTAGTTCATCCCTTTATGCCCAGGCCAGGCTTCCAAAAGCTTTGGTCTATGGCGGCTACGGTGCATGCAAGGAAGGTTGCATCACAGCTGCAGTAGATGTGGCCCGTAAGGCAGGATACGCCACACAAATCGTTTATCCAAAGTACTATCATCCATCTGTCCTCGATGATGTGGCAGTCTGGATTCAACCTGGAGGATATGCTGTTGAGCAATCCGAATCCATGGGCCTGCAAATGATGGAGGACGTAAAAAACTTCGTAAGAGAGGGTGGAGGATTTGTTGGTTTTTGTGCAGGTGCATTTATTGCGACTGCTGAAATCGGAACTTCGGGCAAAAAAGGCTATGGCATGATTCCCGGAAAGACAAAAGGCTACAGAGCGGTGAAAAATCCAAATGTTGAAACAATGACATTTGGAGAAATCAAGCGTGAGTTATATTGGGAAGGAGGACCTTACTTTATCCTGACAGAGAAGAATTTAAGAAATTCTGAAATCATGGGTAGGTATGAAAGTAATAATCTGCCAGTCTTTGTCAGGGCACCTTATGGCAAAGGACGTGCCTATGTAACGGGTGCCCATCCTGAAGCACCACAGTGGTGGCGGAATTACGCAAGGCTCTTTGATGGTGACGGTCTGGACTATTCAGTGACAACAGAAATGATTCTTTGGGCGACTAAACAGAGTCTCCAGCGTTTGACTTCATCTTCCGAAAAATAAAAAATACCGGAATTCCTGCTAAAATAAAAGCAAGGCCAATACTTGAACCCAATGGGTTTGTGTAAAGAGTATTGATGAGTAACAACACGGCCAGGATCATAAAGATCAAGGGAACAACTGGATAACCTAATGTCTTATAGGGACGTTCTGCATTCGGCAGGCGTTTTCTCAGGACAAACACCACACCTGTTACCATGGCATAAAAAATCCAGGATGAGAAAACGACATAATCAGTGAGCTGGTCAAAGGTGCCTGAGAGTGCAAGTAAAATAGAAACGCAACCCTGAACGATGACAGAAATTACTGGAACTAGACTGGTTTTATTCACGATTGAAAGCTGCTTAAAAAAAAGTCCATCCCTTGCCATTGCATAGGGTACCCGTGCGCCGGTCATAATGCTTCCATTCATAGCTCCAAGGGCCGAGAAAACGAAGGCCGCAGACAGGATTGTGATGCCTGATGTCCCCATAAATGTCATCGCTGCTTTGGTTGCCACTGGTAAGGCGTCAGGAAAACTATTTGAATTCGATGAGATCACTTCGAAAAACGGAAGGGCAAAAAAGTAGGCCATGTTAGTAAGTAAATAGATTGCAAGAATTGTTAGTGTTCCTAAAATCAGGGCCAGTGGAATATTTTTTTGAGGATTTTTAATTTCACCTGCCACCATGGGTAAGTTGTTCCAGCCGTCATAGGCCCAAAGGGCCGCAAGAGTTGCTGATCCGAATGCAGACCAACCTGCTAAACCCTGAATGTTGGAAGATGTTTCTGAAAAATGTGAAACTGAAGTATTTTCACCCAGAAAAAAAATCCCAAAAGTAATGGCCAGGATAATCACAAGCTTAAGGCCTGTCATGATGGCATTTAACCTTCCACTTAAAAATACACTTAAACAATTGATGGAAGAAAAAACGATGATAAAGATGACGGCAGCTGAAAACTTGCCTCCGAGAAATTCAATATCAATCGTGCCTGACATGAAGGTGGCAGCACCCACAGCATAAGCAGCTATTGAACCTGGTGTACCAATCCAGAAGCGCATCCATCCATAAAGGAAGGCCCAGAGGTCTCCATAACCTACCTTGAGGAAAACGTATTCTCCGCCTGCATCGGGCATCATTGCCCCAAGTTCGGCATAGGCGAGGGCACCAGCAAGTGATAAGAGACCAGCGACGACCCAGATCAAAAGAACCATCAAAGGGCTACCAACCATTCCTGGCATAGTAGCAGTCTTAAGGAAGACTCCGGTACCGATAATACTACCCACCACAATAGATGCAGCATCTACCAGGCCTAAGCCTCTAACTAAGTTTTTTGACATCCTTAATACTAAATGAAGATGCTTTCAGTCGGCAAGTATTCCAGTGGCATAACCACTAAAAATAGGACGAGAAAAATAAGTACCAGAGATGAAATTGTTCACGGTACTTAAGATTAATATAGGTTTTTGTGAATCACATTTTTGATTTAAGTTGATACGCTTTGGGTAACTAGAAGGTGTCACTGTACAACAAGATATTCCCCAGGATAAAGCACCAAATCCTCAAATTAATAAAGAAGTGGCCTTCCAAAGTTTTTTTGAAACGGCCCCCACGATGATGGGTATTGCTAACCTTGAAAATGGGGATATCAGGCCGTTTCAGACAACGCAGCTTCTTCTGATTTCTCTAATCTTGTTAAGGCGGGGAAAAGTTCCTTTTGAAATTGGTAACTGTAACATTAGCAAGCTGGCATCTGAGACTCTTGATGAACTCAGCACAGTTCACGGACAACGTTTTAATTTCCATACTGACATAAACATTCAAGGCCAATTTAGTTGTTCGGAATAAGACGGATCATTGAAAATCTTTGTAACAATGCCATAAAGTATGTATCACCTCATACTCCTGTGACAGTCCGTATAGATGAAGACAAGGATTTTGTTTACTTGAAAGTTCATAATGAAGGCAGAGTCATTCCACTCAGACAGCAGGAAAAACTTTTTGACCCTTTCAAAAGGGCAGAAGGCAGGACAGTCGGGCAGGAAGGCTGGGGAGTAGGGCTTACTCTGGTTAAAGGCCAGGCAGATGCACATGATGGTTCTGTAAGTGTTGAAAGTACGCTTGAAAAAGGAACAACTTTTACTGTGGGCCTTCCAAATAAGCGCTAATCTTTTATTTTTTAAATGTCTAATCCACCAAATCCATTTTCAAACCATTCTCCTCGAGAATTAACGAATTCATCTTGTCAGATGAATGATCTAAATCACTAAAATTTTTAGGATATTAAAAGTTATTCATGAATTAGTGTTGCGCCAAATTCGAAGTTAAAGAAAATGAGGGGATGATTCTTTAGAAAGAATTAAGGTTCACACGATGTGATCCTAAAAAACAACAAAGGGATTTGTTTCATGATTAAAAAGCTTTACTCCATTACTTTAGCACTATTATGTTTTTTGGTTGCCCAGACAAGCTTTGCATCCGTGCCTACTTTGGCCGTGACTTTCGACACTAATGTTTACATCTACAACGGTACTTCCAGTCAAAAATCTAAAATTTACAGTGCTGAACAAAAAATTCGGGATGTAATAGCTTCTGAATCATTCAGGACTAAGGTGCTTAATCATACTTACGGCGGAGCAAAAAGATTTGTGGATAGTGGTGGACTTACTAACTCTCAGATCTATTACAAAATTCTTCACGGGATCGAAAGATTGAATGGCATAGATGATAATGAGATGGATCTCAAGATTAAGACATATTATGAAAGTTCAAATACTGTTGGTTATACTTCATCTAGCAGTTCTTATATCAATATGAACACCAAGTTCTTAAACCAGTACACTTCTAATCAGGTCGCACGCAACATGACCCATGAGTGGTTACACAAGCTGGGCTTTCATCATGCTGTTAACTATTCATACAGCCGTGATTTCTCTGTACCATATGCTATCGGGAAGATTGTTGAAGAGCTGGCCCGTTACCACTAGGACACACATCTGCGAAGGCCTATCGATAGATAAGATAGGTCTGCCGCATGGTGCTCTTAGATGTATTGTGTACTAATTCTCTTCACTATAATGGAAACTCTTGCCCACTGTATTTTCTGCCAGAAGAGGAGATGATTTAGTGATAAATAGACAAGGAGTCTGGATTGAAAAAGTTATTGGTCCTGTCGATGTTTGTATTCGTTGCTTCTGCATCTGCAGCAGATAATACCCGCCACATTATTTCCATGGGTAGCGATGGCTTCGGCTGGAGTGGCGTTGGTGAGCAGTTCAAGTGGGATAAAAGTAAAAACACTAGTGACAATGTTGAGGAATCAGAGGGTAGTCTGGAGCTTAATTATTTGTATCTCATGCGTAACCGCATGATGGTTGGTGGAGAAATAAGTTATGCGACTGAAAAGATCGTAGTAAAAGATGTTAATGATGACATCATCAAGTCTGAAGAAGATAAAGCATCAATTGGTTTGTCAGTTGGTTATAACTTTGCTGACAACTTAATGGAATCATGGTGGATCAAGGGAACGCTGGCCCGCGTGACCCAGGAAAATAAGTTAAAGAGAACGGCCATGTCCCCAGTTCGAAATGATGTCTCTGGAAATGCCCTTAAGTTTGCCCTTGGTAAGCGTTTCAACCTCGCTAATTTTAATCTGTTAAATATCGCCTATGCGCCTTCCATTGAGTTATCTTCCGTGAAATACGGAAGCTCTGCCGATGATATGGGCCTTGATTCTTCCACTGAAGTTACCATCAATTTCATTAAATTTGATTTGCTGTTCTAGATTTCAACCACCTACAATGCCAATATCAAAAAAAGACCTCCATTTTTGGAGGTCTTTTTATATCAGTAATTTTTACCAATTCTCCTGTGAGAACCCCTTTAAAGTTTAGAACCATGGGATAATCTCCTTTCTGGAGATATTATGCAAACGAATGACCCCTGGAAAGGGTATGAGTATGGGCGGCTGGATTCTGAGATCTATCAGGCCATGGGCTTTGTAGGTATGACGACCAGTTTCAGGCTTGAGATGGGTATTCTTTATGCTTTCTGCAAGCAGAATTCCCTTAAGGTTAATCCAGTCCTGATGAAGATCTGTTACCATCTTTCAGAAAAATATTTACCCATGCTGACCCTTGGACTTGATCATCGAATTCATCCTGCAGGTTTTCGTCTGGGCTTTGTAAAACTAGTGGAAAAAGGACAGCATTTTGTTGAGCCAGTCGTGATTAATCGCCTGGCAAATGGTGCTTTGTCTGAAATAAACCTGCGCAGTTTTGTTCCAAACTGGCAGAAAATCCTGATGAAACGTTTTCCCCGCCTGGCCACATGGCTCGGCCGATATGTAATTGCGGCCTCTGCTGTGAAGAACTATCCATCACTGCAGATTTCACGCGGATTCCTGCCTTCAGTAGGGGAGCGTATCACCAGCACCTTGATAACCGCTCCACGCTCTCATGGGATTTCAATTCCTTTTGGTAATAATGTTCACGCTACTTTCATGGCCCCTCATGCCTTCGCCAACCTGAATTACTATGATGAATTCCTCAGGGATTTTATTTTTATGATAGAAAATCCTGAAAAAGTACCAACAGAGATCATGGGCACGGCCTACGAGGAGCTTAAATGAACATCCTGATCACAGGAGGCACCAGTGGGATAGGCCTTGCCATGGCAAAGAGATTTGCAAGTCTTGGGCATAATGTCCATGTGACATCCAGAAATCCAGTTACCATTTCAGGCCTCACTGTGCATAAGCTTGAGCTTAGTAATCATGACAGTCTGGAAACCTTTGTCCAGGATCTCCCGCTCAAGAATATAGATATGTTGATAAATAATGCAGGTCATGGAGTTCTCGGTCCCTTGACTGAACTTACACGGGAACAAACCCGAAACCAGTTTGAAACAAATGTTTTTGGCCCGATGGAATTAGTAGCAAGACTCTTACCGCGCTTAACCGGGGCCCACTTGGTTAATGTAAGCAGTATTTCTCCTGAAGTTGGATTACCTTTTGGTGGTATTTACACAGCTTCAAAAGCTGCCATGAATTGTATCAGTGATATCTGGAGGCTGGAACTCGCTCACCTCGGAATCAGGGTGACCACCCTTCGTCCAGGGCTTCTCAATACAAATTTTGCCAGGAATGCTGACCAGAGATTGATTATGGCCCCCGATAGTTCATTTCATAAGTTTCGCAGTTCGATTCTTGCACGTGCGGGCCTGACTACCAAGGGTACTGATCCAAAAGTGTTTGCAGATTATGTATGTACCAGACTTTTAAGCAAGAGATGTCCTTCGATCATCTACCACGGCAAAGGATCTTTCATCTTTCCGCTTTTAAATAAGCTCATTCCCCAAAAGCTTCACCATAAACTGCTTCTTAACAAGTTCAAGTTAGCATGATTAAATATTTAAAAAATTTTGAAACTATTCTCACTCCGAATCAAATTTCCATCATAGGATTTGCTTCCACTCTTCTGGCCGCGGCCTTTATCCTGAATCACTTTTTTTTCCTGGCAGCACTGGCCACCTTAATGCATTTGATTTGTGATGGGCTCGATGGATACCTGGCACGTAAACTGAATAAGTCATCCCAGCTAGGTTTCCTGCTCGACCATGTCTTCGATCGTTTAAGTGACATTATTCTCTTTCCCGCAATTGGATATGCACTGGGTATGCTCTTACCTGGCATCCTGATAGCACTTACTTGTCTTTTTTCAAGCTATGTCGGAGTCCTTAACAAAGTTGTGGGCCTCTCTCAGGACAAGTCCGGACTTTTCGCCAAGGTCTACAGATATGAACTCCTGATTATTATGCTGGTCATTTTCAGCATAGACAATACCATCAGAGTCCAGCTTTATGAGTACTTCTGCTATGGATCACTTTTGATTGGTGGAATTACTATTATAGGCCGCCTAAAAACTTTGTTCACAACTGTGCTTAACCGGGAAGAGTAATGAAGCTGAATCAAGTAGGCGGTAAGGCCTATAATCTTCATCTCCTCCTTTCCTCAGGTATCAATGTGCCGGCCTTCCAGGTCGTCACTGCAGATACTTTTGAGCGATTCAATAATACTCTTTTTAATTCAATCCCCGCAGAGTTGAATGAAACAACTTATATTGATTTCGAAAAAGTTTTGGAAACTCATTTTTCCATGCTCTTCATTGATCCCGATGCAAGGGCAAGCATCGGGAGTGTACTTCCTGGACCCACCATTCATTTTGCTGTCAGATCATCTGGCACAGAGGAAGACGGTGCCTTGAGTTCATTTGCAGGGCAATTTGAATCCTATCTATTTGTGAAGGCAGATTCGATTTTTGAGAAAGTTCTTGCCTGTTGGCGCTCTCGCTTTTCATTCCGCGCGCTAAGTTACATCAGGAATAAAGAGGTTAGCGAGAGATTCCCACTGGCAGTGATCATCCAGGTAATGGTGCCTGCCGAAAAATCAGGAGTCATGCTGACAGCGAACGTAGACCAGCAGGAACCTTTTCAAACAGTCATTAGTGCAACCTATGGTATAGGGGAAGGGATTGTATCAGGGGAGTGCGAAGCTGATGCCTATGTCTTGTCTCAGGAAGGACAGCAGTTGATAAGGCAGGACCTCGTTTCAAAGGTTACCATGCTGGTCCATGATGAAAAGGCCCAGGGCCTTAAATCTTCTGAAGTTTCAGCTCACCTGCGTGATATGCCCGTTTTAAATGATCCTGAGCTTAAGCATCTGGGACTCATGGCCTTGAAGATTGAACAGGATCGAAAGGGAATACCACAAGATATTGAATGGTGTTTCTACAATGGTTCGCTTTTCATCCTACAGACCCGCCCGCTTACTTCGTGGCCAGGTCTTCATAAGACTTCGAAGCTTGAGCTTTGGGATAGTTCAAATATTGGCGAAAGCTACCACGGCAGTGTCAGTCCTATGACTTTTAGTTTCAGCAGGGAAAATTATCACAATCTTTTCAAGGCCCTCTTAAAAGACCTGGGTTGTTCCAGGGACTCACTGGAGAGATCAGAAGTTCATCTGGAAAACCTCCTGGGCCAGTATCAGGGACATCTTTATTACCGCTTATCCCATTGGAAAAAACTTCTGGTTCCCTTGCCTGGCGGACCAGTTTTCATGAAATTTCTCAGCTCATTTATCGGATCAAGCAGTGAAACGGGTAGTGATTCGAACAAAAATGCAGGCATGGAAATCATAAACGCCTGTCAGGTGGTTTTAAAAATCATTTACCGGTATAGCTTCAGAAAGGTGTTCACCGCGAGCTTTGAGAAGAAGTACGCGGCATTCTCTAAAATACAATGGAAGAGGCTTGATTCAGGATTAAATGAAAAACAAATTCTCGATTCTATCAGGTCCTTTTATGATGAGCTTTTTGGTTTCTGGTTCATGCCCACTTATAATGATTTTTTCAGCGTGGTGGCAGTTGGACTGTTTGACAAGTTTGTTGCCTTTGTTTTTTCAAACAGACCTGCCCTTGAAAGGAACGAGATAAAACTTAATCTCATAGGAGCAAGTAAGGGATTAGGCCCAATTGTAGAATTAAAGAAACTAGTAGAACTCTTGAAAAGTTATCCTGAACTGGGAATTTTAGTTAAAAATACAGATATTCATGAACTCACTAAGTTGTGGAGCAAGCATGATATTGTCTTTGAAAATGTCAGGGTCCCTTTTCAGGAATTCCTGGATCAATGGGGATTTCGTTGCGAAGACGAACTTATGCTGGAAGCAACTGACCTGAAAGAAGATCCCACAAAGTTTTTTGAACAGCTGCAGATGCATTTGACCTTGCCAGAGACGACTTCTGTTCGTTCTCAGGAAAAGCTTCTACCGGAAGGACCTAAGGAGCGACTCTTGCTTCCGCTCCTTAATGCCCTGGCCACAAGGACTATGGAGCATTTAGATACCCGTGAATCCATGCGAATTAAGCGATCAGAGCTTTTCGCGATCATGAGAAGGTATTTAAAAGGACTGGGAAATATCCTTTCTCCTGAATACCTGGATCACCCCATGGACATCTTTTACCTTCATCTGGAAGAAGTCAGGACCTTACACAAACAGCAATTTCGCGCTCTCATAGCATCACGCAAACTCACAAATAGTGAGGAAGCGCCGGAAAGATTCTACTTTGATTCAGTTAACGTCATTATACCCAGGAAAATAGTCTCAAATGCTGATGGAATTTCAGGCACCCCTTGTTTTGGCGGTTTAGTTCAGGGAGAGATTGTTATTTATGAGAAAGGAATGAATGTCTCTGACATGAAAGATAAAATTCTTATCACTGAACGTTCAGGTCCGGGGCATGTGGCCTATTTCCCCCATATTAAGGCCATGATTGTAGAAAAAGGATCAACTCTATCCCATGCTGTTATTGCTGCGAGGGAATTTGGATTGCCTACAATTGTCGGTGTTCCTGATCTTTGCTTGAAAATGACTGGTGTCAGCATTGTCGAAGTAAATGCCAATACCGGACAGGTCTTAATAATAACTTATGGATGAATAAAGGTGATTATATACCGTAGCGTATTTCTTTAGTGATGCAATAGGCCTATCTATAAAGTAACAAGGTAATGCTAATGGATTGTAAGCATGTATTTATAGTGGATGATGATGTCGATATAAGAGATTCCTTTATGGAAGCTTTAACTATAGAAGGCTTTAGCGTGGGCTCTGCCATTCATGGGCAAGATGCCCTGGATCAACTACATGCAATGACAACGGAACAGCTTCCAGGTTGTATATTTCTTGATTTGAAAATGCCCATTATGGATGGAATGGCTTTTCTAGAAACAGTAAAAGGTGATCTTGAAAGCTCTATAGCTCTTATTCCCATTGTCGTTGTTTCCGCCAATGGTAGCCTTCACAATATTGATTTAAAACCGGCCATTGAGACCCTTGCAAAGCCATTTGATCTAAACGAGATATATCGTCTGGCGCATCATTTTTGTGGTTATCCTGTTGGCGGCTTCTTACATTAGATGTTAAGACACGCCATGAAAATTATCTTTTTCCTTCTCATTCTTGTTTCCAATGCCCTGGCCGAAACCAAGCTTTTGCTCATTGGCGGTGGAAAAAGACCTGCTGAGGCCATGCAGGAATTCGTATCCCTTGCTGGTGCAGATAAATCCCGAATCTTGATTATACCCTGGGCATCAGCTTCCCTTGAAGGTGCCGAAAACATAAAAAAAGAATTGTTATCCAGTGGGGCCATAGACGTAAGCATTGCAGGATTAACACTCACTGATATTGATTCATTCACAGGCATCTTCTTCACAGGTGGGGATCAAAATGTCCTCATGACTCACTTGCTGGCCAATAATCTCATTGAACCTTTCAGGCAGAGGTTTATTCAAGGTGTGGTTTTCGGTGGAACCAGCGCAGGTACGGCCATTATGTCAGATCCAATGATTAATGGAGAGACTCCCGTGGGCCTTGTTACAGGACTTGGGCTTTTGCCTGCAGGAATCATCGTGGACCAGCATTTTATTGTCAGGCAAAGGTTCAACCGTCTTGCTGGATTAATTCTTGAGAGGGGCGGGATGGGTATTGGAGTTGATGAAGGGACGTCTTTTCTTATCCTGGGCAAGTTTGCTAAAGTGATTGGTCCGTCTAAAGTTATCATCATACAAAAATCAAATGTGACAGAGTTAAATCCTGGCGATTTTTTTGACATGCCTTAAGGCATTATTCTAACTTGGCCCGTGATTATCTGACTAAGAATAATAGTTTGTACTATATGGCCATCGGGGCCGTTGCCCTGATCCTGGTCTGGTTATTCTCATAACCTTTCGTGTTTATCGATTTCCGAATCTTGCGGACAGGCCCAGAGTGTACTGGGAGTCATATTTGTTTTCCCCATTTTTTACCAGGGTTACTCCTGCATTTACGGCCATGTTTGGTGCTAAAGCAAGTTGAAGGCCGGCACCTGCATAAGGATCTAGACGAAAAGGATTATCGAATGTTTCATCGACGCCAGCGGTAGTCACCACAGTTTTACCTTGTGAAGCCCTTCCACCGGCCCGAAAATAAATACCGATAAAACTGTTTAATGCGAGAGTGCTTCGAAGTCCGAGACCGGCCCGGTCTGAAGTGTCTTCTACTTTTTGATCGATCCCCGGATAGTCTTTTCTGGATTTGGCCTGGGTTACTTCAAGCTCCCCAGAAAGCAGAGTTGTGCCATAGAGCACCCTCGCACCATAAGTGGCCCTGGTGACATACCTTGAAGGCTCTGGATAGCGAACCATTGCAGTCTCAATACCATAAAGGGGTTCAAAAGTTAATTTTGCGGCCGACGACCCGGCCGCCTGGGCAGCAAAAGGAAAGAGCAAAAAGGCGGATGTTAAATATTTCATCCTCATATAATTGATCTGGCTTCAGAGACTTGCAAGTTAAGACTGTTTAGGTCAGGGAAGAGGTCAGCGAAGATTTTTTTTAATAGATCCGAACAATTCATCCAGTGTCATGGGCTTTTTAAGCCGGGCAGTTGGAAAATTTGGTCCACTGAAAACAACATCAGCTTTTGCAGACATAACGATGATGGGAATTTTTTTGAACTTTGCATTGTCCGGCCCTCCCATCTTGTCCAGGAATTGATACCCATCCATAATAGGCATCATGAGATCAAGCAGGATGAGGTCCGGTAAAGATTTTTCATCAAGTCCTGTCAGTATGTTTATAGCGTCCTGACCATTCATGGCCGAAGAGACGTCGTAATCTTCATACTCAAGTGCCATGCGTAGGCAATCATGTATTTCTTTGGTATCATCGATGATCAATATTTTTTTCTTCATTTTAAGCCTAAAGGCAGGTCAAAGGAAAATGTTGAACCATTTCCATCTTTGCTCTCAACCCAGATTGTTCCATTATGTGATTCTACACTGATTGCCCTTTCAAATCGCATAAAAATCCTGTTCAGGTCCAGCTTATGTGCAAGCTGGCAATACCACTTTTCCGTGCTATTTTCCTACTCTGGTGTTTTCTTTTTTATCGGAAATCCTACGGCCCTCTGTTCTGTCTATTTTTTGAGAAAGGTCCTCTCACAGTCATCAGGCGACGGTTCAAACTTAATTGTTAAATTACCTATCAAAACAGTTCTGTATAATTGATCTATTTGACGAGAGTTTGAATTTTACTAAACAACTCATCAAGAATCATGGGCTTCTTAAAAAAGGCAGCAGGGGCTTTGCAACCAGTCAGAACCGGATTACTTAGTGCCGAGATCAAAATGATTGGTATCTGACCAAAAATAGCTTTATAGTCAATCTCAATCGTTTTCATGAACGAAGGGCCATCCATTACAGGCATCATAAAATCAAGCAAGATGAGGTTGGGACGTTTTTCTTTGGATAGCTCAATCAAGGTATCAAGTGCATTTTTTCCATTGAAGGCAGTGATAACGTCATAACCTGCAAATTCCAGAGCTTCAGAAAGTGCTTCCCGAATTTCTTCATCATCTTCCACCAATAGAATTTTTTTTCTTTTCATTCTAGTCCCATTGGGATTTCAAAAGAAAAAGTGGATCCGTTTCCATTTTTACTATAAACCCAGATGATTCCATTGTGAGCTTCAATGATCTGTTTCGAAATAAAAAGTCCTAGCCCAAGGCCACTGATTTCGCTGGCACTAATGGCCCTTTCGAAGCGACCGAAAATTTTAAATTGATCGGCTTCCATGATGCCTTCCCCCTTATCTTTGACCGTGAGTCGTGCATATCCCTTACTTGAAGTTACGACCACTTCAATGGCAGTTTGGTTACCGTATTTTATCGCATTAGTGAGTAAGTTATTTAACACTTGTTCTAAACGCATTGGATCCCAATTGCCAATCGCTCTAGTATTTTTAAACTTAGGCTGCTCATAACCTGCTTCTGTAAAGATAGTGCTCATTCTGGATAATACAGCTTTAGTGAGTTTCCCCAAATCCATCTTTTCTTTTACTAATTTAAGTTGGCCTGATTTTAATTTCGTAATATCCAACATGTCTTCAACCAAAACATTCAACTTGCTGGTAAGAGCTTCTGTTTTTTCGGCGATATGAATCACTCTTTTTTCTTCAAAGGCACGGGGGTCATTTTGGGCAATCATTTTCCGCTGCATCTGAGAAAAAATCAACAAAGTCGTCAGTGGGGTTTTTAATTCATGGGAGGCGATAGAGATGAATTCATCCCTCGCCTGAATGGCAATTTGTAGATCTTTGGAGATTTGCTCATATTCATTTTGACGAATTTGCTGAGTTAAATCAGTGGCAATCATACAGATGCCTTTCTTGTCATCAATCTGAGTAGAACTCATGGTTATTCGCAGTGGTATAAATTTACCTGGTCTGAAAATAAAGAAGAAATCATCGGAGAAAATTTTGGACGAGCGATGCAAAGTGAAAATTTCTATGAATCTATCTAATTCATCTGGCTTGATAAAAGCAAAAATAGGCGTGCCGATGAGCATCTTTATAGGGAGTTTCATGTACTCTGAAAACCGCCTATTACAATAGAAAATCGTACCGTCTGAACTAAGAGTCACAGCACCTTCATTCATGTTTTCCACTAAAACTCGGTAAGGTTGATCAGCATCCTTTAGCGTAAAGATCTGATGCCCTTGTTTAATATTAACTACCAGTGCATCAACTTCACCATATCGAATAGCTCGCAAAGTTTCTTGAGCTTCATCAAGTTCATTTCGTAAGGCCTTAATTTGGAGTTTAAGCTTTGCAACAGGGGTAACCGGTGGTTTCGCTTTTTTTCCTTTTTTCATTAGCTCTTTTCCTTAGGCTTGATATCCAGACCCAATAAAATCTTGGACTCATCAGAAAGATCCCCAATAAATCTTTGCAGGGGAATAGGTAGTTTTTTAACCAGAGTAGGTACAGCAATAATTTGCTCATCTTTGGCCAAAGTTGGATGCTTGTAAATATCGATTACTTGTAATTCATATCTGTTTTTTAAATGTTCCTCACAAACCTTTTTGATATTCTCCATTGCGAGTTGTGACTGGCTAGTTGAGCCAGTTATATACAGCTTAAGCATATATTCTTTTTCATCTTTTGCTGTTTTTACTTTTTTCGCTACTTTTCGTGTAGTTTTAGCAACTTTTTTTTTCATTTTGATCCACGCTTTTTAATGTTCAGCCCCACCAGAAGTTTTTCCAAGTCGGATAAATCGCCGATCATTTTTTTTATTGGACTGGGTAGTTTGCGAACCAACGTAGGGATCGCCAAAATCTGATCTTCCTTGGCCAATCGGGGGTTAATCAATAAATCAATGACTTCAATTTTGTAGCGACCTTTTAGATATTTTCCACAAACTGTTTTAAGATTTTCAAAAGCTACCATTGACCTGGGCGTATTGCCTGCAATGTATAGGCAAAGTTCAGTAATAGGTTTGATTTTTTTGACCACTTTATTCACTTTCTTCCTGGTGGCTTTAGCCACTTTTTTAGAAGTCGTTTTTTTTGTGATAATTTCCTTTTTCATTTTCACTTTTTCTTTTTGGCTGATTTATTTTTAGTCTTTTTTGCTGGCCCAGGAGCCGGTTGTGATTCGTTATCTTCTTCCAGTGCCAATAAACGAATTCCTTTATCGGATAAGATTAATTCATGAATTTGATTTGAGTGAGACATCCCGCGTGATTTTACAATATATAATCCACGAGATCGGCGTCTCAATTTATCTTCAACTTCTCTGACAACAATCCAGGTATCGATTAATGAGGCTACCCCGACCTCACTTTGAATCTCACCTTTACTGGAAATCAGACTGGTGAATATGGCAGTAATCTCGTTCATTTTTAGTAAATCAATCATTCGTGTGAGAATTGATTGAATTTCCAGAGTATCACCTTGACCGAAAAGACTAGTTAATGGATCGATGATGACTGTACTTGGTTTGTGCAATTTTATTTTTTTGTATAATTCTAAAAGGTGCATTTC
>DATLXC010000007.1:0-4529 GCA_035575985.1 Bacteriovoracaceae bacterium | reverse complement strand
ACGCTTAACCATCTTCGTTACCTAAATGGTCCAAGACTCGATGCAGGACCTCTTTTTATGGCTATCCTGGCCGGACTTACTCAATCTATGTAGATTTTTGTTCACCAGCAGATTTACAGCAGCTGTGCCCAGCGCACATGCAGTCATTATATTGAAAAGATGTAATATGGAAACCTTACTGGCAACTGATCTGGTTTGATGCTGTGATTCAATAGCTATCATTTACCTAAATTCAGGCGTAAGATCATTGAAATAAAGACACTCAGGGAAATTTTGTATGCCGGATAAAACTTCTACCAGACTGAAAAAAAGTATTTCAGAAATAATGAATACTTGGGAAAAGCGAGCACTTCTCGAAATTAAAGCTGCCAACTTACAAGAAACTCTGGCCTTAAGAGATTCGCTTCCAATCTACCTGACACAATTATGTGATGCACTTTCAACTAACATTGACCGCACATCTGCCCGTAAAAGATTTGATAAGGAAGCAAGCGCCCGGATTGGCCAGAAGCATGGAAGGGAGAGAGCGGGAAGTGTCAGTTATACTATGGATCAGATGATCATGGAGTATCACATCCTGAGACAGGTCATTTGTGATGTGCTTGAAAAAGATAAGCCTTTAACTGATGTAGAAATGGAAGTGATCACATGTTCAGTAGAGCAAGCTGTTAATGATGCAGCAACTGAATTCAGTGACACATTAAGGGATATTCAGGAACAGTTTTCACAGACTCTGGCCCATGATCTTCGTTCACCCCTTACATCTGCTAAAATGAGCGCCCAGATGATTCTCAGGAAAGCAGGCACTGATGCATTTTATATTGAGAAGGCCACCCATATCGCCAATAATATGGACCGTATTGATAAAATGATTGTCGACTTATTGGATGTAAGCCGCTTGCGCGCAGGAGAACCTATAAAACTTGAGTTTTCCCCCTGTGATCTGGATAAGATCATGAGAGAAGTTGGAGATGAGCTTTATAGCGACGTAAAACTTTATCCCATAATCAGTTCAGAAGGTTCATGCCTTGGAAATTGGAATGAGGATGGGCTTAGGCGATTGATTGAAAATCTTGCCTCCAATGCTGTGAAATACGGAAAGCCAAGCGGAGCTATCACCTTATCATTGATACAGACTAAGACGAAGGCTACGATCATGGTTCACAATGAAGGCGATCCCATTCCTCATAGTGAACAACCTGGCCTGTTTGAGCAATATAAGCGTTCCAAATCTGCCCAGAATAAAACAGGTTGGGGTCTTGGATTGACTGTTGTTCGGGGCATGGTTGATGCTCATAGAGGGACTTTAAGCTTGATAAGTGAGAAGGGACAAGGGACTTCGTTTATAGTGGAGCTTCCTAAAGATCCAAAATCTCTCTAATTTAAGTATATCCGCCGCGTCTACCATTTCAAACCGCACAAAGTGTATTATTTCGCATGGACTTAGACAAAGACCTGCTTAAATTCTCCAATGAAGAGCTTGTAAGTGAGATAAAGAAGTTACGTACAGCTATCCGTCAGCACCGTGATAGCTCCCAACATGAATTGTGTTGGCATCAGCCAGAGCTATGGTCTTTATTACCTGAAAAAACAGATCCTTCTATAATAGTGCCGGAGTGGCCGCAGTTTATGAGAGGATGCATCCATTACAGGGAATCCCTGGATAAACAATCGCCAGACACACCAAGAGTTACAACTGAATATAAAGAGAAGAAATAAAATGCTTAGAATGTTTTTAGTGCTGCTACTCGTTTCCTGTGCCTCCACTCCTGAGCGCCCGGCTATTTTGCAGGAAAAATTCTGGAAGAATTACAAGGAAATTCCGCTTGAAAGCAAAATCCAGGATGCTCCACCGGAACTTATTAAATATCTTTTGAAGGCAAACGAAAAGGGAGGCTGGCCCAATAAGCCTAGGGCCGTAGATATGCCTGCTGACTTATTAAAGGATGTTCGTAATGCAATCAACGAACTTCCAAGGGCACTTAAGGAGAAAATCACATCCAAAGTTGCAGGCATAATTTTTGTTGATGATCTGGGTGGATCAGCCCTCACAGAAGTAATTTATAATACCGAGGGTAAACGGACAGCAGCAGTTGTTGTCCTGGATAAATCCATGTTAAATCGAAAGGCAAATGAATGGGCCACATGGAAAGAGTCGACTCCATTTAAAGATAACCAGAAAATAAAACTTCAGATCAGAATTGAAAATCCTCAAAATAACAATCGTAAGAATGCTCTTCAGTATATTCTTCTTCATGAATTCGGCCATGTACTTAATATAGGGTCTGATCTACTCCCCTTTTGGGAGGACAGACCTCAGGACTTCAAGGACCAGGATATTCCTTTTTTCAGGCAGTCATGGCAAGTCAGTAAAAAAGATGAAATTGAAAGCATCTATGACAAAGACTGGCCCGAACGAAAGGATGTACGTTTTTACACAGGTGATGAGAAAAAAATTGCCATGGATAAGCTCCTGGAGCTTTATTCAAGGCTCAGTCAGACCAGTTTTCCTACTTTATATGCGACTACAGATTACTCTGATGACTTCGCTGATGCTTTTGCAAATTATGTCCATGTAGTTGTCCTGGATAAACCATGGATCATTGAACTTAATTATAATAATGAAAAATACAGCTTTGGTGATTGCTGGAATGAGGACCGTTGTGAGGGCAAGAAGAAACTGCTCGAGCAACTTGTGCGCTAGCAGCCCTTGTCTTAATGGTCAGAATTGATAGTTTACACCTTCTCCAAATCCAACAGAGTCTGGAACATATTGCAGGTTCCTCAGAAGAATTCAGCATTCTCATTGATTCTGCCATAAAACAGCAAACCGACTCATATTGGTTAGCTAAAATTGACTTGTTTCTAAATGGTATTTCGTGGGAAAAAACAGTCGAGGAAATGGCCAGGCTTGAAAATGAATTATAGGGGAAGACATGCTGTACAATGAGCTTTAAAGCAATCATAATTTAAAGCAATGAATAGCGCGCTGAAATTGAAAATCACTTCATGGATAAGGGACTACTTGTCTCTAATTCTTTATTTCCTGATTTTGATCTCTCCTTCAATTATGTATTATATGAAGAACGCCCAGTTTTCTGTGTTCCTGCCTTTTTTTATTCTTTCTCAATTGTCAGGACTCTTTTTACTAGTCTTACTCTTAAAGAGAAGAATACTGATCTACTCTTTCACATTCATTTTCCTGGCCTCAGCAATTGCTCATTGGGGACACTATTCCCTTTACGAATATGAACTTACTGCCGGAGCAGTGGCTTCCATCTTAAGTACAAATCCATCTGAAGTTTTTGAATTCTTTTTGATAATCCCAAAGATGTTCTGGGTATTACTGGTAATGGTTCTGCTGGGTTTTGTATTTCTCATAAAAAAGACCCCTCAAATAATCCCCATAAATTTCAAGCATGGACTTATTTTTATTGGGATTGTTTTATTTTCTTTTTGCCTGAAATTTTTCTCAACCAAAAGTCTTTCACAGTCATTTGAAGATCTCGTGCTTAAGTCCCAGCCCCTGAAAACTGTTCTCTCCTTTGGTGAGGCCATACAATTATTGCAGGATTTTAGTTCCAAGCTCTCCAATATGCAGCCTCTATCTCTGAATGCAAAAAACCTGAGTTCAGATGATGAACAAGTTCATATTGTCTTGATCGGAGAGTCGGCCCGAAGGAAAAGTTGGAACCTTTATGGTTATATAAGAGAGACCAATAAATATACAAAAGAGCATGCAGACCTGTTTATCTTTAAGGATGTAGTGAGCGCAGCTAATGCCACGATTCAAAGTATTTCTCAAACTTTAACTCAAATTGAAAACGATAAGATGGCCAATCTTTTGGATACTGCTGAAAGTGCAGGTTTTAAAACATATTGGCTTTCAAATCAGGCACAGTTCGGTATTTTTAATAATCCGACTACTGCCATTGCCAGTCATGCCATGGTAAGGCAATTTGTGAATACTGACAGCTCCACCACATCTTTTGATGAAATGCTCCTGGCGAACTTTCAGAGGGCCCTGATGGATAATGCCAGGAAGAAATTAATTATTCTCCATTTAATGGGAAGCCATTTCTATTATGATCGACGTTATCCGAAAAAATTTGATGTGTTTAATGACGAAAAGATCCTGCAAATGCATTCATATCAAACTAAAAACGCGAACGTGATCAACGCCTATGATAACTCAATTCTGTACACTGATTATGTAGTTTCTAAAGTTATAAGTCTGACGAAAGGTCAGGGTAAATTAGCTAGTGTGTTGTATTTTTCTGATCATGGAGAGAATCTCTTCGATTACGACGACCAATATGGCCATGGTGGAATGGATGTTAAAAAGATTGAAGTAGAGGTACCCATGATGCTTTGGCTTTCTGATTCATTTATACCGGTCCTAGATGATTTTTCCAACATGAGCCTTCTCAAAGCTTTGCTGGCCTGTCATAATCCACTTCATGGAAAAGTTCCTTGATAAAAACCAAAGACTTCAACTTCAAGCAGAATTGCGGAGAGAGCGTGGCCGG
>DATLXC010000006.1:0-43338 GCA_035575985.1 Bacteriovoracaceae bacterium | reverse complement strand
GAAGAGAACTCTTCTTGAATCCAAGAAGGGAGGGGTGTTTCAGACATAAAAAAACCTCTTTGGGTTGATGGCCCAAAGAGGTTATTTAATTTTTTAAGGGTGGCCTAGGCTTGCTGTGTCACTGTGTACAATAGCAAGCCCGAAGGAGCCCTTGAGAATTTTATTTAGTAAACGAAACGTAAACCAGCGGTCGCGCCAATAAGATCATTTCCTAATGATTTATCAACCTGAACAAACACTCTTACGAAAGGAATGTTGAATTGAACACCTGCGAAGCCACGGAATAATAATGAGTCTACTTTTCCAGTTGCATCAATGTTGGCTTCGGGCTTTACCTGAACTGTTGTTCCGCCTCCGCCGCATGCACCGCCGGTACATGTGATAGGAGAGTTGCCGGAGTTGAGGGAGCCGCCGCCTTCTGCCTGACCGAAACTTAAGTCAGCACCAAGTCCGGTATATAAACTTAAGACATAGAGTAGTTGTACATCAGTTGAAATTTCGAATGGGATTGAATGAGTTGCGACATCGATTGTCGCATTTGGGGCACCCGTAATTGTACCAGAAATAATTTCTCCGCCAGGGCCGGTGGATGAAGGAACTGCTTCGCTTATTTTGCTATTGAACTGAAGTGAAGTTTTGTTATATTCCCAACCTGTATGGAGTTTAACACCGCCCCAACCGAGAAAACTGTTACCCTTACCCTTGATCCAGTCATAGCGAAGGTGGACACCCAGGTTGAGTGTATCGATTTCAGCTGAGGATTCTTTGCCGGGTTCATCTTCAAGGTCCTGCTCTTTAGAAAACTTCATAAAGTTAACGTAAAGGCTGAGGCGATTTGTATCCATTCCAAGGATGCTTTTTGTATCCATGAAACCAAGGTTTGCACCTACAACGAGACCTGGGGCAACACCAACACCGCTTAGATCACTATCTGTGGCTTCATCTTTTTCAAGGTCTGCACCTACACCAACACCAGCACCTATGAGGAGCACAGACATGTTAGATGCGTAATCGCTACCAATACCCTTTCCGGCCATGACTGAAGAATTGGCCATACCTTCCATTAGTCTCTGAGGAGGAGCACTGGGAAGTTCTTTGTTGATTTCGCTCTCTATTTTCAGGATTTCAGTGTTGATGAAGCTTTCAAAAGGCGTGTTACCTGCGGCCGCACCATAATCAGTGATCCGCAATTTAAAAATCTGGGCAGAGGAGCTGGCGGAGTAAAGACCCAATCCAAAAGTAAGGGCGGTCAATAGCAGTTTCTTTTTCATTAATTTCCTTCTATGGAATGAGTATTGTGAGTCACTCTATTCTAAGGGGTGTTTTGTACACTGTGAAATTAGAATTTTTTACCCATTTCCCTGACAAAGGGTTCGTACCCATGGTAAACCCGCCCAAACAATGTAAATACTGAACCTTATTGAGGCATCATGGCTTTTATTTCTGCTGACCTCCACCCAAGTTTGACCCCTTTTTTCGCAGAAAAGGGCCTGAAGACTGCCACCTTAGTCCAAAAACGAGTAATTCCTGAGATTCTTGATCGGAAATCAGTCATTGTTCTCTCTGAGACTGGTTCTGGTAAAACCCTGGCCTATGCCCTCCCGATTGCAAGCAAGCTGAAGCAAAAAGAAGATAACGGCAGTAAAAATACTCTAAGAGGCGCTCCGTATGCACTAATTGTGGCGCCGACCAGGGAACTGGCCACTCAGATTTATACGGTTTTCAAAGGTCTCTCTCACCACTTGAAACTTCGTGTACGTGATATTACCGGCGGAGATACCAGTGCAAAGATGAAATCTGTGGCAAGCGGTTCATATGAAATCCTGATTGCAACTCCATCACGCGTGAAATCTGCCCTTCAGAAAAAAGAACTGAATCTGAGCCAATTGCAATATGTTGTCTTTGATGAAGCCGACCAGTTATTTGATATGGGCTTTAAGCGCGAACTTGATTTCATGGTGGAATATTTTGATATGAGTATGACCCAGTTCAGCTTTATCACGGCCACTCTGCCAGAAGACGTTGAGACTTACATCATGGAGAAATTCAAGGAAGTAGAGTTTAAGCGAATCGCCTCTGATGCCTCACACGCTCCTCAATCAAAAGTAGAAACTTATAATGTGAAGGTCTCACCTGCTGAAAAAGATATGGTGGTCCGCATGTTTCTCGAGAAGCAAGCTAAGGGACGCGGGATAATTTTCACTAACCAACGTAACCAGGCAGAGGATCTGCATAAGTACCTTACAGAGAAAATGCCAAAGCTACGGACCCGGCTTCTTCATGGTGATCTTGAGAAGAATGACCGTGAGAAAGCCATTACAGATTTCATTGATAATAAGGCCCAAGTGCTGGTTGCTACTGATGTGGCGGCGAGAGGTATCGATATCAGGGACCTGGAGTGGGTACTGAACTATGGATTGCCGAAGACTGGAATTTATTATCTACACCGATGCGGCCGTGTGGCCCGCGGTGGGAAAACCGGGATTGTTTATAATCTGGTTGCTTCTCATGATGCAAAGATGATTTCACAGATCAACGAAGCCATCAAGAATCAGAGTCACTTGAATCTTGATATGATTCCTGAAGAGAAAATGAAAGAAGAGAAGAAGGTCGTGAAAAAAGTTGTGAAGAAAGCACCTGCTGCTTTCCGAGGCAAGGCGGCACCTACTCCACAGAAGAGAAATCGCGGAATTAAGCGTCGATAAACTTCAGTATTTCATCTTTCATTTTAAAGGCATCATTATAGCCAAGCTCTATCAAGGGCCTGGCATATGATTCATCGAAGGCCAGATAGCTTAAGAGATCGAGTCCTTCATGTTCAGATACTCCAATACCTTTTAAGAGATATCGTAGCATCCTTGGTAATTCTTCATTAAGCTTCTCTGTCATTTTTCCCAAGTCCCGTGAAGGACGAATCATGAGTATAGGCATAGACTTAAGATTCTGATCTCTTCCTTCTTCTATCAACATGTTTATTCGAACCAGGCGTTCTACATCTGACTCAAGTGAATCCATAAAAATTGCATTCAGCATGACTCCGCTAATCTGTCCGATGGTAGGATTTTTAAACGGGGAAAATGACAAGTCTTTCATTCTGCTTTCATGATGAGGAAAACGCACTCCGACAGCAATGATCTTATTTGCGCCAAGATGGATTGAAGGAGAAAGAGGAGTGGTCTGCCTGATGCAACCATCACCGAAGAAGCTTTCACCTACCTGGACAGGCGGAAAGAAGAACGGAATCGCAGATGAGGCCATCAAATGATCAGTAGTGAGATCGCAGCGACTAGAGAATCGATCTGAACGTGACCAGTCCTGTATGGAATTGTGGCCTTGATAAAAGATGACACTGCTGCCGGAATTATAGTTGGTGGTTGAGATTGAGACACCATGCAGATGTCCTTGTTCGATATTTTTTTTCACATGTTTAAAGTCAATCTCCCTCTCTATGAGTTTTCTTAAGGGTGAAGTGTCGAGCAGGTAGTTAATGTGACTACCTTTGGAAGTCATGCCGCCAAGGATTGTGCCCGAGACCCATTTCATACCAAGATCAGTGATTGTCCTGCTTCTCAGGTCATAGACATTTTGCGGCTTGATTCTATTCCAGAGTTCAACCAGGTTGTGAGTTGCAACATCCCAATTCTCCGCATTGGCAGCGAGGAAGGTTGAATTGATAGCACCCGCAGAGTTACCTGTGATGACTTCAAAAAGTTTGTCCTTAACTTTGATGATTTCGTAAAGTCCCCGGGCGACACCTACCTGATAGGCCCCTCTGGCACCGCCACCTGTCATCACCAAACCAATTTTATCTTTCATAGTTCTATTATAGTGCTTATTATATACTTACCAAGTTAACTTTTTAAAAGGTAGCTCATATGCGAGTCTTAGTTACAGGGGCAACAGGGTTTATAGGTAAGGTCATTGTTAAGCAGTTGCTTGATAGTGGTGATCAGGTTGTTGTGCTTACCAGTAACATTGCCAAAGCCGCCATCAGACTCGGTAGTGAATGCAAATATTTTCAATGGTCAGATACAAATACATTGCCCCCACAGGAAGCTTTTGAAGGTGTAGATGGTGTAATTCATCTCATGGGTGAGAGTATTGCCAATAAGCGATGGGATGAAGAGCAAAAGAAAAAAATCTATGATTCCAGAATTCAAAGCACTTCTCGTCTCGTTGAAAGAATGGCCATGCTGGAAAAAAAGCCAAAGACCTTAGTATCGACTTCAGCTGTTGGCATTTATGGCGACAGGGGAGAAGAGGAAATTACGGAGAAGTCGGCAGTGGCAAATGATTTCCTGGCCCACGTCTGTAAGAATTGGGAGAATGAAGCCAGCAGAGCAACGAGCATTGGTTGTCGTGTCTCCATTATCCGCACTGGTGTAGTTCTGGGTAAAGGTGGCGGGGCCCTGGCCAAAATGCTTCCCATTTTTAAGAAAGGAATTGGAGGACCACTCGGTTCAGGTAAGCAGTACATGAGCTGGATTCACATTGATGATCTTGCTGCACTTTACATCGAGTGTTTAAAAAATCCGGTCTTTAATGGTGTATTCAATGGCACAGCACCTTATCCCGCAACTAACAAAGAATTCTCAAGGGCACTAGGCAAGGCCTTACACAGGCCTGCTTTAATCCCGGCACCCAACTTCGCCATCAAAGCTGCCTTTGGTGAAATGTCATCCATCCTTTTACAAGGCCAGAAAGTACTTCCCGCCAAGTCTAAGGAAGTTAAGTTCAGGTACCGCTATCCAACTTTGGATATGGCATTGAAAGAAACGGCCCACTAGTATTTGATGATGACCTGTTTTAAGCGGGTCATCTCTTCGACTGAATACTTAACACCGCCCATTCCAAGGCCTGAAAGCTTGTGTCCTCCAAAGGGCATCCAGTCAACCCTGTAAGCATTATGATCATTGATAACAATTGTCATCAGTGAGAGATCCCTGGCCATTTTCATAGCAGATGAAATATCACGCGTGAAAATACATCCTTCAAATACATATTCACTCTGGCCTAAATAATTTACGAGTTCTTTTTCATCTTCGTAAGGATTAATACAAACCACAGGCCCGAAGATTTCATCCTTCATGACTTTTGAAGTCAATGGTACATGTGCGAGAATTGTTGGCGAGAGGTATTGTGATGCAGATCCTGAGACTTCATTTCCGGTAACTAATCGGGCCCCTTGTTGAATAGCCTCTGTTATCCAGGAGGAAATACGGGTGACTTCTCCTGACCGGATCAGGGGGCCCACATCAGTAGTTTCAGATCTTGCATCACCAATTTTTAGTTTCAATGTTTCCTTATGAAATGATGCGAGAAAATTTTTAAAGAGAGAATGATGAACAAAAATTCTCTGGGTTGAAATGCAAACCTGGCCTGCATGATAAAAGGCACCTCTGATTAATGCCTGTACTGCCTGTTCCAGGTCAGCATCTTCACGAATTATGGCCGGGGCCTGTCCGCCATGTTCAAGTGAAAGACGTGTGCCCGGAGCTATAATTTTTCGCAAATTCCAGCCAACTTTGGCTGAACCGATGAAACTCACGTAGCTGATGGCAGAAGCAGAAGCTATCTTTTCAATTTCAGGAATGTCAGCATTAAGAATAAACAAGCATCCATCTGGAAGACCTGCCTTCAAAAAAAAATCTTCCAGCTTGAAAGCAGAAAGTGGCGTTGCAGGTGCTGGTTTAACAACCACAGCACATCCACTGGCAATAGCACAGCCTAACTGATGGGCAATGTTATTTAAGGGATGATTGAATGCTGAGATGGCAAGCACGGGACCAATGGCTTCACGGTAAGTAAATGCAACCCGGTTTATTGCAGCAGTTGTTCTTTCCATCGGTAGATTTTCTCCACTTATCCGCAGGGCTTCTTCTGCGCAGAGATCCAGTGTCACCTGGGACCGGTCAACTTCGATTCGGGCATCCTTTAAGGGCTTCCCACCTTCAGTACTGATGAGTAAGGCCCAGGCTTCGGCCTCTTCCTTGATAAGTGAGGATACTTGCCTGAGAATTCTGGCCCTTTCAAAAGCGCGAAGGGAATTCATCTTCTGCTGACCAGCAGGAAGGAGTTTAAGCAAATGGTCTATATCCGTAGCATCGGCGTATTGGATCCTGGACAGACCCTTATGATCATTAGGAGACAGGAGTTCATGGTCAATTCCCCTGGAATTGCAAAATTTAACAGGAAACCTTTCAGCTAGGGAAATCATGACTTGTCCTTGGATGATAATCGTTTAAAATTTAAGCATGAAGATTACTCTATTTCTCCTGTTGTTTGCAGCTTGTAAGTCGACTGAAGAACTCAACTTTACAAAGGAACAACTTTTTGCAAAAGCAAAGGAAGGGGATCCTACCCTTCAATTTGTTTTGCCCAAAACAATGAATGACGGCGTTCATTGTACTGACTATGCACCTGGTTGTCTTTCAGGACATACGGTTAAGGTAAAAGGCCTGGATCTTATTGCGGTGGAATTTATGAATGAAGATCAGGCAATTCTCGGTGCGAAGAAAGTAAAAGGTTACTACACACGAAATTGGGTCCTGGACGATGTCTCAGGTGAGCCGATCCTTGAAAAGTTTGCTGAAGAAATCTTAGAAGCCAAAAAACCTTAAGAAAACCCCTTCAAAAAATTTCAATTTTTCTTCCCATTGATTTTTCAAATCTTGAAATTCAGGGTGCAGCTTTGTTTCTTCATCCAGAGTTTTTCTAAAGAGAACTAACCAGCGTCCAAGCTCGCCGCGTTTAATTCCCAGCGGGAGATGGGCCTTCATCACATCAAATGGTTCTGCAGTGGGCCTCATAGAAGATCCCAGCAATTGAATTTCCCAAAAAGAAGCAATCCGAGGAATGTGTAAATCAAAGTCTTCAATATTCCTGAAATGATACCCAATCAGGACATCATATCTGGCCTTTTCATAAAAAGCTGAGACGACGCTGAAGATCCATTCACGATCTTTCATACTGGACGATCCAGGCCCTTTAATCTTGAATGAAAACTTTGAGTAATAGTCTTTAATTGAAAGCCCTGGTCCTGGAAGAAAAGCAAATCGGCCTTTTCCTCAAAGACGAGCTTCGCCCCGAATCTCATCAAGTGGCATTTTCTTGCATCCGGCATTTCAAAAAACTTAAGCAGGGCATATTGCGTATACAATTCTTCGCTTACAAGGGGGCTACCTTCAGGTTCAAACAGGAATGGCTCAAAGAAAATATTCCCACTTCTGCCCCGGAGTACCAGGAGGCATCCGAGGATAGTACCGCCGTTTTCGAAAGTCAGGACCTGAGCTCCCCATTTTGCCCAGACTTTTAACAAGTCAGGTTCAATAGGCAAGGCGGTAGGTGCTTCAGCTGGTGTCGGGTAATCACCCAGTTTAATCGTTTCATTTATATGAAGTGTTTTCCAGGCGGCCTTAATCTGGCCTCTAATTTCTGGATCAAGGCTTGCAAGATAATCCTGATAGCTCTTGAACGCTTTTGTAAGTGGTTCAAGGACATAAACTTCCTTCATGGTCTTCGTTCCTGTATCCCAGGAAACCTGAAAGTCCTGAAGTCCTTTAATGCAGAAAATACCAGCGGCCTGGATATCCGGCCTTGCTTCATATTCCTTGATGAGTTCGTGGATTTTTTCTTTTCCTGTGCGGGCAAACTTGGAATCCATCACATAGAGGCCATGACTTCCATCACCCAATTGCCATGTGACCTGTTTCCAGTGCAGGTGATCCTTCTTCCAGAACATCAGGCGTCTCCACCACGGCAGGTAGTTGCGCCAGGGTATTTGCCTGAGAGATAGTTGTGCAAATCCAATGGGAGCATTTTGTGTCGGTCCGAAAAAAAGAAAATAGGTAAAGACATCCGTTGAAGGTGCCTGGTCATGTCGTTGCACGAGAGCATCAAAGTTCGCCACATCTTCCTGAAGCAAGGTTTCAATGTTCGCAATGAACTCAGGATCGATCTCGTGAATAGAATGAAATTTCTGAACTATAAGCATAGGTCATTGTCAGTTATTTTTTTCGGAAGGTCAAAATCACATAGAGATTTCTCGTGCGCAATAAGGACAAATTTTCCAAAACTGGACATCAAAGTTCTTGCCACACACACAATGGTAATTAGTCTCCAGGTCCTCAAGTGAGTCACCTAGCACAAAGATATCAGGACGCATTGCTCTGACTGTGAGTGAATTCGCGATAAACCCACCCGGTATCAGTGGATCAGGCTTAAACATGGCCGGAGCTACATTTTCATTTACACGAATCTTAACTTTGACATCCTGCCCACCATGCATGTCCAGCAAAGGCTGATTGGCCATGTTATCCAGTTCGCGAATGGATTCGAGGATTTTATTAGGATCTTTATGATCAAGATTTTTCAAACTGGCCCCATCTTCTTTCCAGCATGGCAATGATTTCTCTCACTGCGCGCTGGTGCACACTAAACCATTTCCATGGTGGTGGTTTAATCTTATCAAACTCGCGCAGGAAATAAACCCCCTGACTTCCACACTCTTCAATCGTCCTGAGCGTCCATTCAACCACCTCAGGTGCTCGGGAATGCAGTTTTTTCTTAAGGGCTTCCAGAAACTCATAACTTAGTCGTTGTCCTCTTTGTCCACGGGCCTGGATGATGTGCTTACGTGAGCAATCAAGAGTAAAAACAATTAAGTGACTGGGTAAATCTGCATTCAGGCATTGAATGAGGGCATCTTCAAAAGGTAAGTGAGGGATAGCAGAATGATCAATGAGACAAAGTATTTTTTCAAGTTCGGTATGGTTGCCAATATTTTTCGGCAGGCCTTGAAGTAAATAATCCATTTCATCGCGGCTGAAACGAATAAGGGCACGATGCTCTTTGCTTATTTCAAGCAGGACTTTTTGATAGCAGGCCTCAATATCCATTATCTTACCGGGACACCGATACATCGTACCTGACGGTCAGAAGTGATTTCCTTGGCAGAGAGAGTACCGTCAGTAATATGGTAAACCCATGCATGTTCACGTTCCGTTGAAGCTCCCTGAACTGTAGCAGTCCATGCACCAAGTAATATACTGGGTTTCATGACAAATCTTAATCCATTTATGTCGGCCTGAAGGTAATCGTTTCTGGTAGGAAGGCGCCAAACGACGTTTCCTGCCAGGCCTTCTATATTTGCGCCGGAGCAAAAGCTTAGATCTTCCCCGGTCACACTGCAATCAATCGCTGAAGTCGTAGTTGATGTTTGTTTGTTTCCCGAAGCCTTGCACCAGTTACTCGTGGCCACTATATCCGACCACACCATGCCGGTACGAAGGTCATGCCAAATTTCTTTTCCACCAGCAGTGAAGGCAATTAATTTCCATGTGCTTTCACCGGCCGCTCCATAGAGATTTCCGTTCCATATAGCGTGAGTGCCGTTCTTTGCATCACAGTCAGCGATACGGGCATCAATTCCAGCAGTTAATTCTCCACCAGTTCCACAAGCAGTAGTTGGACGACCTACGCTCGTCATAGTAATGACGTTTTTAGTATTTGTTCCCTCATCATCCAGCAACAAATCAGGTATTGGTTTATAGGTAGTCGGAAGTGTGGAGGCCAAAGTCTGGGCTATTTCTTCGGTGTAAGAAAGCACGTTAATGCCCCGTAATCGGTGCATCTGAGAGCTTATAAGTTCTCCATCGGCAGTTGCAGCAGGAACTTTGATCACAACACCTTTACCAATACCTTTGCTGGTTTGCTTTTTGGGAATGTCATCCCCACAACCAACTAAGGTAGTCAAAACAACAAAAACCGCTATAAGAGCATGAAACCTCATACATTTCCTTTCCAGTATTATAAGTCTTAATTGTAAGGAATATGCTTCTGGATGTAAATTTTACTCTCACAGAACTATATGAAATCCCACGGTTTCCACACCCTCGCGGCCTGTGCTATACTCCGCACCCATGACGACACTATTAATCAACTCCGTATACCGGGCCACAGAAGGTGAGGGAATCCATATAGGAATTCCGCAGATCTTCGTGCGTTTTCAGGGATGCCATGTTGGTTGTGTGAATTGTGATACTAAGGAAACATGGGATTTTGATCCTGCCTATACGCTCAGTCTGGATGAAGTCATGGAAAAAGTTGAAGTGCTTTCCCAGGACGTGATCAAGCGAGTTTCAATTACTGGCGGTGATCCGCTTCATCCATCACATGTTCCGGCACTTTTAGAACTTATTAAAGAGCTTAAAGTGCGCAATTTCTTTATCAATATCGAAGCAGCTGGCACGCGTGTGGTTAAGGATGTCTTTGATCTGGTGGACTTCATCTCTTACGATGTTAAAACACCCTCAACCCAGGTGAAGACTTCCCAGAAATTGCTTCTGAGCTTTCTTAACGATTATGGCCACAAGGCCCAGGTGAAAGCGGTAGTAGCTGACAAAAAAGATTTCGAACATGTGTATGATGCCTTCTTCTTTGTGAAGGCCAATCAACCGGTTCCTGTAGCACCTTGGTGCCTTACTCCTTGTTTTGAGCCGGGGGAAGAGTTTCCCATGAACAGGTTCCAGCAAGTCGTTCAATTAAATGAGAGTTTTGGTATGCCTTTCAGGGTCATAGGTCAGCAGCATAAATGGGTTTACGGGGCCGAAACCCGCTTAGTTTAATCAAGGCATTGCCGATAAGCTTTCATGCGTTTTCTACTTCTTACATTTTTATTTTTAGTGGTGAGTTGTTCGACTAAAAAAGAACAACTGAATTACCATTATTCTTCCACCAAGCGTTTGCTTGCAAATGAAGCCGTGGAAGTTCAGGTCGAGCGCATAGAAATGCACTTAAAAGATGAAGTTCTTTTTGCCAGTGGAATGGATTCAACTTTCATCATTGTGCGCTTGTTTGATAAAGAAGGAAATCTCCTCACTACTGTTGATCCTTCAGACATAACTTTATCTACGGATGTTGATGTTAAGGCCAAGCCTTTTACCTTCAAGCAGGGTGTGTATAAGGCGGAAATTCTACCCAAGGTGAAAAGCGGAAGCATTACTATGCGGGTTGATTGGCAGGACACGATTTTAAGCAATGATGTCATGCTGGTTACTACTGTCAAACCTCGCAGGAATGAACTTATCCCGGTAGATCACGAATACTTTGAAAACAAAGGCTTTGGTGAGATCAATCTTTCAAGGGGAAGCAGCACCGCCGACCACGCGACGGATGGCTTTAACTTCGACAACGTGGGAAATAATCGCATTGTATATACCGAATCTGCCTCGCGCAGCTTCAGTTTTGAGTATGTTGAACATGCCCGACAGAACCTTCTGGTTCAGGTGCAGGATTCAGTCGAGGGGAATGAAACGGAAAGCATGAACTCGCTTTTTATGTTCTTTCCCCGCAAGCAGTTACCAATAGTAGAGCAACTCTCAGGGACTTTGAATGTAACACTTGCGAATGGTGAGAAAGTTATATTTCAGAAAGAATCCAAGGAAATTGTTGATGGGGTACTCATGGAGAGTCCACTTAGTTTAAGTGCGTTTCCTGATCTTAAGTATAGGGGCCAGGGAGTAATCCTTAAGGCCAATGCTAGGGGACAGCCGCCTCAAATTTCCAGTGAAGAGTCAGCTGATGTTGTTATAATTAACGGGGTTTCGGGCCAGCGTTGTAAGCGGCCGAAGACTGATTTTTGGGAGCCGATTGAAGTGAGTCCGATTGAATTTCGGTTTGCGTCTGATGAGGATTTTGATGAGTATTTGAAGAAGAATTGTGGTTTTAGTTTACCTAAGATTTAGGAAGAATGGTGGGGTATTCATGGTTTTTAAGGCGCATCATTCACCTGTCTACGATAGGGGAGAAAAGGTACCGGAATGGTACCTTTTCAGGAGAGTTACCGCAGTCAATCCGAAGGATTGGCAGTCTAGTTCGAACATCAGTTTAGGTATAGGCAGTGACTTTTTGAGAACTTCGTAATCTGAACCATTTTATTTATAGTTTAGCTTTAATACTTTCCAGGCAAAATTCACCCAACCTACCACGAACAATAGTCCGCCAACCGGAACAATCATGGCAAAAATTTTCATATCGGTGAGGACATACAAATAACAATTAAAAGAAAAAAGAACAATTCCTACCAGGAAGGAATACAGACTTACTGAGAGTCGTAATGACTGGAAAAGCTGGGCAAAAAGACCAAGCAGTATAAGGCCGAAGCCATGATAGAAATGATAGCGAACTCCAGTTTCAAAGGTGACTAGTTTTTCAGGAGTCACGATCGCTTTAAGTCCGTGGGCACCGAAGGCACCAATTAAGACTGCAAGGGCAAGCATCACAGTCCCGGTTAAAATTCCTCGTTTAGCCATTTGCGAAATATTCATTTAAAAAATCCTTCTTATTCATTGGATAATTGTTGAATGTACCCTGACCCATGGCCACTAGATCTCCAGCGGCGGTCCTGATTTCTCCAGAGCTGATAAGGAGGCTCTTGCCTTTGTGGACGACCTTGCCCGTACCTATAAGCTCTTCACCAAGTTTGGCAGGACGGATAAAGTTAATCTTGAATTCAACTGTTGCAGTAAGGCTTCCTCTGGTTACAGCTTCTGAAAGGGCGGCAAGTCCCAGTACACAATCCATAAAGCCAGCTATGCAGGCACCGTGAGCAACTTCGGCCACACTAAGGTGTTGGTCTGCAATTTTCATTTTATAAATAACTGTCCCAGGAGAGGGGATTTCGAAATTAAGACCGTTACTCTGGTCATATTTATTGATGGATTTGAACAGCTCAATAAACTTTGGCATGTCGATGGGATTCATTAATTTCCTTGAGTGATGAAGAGGTTATTACTCTTACCTTCTACTGCATTCCGGATGGTCAAGTTCTGGCCTTTCTCAACTCCGAGATTCCTGGCAGTTTCATCAATCCTTGCACCGGAAGAATTCATGACGAGCCTGCGATATATATTACGGGTGTCAATTTGGAGTTTCTTTTCAACCACTACTAAGGCCTTGCGATCTGATTCAGAAAAAAGGAGCTTTGACTCCGTCATCTTAAGATTAAATCCACGTGCAACACCTGTGAAAAATGAATTCTTAGCGCGAAGACCTGAGAGTCCATATTCATTCCGTGTAGTTTCCCAAAGGTGATCGAGCTCGCGGTTGAGAAATTCGGCTACATAGCGGGCCAGTCTGACGTTAGTATGTGAACCTGAGACTTCCAGGCAGCAGGAGTTTTTTCCCATGCTCATAACGGCCTTAACAACGAAGTGACGAAGGATTTCCTGAATGGCACAAAGCTTTGAATCTTTTCTGGATTGTATGAGGACACGATCCAGATAGATGGGCTCATCCTTCTCGGTAAGACGATCTATGTTATGGCGAAGCAGAAGCTCGTTGGCCTTAATGGTAGCCATTTCAGCTTCATGAACGTTTGCACTTTGGGCCAGTTGTAAGAGTTTTTTGACTTTCTCAAGGACGCGCTCTGAATTTAGGTCGCCTTCCTTGCTATCGTTGGCCAGATCAAGATCAATTGTTGCTGCGGCAATTTCTTGTGAAATGCCATATTCTGCACAGACTTGCTTGAATTCCTCACCGTGGTGAGCAACTGCTCCATGCTTTATATAAGTGAGGTAATGGGCCAATTCGTGCCGCAAAATATCCCGGAGGACAGAATCTTTGGCCAAATATATTAATTTCTTGTTTAGGCCGATCTGTAAATATGGCCCGTTAAAGTGTCCAAGTTCTCTTCCTTCAAAAACCACCACGTTAATAGGATAGAGCATGCTGCCCACTAGGAAGCGCGTGCGTCTTACTGTAATTCCAATATCATGTAATATTTCTCGGACCATTCCCTCAGCTTTTTGTGCGAAGGCCAGGGTGGTGCTGTCGTAGATCATCATTGCACCATCCTAATATTATTAGCCATGGGTGTTTAGTAAAAAAGCGCTAAAAATGTACATAGTGCCAAAATGCACTTCTATCGCCGAAATGCATCTGATGTTAACTATATATTAATATCCCGTCCCAAACAGGAGATTTAAATGCAAAACGTTATAAAAGCATCAGCACTATTGGTAATCTTGTTCGCTCTTAATACCCAGGCCTTTGCTGGAATCAATTGCAAGTTTATCTCTAAGCCAGTTTCCGGAATCAAATCAATTCAGTTAACAGATGAGTCAGTCGTTATTAATGGAAAACTTGAAATAGCCTTGGAAAAAACTTCGATCAAGTGCGGCTCTATGGGAAGACGTGACCGCTTCGAAGGTACGGAGAATGGTTACCAGATCATCCTTAAAGACTGTAGTGGTGATGACAGCCTTGAAGGTCACTTGATCGACTCAGTTAAGCAAGAAGTTGCAGATATCTCTTGTAATTAATCACATACAATAGTTTCGTTTATGTTCTCACCCATGTTGAGACCTTTAACAACCTGGGTGAGTGTCTTTCCTTCCCTGGTAATTTTAGTCGTGAGTGTTGAATAAATTTCCCCGCCATAGGTAAGCACCATTTTTGACCTGAGTTCTTTTCCGACACAAGTTACAGTTGTCGCAAGGGAGAGGATTGTTCCGCTGTCTGGATCAGTTTCAGTTTGCACGTGAGTCTTTCCATCTGCGCGGTAACTTAGAGATTCCCTTTCGTGTGATGAAGAATCGATTGAACTTATTGTGTATTCAGAAGCACCATTTTTTATGACCTGTGAGACCTCGAGGTCAGAGGCCCCTGTGCTGTTACCTGTAGTAGAGCGGCAGGTTGCATATTTACCAGTGAGATCAGGGCAGGCGAGTAAGAGGCCCAAAGCGATGAGGTGCATATTTTCTCCTGGAATTTGTAGAAGAAAATTGCACCATCAGCCTGAGAACGTGTCAACTCTATTTAAGCCATTCCCATTTAGTCTTATTCCAGCGATAGGTATTTGGATGAAGGTCACGGCCTGCAACCCCCCGCATGGCCATATGGATAACTGGATTTTCGCCTTCCCATTCAATATCAATTTGTCCGTAGGCGAGACCAAAGAATGTGGTGGCATATTTACGTGCTAAGTACCACCAGACTTTCCTGGGTACAGTATGGGTCATACCGCTGGACATGAATTCAAGTTCTCCTCCGCGCATGAACATGCTTGAGAAGTGCTTGTCTCCGGTGAGGAAGACCCGGCCTTTTGGATTATATTTGGTCATCAAGGCGCGGAGGCGATTTAATTCTTTTGGATAATGGCCCCATTCTTCTGTGTAACGAATAAGTGGTGAGAAAATTGAAAGGCCAGTCACAAAGAAGTGCAGAGATGCTGTGGAGTTTTTAAGCTCCTCTTCAAGCCATTCCCATTGGGCCTTGCCAAGCAAGGGAGCTGCTGGATCGAGGTTCTTGAAGTATCGGTTATCAAGCAGGATGACTTTTACAGTCTTGCCTCCGCTCTTGAAATCATAGCTGGTGTATATGCCTTCCCTGGTTCTTCGGGGAGAATTTGCAGGTTCACCTACAAAATCGAGGTACAACTTCTTGCTCGCCTCTTTGGTAGTAAGTGTGCCGTCTGCATTATCGAAGGCATAATCATGGTCATCCCAAGTACCAATCATGGGTACGGAGGATTTTAAATTTTGATAATCTACTTTTGAATTTTGTAGCTTGAAAGCTTCCTCGAGTGCTTTGGTGGTTTTCCAGTCTCCATAAACTGCATCACCACCCCATATCCATAAATCAGGTTTTTGCTCTACAACATCCTTCCACAATGGCTGCGCATCATTCTGGTCATTGCAAGACCCGAACGCGATTCTTTTAATGTCATTTAATGCTGCGTGAGAGGCAAAGGACAGTAGGAGAAACAGCGAGATAAAAATCTTATGCATAAACCCTCCATGGTCATAATAGAAGTATTTATGCACTTAAGAGGCCAAAACAAAAAAAAAAGGGCCCTCTTGAGGGCCCCTTGCGAATTAATTTATTAAGCCTTAATTAGGCTCCACCTTCAGAACCTTTCTTCTCGTAATATGTGAAGGCTGCCTTCATATATTCACGATTCATTCGGGCAATATGCTCGATTGAAATTCCTTTAGGGCATGTAGCCTCACACTCTGCATGCGTAGTGCAATTACCAAATCCAAGATGATCGTGGAGCTGAACCATATCGAGAGCACGCTTAGGTGCTTCCGGTTTCCCTTGTGGAAGCAGGGCAAGCTGAGAGATTTTTGCACCCATGAATAACATGCCGGAGCTATTCGGACAGGAAGCGACACATGCACCACAACCAATACAGGCCGCTGCGTCCATGGCCTCATCAGCAATTGGTTTTGGAATGAGGAATGCATTTCCATCCTGGGCATTTCCAGTGTTCGCAGAAATGTATCCGCCGGCCATCATGACTTTATCAATGGCAGAGCGATCAACCGTCAGGTCTTTTACAATCGGGAATGCTTTTGCACGGAAAGGTTCAACCACAATGGTGTCGCCCGTTTTATAAAGGCGCATGTGAACCTGGCAAGTGGTGGTGTTCTTAAAACCACCATGGGCCTTACCATCAATCATCATGGAGCACATACCACAAATGCCTTCGCGGCAGTCATGGTCAAAGGCGATAGGATCTTCGCCTTTTCGCACTAACTGTTCATTGAGAACGTCGATCATTTCGAGGAAAGACATGTCGGGAGACACTTCATTCACTCGGTAATCAACTAATTTGCCCTCGGGCGCACCGGTTGGCTGGCGCCAGATTTTCAAATTCAAAGTCATATTTGCAGAAGACATAATTTCTTCTCCCTTATTTGTATGATCTAGTTGCGAGTTGGAGATTCTCAAACTTCAGTTCTTCCGCGTGGCGAACGGGGCTTGAGTTAGTCCCTGTATATTCCCAGACGGCAGTGTGGGCGAAAAGCTCATCGTCGCGTTTCGCTTCATTATCCGGAGTCTGGTACTCTTCACGGAAGTGACCGCCGCATGATTCTTTACGCTCAAGAGCGTCCAGGGCCATGAGTTCTCCTAGTTCCATGAAGTCTGCAACCCGAGTTGCCTTATGCAGTTCTACGTTTAAGTTGCCAACGTCACCTGGAACATTTACGTCATGCCAGAATTCTTCGCGAAGCTTGCGAATTCCATCGATTGCTTTCTTAAGTCCTGTTTCGTTTCGGCTCATGCCAACGTAGTCCCACATGTAATGGCCTAGGGCCTTGTGGAAATCATCTACAGTTCTCTTACCCTTGATATTCAGGAGTTTTGAAGTCTGGAGGATAACGGCCTGTTCAGCGTCCTTGAAAGCGTTGTTGTTGATATCAACTTTTTCAAGGGGAGTTGAAGAGAGGTAATGACCAAGTGTGTATGGGATAACAAAGTATCCATCAGCAAGACCCTGCATAAGGGCCGAGGCTCCCAGGCGGTTTGCACCGTGATCTGAGAAGTTTGCTTCGCCTAGTACGTGAAGGCCTGGAATGGTGGACATGAGGTTATAGTCTACCCAGAGGCCGCCCATAGTGTAGTGAACAGCAGGGTAGATCATCATGGGAGTTTTATAAGGATCATCCCCGGTGATACGTTCGTACATTTCAAAGAGGTTTCCGTATTTGCCTGCGATAAGATCGCGACCATCACGCTTGATCGCCTCACGGAAATCCAGATATACGGCCTGTTTAGTAGGGCCTACGCCCAAACCTTCATCGCAGCGGAATTTTGCCTGACGACTTGAAACGTCACGTGGAGCGAGGTTACCGAATGAAGGGTAAACGCGCTCTAGGTAATAATCTCTTTCTTCATCAGGGATATCAGCGGGCTTGCGGGTATCGTTTTGTTTTTTTGGAACCCAGACGCGTCCATCGTTACGGAGAGACTCAGACATAAGGGTGAGCTTAGACTGGTAATCGCCGTGAACAGGAATACATGTCGGGTGAATCTGCGTGAAGCAAGGATTAGCGAAGGCCGCACCTTTTTTATAGCATCTCCAGGCAGCTGAAGCGTTTGAAAGCTTGGCATTGGTAGAAAGGTAGAACACGTTTCCGTATCCGCCAGAACACAGAAGGACTACATCAGCAGCATAGCGCTCAAGCTCACCAGTGATGAGATTACGAACGATAATTCCGCGGGCCTTACCATTGATTGTAACAAGGTCCATCATCTCGCGACGATTGAACTGCTTGATCTTACCCTTGGAAACCATTTTCATCATGCCTGAGTAAGCGCCGAGGAGAAGCTGCTGGCCCGTTTGTCCGCGAGCATAGAAAGTCCGGCTTACCTGCGATCCACCGAAAGAGCGGTTATCTAGATATCCGCCGTATTCACGTGCGAATGGAACACCTTGTGCAACCATCTGGTCGATGATGTTGTTTGAAACTTCAGCGAGGCGATAAACGTTTGCTTCGCGGGCACGGTAGTCTCCGCCCTTGATGGTATCGTAGAAAAGTCGCTTAACTGAATCGCCATCGTTAGGATAATTTTTTGCAGCGTTGATACCACCCTGAGCGGCAATGGAGTGAGCGCGACGGGCAGAATCCTGAATACAAAATGAAAGTACGTTGTATCCAAGCTCAGCGAGAGTCGTGGCCGCAGAGGCACCAGCGAGTCCTGTACCAACTACGATAACAGTGAACTTACGCTTATTGGCCGGGTTAATCAGTTTTGAATCAAACTTATGCTTTTCCCATTTCTCTGAAAGAGGTCCGGCAGGAATTTTAGAATCGAGTTTTAAAGTCATCTTACACTCCCTTCATGTAGGCCCAAACGGAAAGGAAGGCAAAGCCTCCGCCCACAAGGACTGCATACAGGTAACTTAAAAGTTTAATTTTGGGATAAAATCTTCCATGGTTAAGACCCAGTGATTGGAAAGCTGAAGCGAAACCGTGGGCCGTATGGAGGGCCGCACAGATCATGGCGAAAACATACCAGGCAACATTCACAGGACTTCTGAAATATTCCATGGTGACCTTGTAGAGGTCACGCATTTCAACTCCATCAACTACAGTGTTGTGGTGAGGGCCGAACTTTAGGTTCAGCAAGTGAAGGATAAGGAAAACCAGCAGAACTAATCCAGTGTAGGGCATTGAAGCCGACATGAAAGTTGTTCCACGTCCTGTGTTTCTCTTAACTGCGTATTTCTGGTTTCCACGGGCCTGCATGTTCTCGATTGTAAGTTTTACAGCAAGGCCCAGGTGAACAAGGAAAACTACCAGGAGGCCTGTCTCAATAACATAGAGAAGTGCGCCGAGTGAGGTGAGCTTGTAGCCATACAGGTTGAAAGCGTTTGGACTAACCATAAGCAGAAAGTTTCCAGAGAGATGCCCTACAAGAAATCCGCAAAGAAGCAGTCCTGTGATGGCAACCAGATGTTTTCTACCGATGGAAGAACGAAAGTAATGATTAACAGCAGATGTCATCATACAAAAGTACTCCCTTTTCAGAGTGAGATAAGTCTAAGAAATAACTGTCATTAGAGTAGGAAGATTTGAACTCTTTGTCAGGCAAGAAATGAAGTTACTTTGAATTTAAAGCTGATTGGCTTAGCGCGGCATTATACATGTCTATACAACGGATTCGATTGTTCTGATAACTGACAATGGGAATATTCAGGCCTTTATGAATATCCCTATTGGATAAATGGGCCAATTCCGGACACCATTTACGAATGAAAATACCATCCGGATCAAATTTCTCACTTTGTGTATAAGGATTAAAAATACGAAAGTAAGGCTGAGCATCTGCCCCGGAACTTGAGGCCCATTGCCAACCTCCATTATTGGAAGCGAGATCAAAATCGAGTAATTTCTGAGCGAAATATTCCTCACCTTTTCGCCAATCGATGAGCAAAGTCTTGCAAAGGAACGATGCAACCACCATCCGTAGTCGATTGTGCATCAGCCCAGTTTGATTCAAGCAGCGCATGGCCGCATCTACCAAAGGGAAACCAGTCAGGCCTTTACACCAGAGTTCAAAATGTTTTGGATCACCTTTCCATTTAATCTGATTGTATTCCGGACGGAAAGGCCCTTTGGTCACATGTGGGTGAATGTCGAGAATCATTTGATAAAAATCACGCCAGATGATTTCAGAGAGCCAGGTGCCGTCACTTGCAGATCTTACCATATCGCGAACTGAGAGATTTCCAAAGCGCAGGTAAGGGGAGAGTCCGGAAGTTCCTTCTTTGAAGGGGAAATTTCTGGCTTCAGCATAATCATTTATGACATCAGCAAATTTCTTCAGTCGCTTAAGCCCGGGTTTTGTTCCACCGGTTAAGTGAGGTGGGGCTTCAATAAAACCAATTTCACTTAAGGTCATTATTCTTTGATCAAACCGGGCCAGGTTTTTTAAATTACATTTGTAGTTTGGAACCATTCGATTATTTTGTTCAAACAGATGAAGCCATTTGTTTTTGTAAGGTGTGAAGACCTTATAGATGCCACCGGTATTTGTGAGGACTTCGTGTTGTTCAAAGACAACTGAGTCCTTGAATTGTTCGAACTCGATATTGATGCTTTTTAATTTTGCCTTGACTTTAGCGTCCCGTGCTTTTGCATATGGTTCATAGTCTCTGTTGGAAAAAACATGACTTACTTTTAATCGCTGGGCAAGTTTAGGAACCTCTTCCTCAGGCTTTCCATAAAGAAAGTGGAGTGAAGCTTTGGTTTGTATTTCCATCAGAGATTGATAAATAAAGGTGACACGGGCATCGCGCTTGTCTTTGAGTTTATCCAGTATATGGGTATCAAAAATAAAAACGAGATGAACCTCACCCTGGTTCAAGGCGAAGGAGAGGGCTGCATTATCATGAAGGCGAAGATCCCTTCGGATCCAGCAGATTGATTTCATGAGGAGAGTTTCTCATGAATAGGATCAAGTTGAATTCAACTGGAATTAGTTGTCTAACAATTGTAGGGGCAACTTAACTACTTCCGGCGCCGGAAGTAGTTAATTACAAACCTCTTTAAAGGCATCATCAAGTTTGGTCCCAATAACTTCGTCGGCCACTCCGGCCTTACGCTGGCGCTTGATGTATTCTGCAAGCATGGCCGCAGAATCTGAGTCAGCAGGTGCCTTATCAAGAACGTGATTGAAGTTTTTCTCAAACTTCTGGAAAGTGGCCGCGGCTTCAGAAGGGGACTGACCACTATTCTCGAGTAGCTTAAGTGCCTTGGCAGTACTACGACGACGTTCAACAGGTGCCTTGATGATTATTTCACCATAGTTCTTGTCAGACATCATCTTGGCCAGAGTGGGGCCCTTGATTTCAGGGACAACTACATCTTTCATGCCGGCATATGCATCTTCAGGTCGAATCTGGAGTTTGCCCATGATCTTATTGCGTGCTTGCCCTGACTTCACATGCATCTGGAAGCGCTTCAGCAGTTCATCCTTTACCGGACCATTTGCCATTTTTGAGATTTCTTCCAGTAGTTCTTTTTCTGCTTCGAGAACCTTGGCAGCACCTAACTTGCTTGAAAGTGGGCCATACTGTAGTTCAGGATAAAGGTGCTTGATGATTTCGTCGAAATTTGGCTTCTCCGAAGCAAGAATGTCATCCAGGAGACCAACTCGCTTAGGACTAACCTTGGCAAGCAAGTCTTCTTCAAGATTGAGGAGCTTCCTGGCATCCGGCTTCGCAGGAATTTTTGCAGACTCAATTTTTGCCAGGGTCGACTCAAGAGCTGGATCGATCTTTGTGATAGCTGAGGTAACTGCACTTGCTTTTACTAATTTAGGAGCTCCGAGCTTGAATATCTTTTCAAAGCTGCGTTCGCCTGCCTTGAATGCCCATGCAGTCATTGGGTTATCGATTGGATAAATCACTATCTTACCAGTGGTCTTAAGTGCCTTGCCTCCGAAGACAATTATCTTACCGGTCTTGGTTTCCGCCAGGAAGACCGAGCCTTTCTTGGTTAATTCTGTAAGTGCTGTGAGAGATGTCTTGAGAACTTTGCGTGCCGGATTCATTAGGTAAGCCTTAATGGCCTTAAGGGCAGCTTCCACTGCGGCCTTGGCGATTTTAAGTCCCTTGGTGACTTTGATGACGTCATCAACTTTTGTAGCGGCTCCGAGTGCAACACGACCTACACGTGAAGCTTTAATTGCTTCCATGGCCTTGGCAGATACACTGAAGAGTTTGGCAATTTTTCCAGCACCATTAACACCATGCTTGGCCGCTGTTGCCATACCGCCCGTAAGAAAAGCAGGCACAACTTCAGCAATGATAATACCAGTGATGGCACACATTCCGTTCACAAGCCCTTTGCATGAAATGCAATCAAAGCCTGCTGCCGGAGCTTCACATTTACTGAAATGAGGAACAGCTGACCATTTCTCACAGAAAATATCATTTTTCATCCACTCTTTTAGAGCTGCAACTAAGCCTTCAAACAACTTAGACATAGTCCCGGTGAAATCTTTCATGAGCATGTCAAAGACACCCTCATCTTCAGAAGCTTTTGCCATAGCAAGCTGGGAAGTAGAGGCGTGATCATCTCCACCTTTTACCCATTTCCAAAATTTTCCTGCCTTTTTGCCTGCATATTTTCCGCCTGCCTTCAGCAGGTCCCATGCACCTTCAAAGAAGGAATAAACTGATTTTATGAGCCCGGTTGCAAGCTGAGTCGCACAGCTATCATCACCCATATGACAACCTGGGATCTTTTCTGAGGCCGGTACGAATTTTTCAGCGATGTATCCGACCATTCCCATGCCCGAAGAGACGAAGGCGCATTTTAAGTCATCCCCGCACTTATTCTTTATTTCCTGCTTCTTGGTTTCATTGCAAGAAAGGCCTTGCTCAACTTTTCCAAGTGCATTGAGTTGGGAATTCAAATCATCGCCAAGTGAGTCCGGGCCCTTACATTCGCCATTCTCACAACCAAGGTGAGTTTCAAGCTTGGTCTGGTGCTTTTGAAGTTCTGCTTCAAGGTGAGTGATTTCTGTGATGTATTTCCAGCACTGCTCAGTGAGACCATTCTTTTCATGATATTCAACGATTTCTTTGTCAGTGAGCTCTTTTTTTGGAAGACATTGCTGCTTATAAACTGCAGTCAGGTCATTTAAGCGATCAACCATCTGCTGGACACATTCGCCATTCTCACAACTTGTACTTTGAGCAATCGCACTCAAAGGCATAAGCGAAGTAATCGTAAGGATGAAAGCAAGACTTAGGGCAAGTAATTGTTTCATTTTATACTCCACCGCAATCCAGGCCGTGCAGCAGTTCCTGGAAGTCTTTTTCGTGTTTTTCATTTTCCTTAAGTCTCAGTGACTTTGAAAAAATGATCTTGCCCCGGCACTCGATGTAATTTGAGCGCTCAAAGTAAATCTTGTTTTCATGCTTATAGCTGAATCCAATCTGGTGAATCTTGTGGCCGAGCTTGGTTTCCTTTACTTCGTAAGGGGAAAACTCAAGCGTAGTTGCACCCACTGTTTTTGCCCAGGCATCCTTGTTCTTTTTGAAATCGGCTTGATTGTCGGCAAGTGCCTTCATATCAAGTGCGAGATTTGCACCGGTATCAGTAAAGCTTATATTTGAGCGTTGCCCGTTTTTCTTAGGAGAAAAATAAATAAAAGGCATTCCGAAAAGATCCTTGCCCATCTTCCAATCTGGCTTTTCCTCAATGAAAATGGACCTGGCATTTTTTGTAAGCTCAAGGCTTTTGCCAAGGACAGTTCCGGAAAGAGCGACGGCACCTAATGTAAGGACAATAAAAAATCTGATCATAGTTTTACCTCTAAGCTTCTTTTCGGCTTTGAAGTCTATGAAATGAGGAATTTATGAAGGATGTGATTACTCAGGTATTAAGCAAGTCCAGGATCAGGCCTTTTTCTACCAGGTCCTTATAGGAAACCTTGAATTGGGGGGCAACAAAAGAGCGGTCTATCTGGGGACCGTTTTCCAGTTGTTGCAGGAGCAAGAGGCCTGTTTCATCTATTTCTATAGAATTGAGCTCGTCCTTAACATCACGATAAAGACAAAGCACATGGGGTTTCTCATAAATTTCAATTTTGCCTGTCTGTGCAACTTCAAGCATCTTAAGGACATCAAATTCCAGGCTGAGGAAAAGGGCAGTGGGGTTCAGGTAAATCCCGGAGTTAATGGGAAAGGGGTCTGTACATGTCCTTGCATTGAAGGCGGCCAGTTCATAGTATGCAATTTCGAAAAGATAGGGAGGACAATCACCCTCTTCGGCCTTTAGCTGAAGATATTCTGGAAATGAAATATCGATACTGGTGGCCTCATATTCCTGGCCCACCAGGTCCCAGTTCAGGTCAGAAAATGTAGTAAGACTGGGGTACATTTTTTGAAGCTCATTCACGTCTTGTCCTTTGACTTTTATATCTTACCAGAGGAAATTAAAGTGCATGAATGAATATCCGTCAGAAAAGTATATAGACCTGGAAAACAATCCCTACCTCTTGGGTCGGATAACTGTTTACCAAGTGAAAGATGATTACCACGCTGAAGTCGATATTATCCATAAAGAATCCCATAAGATTTTCAAGCACGTAGATATAGTTTACCGGCAACCAAGTTCAGAAGAGGCCCTTATAGTCGGGGTCCAGCGCCTCAGGCAATTCCTGGAAGTGGTTGAGAAAGATAATAATCCCCACCACTAAGGAGTTATGATGAGTGTTTTCAAGGTAGATGATATGACTTGCGCTCACTGCGAAAAAGCAATTAAGAGCGAACTTAAGAAAGGCGACTCCAAAATTAATGTTGAGGTTGACCTGAAGTCTAAGACCGTCAAAGTTGAGAACCTGCCAGACGATCGCGTAATTTTTCTTCTAAAAGAAATTGGTTATTCCCCGAAACAATTGAGCTAAAATCTTTGGTAGATGCAATTAGAGTTTTTTCCCAGGACGGAATTAAGGGCTCTCTCGGACTTCCAGAAATTGGCGGATGGTGGACTAACGATCCAGGAACGAAGAAGCTTGTGCGAGTCTCCGGAATTTTTCCACAGCCCCAAGGGCAATGATGTTATCAAGCGAAGACATTCAGAGCTGATAGATAAAATCCTGGGCTTCAGGATCAAGTATACTGAAGAGATGCTGCTGGCCGAGGCTCGAGGCTTTGATCCCGACGGAACTACGGAAACACTCGGTCCTAACCTTCACAATGGTGCCCAGACCTGGGTAGGCCTTGATCTTCAGACACTCCAGACTCCTTATTCTGAAATCCTTCGTATGCTTCATCTCCTGAAGCTCAAGCCCTCACAGCATGTAGTTGACCTTGGTTCTGCCTATGGGAGAATGGGGATTATAATTGGCGGGCTTTACATGAAAAGTTCATTCACCGGTTATGAATTTGTAAAAGGCCGGGTAGATGAAGGCATGCGTGTTTTTAAGGAACTTGATTTTAACCGCTGTCAGCTAATCACTCAGGACCTGGCCGACCCGGCCTTCAACCTTCCGGAAGCTGATATCTATTTCATCTATGACTATGGACAGGTCGAGCATATCGATCGCACTTTGAGGCAACTCGAGAAGATGGCCTTTAAGCGACCGGTCAAAATAGTTGTGAGAGGCAGGTTTACCAAAGAAATCATTGCTCATGGACATGAATGGCTAAGCCTGCAGTATGAAGCGAAGCTAGGTGAGTCTTTTGCCATCTATACTGCTTATATAATCTAAGGGCCGTTGCATATTTTCCGAAGGAATATGGTGGAGCACCTGTGCAGGATAGGCAAAATCCAGTTTTTCCGACCTGAAGGCCTTATAAATTTCCAATAATATTTGTTCCTGCATATCCATGTGCAGGTTGTAATCATCAGAGAGATAAAAATAAATAAGCTCAATGTCAAAAGAGGTTCGGGTAATGTGTGAAAGGTGGCAGCGATCATAACGGACATTGGGCTTGGCTGCGACAATCGCTTTTATCACACTTACAGCACTCTCAATTCCTTCCGGTTCAGTTTCAAGCTTTAAGCTGAAAAGCAAGGCCACGCGCCTTTCATGCATCCGTTTCATATTCCTGATTCGTGTACCCATGATATCAGAGTTAGGCACAATGATTTGTTCTCCGCCCAGGGCACGAATATGTGTAGTACGAAGACCAATTTTTTCCACTTCTCCCAGGTATTGATCCATGATGATGAAGTCACCCACTACAAAAGGCTTGTCCAGCACAATGGATAATGACGAAAAGAGATCCCCCAATACTTTCTGGATGGCGAGTGCCACGGCAATACCACCCACACCGAAACCGGCCACGATAGTGGTGATCTTGATATCAAGGTTATTAAGCGTGAAAAGAAAAACAATGGAGAAAAGCATGAACTTTGAAACTAACTTCAGTAAACCGATAGAACTTGCGGCCGCACGGTTATGTCGTGTTTTACGATTTATTGAACTCACTATCCATTGATCAAGTAAGCAGTTGGCCCAGATTGCTACCTGAATCATCAGCAGGATAAACCAGGCCCTGTCCACGTAGAGGTTATATTCCTTATGGTGAGGCATGTAGCTGAAAGCAATGTAGATGGCAGAACCCAGCATGAAAAAATGCTTGGTTTGTTCAAAGGTATTGACGACAATGTCATCCCACTTGTTTTTCTTGGTCTTGTGGAGGTACTCACCCAGGCGAATTGAAAGCATCCGCTTCAACCCATAAATCAGGATGTAGCAAAGCAGTGTGATCCCAAATCCTAAGAGATAAGGATTAGGTAAAAGATTTTTCATCAATGCCGCCTAAACTAGTGAGCATTCTTTCCAATAGTGGATCAACATTCTCCTGGTCCTTAATATAGTACCTGGCCGACGTGGCCTCATCTCCAACCTTGATACAGTAAGCACTGATCTCATTCTGGTCCTGCAAGGTCCGGAACATGTCTTCGTCGGTAGTGTCATCACCAAGGGCGATGATCACATCGGGTTTTTCGGCTTCGGGAAGCTGATTGATCCAGTGGCGAACGAACGTGCCCTTGTTGGCATGAATGGACTTAACTTCGATGACTTTTTTACCGCGAGTTACCTGTACTGGTTGGGAGGTCAAGGCCTCTTCCAGTTCAATATAGAGTTTATTTGAAAGAAATTCTGCAAACGCAGAAGGTGAGCTTCGGTAGTGCCACGTTATGGCATGACCCTTGTCTTCAATGAAGCTTCCAGGTGTGCGGATGGTATAGAGCTTTAAGACTTCCAGTACGTTTTCACGCCAATTACTGCCATCATTTGGGACAAGGTTATCCCATTTCTTTTCCTTTCTCGAATAAGAATAGGCGCCATGACAGGCGGCCAGTGCAAATTGGTAATTGCGTTTTACAAACTGGTCCTCGAGAAATTCCTTGTCTCTTCCGCTGACAATCACAAACTGGAATTTATCATTAGTGCCAATTTCCTGTAAAAGGCGCGCAGTATTCTCTCCCATCCTTACCTGTGAAGGATGATTGGAAATAGGAAGAAGTGTTCCATCAAGGTCGCAGAAGAAAAGGACTCTCTTGTGCCTGAGATTTTTCATCCAGCTAAAGAGTCCTTCGCTGGTAACTGGGACAATTGGCCTCTGTGCCCTGGATTCCCGGTAAAGATCACGAAGGAACACCTGGGCCCAGTCTGAAGAAGTATATTTTCTTAAAAATAGCTGCATGGAATGCATTCTCTGTCTGCGGACGTCCTCCGGACTAAAGAGGGCATCTTTCATCGAAGCCGCTGTGCCTTCGATGTCCCATGGATTAATTGAGAAGGCATAGCTTAGAGTTGAGTGTGCACCGGTAAATTCACTCAAGAGTATAGAACCCTCAAGTCCATCTCTTTGCGAGGCCACGTATTCAAGGCTCACAAGATTCATTCCGTCACGCAAGCTGCCCACATGAAGCACATCACTTACCTGGTAAAGGGCGGAAAGCTCATTTTCACTTACTGAATGATAGAGATAATGAACTGGTGTATAGATAGGGGAGCCAAATTCACCATTGATGCTTGAAACCATCTGTTCGATACGTTCTTTTAGTCTCTGGTACTCAACCACATCTGTCCTGGAAGGAATCACGACCTGGACCATTTGCACGTGGCCTATATGTTCAGGATATCTTTTGAGGAATGCCTTGAACGCCCTGAACTTATGAGTGAGTCCCTTGATGTAATCCAGACGGTCAACACCAAGGATCCATTTCATGTTGCCTTTAGAGGTCATGTATTTATTGACATAAAACCGGGTCTCTTCGACTTTGCTGGTTCTTTCGAAGTGAGCTGTATCAATTGAAATAGGGTACACACCCCATTTTCTGTCAGATGTATTTTCCGGACTGGCACCAAGTATTCTTGTGACACATGTCTTGAAATGGGTAAGGTAAGACAAATCATGAAAGCCAAGCAGGTCACAAGTAAGAAGAGATTGCAGAACTTCCTTTCGTTGAGGAAGCTCACGAAAAATTTCTGAACTCGGAAAAGGAATGTGCAAAAAGAAGCTTAGCTTTATATCAGGACGTTTTTGTTTTACATATCCAGGAACTAACAACAACTGAAAATCATGAACCCAGACAGTATCGTCTTCTTTGGCCTCAGCGATGATGGACTCGGCCACTAAACGGTTTATTTCCTGGTAGGCCTTCCATCCACTTAAGGAATGATGCACCATGGATCTGTCATAATGAAAAAGAGGCCAGAGAACATTATTGCAATATTTATTATAATAAGAATTGTAGGTTTGTTTGGGCACCACGATAGGATGACATTTGATGTCACCAAACATAGTGGACTTGAGTTGTTCCAGACGCGCTGGCTCAACATCATCCGTCATAATTCCCATCCATTGAAAATTATAACCAACTTTAGCTGGATCAAGCCCTTTAATAGCGGAAACTAGTCCTCCAGAACTAGGATCGAAAGCGTTAGTTTTTTCATTGTAAGCTACAGGTAGACGATTGCTAACGAGTAAGCAGCGTGCCATTTATCTCTCCACTTCTTCAAGGTTGACCACCTGTGGGTTGATTCGCTGAAAATATAAACTAGAATGACCTGATGAAAAAGGCACATCGTTACAACCTTGGTATTATCGGAAATTGTCACTATCTTGCGTACATTGATGACCTCAGTGCAGTAAGTTGGCTCTGCTGGCCTCAAATGGATTCAAGTTTTATATTCGGCAGCCTGCTAGATAAGGAGAAGGGTGGGACATTTCAAGTCGTTCCACAGACTTCTTATACAACTAAACAGCGCTATGTGGAAAACACGTGCATCATCATCACTAGTTTCTTTTGTGAAGATGGTGAGTTTGAAGTTATCGACTTTGCTCCACGCTTTTCTATCCATGATCGCTACCATAAACCATTACAATTCTTCCGCAAGATAAAGCGGATTACCGGGAATCCAAGGATTAAGGTCATTTGTGATCCACGTGGTGATTACGGTGAACGTATGCCGGAAGTTTTTATTGGAAGTAATCACTTGAGTTACCGCAATCTGCATATGCCAGTAAGACTTACGACCAATGCCTCGAAGTCTTATATTCATGAGAAAAAAGAATTCAAGCTTAATGAAGATGTCTATCTTGTCCTTTCCGGAGGAGAACCATTCGAGGCTCCGTTAAAAGATACTTTCGAGGAATTTTATTACCGGACTCAAATGTACTGGCGTAGTTGGGTTAAGGAAACTTTTATACCCAATATGTTCCAGAAAGAAATTATCCGTTCGGTTATCACTATCAAGCTTCATCAATTTGAAGATACCGGTGCCATCATTGCATCCGGAACAACTTCATTGCCTGAATACCCTGGATCCGGCAGGAACTGGGATTATCGTTACTGCTGGCTGCGTGATTCTTACTTCAGTCTTGGTGCCTTGAACAGCATGGGCCATTTTGAAGAAGCTGAACGTTACCTGAACTTTATCAATAACGTCCTGACTGATATTTCTCACCTGCAACCGGTTTACCGGATTAATGGAGAAACTGACATTACAGAATGGGAGGCCAACCTTTCAGGTTACATGGGCAATGGTCCGGTAAGAATTGGAAACGCAGCTTACTATCAAAAACAATACGATTCTTTTGGCCAGGTAATACTGAGCCTGCTTCCCCTTTATACTGATCCTCGTCTGGTAAATCATGAACAAAAAGTGGACCTGGATCTCCTTCACAGGCTTTTAGATGAAATTGAAGTCCGGATGGATGAACCGGATGCTGGTATCTGGGAATTCCGTGGAAAGAAGGCCAAGCACCTTGAGACTTATGTCTTCCATTGGGCGGGTGCTAAAGCTGCCATGAAAATTGCAGAAATCTATAAAAACCAGGATCTCGATGACAAGGCCTGCAGGATTGCCCATGCGGCCGAAATAAATATTGAGAAATGTTATAGCACGGAACATGAATGTTACATGGCCGATCAGAACGTTAATTATTTTGATGCCTCTGCCTTCCTGCTCATTATCATGAATTACCTGAGTCCCGATGACGAGCGGACACACAAGCATTTCCAGCGCCTGCAAAAAGAATTGCTGACTCCGGAAGGAATGGTTTACCGTTACCGTGCCTCTGATGATTTCGGTGACACTCACGCCACTTTCCTGATCTGTACATATTGGTACATTGAATCTCTCACCTGCCTTGGTTTCTTAAAGGAAGCCGAAGATTGCCTGAAGAATCTCCTCGCGCATTCAAACCATATGGGACTTTTGAGTGAAGATCTTGCCTCAGATGATGGCGGCCAATGGGGGAATTTCCCTCAGACCTATAGTCATGTCGGGTTAATAAATACTGTTTGCCGATTGGCCCGAAAACGCGATTTAATGATCTTTGAATGACCTTACTTTTTAGGGCCGTTGCAGTTTTCTTTTTTTTGATCGTGGCCACTTCGGTTATGATGGATGTTTTTAAGACTGACTTCGGAACTGTTAATTATTGGGATCGTCACGGAATCTTCTTCCTCATCTTTGTTACAGTTTTTCCCAGGCTCACATTACTATTCTCCTCTGTGGCATTCGGCGGAGTTTTATGGTGGTTGGGCTTTCTTTTTCTTCCAAGAGTCCTTGTGGCCTCACTGGCCACTATGGCCTACTTTCACACCAACCCTCTACTTGTCACCCTCGCCTGGGTTGTCGCCCTCGGCGGAGAAGTTTTTGAAAAGTGGGGAATCAGTGGCAAGAACCGGTTTGTTATCAAGACCTACAGGTCACCTCCGCCCCGCCAGGAAGATTTAAGGACACATAGTACTATCGGAAGCAAGGATGATGCGATAGAAGCTGAGTTCACAAAAGACTAATCATGGCCCTGAAAAATATCGGAATAGCACCAAATCTTCTTTTAAAAGACGTGGAGAACACGGCACCTTTTATTTTTAAGGGCGAGATCGACCTAAGCGGCAATCAGCGGGCCTATCTTTCAAAGATGGTTTTTTATAAGAAAAACCTGAATTTACTCAAGCATATTAATCTCACAGATTATTTTTATCTTTGCATGGGTGCCCATTGGTCAACTGCCGGTACCTTCGTTCCGACCAATGTAGATAACCAAATCCGTGAAGGATTGTGGAAGCATGGTGAGATCGGAGCACACATCGAGAAGATGGCCCGGATAACTATTGATTCCTGGTCCTGGGATTACAGTCAGGTCACAAACCGCAAGGCCTATAATCCCAAAAATGGGCAAGTGATGAGTACCCATGAAGGAACATGGTTAAGTGTCGCCATAGGGGCCTACTGTGCCCTGGTAAAAAATAAAAGATTGTCCCTTGCTCAAGAAGTTGCCGATGTCATCCTGGCCGAAATTGAAAAAGAAGAGAAGCTCCTGCTTGAGCTCCGGGAAATCCGTGATCATATCAATTTCCTAAGATCTACTGCTCTCATGGCCCACAACTTTGGTGATCTTGACCGCGTGATCGACCAGTGGGGAATGCCTTTAGATGATCCTTTCCGTTTAAGGATTTATAAACTCGGGCATCAGCTTAACGAAAAATATTCTCCCATCCTGGTTTTTGCCGGGCAGGTTAACAAGCATTTCCTCTCCGTTGAGAATCACCGTCATATGTCCATGAGGCAGGCCCGATGTCTCAGGCGCTCTTCAAAGTATCTCATTCCGGTTGGACCTTTTATGGATGAATGGGGCGATACTTTGGGAACAACTCCCGGGCTTACTCTCGCTGAGAAAGGAGAGATAGTGGCTGCACTTTATGAGGGTTATAAGAGACAAGACCAGGCCTATGGCTATGCCCGCGCTTTCGGGGCCATGATCAGGGCCTTGCCGCAGGGGCTTGATACATTGGTGGCAGATATTCCGTTTGATTTGATGCTGGAGCTGAAGAAGAGCAAGTTTAATGAGATTGCCAGCATGGAGAAGGAAGAGTTTCAACTTCTGTTCCGTAAACGGCTTGAAGAGTTCCTCTGTCCTGTCACCAGCTGGCGATTCTAGTTTATTCTAATTCGAGATTATCAGATTCAAGTGAACCCTGGGCTTCTTCTGCCTGGATCGCATCGTCAGCTTGTAAGCTTCCTTTCATATCTGATAAGTTTTTCATTTTCAGATCGGCATCAAAAGTTTCAGCTGCCGGTGTAAACATCAAGGCAGTGTTATAGCGGTTTGCATTTCCAATCATATAAGTCTGGGCCGCACTGGCAAATTCTTTACGAGCATCTTCTACACTTCTCATGTCACGGATGACTTCATCAGCGAGATTAAGGGCTAGCAAATTCATGGCCTCTTTATCACAGCGACTGGATAATTCACCACGGGTACGGTCGATTTTAAGTGAACCATTAAATTTAAATAATTCATCAACCTTCGCAGCTGGTACACGGTAATCTACAACTTGCTCCAGGACATCTTTGTGAGCAAACGGAAAACGATGGGAAGTTTCCTGCTTGTAAACTATAGTGCGCTTGAAGGGACCTGTTTTCTCCCAGATAAGCATGGAAGGAGTGGCTTCCTTAGGCGGGCCATATTTACTAATCATACTATGAGCGGCAAGTTTTGCGGTTTCAGGCCAACCTTTAGTCCATTGATCCGAATTGGTACGGGATGAATCTGTTTCAGCCGCGACCACAGGGACCTCTTGAGGCTTGTGTTTTGAACTACAGGCGGACAGGGCCACTAGCAGAACTATGCTTAAGAATTTCATAAAGACCTCCGGTAAAATATAACCTGCATATGAGAAGCAAAACACAGGCCATTCGCTTTAGTTATTACCTTGATATTGGCCTAAGTGTCATGCGGGAAGTATTATTAATCTATGAATGGACCTGAATTTGATAACACCTTTGCAAAATTACCCCGGATTCTCTATGAAGAAGTGAAGCCTACTCCTATTAAAAATGCACGGTTAGTCCACGTTACAAAGCTTCGTGAGACTCTGGGCCTCGGTAGCCTCAGTGATGATGAATTAACAGGTTGGCTTAATGGGGAAATTCAACTTTCCGGAGAACAAAGGATTGCTACCCGGTACGCCGGTCACCAATTCGGGGTCTGGGCGGGGCAATTAGGGGACGGTCGGGCGATTTCTTTGGGTGAAATCGTCACAAATGCCGGTAGGCTTGAGATTCAGACCAAAGGTTCGGGACTAACTCCTTTTTCCAGGATGGGGGATGGCAAGGCCGTTATCCGCTCTTCAGTTCGTGAGTATCTTTGTTCTGAGGCCATGGAGGGACTCAAAATTCCTACAACCCGGGTCCTCGCACTCCTGATCGGAGAAGATAAAGTTCAAAGGGAAGAAATTGAACGTTCAGCAGTTGTGGCCAGGGTAATGCCTTCCAACATACGCTTTGGCCATTTTGAAATGTGCTTTCATTTCGAAAAGCAAGAGGCCCTTGATGCCCTCATTGATTATACCCGCAAAACTTTTTTCAATGATGTTTCTGTTGAAGAGATGCTTACTGAAGTCGTCACAAGAACTGCAAAGCTTATGGCCATGTGGATGGGTGTTGGATTTAATCACGGGGTTATGAACTCAGATAATATGTCGATCATGGGCCTTACCATTGATTATGGACCTTTTGGTTTTCTGGAAGATACTGACCTCAATTATATTTGTAATCACTCAGACCAGCAGGGACGGTATGCCTATAGCCAGCAGCCATCAATCGGTATGTGGAATCTTGAGCGCTTGCTGATTTGTTTTATGAATAGGGTTCCAAAGGAAAAGCTTGAGAGCATACTGGGAATCTATCCTGAAATTTTTGAAAAGGAATTTACCCGTATTGGCAGGGAGAAGCTTGGGCTTAAGCTCGAACAGGAGGGGGATAATCTTCTTTTCACACGCCTGCTTCAGGTTATGGATAAGCTTTCACTGGATTTTACTTTCACTTTCAGGCAACTTTCAAATGAGAACATGAAACCTTTCTGGGATTACTACGGTAATCGTGAAGAAATGAAAGAATGGATAACCCAGTATGAGGCCCGCCTTGCTCTGGAGTCTGGCAGTACCCAGGAACGGTACACCAGGATGAAACAGGTCAATCCAAAGTATATTCTTAAGAATTATATTGCCCAGGAAGTTATTGTGGATGTGGAGCAGGGTAATTCGGGAAGACTGAATGACTGGCTGAAGGTTTTCTATTCGCCATTTGAGGAACATACGGAATTTGAAAAATACGCAATGCCTACTCCCTCAGAACATAAGCATTACGAAGTTTCTTGTTCGTCCTAGGATAGTGCCTTGAGCTTATTTTTATCTACTGCTTTATGCTCCATCCATTTTCCATTTTCTTTAAGCTCAGCAGTAATAACTTTAAGAACTTCCTCGCGGGCCTCAGTCTTATCGTCTGTCTCAATAATATGCCATGGTATAACATCTGTTTTTGCATGCATGTCTTTTATGGCCTTACCATAAACATCCCATTTTTCGCGCGCAAGGAGATCAGCTTCTGTTACTTTCCATTGCTTGTATGGATCGGATAAGCGCCCTACAAAGCGCTTGAGCTGTTCTTTTTTTGAGATCTTCAGAAATATTTTTATAATATGAATACCATCGGCCTTGAGCATTTGCTCAAATTCATTGATTTCATCATAGCCGCGTTTCCAGTTTTTCTTTTCGGTCAGTTCATCGACTCGTTCAACCAGGACTCGTCCATACCAACTACGATCAAAAATGGCCATTACACCAGGAGAGGGAAGATCCCTCCAGAAACGATAGAGCCAATGCTTGCCTTTCTCTTCAGCTGTGGGGGGACCAATAGGATGAACCATCACACCACGCGGATCCAGATTTTCAGTTACCTTTTTAATCGCACCACCTTTACCGGCAGCATCCATACCTTCAAAGACAATGATTACCCGTTCTTTCTTGTGCCAGATACCTTGCTGGATACGGAGCATTTTGAGTTGTAAGTCTTTTATTGCCTGTTTTGATTCATCATTCATGAGTTTAATTTTCTATCAACTGAGCGCACAATTAAAAGTGTAGCTGCGTTGTTGGTTTAGTGAGTGAGTTCATTTAAAATCCAATAATGATTACAACCATTACTTTCAATCCGGCCTTAGACATCAGTGGAACTGTGGATAACCTCATCCCAAATGAAAAAAGTTACGTGTATGGAGAAATTCAAACACCTGGTGGAAATGGGATTAACGCCGCCATTATAGCCACGCGACTGGGAGCAAAAGTCACTGCATCAGGACTGATAGGTGGACCTAATGGAGATGTGATCATGGAGCTTTTGGATAAAATCAAGGTGAAGCATGCCTTTATTCCAATTACAGGCAAAACACGCCTGAACCTGACTGTGAATAACTGTGATAACCACAAGCAAACAAGATTAAGTTTTCCTGGTCCTAAAATTAAGGCCGCTGAAATGCAGAACCTTACTCTTTTTCTCCAAAAAACTCGTGATGAAATGTTTGTCTTTGGCGGGAGTCTTCCCCCGGGTATAAAGGCAAACGCTGTCGCCAGCTTAGTGAGGGCCTGTTCAAGGAAGGGTAAAATCTGTATTGTAGATATGCCGGGAAATCTTCTGAAGGATATTGTTAAAAGTAAGCCTTATTTCGTCAAGCCTAATCTTATCGAGTTCCAGGACCTGGTTGGTAAAAAAGTAAACACTATCAAAACTATTCTTCCCCTGGTTCGCAAACTTAATAAATGGATCCCACTCATTTGTGTTTCATCAGTTGAGGGGGGAGCTATACTCGTAAGCAAAGATGAAGCATGGTACGGAAAGATACCCAAAGTTAAGATTTTATCAACTGTCGGTGCAGGGGATTCAATGGTGGGAGCCATTTCAATGCGGCTTGATGCTGATCCTGAAACTTCTGTAGAGGAACTTCTGCGATGGGGACTTGCTTCCTCATGTGCCACATTGACTGAGAAGGGCATGGTCTTAGGATCAAAGAAATCCATAGTTAAGTACTATCCACAAATAATTATGAAAAATCTCGGATAGCTTGAATAATCTCCTCTCGGGTATTCATAACGAATGGTCCGTAAGAAATAATTGGTTCATTGAATGGCTTCAAATCATACAAAATGTTTCTGAAGATGACTTGAAGGGATGAGCGCATCTCTGCACTCATCCCGGAGTGGATTATTTTCTATCAATTATTGAATGAATTGATTTTCCATCGATAGAGCGAACAAAGAGCAAGATCTTATCGTTTTTAAGTACATTGATGTCAAACTTGAGGGGGAATAAGGCAACTGATTTAAAGTGGCTTTTAGCTGATAGTAGTCATGTTAAATTGATGCTAATCCCGTAAAATGAACGAATGAAGATTGCCTTTTTTGACACTCATCCATTTGAAAAAGAAGCCTTTACCAGGGCCAATAGAGAACGTGGCCATGCAATAGCTTTTATAGAGCCCCGGCTAATTGAGACTACAGCTCAGCTGGCGCATGGTTATCCCTGCATTTGCGCTTTTGTTAATGACAAGCTTAATGCCAGGACTTTCGAAATTCTCAGTGCAGGCGGAACAAGGCTCCTGGCACTTCGAACAGCTGGATTTAATCATGTGGATTTAGTGGCCGCTAAACAACTGGGAATGAAAGTAGTCAGGGTCCCTGAATATTCTCCTTACGCGATAGCGGAACATGTTGTTGCCCTTATTCAGACCTTGAATCGAAAGACTCATCGTTCATATAACCGGGTACGTGAGGGAAACTTTTCCCTTAATGGCCTGGTTGGTTTTGACCTCCATGGAAAAACCATCGGTATCATAGGTACTGGTAAAATTGGAAAGGTACTTGCCCGAATAATGACTGGTTTTGGGTGTAAGGTGCTTTTAAACGATCTCAACGCAGATTCAATGCTCTCCGATGTATTAAAATGCCGTTACACCAATCTGGAAGAAATTTTTACTCAAGCTGACATTATCTCCTTACATGTCCCTCTTACTCCGCTTACCAGGCATCTTATTGACGAGAAAGCATTCTCTCAAATGAAGAAAGGTGTCATGCTCATCAATACGGGCAGAGGTGGGCTTATAGACTCCAGGGCTTTAATCAACGCCTTGAAGACGGGCCAGGTTGGCCATGCAGGCCTCGATGTATATGAGGAGGAAGAAGGGGTCTTCTTCCAGGATCTTTCAGGACAAATCCTAAGCGATGATGAGTCTTACTCAGGCTTATTAATTTTCCAAATGTTCTCATTACAAGTCATCAAGGTTTTCTTACCAACGAGGCATTGGCCAATATTGCTGATACAACCCTGTTTAATGTCTCGGAGTTTGAACAAGGAATATCTCTCACCAATTTTGTTTATTAAAAGGAGCATTATATGAAATCTAAAAAAATAATTGTTGCTGTAAGTTTGGATGGGGAAACTCATAATGCACTCATGAAATTAAAAGAAGTGGATATCGGTCATGATACTGAGGTTCATTTTGTGAATATCGTCCCGGTTGTATTATATGCCAGAGGTATGCAATTTTCTCTTCTTACTTACCCCTTACCTCAGGAAAGACCTGCAATTGAGGAATCGGTAATAGATAAGCTTAAGGGCCTAAAGGGTGAAATTCTCCCTCATCATGGCAAAGTTGTGTATAAGTGTATTTTTGATCCAAATGAAAAGGCTGCCTTCAATGACTATGTCCTGTCTGAACAAGCAGATCTGGTAGTGGTTGCTACAAGGAAGAAGCATGGGCTGTTTGACAGCTCATTTGCCCAACATCTATTGAAGCATTCACCTGGCAATGTCTTGATCCTGAAATGACTGCCCGACTATTTTAGTCACTAAAGGCACTATATTTAATGCCGATACGTGAGTTATGAAGTCACTTCTTACTGTTTTGTGCTTTATCCTCATTAGTCCTGCTTTCGCTGAACCTTGCGGTTTGCAAGGATCCGTTGATGAACGGATTAAAAGCTGCGCTAAAGTGAAAGATAATTTCATCCTAGTAACTTCGACCAGTGATGGCCGTGAAATTTATAAAGATTCCAAGTCGGGGCTGATATGGAGTTCACGTATAAGTGTCGAAATGAATCATTATGGATCTCAAAAGGCGTGTCCTTCCGAGCTATTGGAATCAAAAATACTTGATTTAAAGTGGAGACTTCCTACTCTAAGAGAGTTTGAACAAGCGGCCGATCATGGAATTAAAACAGCCCTACCTAATATGAATCATTCATTCTGGACATCAACCCCTGTACAAGGGAAATCCAAGAAACGTAGAAAGCGTAATGCTCCTCCTGCAGGAGTCTTTATGTGGGATGGGATGGATGAAGTCACCAGCACCGGCAGCTTAATTGATGCAGGCTCAGTCAGATGTGTAAGCTTTTACTGATATAAGTCATCTTTTTTGCAAACCAGCATCATATGTCGTTTTATTCCTATCGTTAAGATAAAGAAATCTTAAGTTAGGAGTTGTTGTGACGGGCTTGAACAAGAGCGAGAGGAAATCCTGAAGAAAATCACCAATGCCAATATCACTGTTGATATTGCGTCTCACATGGGATCTTTGAATAATGTTATTCTCAATCTGCTCAGGAATGAAAGAGTTGATCTTGTGGCCATGGGTAAAAATGGTGGAAGACATGTGGAATCTATTGCGCGTCTTCTTAAGCAGGAACATTGTCCGCTATTGATAACTCACTGTGCTTGATCTTATAATGAGCCCTTAACCAAGGGTGAATAATCAAGAAGTTAATTAATAAATCCGTTGTTGAACTTATGGGCAAAGAAATTCTGATCTTCTACCCAGATTTTCCATACAAGACATTCATCAAATTAGTGGATGGGTTAGATGACAAGGAACTAAAAGCACGAGTTCTCCTGATAACTTCTGAACTCAAAAAAAAACTGCCAACCCATTATCCGGATGCATTAGCAATAATAGTGAAGGTCATTGAGAATGGAAATTTAAAAGGTTTCGCACTCTGGCCCTTCTCAGAATACATAGGTCAGTTCGGCCTTGATCATTTTGATAATTCCCTTAAGGCCATGTACATCCTCACTCAATCATTCACCTCTGAATTTGCCATTCGTCCTTATCTGATTAAAAATCCGGTAAGGGTCATGAAATACTTCCAGAAGTGGAGCACTGATAAAAATACCCATGTGAGAAGATGGGTTTCTGAAGGCTCGCGTCCACTCTTACCTTGGGGTGAGAGACTACCCATTTTTATTATGGATCCAACTCCTAACTTACTTCTTCTGGATAAGCTTAAATTTGATCCTGAACTTTATGTGCGTAAGAGTGTTGCCAATCATTTAAATGATATCTCAAAGAATCAACCACTGGTTGTTATAAAGCTTTTAAGGATGTGGGAAAAGGATTGCCCTGAAGAACATCTTGCTAAAATTAAATGGATTAAAAGCCACGCTCTCAGAACGTTGATTAAGAAGGGCCATAAAGATGCCCTGGAGATAATGGGAGTCATGGGTAAGGCCAAAGTAAAAATCAGCGCCCTGATGCTTAATCAAAAAGAATACAAGCTGGGTGATAAGCTTGAATTTCAGGTTAAGTTAACTTCTACGTCCACAAAAGTTCAGAAAATCATAATTGATTACCTGATAGATTTCATGAAATCAAATGGCACAAAAAGCTCGAAGATTTTTAAGTTCAAGACTTTTGAATTAAAGGCCGGAGAATCTATCAACCTGAAAAAATCCCACAACCTTAAGCCCATAACTACAATGACTTATTACCATGGTCTCCATCACCTTATGATTCAGGTAAATGGTGACGTTATAGCTCAAGCAGATTGGAGGCTTTCACTCAAATCCAATTAAGTTGCTTGGCCGTTTTGCCTCTCGGCATAATACCTTATATGAAAACTATAACCTTCCTATTCCTGAGCTTCTTTTTGGTGTCCTGTGGTGGCAAATCAGGCAGTGGTTCAAAGTCTCCTGAATTAACTTTCCCGGCTGCAACTGCATTTGATATCGAAGCCGAGGGTGTCAATTACCTTGGGCATTTTCGGCATGATCGTAAGATTCGCTATAGCAGTTGCTGGGGCTATTCTGCTAATGGACGCGAGTATGCCCTTCTCGGAGTTTATGATGGCCTCTCAGTAGTTGATATTACGGATGCGCCCATCTTAAAGGAAATCTCTTTTATCCCCGGACCTTCTTCTATCTGGAAAGAAATCAAGACTTATAAGCACTATGCCTACATTGTAAACGAACAAGAGGGTGGGATGCAGATCATTGATCTCTCGCAATTGCCTCTCAAAGCTGAACTCATAGCTACCTACACCGGTTTTCAAACTGCTCACAATATTCATGTAGATGAATCAAGATCCATACTCTTAGCAGAAGGGACCTCATCAGTTCCTGTACGGGTTTTATCACTTGCGGACCCAATCAACCCCACAGTCCTGGGTGAGACAGGCCAGGGTGCCGCTCACGACATGATGTCTTTTAAAAATCGTGTCTAACATTGCCGAAGGAAGGCTGGGAACAATTTCGATCTACGATAATACCAACCCCGCCAATATGGCCCTGCTCAAACGCTTTGCCATACCAAATGCCGGCTTCGTTCATAATGTCTGGCCCAGCGAAGATGAGCAGCTTTTAATTTCTACAGAAGAAACCTCCGGCAAGACAGTTAAGATCTGGGATATCTCTGATTTGAATAACATCAATTTGCTAGGGGAGTACCTTGGACCTAATGGCATGGCCCATAATGCTTTTATCCTGAACAACAAGGCGTACCTTTCCCATTACCGTAGTGGACTGCGCATTCTTAATCTCGGAGATCCCACGCACCCAACAGAAATTGCCTCACTTCAGAAAAATGTAAGTTCCAGTGGCGCCTGGGGAGTGTATCCGTTTTTTCTCTCAGGAAAGGTGATTATCTCCGACATAGAAGAAGGGCTCTTTGTAGGTCTGCCTGACTAAGGTGTAGGTAAGGGTGTAGAGTAAAACATTGTCTCATAGAAATACTTATTCAACGTTTCAGGATTTGCCATGAGAGTTAGTTCTTTGCCACTGTTCTTGTTTGTATGTTCAAGAACACCGAGGGTAAGGGCAGGGAGAACCAACCTGATATCACTTGATGGTCCAACACTATTGGTTAGGATCTTCCATACAGGTATCAACTCATTAGTCTTTTTCCAGTGATGATAATCAACTGCTTCAATGTTGAGCCATCTGTTAAAAAAAGTAGCCTGGGGATCTTTTGTCGTTGGGCCTACATATCCTGAAGACCATTGGCTCGGGGGCCGGCTTTCACCAGCTAGTTTTCCAGGGGTGTATTCAGAAGAAAAAGCTGGTCGAGAGGCATCTTCAATATCTATATTTTGTTCAGTAATCCCAAAATGAGTAAGGATGATGTAGTCCGCATTCTTTTCCTGAGTAACAACTTTCATGCCCATATGCCTTAACCTTTCTCCAATATAAGCCTTTAGCTCCCTGAAAAATAAGTCATGTGGATTAATATTGGGAGAACCAGGAGCAACGTAATAGGCAGCATTGGGTTTTGCTGTACCATTGGAGACAGACCTTAACTTAACAACATAAACAATGTTTTGCTTGAAACGCTGATCTACAGCCCCATAGACAACTCCATTGGCAAAAAACAAGGCACCTTTCTTAAACCTGAAATACTTCTTTTGGCCTTTATCAATGTATTCCAGCGGATAAGCATGTTGTTTGAACACATCAGCATAGGTGGAGCCAATAGGTGAATATGAACTGAAGAGGGAACCATCCAGGTCGTATTCAAATTTATAATTTTCAACCTCAGTGAGGAGTCCATCTGTTAAGACCCCGTAACCCATTCGATAAAATAGGTAATCCTTTGAATCAAGCTTATGTCTTACAATGGGATTCCCCATAATTTTTTGTACTTCGTTTTCCTTCTGGCCCTTCTTGATTAATTTGGTCAGTTTAACACCCAAGTATGGATCCTGAACCTGCTTTCTTGATCTACATGAGAACAGGAGAGCACAGACACATAGGAGAGCTATAGTGAGTCGATTCATATTAAATTACCTCGCACTTTAATATTATTCATAACTAAGTGCACCGCCTAGTTGTATCTTGCTATAGGGGCGATTTTTGGGTTATAATCTCCAATACTTATCCAAATGGGCCTGCCCAGGTTTCGACGGGGAACTAGAAGGATTGAGTGCGTGCAATGGTTGATCGACAGGCCATTTCAAAAGTCGATCACATGTTAATCGGCAACGATTACGCAATGGCTGCATAATTTAACTTAGTTAAATTTGTACCTGAGGGGCCAGCACCGATAACAAAAAGCTGGTAAAGACGTTGGCAGAACGTCCGTAATATAAACTGCAAAGAGCTCAGGCGTTGATACTCTTTAAAAGCAACGACAGTTTGTTGGTCCTGTAAAAACCAAAAATAGTATTGGTACTAACTTACCAAAGACGCACGTGGTACTCTCTACCAGAAGGTTCTTCGGACGCGGGTTCGATTCCCGCCAGGTCCACCAATCTGCACCCTAGTGATAAAGAACAGATCACTAGGGTTCACTCATCCTCACTATTTCTCTGTTAACTCAATGATTACGTTATGGTATCTCTCGTTTCCAATTCATTTGATTTACTTCTACTTCACTAGTTCTTTTCTAGGGATGGCGTAATGTCGGTGGATAACATGGTGGGAGCGTGACAATTGAAAGAAGCAGATGAATTACTAGAAGTACAAGGTTCGCTTTTACAAGCCTACAGAAGGAAACTGAAGTTAACGCAGCATCAGGTTGCTGTGAGCTTAGATATAAACAGGTCAACGGTTGCAATGTTAGAAAATGGTGACCGAGGTAAAAAGAGTGAATCCTTATTTAAATTACTTCGCCTGTATGGAATTTTACCAGATGAATTGCATAAGCAAGTCATGGAGATCATGGAAGTTAGTATTGATGATGATGATTTTGATGAAAACGATGAGTGGTATGAGTTAAAGACAACCAGTAAATTGCAATCCAGTACCACAATCAATGATTTCAAAATTAGAGAACTTATTGAAGTGATTTATGGAATGGAGACATTGCGTGAACTCGGTGCTGTCAAAATTATTGTGTAAATTACAGATCTGGCTCCGGCAAGGCACTCTTCCAAGCGATTGGGTAACGTCTCCAGTATATTTCCATTCTTAAACAGATCACGGCCAGCAGGTTGTAGCAGCTTCTTTCTCCCGCTA
>DATLXC010000005.1:0-17265 GCA_035575985.1 Bacteriovoracaceae bacterium | reverse complement strand
GATAGGCATGAGGGAAAAGATTATAAAATATTGGCAGCGAGAGATGTGTTCTACAAGAAAGTAAAAAAACTTATGCCTCACCGGTTCAATGGGAACACAAAAAACTGGGATGTTATCATTGAGGTTAAGTTAAATCCCTTGTGTGAAAAAGAAAAGGAGGATAAAAAAGTAGCGGCTTAGTTTTACACTGAGTGGTCAACTATCCTGAAATTTTCCGACAATGGATAAAGATTCAGCAAGTTGTCAATGTGCTCAAAGACTTCTTAAAAGATATAAGTAATCAATCAAGACTGAACTTCGTTACTGCTCTAAGCAGCTCATTGATGTCTAAGGGTTTCTTCATCATACCTACAATTTTACCTTCCACTTTTTCAACACCAGCAGTTATGACCATTATTGGAATGCCTTGTAATTTCACTACTCCTTGAACTTCCTTTAAAAATGTACGCCCATCCATAATGGGCATCATCAAATCCAGAAAAATCATCTTAGGAAGTATTTCTAATTGTAGGAGGTTATCGAATGCCAATTTACCATTTTCATACGCAAGTACAGTGTAACCTTCAGATTCAAGAAGATCCTGCAGGTTCTCCCTTATATCGCGATCATCTTCCACGATGAATATAGGTCTAGCTTTCAACTTCCCCTCCAGCAGCCTTTAAAGGGAGCATAACAATGAATTTAGACCCAATCCCGACTTCACTCTCGACTGTTATTGAGCCATCATGCATTTCTATAATTTGCTTCACTATATAAAGGCCCAATCCGAGACCACTGATTTCGCTAGCGGAGATGGCCCTTTCAAAACGTTCAAAAATTCTGGTCTGATTTTCTTTCGCTATCCCTATTCCTTCATCTTGAACAATCAGCGACGTTGTTTCATTTTCTTTTGCAATGAAAATTTTGATGGGTTTTTTATTTCCATATCTAAGGGCATTTGTAAGTAAGTTTGTAACAACCTGTTCAATTCTAAAACGGTCCCAGTTTCCTTCGACTGCTTCTGAACAAATGACACTTACTGCTGATCCGTATTCTGAAATTTGTGAGGAGTACCTCTCAACGACATCTTTAACAAGTGTACATAGATCAAACTTCTCTACATGGACAGCTAATTTACCGGTATTCATTCTTGAGATATCCAACATATCGTCAATCAAACGTGAGAGCCTCTCAACTTGACGCTCATCCGTCTCAAACATCTTTTTAAGAGCAGTTTCATCAAAAAAGGCGACTTCTCCTTTTTTGAGCTTCCTTGACCTAATCTGCGATTGGAGCTTAAGAGATGTCAGTGGCGTTTTAAGCTCATGAGATGCGATGGAAACAAATTCATCTCTGGCACGAACTGACTCCTGAACACTCCTATATAATTTTGCGTTATCCATGGCCACTGCAGTTTGAGCGGCCAAACCTTCTACAATCTTCTCTGCTTGATCGGTAAATATACCTTCCTTTTCATGTCCAAAGAAGAGCCCACCTATAACTTCTCCTGTCCTAGAAATCACCGATACAGCTAGATAACTTTTTACAGGTAAATGTCCTGAAGGAAGGCCATTGTAAGGTGCATTCTTCCCAAAACGAGGATCTTTAGTAATATCGGGTGAGCAAACCGTGCCTTCACCCGTGAATGTTGGTGCAAATACCGCTGTGGCCCTGGGATTAGGGAACTTAGAAAAAGCTTCTTTGGGAACGCCTGAAACAACGTTTAACAGTAATGCTTTTCCCTTTTCATCTAGTCCAAAATAAAAGAAAGCACCAAACTGAGCGCCGGTGAGTTTTGTAGCGGCATCTGTAACCTGCTGAACAAGTTTCTCCAATTCTAGTTCAGCCGTTATGCGCTTACCGACACTATTAATTGTTGAAAGTATTTCTAAGGATTGATCCCGTTCATGAAGTACTTTTTTCAAGCTGCCTTCTATCTTTTTCTGCTCAGTGATATCCATGACTGTGCCGACCGATCGGATAGGGTGCCCGAGGTCGTCGAAGAGGGTTTTTCCATAGGCATAAAGCCAGTGAACGCTTTTATCTTTAGGCCAAATAACTCTATATTCTACCTCGTAGGCCAAGCCTTTCTTTGTACTTTCTTCAATGATCCCTTTAACGCGAACATGATCTTCCTGAACAGTAAGTTCCTGGGCATGTTCATAGGTTTGTCGAAATTCTTCAAGGTTTATTCCATGTAGGGCCGCCAACTGCTGTGACCAATCTAGTTTTCCAGATTCGATGCTTAAGTCGAAAGTGCCCATTTGGGCTGCGGCCAAGGCCAACTGAAGTCTTTCTTCACTGTTCTGTAAGCTCTCACGAACTTTAGCTACTTCGTCAATATCAGTATTGGTTCCGAACCAACGAACGACTTTACCATCTTGAGACTTCATGGGATTTACTCTGGTTAAGAATCGTCGAAATAATCCATCTTTGCCCTTAAGTGGAAAGATCATTTCAAACGGCTCTCCAGTCGCAATCGAATCTTTCCATCTATCCATTACTTTTAGAAGCCAATTTGGATCATGGACACTTTGCCAACCCCAACCTTCCATTTGTTCTGGGGTTGTGCCAGAGTAGTCATACCAACCATTGTTATACCAATAAATGTACCCATCCGGGTGGGCCATCCAAGCAAGCTGGGGTATGGTGTTGGCGAGGGCAAGAAACTGCAGTTGTGATTCTTCGTTGCTCTTTCGTGCCTCAACCTGCTCGGTCACATCTACCGCAAATGTCATAACACCAGCGATTTTCCCCTCTTCATCTTTCCAGGGTTGATAAATAAAATTAAAGACCGATTTTTTGATCGATCCATCGGACACCTTAAAATCGATGGGAACTTCTTTACCGTGAAAAGGCACACCCGAACTATAAACTTGATCGAGCATCTCGAAGAGTCCTTGGCCTTCAAGCTCTGGCAAGGCGTCTCGCATTTTCATGCCGGTGACGTCTCTGCCAAGAATCTGACTAGTGAGGGGGTGAACGAGGGTAAATACATGCTCAGGGCCAGTCTGGATGTTCAGAATCGCAGGGGCCTGGAGGAATAATGAGTTTAGCCGCTCCTTTTCTTGCTTAAGGAGATGGTTGGCCTTTTGAAGTGCAACTTCATTCTTTTTCAGTTCAGTGACATCAGCGAAAGTAATAACAACTCCACTAATCACGTTTTTCAACGTTCGGTATGGGGAAATCCTCATTATGAACTGTGACTGACTATCAAAGGCCTTTACCTCTTTTTCAAAAGGTTGAAGTGTTTCAATGACTCTTTGAGAAGCAGAAACGATTTGGGTCTCATCAATTAAAGTAGCGATATCTGCTATTGGTCGGCCGGTGTCGTTTGAAATAAGTCTGAAGACACGAGTTGCGGAAGGATTAAATTTTTGAATGCGAGCTTGGTCATCGAGGAAAATAGTGGGAACCTGTGTGTTTTGGAAAAAATTCTGTAAATCACTATAGGTTGAATCAAGTTCTTCGACCTTTCTAAAAAGTTCCGTGTTTACAGTCTCGAGCTCCTCGTTTGTTGACTGTAGTTCTTCTTTTGAAGCTTGAAGCTCTTCATTGGCACTTTGAAGTTCTTCGTTCATCGAAAGTAATTCTTCGTTAGATGATTTGATCTCCTCAATGGTGCTTTGAAGGTGTTCACGAGTGTCTCGGAGTTCGGACTCTAACTGCTGAACGACAGCATCAGTACTCGGAATAATATTTTGTTCAGGAAATACCGAATCTTTTGTCGTTGGCATTTCCTGAAAAACTACTAGGTAAAGTCCCATGGCCTCGCTCAGTTCCGGCAGAGGGCGTACAGAAAGATTAAGCTTACAGGGAATAGTATTGCGCTCAAATATGAGTCCAATCCGAGTAACGGCCAATTGAGCTTTTACACATTTATGGACGAGAGCATGCAACTCAGGACGAAGTGGGCGTTTGATTTGATCAAAGATATTGTTAGTTGGTGTCCCGGTCAGGGTTCCGAGAAATGAACCCACATCTCCAGAAAAATAGGCAATATCGCCGTGCTCATTAATGACGACGGCCGGGGGTGCATAATTTTCTAATAAGTTAGACGCAATTACTTTGGCCGGATCGCGTTCGATGGTCGTTTGTGTTCGACTGGTAAGTTCAATTGAGTCAGTTTTTTTTAAAAGGCCAGTAACAGGGAAATAAAGATGAGCTCGACTCACTGACGGAACTCTTTGAAATATTCGATACTTTTTGTCCAAAATACGGAAAAGCTCTGTTGTGCCAGTCACATTTTCTGCGGGGCCAAGAAATAGATATCCGTTGGAGTTGAGTGAATAGTGAAAAACTGGAAGTACCTTGCTTTGTAAATCGGTTTCCCAGTAAATAAAAAGATTCCTGCACGAAATTAAATCAATGCGTGAAAAGGGTGGATTTTTGAGTAGGCTGTGCTCTGAAAAAACGCAGATTTCGCGAATTGAAAGTGATGCCTGGAATCCTTTTTCTGTTCGCTCAAAATATCTTGTAAGGTAGTCATTGGGCAAATGATCGGCAATTGATAATGGATAATGACCTGCGCGGGCATACTCCAGGGCCGTTCGATCAATATCCGTTGCAAAAATTTGAACTGGTACAAATAGATTGTGGGTCCTTTGATATTCAAGAATCAAAATGGCCAGACTATAGGATTCTTCACCGGTGGCGCAAGCAGGAACCCAGACACGAAGGGCCCCACGATTAGCAACTTGGGAAAACATCTTTGGTAAAATACTTTCTCGTAAAAATTCAAAGGAATCTTTATCCCGAAAAAATTCAGTTACGCTTATTAAAAGGTCTCGAAGTAAGGATCGGCATTCGGTGGGGTCATGTTTTAAGAATTCAAGATACTCAGTTAATGTTAAAAAGAGATTTGCTTGAAGCCTTCTTTCAACTCTCCTTGCTACAGTACTTTTTTTGTAAGAAGAAAAATCGTGCCCAGTTTTTTGATGGAGTACTTCACAAACAGCTGCTAATTCCGCCGATTGGTCGCTTTCTGAAATTGTCTTTGTAGTGCATTCCACAAAGTTTGAAAGAATTTTGGCCAATTCCCGAACGGGCATGATGCGATCAACCGCACCAGCGTTGATTGCACTTTCCACCATCGCCGGAAATTTTGCTTCAGCAGGCTGTTGCACCAGCGTACGTCCACCTGAATCTTGGATTTGGCGAAGCCCAATTGAACCATCCGTACCTGTTCCAGAAAATAAAATACCAACTGCATGTGATCCGTAATGGAGCGCTAGCGAGGTAAAAAAACGGTCAATGGGAAAGCGCCTCTCTTTTAGATTCGAAATTTCTAGAGAAACAAAAGAATCCTTTGTGATTTCAAGAACCGTGCCGGGTTCAATTACGTAGATGTGCCGAGGTAAAATGCCCCCTCCATGCTTTGCCATGCCGATTGGTAGATTTGTATACTTTTTAAGCAGCTCGGGAAGAAGGCTTTTTTGAGAAGGGTCCATATGCTGAATTACAACATAAGTAGCATTAACATCCTCCGGAAGCGCCTTAAAAAAATGTTCAAAAGCTTCAAGTGCTCCGGCCGATCCACCGATGGCAACTATGCAATTTGCTTTTGCTTTTGCAGTGTCTTTATTCGCTCTCATTTGCTCTCCACTCTATTGCTATTTAAGCTTTTAATGCTTGAATCACTTGGTAATTGAATTGAAAAAGTTGTTCCAAGGCCGGGCCCACTTTCAACTTTAATTTTTCCATGATGGGCATCAATGATCCCCTTCACGAGAGTTAGTCCAAGCCCCCAGCCTTTATTTTGTCCTAATCGTGCAGAACTCGTTCTTCTATATGGTTCAAAGAGTATCTTTTGATCTTCGGAACTTATAACTTTGCCCTCATTATGAACTGCTATTTCGAAACAATCATTTTCAAAGCGAGAAAGCGAAATTGTTACAGGAGTGTATAGATCTCCATACTTGATACCATTAACTGCAAGATTTTCTACGACTCGTCTAAGGGCCGAACAGCTCCACACGCCTTTAAACTCTCCTTCGCCAAGAAGAATAAATCTATCCCCGTGAACAGTAATTAAATCTTCAATGGAATCGTTTACAATTTCTCTAAGATCACATTCTTCAAATTTAAGTGGCAGCGTTTCGCCTTCCCTGATTAAATTGGCATCAAGTAGGTCCTGTATCATCTGATCAACTCGATCTATATTAGACAAGATTCTACCCAACAATCGATGAGCATTCTCTCCAAGATCAGATTTCCTGACTATCATTTGTGCGCTCATCTTTGCCGCTGCTAATGGACTTCGAAGATCATGAGTTAGAGTAGCAACAAATTGCTCTCTCAGAACGCGCTCTCTTTGAAGATTTTCCAGACTTTTCTGTGAAGACTCAGCAAAAGCTCTTACTTTCGCTTCAGATTGCCTAAGCTCCAATAAGGCTTTTTCAACCTGTTTTCTAGACTCATTAACTACTTTAGCATAGGCCTTTGATTCTGCTGCGGATTTTTTAAGAACTTCTATTTGGACTTTCATAGACTGAAGTGAGCGTTCTGAGTTATAAGCAAAAGCTAGCAAAGGTAAAAGCTGCGATAATCCCATCAGTTTTTCATGTGAAGGATTTCCTCCCACAACGGCCAGGATTGAGTTGTCCGAGGTACGAATTCCTATAACATTTTGTGGTTCTTTTGATTTATCTATAAGCCTAAGAGGACTTTGAAAATTACCAAGCTCAGAACAAGCTTCTAAAAAATCTTTTAACCGTTTACCATCTGGATAAGTTTGTCGAAAACCTAAGCCCGGCAAGTATGCCTGGACAGAGACATCATAAATAAAAATGATTATTTCATCAGCACCAATCAGATTTGCTAACTTCACAGAGTTAGCTTGTCGGTGTTCGCGATCAGTGAGATTAGAGAAAGCCTTTAAAAGGTTACTATCCACGTTACCCATTTCAGTCTATTTGGGAAGAATACAGACAGTTGCGGTACAATTGTGAAATCCACTGAACTGTCCTTCCGCTCGGGCAATCTGGCCATATGTATTCGCACCAGCAAACTTTGTTTCCCCAAGGATTTTTTCAATTGACTGAAGTTCAAATTCAAAATCATGTCCCATTCTAAGTCTAGTCGCCACACAATCAAAAAAGAGAGCCACACCAGGCTTATCATCTCCTAATTGGGAGATAGCTGAATGAGTCGCATTCTTTGCGGCCTCAATTGCCGACTCGTTTGTCGTCTGCATAAAACACACCATGGAGCCTTCTGGTATATCAGATGCACATGAAATAGAGCCGTCTTGATTTACAGTGAGTGGTACACGAAGACGATAATTGTCTTCTCCAGACTCAATACCAATGACGTTGTGCAGGAAAAAAGGTAGAGGGTTGTTTGTATTAAATTCTTGGCCCATACGTTTTGCATGCTCTTCAAATGCTTCAACAGCTTGCATGGAGTTCAAACTAATTAGTCTCTCACCTACTGATTCAGTTACACGAAGGGATTGACTCGCCGGTTTCCATCCATGAGCAACGCCCATACCAATTGGCTTATTTGAAAGAATCTCAAGAGAAACAACAGAATCGGAAAAACTTTCTACGCCACAAAAAATGTGAGTTCGTTTGAATTGAGCATCATCTCCCGCACCACCGCCAATAAATTGGTACATTCCACCTGTCTGTTGAGTTAACTGTTTAATCAAGTCATCGGTAAACCCTGCGAGAGCATCAGTTAAAATAATTGCAGAACGAAAACCATAACTCGTATCATTCATCCCAGTAAATGATGCGGCTATCTCTTTTGCTGCCTCTTCTCGATTCAAACTTAAATTACGTCCTATCCCTGAACTGAAATGCATCTCATCTGATCTCAGTGCTATTGCGCAGGCCGAACCTGTACTATGTACACCCGTTGTAAACTCACCTGCAGATGAACATCCGACTAAGATTTTGGGATTACAGGTGTTGTGAATGGACTTTAATAACTCAGAATAATTATAAGATGATGAAGCAAAAAGTAGAATTGCATCAGGTATTGCTTTTTCAAATGCATTATTTATCTGAGTTCCAAGTGCTTCTCCGGCTTCAGCACTGTTTGTATCTGTGGTGTAAACAATTGCGGATTGAAGCATAAATATCTCCCAAAAAAAATGGAAAAACGTTTGTAAAACTATTGGTTTATATATCCAAATCTTTAGATTATGTCTGTGATTAATTTAGTTCATGGATCTAATGAAAGGAGTTGCTCTCCAACTTTTTGCGCATCGAAGCAAGTAAATATACATCAAATAGAGTCACTGCTCGTCCTGAAGATTTCTTTTAGCGTGTTAACCAAATATTAAGTTTCATTTCTAAAGCATTTGCAATTTTCACAAGAGTCGAAACTTGTGAAGGAGTTTCACTTGGCCGGCCATGAAAGAGACGGATCACTCTTAATTGATACCCATGGTGCGCCTGTTATCGACGATGTTTGGGATTTGCTGAATGCTTCTATGGAATTTTTTGGACCCATCCCCACCATGATTGAAAGAGATAACAATATCCCTCCCCTGGCCGATTTAATCTTAGAAAGGCAAAAAGCTGAGCACATGGTGTCCTTTTGGAATTGAAAGCGTTTCAAGACAGATTCAGCGAGTTTCTTTATATCAGGAAGCCAGATCAAAGTAGGGCCAATTGGATAATCGAGCAGTGTGGAGACCAGAATGACAAAATCGACTGGGGACTAAGAATTTATCGCAATAATTTACTGATAGCTCTCACGGATGTATTAAGTGACATATTCCCTTCCACACGGAAACTCTTACCTAATGATGCTTTCCTGGAGGTGACAAAGGATTTTGTCTATTCTTATCCCTCATGCCATCATGATCTAAATAGCTATGGAGAAAATTTTCCAAAATTTCTAACAGCGCATCTAAAACATCCACAAAAGGAATTTTTTAGTGAGCTTGCCCAGTTGGAATGGCTTTGGGAGAAATGCGTTGTCCTGGAAGACGATAAGACGATGTCCATTCAGGAAGCCATAGAGCAAGTTCAAGTTAATGGGGACAATTGTCAATTTTCGCTTCGGCAGTCAGCGTTGATTTTTAACGATCACTATGATGCTTTTTCTTATTGGAAAGAATCGCCAAAGACCGACGAGAAGGGCCTGCTCCCTTTGACTAACACCTCTCATGAAATGCTATGCATTCTTGATGCGACAGATGAATGATTGCTCAAAATCATCATCCATGGAGGATTTATGAAATTGATTATTGGTCCAAGTGTTTTGTTGCTTGCAAGTACTTTATTGATTGGTTGTAGTTCTGGCCACAAGGCCAAGAAGTCGAATGATACTGTTGCCTCAATGTCAAAGGAGGGCTCTAAAGAATCATTGGATGAAACAATTGCTACTTGGCCATCCCGTCCTAAACTCGCCATCCAAGAGATGATGGAGAAGTATGGGCCTCCAACTGAAGTCTCTGAAGAAGCAGTTATTTGGCGAGATGTCGGTGACTACAAAAGAATCATGGTGACAAAGATGGAAATCCCACATGATTTTCCTATGCCACACATGGATTTCTTAGAACATACAGTCAGCTATATGGTTCCGGCAGATAAGGCAGATGAACTCCTGGCTTTCGATGGGAGTGTCACTATAAATAGAACGGCCGGCGAGATGTCTGCCAGATGTGATTTAGAAGGCCATAATATTTTAACTCTCAATCTGGCAAACGATATCGTGAAAAATAACAAAGGCGTCCAAAAAGCAAGGACAGAATTTGGCAAAAACGTCGTAGCGGATTTTGGTGGGCAACATCCTACCTATGTGGAAAAACTCCAGTTTAAACCTGATTCTTCTATGAAAGCAGCATTTCCGGATTCAGCGGTCATTCCTGGTTCGCCTGTCAGGGCCACTGCCAGCACAAATATGAAGGGTGATGCCGAGATCCTGGGAAAAGTCCTAGCAGTTGACCTGAATGAAGTTTTGGCGGCTTCTGCCGCTGCTAAGAAGGATTAAAGTAAGCCAGTAATAGATTATGCCAATATGTTGCAGATGGAGCATGCAAAAAATCAGAAAGCGACCATGATGTTAGGTCAAAAGATCGGAATGAAGCCAGCCGACACTAAGGCTGTGGATGACCTTAAAATGAAAGGGGCCAATGAATTGTCCATGCTTGTTCCACTTAAAGGCGAAGAATTCGAAAAAGCTTATCTCGCTGGCATGATTAAAGATCACAATGCGGTGTTGGCCATGATTGATAATGAATTAATGCCTGCAGCGAAGAACACAGATTTAAAGTCACATTTAAAGATGACTCGAGATCATGTGGCCATGCATCTGGAAAAAGCAAAAGAAATTGAGAAGAATTTGTAATTTCGATGAAGGCACGGGCACTGCTCGTGCCTTCATACGATAAAATGTTTTATACGCAAGAAGGACAGTGCCTTTTTGATTTCAATTTGAAATCCCACAATGTGGTTATAATTAAGCCTGTAATCGCTGTGTATATTATCAGTTGATTCAAATCACCGAAAAAATAAAAACGACCTACATACAATGCAACTGAAAAAATGCCTCCAAAGAATAATGGGATAAAATTCTTGTGACGTTTATAAGAATACGCAAGGCCACCCATACTTATTAAAAGCATTAGTATTAAAATAGATTTTAGCATTACCTGGGAGATGAGGAAGCTCAACCCTAAAGTGGATAAAAACGCCACCAAGGCTGGAATACACGCTGGACACTTTACAACGAGAAGCATGGAAAATAGAGACCCCATGAATGAGAACGAACTTTTACTTACAGACTTTTTCACATCCTTTAATTCTTTAAACCTTTCTATGAGGGCAATCCCATCTCTTGAATCTATGCGATCGAAAGTACATGTGCTAATTTGGCCATCAGTTCGTATTCCATAAATGATTTCCTCGTTTTTAAGAACGGAAGGTGAAGATAATCGTCTGTAAGGGCTTTCATCTGGAAGTTCACCCTGGATAATGACTTGAAAATCAAAAACTCCAGCATTCAAAAGAGCGGCCCTAATATTCTTTGCCTCAGGACATCCTTCAAAATAAACTAACTTAATATCATTCATGCGTACCTTCCATTCCTTCTAAAATTGGGCAAGCCTGCTGGGCCTTCTTAGATTCGCACTCCTTTATAAGGACTTTCAGATTTTTTTGAATAGCTTTAAGAGTATTGATTTTAGACTCAACGCTCTCCAGTTTATCCGTTGCTCTTTTCCTTACGCGATCGCATCTTCCTGTACCTTCACTTTTTAATTTTATGAGGTCTTTAATTTCTTCAAGTTGAAAACCCAGTTCTTGAGCATTCTTAATAAAGTTCAACAACTTCAAAGAATCATCGTCATAATATCGAACTCGCTTGGCGTCTCTCCTTACTTTAGGAACTAAAAGCTTAATACGCTCATAATAGCGAATCGTTTGAATATTAACGTGGGCTTTTTGGGCAAGTGAACCGATTTGGTATAATTCGTCTTTCATAGGTTTATTTTACAACATATACCTAGGTATAGGTGCAAGAGTTTAATAAAAAATTTATTGTGTTGCACGTATACCAAGGTATAGGTGGTAGAATCAATGACATAGCAAGGAGCTAATATATGACTAAAAGAAAAATTGAAATCTTCACTTCAGGTTGTCCCGTATGTCAGCCGACAGTAGATCTGGTAAAAAAAATTGCTTGCTCTTCATGTGAAGTAATTGTCTACGATCTCAACAAAGGCTGTGAAACGAACCAATGCAGGGAGAAAGCCGAAAAGCTCAACATTACCCGTCTTCCAGCTGTTGCAGTAGATGGAAAACTTCTTGAGTGCTGTAAAACTGGTGCAATTTCTGAGCAATCACTAAGAGCCGCCGGTATTGGGTCAAAATAGAAAAAAAAGATGGAGGAAGATCTTTCCTCCATCTTTTAAAAATTCTGGAAATTAATGGCCCATATTCCTGCAAGATTCAGCACACTTTCTGCAAACATCCGCGCACTTCTGCATCATTGAATCTTGTGGATCAATGGCTTCGCAGGACTTAGCGCATTCGTCACAAACTTTTGCACATAATTGACAGTGCTCATAAGCAAACTGCCCCTTTAGCTGCATAAAACGAGCACTCATTTTACACATATCGGCGCACTCCATCATCAGCGTAATGTGTTTTGTCTCTGCATGTTTTCCACCTTGAGTTAAGCAATGAGGAATACAACTAATGCATTCTTGATAACAAGCGAGGCAATCACGGATACACTGTTCCATGTTGTTACCTGACTGAGTAGATTTCCCACTTTGAATTGAAGCTTCCATAAATATCTCCTTTTTTTAACACAGATATTTAGAAGCAATCCTTGGGCCATTGCTCGGACATGTGCTCAAATTTTTTGACCACACTCCAACATGGATTTTCCATAATAGGGATTTTTAATAGTTCCCACTTTCTGAATCCATTTTGCCTTCGCCATCGGACATTCTGCAGTCATGTGATTTTTAAGTTCTGCCGTATTTCCGTTTACCATAAAAGTCAGCGATAATTGCTTGAATGATGACCTAAGTTCTTCGATATCTTTGAACTTCTTGCCACAGTCCTTGTAGCTCTCCTTATAATGAGTCAGCTCCTTACTACAGATCTCTTCGTGAGCACTTAATGTTGCCGTAAAGTCATCATTCGCAAGTGCCTCCTGCATCTTTAAATAATTGTTTAGCTTCAGATCATATGCCCATGTAGAAAATGCTATTGTTAAAAGCACAAATACTGCCAAAATCTTCATGTCGAACTCCTTGGTACTGGTAATGATTTAGATTTCCAGATATAATAAATCACCGGATAAATTAAGAGTTCTAAAATGAAAGAGGTAACAATTCCTCCAACCATAGGTGCTGCAATTCGCTTCATGACGTCCGCTCCTGCCCCGCTAGACCACATAATAGGAACGAGTCCTATAAAAAGGCATAACACAGTCATGAGTTTCGGTCTTATGCGATGAACCGCTCCTTCAATGATGGCGTCTCTTAAATCCGAAGCGTTTCTCATCTTACCTTTTTCAACATGCTCATCATAAGCAATGTCTAAGTATAAGAGCATAAAGACGCCGGTCTCGGCATCCAGACCCAATAAGGCAATGATCCCCACCCACGTCGCTATCGACATGTTGTAATCCAGGAAATACAAGAACCAAACCGCACCAATCAATGAAAATGGTATCGCTAAGAGGACAAGTCCCGTCTTCATCCATGACTTCGTGTTCATGTGTAACAAGAGGAGAATCAAAAAGAGAGTCAGAGGTATAACGATTTTTAATCTCTTCTCAACATTTTGCATGTTCTCATACTGTCCACTCCACCCCAGTGTATATCCTTCAGGAAGAATTACTTTTTTATCAACTGCTTCCTTTGCGGCTTCCACATATCTACCAATGTCAGTTTTACCTAAGTCAACATCTACATAGACGTAACCAACCAGAGAAGCGTTTTCGTCCCTGATCATAGCAGCACCTTGCGTGAACTTAACCACTGCAAGTTCTTTTAAAAGAATCTGGGCACCGTTAGATGATGTGATCAATACTCTCTCTATCGATTGCTTGGTTTGTCTGAAAGCTGGGCCATATCTGACTTGAATCGGGTATCTCTCCCGTCCAACGAGCGCAGTAGTAACATTCTCTCCACCAATTGCCGTCATCGCCTGAGCTTGGGCCTCCTCAATGCTTAACCCGTAAAAGGCCAAACGATCTCGCTTAAAATCAATGTCCAAGAAATACCCACCTGAAATTCTCTCTGCCACCACTGTTCTGGTGGCCGGAACATCCTTCAGGGCCTTTTCAATATCTTCCCCAATCTTTTGAATGGTCACGAGATCATCCCCAAAAATTTTTACCCCGATAGGGCTCCTGATCCCGGTTGAAAGCATGTCGATTCGATTCTTAATGGGCATGGTCCAGATATTCGGCATTCCAATAAAGTTTAATTTTTCGTTCATCTCTGAGACGAGTGTTTCTTCATCAATTCTATCGGAAGCAAAAAAACGAAATGGCTTTTGAAATAGTTCTGGAAATGAGGAATACCAGCGGTCAATTTTGCGCCAGTGTTTTTTGTCCTTTAAAACAATCGTGCTTTCTATCATCGATAGGGGCGCAGTATCAGTTGAAGTTTCTGCCCTCCCCGCCTTACCAAAAACAGACTCGACTTCTGGAAATGACATAATGATTTTATCTTGAAGAGTAAGTACTCTTTGCGCTTCACTTACCGAAAGACCAGGAAGGGCGGTCGGCATATACAAAAGACTGCCTTCATGGAGCTTAGGCATGAACTCACGGCCTAAAAGCATCATGCCCGGAATCACCGACAGAGTAAGAAGAAGTGCCAGAGTCAATACGGTTTTCCTGTGAATCAAAAATAAATCGAGCACGGGACGATAAATGGCAAACAGTCTTTTACTGATAGGATGCTTTTCCTCTGGATAATAAGTACCAATTAACAAAGAATTTCCAATCTTATTTAAAATTTTGGATTTGCCTTGAAAGTAATCAGCCCGAGCGAACATCATTCTCACCGCCGGATCAAGTGTCACTGCCAGGATTCCAGCGATGGCCATAGTCAGGGTTTTAGAAAGTGCCAATGGTCTAAAAAGTCTTCCTTCCTGATCGACGAGAGTAAAGATGGGTAGAAAAGAAACGGCAATGACAAGTAGTGAGAAAAAGACGGATGGGCCCACTTCCATCAAGGCTTCAAGCCTTACCTGATGAAAATCTTCTTTCCTGCCGTTGGCATTCCAATGTTCAATTTTTCTATAAGCATTCTCAACTTCAATAATCGCCCCATCTACCAGGACTCCAATTGAAATGGCAATTCCGGCGAGAGACATGATGTTTGATGACTGGCCAAGGAAAAAAAGCGGGATGAAGGCAAATAAAACCGAAATAGGAATGGTGATAATGGGAACCAATGCCGAAGGGACGTGCCAGAGGAAAATAATAATGACGAGACTTACAACAATGAGTTCTTCAATCAATGTGCCTTTCAAAGTATGCAAGGCCCGATCAATCAATTCGGAACGATCATAAACGGATTTAATCTTAACACCCGGGGGTAATGTCTTGGAGACTTCTTTGATTCTCTCCTTGACTCGATCAATGACCGAAGGAGCATCCTCTCCATGCCTCATGACAATAATTCCGCCAACAGTATCACCAAGTCCATTATAATCCGTGACACCTCTTCGCATCTCCGGTCCGACAACAATATCTGCCACCTGATGTAACAACACTGGAACAGGGGCATTCATCCCAAATTTTACTGGGATATTTTTAAAGTCATTTACATTGTCTGTGAGTGCGCGGCTTCTTACCATCGCCTCCGTGCCAGAAATTTCAATGACCCGCCCACCACTTTCCTTGTTGGACTTTTTCACTGCCTCCAAGACATCCATCATAGACACTTGGAACAATTCTAATTTGCGGGGATCAACCCGTATCTGGAATTGCTTTACGTAACCACCTACCGAAGCAACTTCTGAAACCCCTTGGATGGAATTAAGCTGGAACTTAATCTTCCAATCCTGAAGAGTCCTCAATTGAGAGGAATTTAATTTATTGCTTTCATCCACCAGGACGTATTGATAAACCCAGCCCACACTCGTGGCATCAGGTCCAATTTCCATTTTGGCATTGGCCGGTAAATTGGCACTTATACGATTCACATATTCCAGAACCCTGCTGCGGGCCCAATAAAGATCAGTCCCGTCTTCGAAAATGACATAGACATAAGAGAAACCATAATCTGACAGACCTCTCACCGTCTTAACTTTGGGAGCACCTAAGAGTGCAGTCACAATCGGATAGGTAACCTGATTTTCTACAATGTCGGGAGATTGATCCCACTTGGTGTAAATAATAACCTGAGTATCAGAAAGATCTGGAATTGCATCAACGGGAATATTTTTAAGCGAAAGATAACCAAGTATACAAATGACAAAAGTAACTGCGATAACCAGAAATTTATTATGGGCAGAGAAATAAATGATTTTCTTAATCACTTCATCTCTCCCATGCCTTCCATTCCCTCCATACTACCCATACCTTTGAGGCGGGCCTCAGAATCTATAAGGAAATTAGGCCCAAAGGAAATAGTATCATTTTCATTCAGACCTTGAATAACTTCAACTTCATCCCCTTGAGTTCGACCCAAAGTGACTTTGACTGGATAAAGCTTCTGGTCATCAGAAATCTTATACACAAGATCCTCTTTGCCCGTTCTTAAAACAGCGTCATATGGAATCATCATTGCAATCACTGGACTAAATTTTATTTTTCCAAAAAAACTACCTTCAATGAGCTTAAGATTATGAGTGGATGAAAAATCTCCTATCACTCTTACGGCCCTACTGGAAGGATCTGCAATAGTATCAATATGAGTGATCTTCCCTTTTAAAACCTCGCCTGGCATGGAAGAGCATTCACCCTCAAATTGAAGACCCGCTTTTATATTAAGTATGTCTGATTCATAAACATAAAATGCCACTTGCCGTGAACTTAGAAGCCTGCCCGCACTTGGAATATCAAAAGAGACTTCACGCTTTTGAACTTTTCCTTTTGTAAAACCAATCACACTTTTTTGATAATCGGTAGGCAGAATTGAATGCTTACTGGAAGTGGCCTTCTCTGCACCTGCAACCTTTACTAATGGCATCCCACAAATGGGACAGCTGCCTGATTTATGTTCATGAATCTGGGGATGCATTGGGCAGGTGTAATAGGAATGATTTGTACTCCCATGAGAAGTATCATCCGCTTTCTCCATCCCTTTACCAGTCTCTTTGTCATTACACGCAATAAAGAGGAAGAGAAATAAATAGGGGACTATTTTATATTTCATCTAACTTCCCTTCAGAGAATAGCAATACCCAATTGGCATAAAGCTCCTCATGTTTGACCCGAATTTCTAAAAGCTGGGTTTTTAATTCAATATAATCATGAAATATTTTGTGATGTGCTTCTAATCCGTCTACATCTCTAGGCGATATGTTTTTTAAATATTTTAATCTTTGCTCGGCTGCCGGAATTGAAACTCTATTTAACGTTTCTATCTGATTTTTTATAATCTCTGCTCTCTTCTTTAATGATTCTCGTAATGCTTCCGTCTCAACCTCGGTTTTACGATAATTTGCCTCGGCCACGAATTTTTGTGCCATCGCCTCAGCCTTTTCTGCTCTTGGCTGCCAAAAATAAGCAAAGGGCAAATCTACTCCCAGCATGATCTCTTGATTTGCCATTCCAATCATTGGCCGGTCAAGCTTACGTATTCTCACTGATAAATTGGGTGAATAAGCAGATTTGGCCACATCAAGATTG
>DATLXC010000004.1:0-20885 GCA_035575985.1 Bacteriovoracaceae bacterium | reverse complement strand
AGTACAGCTATGATCCTAACCAGACCATCAAGACTTCAGGGGTACTTGCCTATGGTCTTATTGCAGACCTCTCTATAGCCGGGTCGCATGCAGGCCAGGGTGGGCATAATTCTACCGATGCAACTAAACACTTCCCTATCTTTGATGATTATAAAAATCCTCAACTGCCCGGTGGTGGAGGCGGTTATTCAAATGGCACTATAAGTAATGGTGGAGGAGTTGTTACTGCTACTGTGACAGGTTCTTGTACTGTCAATAGTACTGCCTCCATTAACGCTTCCGGGATTAACTCTGGTTATCTAAGTGGTGCTGGTGGAACCATCAACCTCACATGTGCAAGCTTTGCTGGAACAGGAGGAACTGCAACCCTTACGGCCAATGGTAGTGGCTACTATGGTGCTGGCGGCGGTGGCGGAGGAATGATCCGATTAAAAGCTACCGGCGGAAACACTGCTGCTTTTGCTGGATGCTTCACTTATCCTTATGATTCACTCAGCATGAGCTCATTTCTTACAGCACATCAGGCCCGCGGAGGTGGTGGGATGGCGACTTTAGGTAATGGAGCTGCAGGAACTATTTTCCTTGAGCATACTGGATCTACATATGGAGACCTGATTGTTTCCAATAAAGGTGTAACTTCTTATAGTACGGCCGGATTCACTCATTTAAGAAGTATTCAGGGAACACTCGATTCGGGAATCGCACCTGGAGCAACTTCTCTACCCTTTACTTACACTGCGACTCAAGGATCTACCGCAGCTTTTAACAATCTTAATAATGGTATAACTCTTCGTGCTGTAGCCGTGGATGGTACACCAGATTATTTCTTAGACGATAAACTTTTCACGGTGAGTGCCCATGGCCCAACTTCTATCACTACTCCGGTAACTGCTCATACTGTCGCTGGCGGAACTGCTTTTAGAAGTGTCGACTTCTTAGATCACCTCTGGGTGGGCGATGGAGCTGAGCTCACAACATACGGAGACATTTATCCTGTAAACGGAAACCTCATTACTCCAGGTACTACCTTTAATCTTGAGGGCTTTTTATATTTTGCCGGTACAAATCCAGGTAAGCTTATTTACAATGGCCTTACTGCTATTAATGCTACCATTAACTCAACTAATGGTTTTTATAGATACCCAATGACTTTTATCCAGGATTTCACTGTTACAGGTAAAGTTCAAACAAACTCAAATATCACCGTCAACGGTAATTTAAGCCTTACGGGATCAGGTAACATGCATACCACTGGAATAATCGACGTTTCAGGAAATATGACGGTCAATTCATCAACACCTGTTGCAGTAACGAGTACAAAAATCATAGCGAATAATCTTACTCTTACTGCCGGATCAGTTAGTCATCCAGTGAATACTACGACTAACGGATTACAAACTTTGGTTTTAGTCCTTTCAGGTAATCTCTTATTAAATGGCGGAAGCATTAACCTCAATGCTTTGGGGTACAATGGTCAGTACAGTTATGATCCTACAGTGGCCGCGGGTACATCCGCTAAGCTTGCCTATACTTTAGTTGCTAATACCACCCTTGGCGGTTCGCATGCCGGTCAAGGTGGCTCGAGTTCGACTTCACCTACCACTCATCTCCCTGTCTTTGATAATTACCGTGATCCGAGGCTCCCAGGTGGCGGCACAAATTATGGTGTGAGTGGCGGCATTGCCAATGGTGGTGGAGTTGTCATTGCCCAAGTCACAGGTTCTTGTACGGTAAATACTCCTTCTACTATCACCGCTACCGGAAATGGCTCGTATGCCGGCGGTGCTGGCGGAACTATCAATCTGACATGTGCTAGCTTTGCTGGAACTGCAGGTGCAGCTGCACTTAATGCTAACGGTGGTGGCTACTATGGTTCTGGCGGCGGTGGCGGAGGAATGATCCGACTAAAGGCTACCGGTGGAAGTAGAGCTGCCTTTAGTGGTAACTTCACCTATCCATTCGACACAACTAGCTTGACTGCCTTTCTCAACGTAATTCAGGCAAGAGGTGGAGCTGGATCAGGGACCTTAGGTAACGGTGCTGCTGGAACTATCTTCCTTGAACATAATACGTCCGTATATGGTGACCTACTCGTAAGTAATGGAAGTGTGTCTCCAGTTAACTATCGTGGTAAGACAAAACTTCCTGACTTTTACCGTGCTACAGATACGACCCTCAATAGCATTGACAGTGCCACTCAGGCCACCTTCGGAATAAATGAAATGCCTGGCTTTGAGGCCATTTATGCCAATCAATTAATCCATGTTTGGGATAGCACCATCACTTCCGATCCAAGAGATATGGCCCATGTGGAAATCTTTCTCGATGGTATTTCACCTACAAATTATACTGGTAACACTGCCTCAAGCATTTTCACCACAGGTGCGAGTGCTGTAAGTGGAAATGATTTTAGTAATCTTCCGGCCGCCACTAGTTACAAGTTTAGAACTCTTCACAAGTTTGACTCTCTTTACATCGGGACCAATGTGGATTTGGTAGCTGATCGTGCAGATGTCTACGTTGACAAGTGCAGTATCATAAACAGTGCATCGACGTCTTTCATTGTTCCAGCTACATCGAGTATATCAGTATATGGATTGAGTTCTAATCAGTGTATAGAAGGAGGTCTTTCAGGCACGATCACTAAGACCAGCCTTTGCTTGAATGACTCGACTACCAACTGTATTTAAGTCCTATGATTTATTGGACTCCCATTAACTGCGACTTTCCAACGCAAGGCTTCGTCGGCGCAGAAAATAACTCTCAAAAGGTATCTCAAAAGGTATGCAGTACCTATTGGAGTAGATTCTCATAGTGCAAACAGTAAAACCAAAGATGCCTTGGTCTGGAGCTTTCCATCACCGGTTTCATTCTGGGGAGCACAAGTGGTAGATATCGAATCTAACCCAACCTACCCTGCCAAACTTAGAATCTTTGACTGTAACAGAGTCCTTATCAGAGAAGAGAAAGTCGTTTATCCCAATAATGAATATGGTCAAAAACAACTTCATTTTATTGGAGTAGTTAGCCCCGCTATAGACATCTGTCATATAACACTTACAGTTGGAGATTACCTAGGTCCCGATGCTGGACGCTCGAAGGCCAACTATAGGGCTCTTGCAATCGATGGATTTAAGTATGGAAGATAATGCCTGACGAACTCTAGTTTAAAAGTGATGGCAGGATATCCTTAACCAGATCTGAAAAAATGTCACTTGTCATTTTAAAGTGCTCTACTGGGAGTTTATCTTCCAGGACTTCCTTGCTTTCAAGTTCATCCTTGATATTGCCCAGCTGTTCAACTGCACCCATGATCTCGATATAAGCACAATAATCTACAGAGAGTGTGGCCGAAGGATTTTCTATGATGTCATTATATTTACTTTCAATTCCTGGGGCATAATACCTTGTGCTCCGGCAGTCTTTCTTCTTAGTTGTAAAAAGTGATTTAAAAGTCTGAAGCCCGATAACTGGCCATCTAATATTTCGACGAAGTTCGTGAAGACCGGTTTCGCCATAAACGAAGTCATACTTCTTTGAAGTGATTTCTTGAATATCCTCTTTTATTCCCGACATTACTAACTTTTTGGTCTTTGCCTCAGAAATCTGAAGTTTTTCGATCTCCAGCTTGTAACGAGCGAGTTTATCTTTAAAGCTTAGCTTAACAAGAAAATCAGTAAAATTCTTAAGGGCCTCTACTTTCTTAGCGGTATAACGAGTTTGCTTCTCAACAGGGAGATCAGTAAGCTTAAGCATGTCTGTCCACTTGGCAACATGGCCAATATGGTCCTCAAGGCCTTTGAAATCAATCTTTAATTCCTTAAATATTTTCTTCTCTTTATCAAAGAGTCTTCCGATTGCCTGAATGGCAAAACTCTCAGGTCTGGCCTTGTTAGCACATGCCTTCAACGCCATATCTTCGTAGCTCCCAGTTCCCATCTTTGTCTGGATTTGTACCAATTGCTGATTGAGCACTTCAGACACGGTTTGTGCTCCCACTGATGAAGTGGCCAAAATCATAAAAACAACAAAAATTTTATTCATGGGGTATGCAGTACCCTATTGGACAGCAACTAGTCATAAAGAGATACAAAGTGAGTAAATTATTCAGATTTTGGCTTGAGGAGCGAGCCTAAGCACCCTTCTTTTTGACAAATTCAACTTCGTAGCCAAGGGAATCAGCAACTGCCATAAGACTTTTTGTAGTTGGATTAGATTTACGAGGATATTCTAATTTTTGGTATTGCTGAACTTTCATATTCAACCGACGGGCCACTTCCATTTGGGAAACCTCGCTTTTTTCCCTGAGTTCCCGGATCGTAAGGGGAATTGAGATTTCAGGACTTGGAATAATCCAATGATAGTTTCTTCCCTTTCGTTCCTTCGGTTCAGGCAAGGCCCAATCTGGATTCATTGCCTCTTCCAGATATAAATCCATAGCTTCTTTAGCATTAAACAATGCTTCTTCAAAAGAGTCAGCGCATGAAAAACACCCTGGAAGATCGGGAAATGAGACCATGTAACCGTCTCCATCTTTTGTGATTTTTGCTTGATATCTTATGAGTTTCATAAAAGTTTAATCCCTGTTTGTTTTTCAATGGACCTTATTGTGCCTATTCTAATGTCTTTTCCTCCATGAACAGGAACAATTGTTGTCAGAGGTCCTTTCCTGAACTTCACGTGAGAGCCCTTCTGACTAACCAATTTAAATCCATTTTCTAAAAGTTTAGATATGACTTCTCTTGCTCTCATACAATTACACCACAGCATATATGCTGTAGGCAACTCCCCTTTGACTTGAGGCAAAGGAGCAATAGCAAAGCCAGAAATCAACCCTATCAACTGTGTAAAATCGCTTAAGTATTAGATCAGCACGGGTTGAATCGGCGCGAATGTGCTCACGTGGTCCAAGAGGTGGAATTGAGTAAGAAAACTGCAAAGCATTACAAAAACTGACCTAACCCCTTAAAATTAAACATTAATTAAGTCCATTATAAGATCAAGATAAATACTCTACCTCCGATAAGTACTAAAAATACGAGGAGTATTTATGAAGTTTAACAAGCGCAAAGATTTTTTTATAAACCCGAAGTTCCAGTTTAGTGTCATCGCTAATTTCCTGGCACTTTCTTTAATAACCATAAGCTCTTTTTATGCTGCAAACTTCTGGTTTTTTTATAAATTCACACAACTTGGCAAAAATATGGGTCTTCCGGCAGATCATGTCTTCTTTCAATTCATTCAAACCCAAAAAGATCAAATGAATTGGATCTTCATTGGAGTCTCGATTTTGGTCTCAGGAATTCTCTTTATGGGCGGAGTTCTGCTTTCTCATAAAGTCGCAGGTCCTATCTACCGCCTTTGCCAGCATCTCAAGGCAATTGAAACAGGCGGTGAGGTGAAACCTATTACTTTCAGGAAGGGAGATTATTTCCTGGAAATCGTGGACCATCTTAATCCCATACTTGAGAAAGTAGTTACGACTAAGAAAAATGACTTAGATAAAGCCAGCTAACCCATGTTTCATTTTTTTTGGATTGCTCTAATTACTGTTTCACTTTTAGTAGGACTTAACTTCTACATTTCTTCCCAAACGGGGGACGTTGCAGAATTTACGGAAGAACTTAAGAATGACACCAAAAAGCGTAAAGAACTTTTCAATGCCATGTCACAATCCGTAGAGGCAGGACGTTCAATTGCCTCTTCAGAACCCATCATACCTTCCTTTCAAGACCTGAAATATTTGAAGCACATCAATGCTAATGATCCACTCCAGGTCTTACTGGGAAACATTCTTGTCTCACGCTCAATACAGGCACGCGCTCCTCTCAATGAAGAAATGAAGGCCAAGCTTAAGGAAAATCCTGCGGAGAGCTTTAAGTCAATGAAGAGCTTTTTCGATACACTTCCCTCTAATGAGTTTCCTGTGCAAAAAGCCGCACTCCTGGCCCTGGCCATTGAAGTGAATGCTGGCAAGGCCGGTGAAGTACAGGAACTGGCCTTGAATCATTTATTAACCGAAATACCTACCGCCCAGGCAACCGAGGTTGATGCCTTGCCTACCGTTGACCTGGACAAGGTCAATCTATCCAACATTGCTTACGAGGCTTACCTCATCAATACAAACGACCCAGAGACAGCACTCAACGAGACTTTTAAGATTCTTGAACTCCAGGAAAATAACCTGGTGAGAGAAAACATCATTGATAATTTTAAACAGACTTATCCTGCACAAGGCAAGCTTCTCGAAAAGATGGTCACCGAGAGTAAGATGAGTGATCTTGCCCATGATCGTCAGGATGTTGAAGCAGTAGAAGTAGTTGAAGAAGTAAAAGAAGTTGAAGAAGGAATGGACAATTAACTTGCCCATTCCCCTGATCGCAGATTATTCGAAAGCTATTGAATCTAAGTAAAAGCTCACACCACTAGTCGAGGAATTATCCCTCTGAAAGCTGATCTTATCAAAGCTCGTTGTGAGAGCTCCCTTAAGAGCAGTTATAGGAATAGTTACCTTCACGTAGGCAGTGGCCGAAATGGCAGCTCGATCCCTGATCGTAACCACTGTTCCTCCAGTTCCACCACTATTTAGTTTAACTTGTAATGCACCTATGGCGGCCGTAGCGGTCCCTGCAGCAGGACGAATGTAAAAGACAAGATTCCTGTACTTGGTCAGAGAGGTTGGAGTCGTATTACCAAGGCTGACACCATACCAAGGAGCAGCGAGAGAAACTAGAACAGACTTTGTTCCATGAACTGTGCCTGAGACCTGATTAGAGATAATCAGTGTTCCATTAGGAGCGGTCCATCCCCAGAAGCCCCAGTTATTTAAGAATGCTTCGCTGAAAATTGATGATGTTGAATCCACCACAGGGGCGGTTGCAGTAGTTGTTCCACTTTCAAAGCCGATATTATCAAGGTTGAAATTTCCGGCAAGACTGCTTTGGAAGGTTAACTTCTTGATAGATGTCATTGTGCCTTTAAGGGCCGACATTGGAATCCTGACCTTTGACCAGCCATTGCTCATGGTAGTTATTGTCACTCCCACAACACCGGCTTGTACAAGCACTTCAGGTCCTGTAGTTGTTCCATCATTGGCAGAGACACGCAAGCCACTTACGGCAGGTTTCATTTCAAAGACCAAAGCAGCAGCGCTCGCAACGGAAGTTGCAGTTCCATTTGTACCTAAGCTAAATCCATCCCAAGCTGATCCAAATGCGGCCAGGACTGAATGAGTTCCTGAACTCACTGGACTGGTAACAGTGGAAACTTTCGCTGTAGGATTCGTTGTCCACGGCCAAAGGGCCCAACCATTAACATAACCATCAGTGAAAAGCGGAGCTACCGTAGAGGCAGTTGTTGGAGCTGGTGGTGTTACTACTGTTATTAAAACTGAACTTGAAGTATTTACGGCACCTTGATTGTCAGTGGCCCTGGCGGTTAAGGTATAAGATCCTGCAGCGAGGCCGGAAACTGAAAAGCTATAAGGCGAAACCGTGGAAGTAGAAAGGACAGTGCCTCCATTCAGGAACTCTACCTTGGCAATTGATCCATCACTGTCAGAGGCATTTGCGTTCATTGAGAATGAAGCTGGAGCTGTATAACTGCCTCCCGTTACTGGAGAAGCAAGGCTAATAGCAGGGGCAACGTTTGCTGCCTTAACAGTTATTGAGACAACACTTGATGTCGCTGTGGCATTTACATTATCGTAGGCCTTGACACTCAAGGCGTAAGTGCCAACCGCAAGTCCTGAGATGGTATGAGAATAAGGGCTGGTGGTATCAGTTGCGACAACTGTACTTCCCTGGATAAATTCTACTTTAGAGATAGAGCCGTCCTGGTCTGAGGCACCTGCTGAGATAGTAACAGAAGCTGGAGCAACATAGACGGCACCTGCAGCTGGACTTAAGAAACTAACAACTGGTGCAACATTGACTGGAGCGGGCGCTGGAGCTGGAGCCGGAGCCGGAGCGGGTTCCGGAGCTGGAGCTGGAGCGACGTCTGAAGTCGGCGACATCCATCCGGCATTTATATGCGGTAGAAGACTGTTTTTGAGATCATAATTCGTTCCTGTCGTACCATTATCCGGATCGTAATGGGTTCCGACCTTTTCAATCAAAGTCGCAGGAAAGCCGTTGTTTTTGAGTGTCGCTATATTGGTCCTGACTTGGGCGATTGGGAAAGTCGTATCAGAAAGATGCGCTACGTGGGCTACGTTAATTTTCCATTTCGCACTTGCCATCAATATTGCAGGGTCAACACCTACACCTTTGAACGGATCACTATCCTGAACCAGGAGACCAGCAAAAAGCTGAGCATTCTGTAGTCCCACACGATAGGTCATGTTACCACCGGATGAATAACCACCCAGGAAAATTTTACGAGGGTTAATATTGAAGTACTTGGCGACATGAGTGATGGCCGAAAGAACTTTAGGAGTATCCGTTCCTACACTCCAACAGGCCCCATCACGTCCACCTATTGAGATGGAGATGTAGTTCGAAGTTGCTCTATTCGACTTGATTGTCCACAAGTCACCTTCAGCATTTCCTCCGCAACCATGCATCCAAACAAGAAGACTGATCGGAGTAGATGGATTATAGGTGTTTGGCTTAAAGCCTATGTAGTCGCTCTGGCCACTATTTAAGCGGAAGAATCCATTTGCATCATAGGTAGCGGTTAAGTAGCTAACTGGAGCTGGTGCAGGGGCAGGAGCTGGAGCAGGAGCTAATGAACCACTTACAACTGTCATGTCACCCAGGTAAAGATTGCGATCTTCTGTTCCAATCAAACCATCATTGGTGAATGCTATTCGTACTTTTTTCATCCCTACAGTGCTTATAGCAGCACTGACTGTATAGTTACTGAAAGAAGTTGAGTTGACTGTCTTAGAAGGGAGAGCAACGCCATCGACACTTACTACCATGATCGGCCATATTCCGCCCGCAACTGATCCATAGGCCTGGATGCTAATGTCATAGCTACCAACAGAATCAAAATTTACTGATTTTTCTACGTATCCATCAGACCAAAGGTTCCAACCACCATCGATGGCGCCACCAGTACTTTTAGTCTCAAAGCTGTCAATCGCGTGAACAGTTGATACTCCAGGGGCCGGAGCAGGTGCCGGTGGAGTGTCAACAGTGATGGAAACAGCTTCCGAATTCTTAATGCCACCCTTGCTATCAGTGGCCCTGGCAGAGATGCTGTGTGTGCCTGCTGTAAGGCCAGACAAAATTCCTGTGAAGGGAGCAACTGTATCTGTCTTAACGACTGTGGAGCCATCAAGAAAGTCAACTTTGGCAATTGTGCCATCGCTGTCTGAGGCAGAAGCCTCGATGATAACGTTATCAGTAGTCAGAAAAGATGCGCCGGCAACCGGGCTTGTGAGAGCTACTGTTGGCAATAAATTTGCCACTGGGGCCGTAGTGGCCAAAGAAACCGGGCCCGCCAGATAATAACTCTTCACCCTGGTTTTTAGGTATCCACCATCATTTTCAATGCTATTTATGTCTGGTTTGTATTGAGTGGTTTGTCCGACTTCTCCTGCACCAAAAAGAAAACCAATGACACCCACCTGGGCCAGGTCATTGATTGCGGTATTTGCAGGATAGTTCTCAAGATAATATTCTGCACGGTTATCCTGCCAATGAAAACGGGTGTTATTCATGATGGGCATCAAAGTATTCCCGATAGGAATCTGCCATATGATTAAGCGCTTTTTGAGAGTTGAAGTGAAAGCATCGGCCCAGGTAACCATCCGGTTAAAATTAGGAAATTTCTGATTCGACTTATCCCACCAGTGCTTTCCGCCATCATTTTTAAGGGGATCGAATTGATAATAACCGGCATCACGATCAGTGATATCAAAGAAGGCGAGGTCCCAGTCTCCAGTAGAGGCGGCGAAATTAGCGGCCCGACGTCCAAGCAATCCTACATCGAGTGGTAGCGGGTCCAAAGTGAAGTCAGAACTTGTCCCCCAGGCATTAACGTGAATGGCGAGAAGAGTGCTTTGAAGTCCGTATGTCGTGCGGATGTGGCGTAAAGCGTCCGCAAATCCCCTTGGAGTATTAGCGAAGCCCTGCACATCAGGGTGGCCGGAAGAAGTTACAGCAGCCGGGACAATATTGTTAAAGTTTGCATCGTCTGAGGCCCCAACCTTCGAAACCTGTCTGTGGATAGTACCCCACATGTCTGGCTCAACGTGGATGATAACTGGTTTCCCAGTCTTATTAATTTGCCCCATGAGGTACTTGAAATCGTCGAAGTACTTATACATAAGGTCGGGAGTATTGATGTTTCGAAGAAGGCTTGCGGCCTCGCCCAGGTCATACTTAGACTGCAGCATCTGGTAATAAGTAAATACAGGAAGATAACCTGCTGCATGACTTTGAAGAACATAGTTGGAGGCAAAATCAGCACCCCAGCCCTGGCGCCATCCTGAGTAAACGCCCCCGTTGAGATATTTGTAACGTGCGGCCCATGGAGTTCCTGATTCTGTTAATTTTGAAAGTGATTCTTGCTCGTTTCCATTGCTAACTCCAATCATGAAGTGAGAAGGCAGGCCTGCAGGCACTGTTCCGCGATCAATTGCCATGGCCTTGAATGAAGCCGTGGCCAGAACTAAGAGTGCGGTAAAGAAGTAGATGTTTTTCACATAAGCCTTTTGATAAAGAAAAAGTAATCGAACTCAAGTATGAGTCATAAACACTTATGGCCTAAGTAAAATCTTAAAAAAAAATTAAGGGTTACATAACTAGCTGGATTTGCATAAAAACTTGCATTATACTTGATAGTCAAGATGCACTAAAAATTGCCATATTACCTGTTTAAAGGGCTCATCTACCTAAAATCCGGGCAAGCAAAACAGTCAACTTTTAAAAACAACACCTAAAACCTGTCTGGTAATATTTATGTTGGGGACCATGGGCATCCTCTGAAAGCCTGCAACGTGCACGAACAGGTGCCCAATATCCACCTTTAAGAATTGAGGCCCGGCCCACAGATCTTGCGGTCCATTCCTCTACATTCCCGGTAAGGTCGTAAACTCCGTATTCACTTTTACAGGCACTCTGGTCCCCTGCCCTTGTTCCATTAAAGCTACGATCAAGTTCAAAAGCACCTTTTGCATTACGGGCATTCAAAACCAAATTTTTCTCGTTTATAGGCCTCGAAGGAAGCCGATCGTAATTACATCCGTCTGGATTTTTAATATTGGCCGGAAAACTCGAAGTCAGGTCTGTATAGCGATTAAAACCTTGAGGATAAGGCAGGGCCTTCTCAGATTCACAAGCAAAGCTCCACTCCTCCTCACCACACAATCGCTTGTCCTGGGCCACACACAATGCTTTTGCATCATCATATGAGGCCATTACCACAGGAAACTCACCGGGAATATTTGGAAACTCAAATGCATCAATACAAAAATCCTGCGCTGTTGATGAAATATTTTGGCCATCAAGATAATTACTTCCAAATTTCTGGCACAAGTAACCAGGTTTCCATTTCGGACCATCAAGGCAAGCCTTGTTCTGCAGAGGCACAGACAAAAGAGCGGACAACATATTACCCTTGACCCTCACCATGCCTTCAGGACAATCGCCTGACTGCGATCTGGCAGCTGAAGCAAGTTCATCCCAGTCCGCATGGGGTTTCAAAAAAATGGAATCTTTGTGGATTGGCTGCCAATAAAAAACACTCTGCTGATCTTTAAGTTCAAGCAGTTTCCAGGTGAGATCACCCTGATACGTGAGCTTATCTTCCATAAGGAGGAGAAAAAGAAGGTTTTTCATGAGAACAGCAATCTATGCGTTATTTATTTCATGGTCAAGTGCCCATCTATTTCTCTAACGAATGTGAGGGCTTCTGTTTCAGTTTCTTCCCAGCTTTGAGCTCAGTGACAAACTTTTTCTTCAAAGCGGTGAATTTTTCGGCCATTTCGGTGGCAGTTTCAGTATCAAAAGATTTCCGTGCTTTTTTAAATAATTCTTCTTCTTCCTCTTCTATGTGATGCTCAAGTGATTCCTTGAGTACCGACATTAAAGCACCCCATCTTTTATCTGCAGGCTTAGTTTTACCCAGCTCATCAAAAAGCCGGTCCACTACACCGTGCTCCTCATGACCTTCAAATGCTATTTCATCCGCTTCTTTCACATCAGATTTTTTAAGAGACTCATATAAGATTTTTTCTTCGGCCCTGGCATGGGGAACAAGTGAAGCTTTAAGTTGGGCCAGAAGGGTTAAACGATTTTTGACGGCTTTTTCCGTGGTCTTATCAAGCTTCTTAAGCAGGGCCTTGAATGTTTCATACAGGGCAAATCGGATTTCTAGAAATCAAGGGGGCCAATATTATGCTTCTCTTTAGAAACTAGATACGGCGCGGATTGCTATGATTCATGCACAGTGTTTACATTTCCCAAAAGAAATTCTTAAGGAGCATCCATGAAATTTGACCTGATTACTCTACTCTCACTAATCTTATTAACTGCAGCTTGTTCTAGTATTAAAGAAAATAAAAAGACTTATGCAGGTGCCGGTATAGGTACAGCCGTTGGTGCAGGTGTGGGTGCCATCATGGGCAAGAAGAAAGGAGCTATGATCGGTGGCGTAATAGGTGGTGGTCTCGGTGGCTATGCTGGTAGTCGAATGGACAAGCAGGCCAAGGAACTAGAAGCGATCGCTGAGACCAAGAGAACTGATGACGGCCTTGTAACAAAACTCAAAAGCGATATCCTCTTTGATACGGGCAAGGCTACTCTTAAGCCCGCAGCAAAAACTAACTTAAAGCAAATGGCAGACATTATGAAGAAGTATCCGGAGAACGTTCTCATGGTCAAAGGGTTTACGGATAATACCGGAACCTCAGTGATCAATGAGGAGCTTTCTCAGAACCGTGCAGAGGCCGTGAAAAAAATGTTGGTACAAGATGGCCTACCAGAAAGTGTTATTTCAATCCAGGGATTGGGACCAAGTTCTCCCATCGCAGACAACAAGACTGCAGACGGACGTAAGCAGAACCGTCGGGTTGAAATTGAAGTCACAGTAGATGAATCAAAAGTTCCAAAGAAAAAAGTCTAAGAAAATATCCTCCTTGTAAAGGACTTAGACAGGTATGACTAAGTCCTTGATTTATATTTTGAGTGGCGTATAAGTTAACAATGGAGGTTATTATGGAAAGATGGCCAGCACTCCCCTTCGATGAATGGAAAGACACCTGCGAAACACTGCATATGTGGTCCCAGATAGTCGGCAAGATGAAAATGAAACTTAGTCCGACACTTAACGAGCTTTGGCATGTTGCCTTTGATGTTCAGGCAAGAGGCCTTACCACAGGACCTATTCCCTTCCAGGATGGCATGTTTCAGGTAGATTTCGATTTCCTTGATCACAAGCTCAACGTCATCACCTCTCAAGGCGAAGTTAAGTCAATGGAACTGAGACCAAGGACAGTGACAAGCTTCTACCAGGAGTTTTTCTCTATTTTAAAGAGCTTCGGCATATCTGCCAGAATCAACACCCGTCCCGTAGAAACAGAACCTGTCATTCCATTTGAAATTGATGATGAACATTGCTCATACGATAAAGAATACGTGTCCAGATGGTGGCAACTTCAACTTGAATGTACCAAGGTCCTCCAGGAATACCGTTCAAAGTTCTATGGAAAAAGCAGTCCCATAACTTTCTTCTGGGGATCCTTTGACCTCGGCACCACCCGATATTCAGGCAGGCCTGCTCCATTACCGAAAGGTCCCCGCTTTTACCAACTGGCCGAAGACCAGGAAAACTTTAACTGTGGATTCTGGCCGGGAAACATAAGTGCCAGTGGTCTTCTTTATGGTGAGCCAGCATTTTATGCTTACGCTTATCCGGTACCGGAAGGTTTTGAGAAGGCCAGCATAAGGCCGGACTGTGCTTATTACGATAAGAAGTTTGGAGAATTCATCCTGAAATACGAAGATGTCCGGCAGTCTCAAAATCCGGAGAAACTCATCCTGGAGTTCCTGGAATCAGCTTATGAAGTCGCTGCCAATCTAGGTAAATGGAATAGAATATTTTTAGAAAATCCTGCAGTGATGGAACTTAGGTAAAATTTCATCTATTATCAGAGGATGATACTTAGACCACCTATATTAATCGATATTCGAAAAGATAGGGTTCTTGCGAGAACTCTTGGTACGAACTCAACATATGATAGTCATCTTCAGGATGAAAAAACCAAAGCATTCTACAATTCTCCTCAGATCATAGTTGAAGATGTAAATATTTCTGCTGCCTACCTTAGAAGTTTAATTTCCTTTTTCAGGCCAAAAGACATTGGAGTTTTGGTAAAGCCAATCATCATCATGAATGTCCCTTATGAGATTACGCAGGTAGAAACAAACTCGCTGAAAGAAGCCGCAACCCTTGCAGGGGTCCGTGAATTAATAGTTTTGAATGAATCAGAAATGCCTTCAGATTCCCTTTTCAAACCCAATCACAAAATCCCTGGAAAAGTTATCCTTGGAGATGACCGGTTCTCAAGTGATGAAATTATTATATTTTTATTTTTACTGGTTCTTGCGTTAATGGCGTTGGCCTTTTTAAATTCCCTTAAGTTCAACGACTGACCATATGAAACTTACCTTGATAGCAGCTATGTTGTGCTTTTTCGCAACTTCAGCTTTTGCCCAGATAGGCTTTCCGATACTTTGTCGGGGTGGTTATACATACCAATTAAATGGCCCGATCGATGGACGGGTAACTGTCACTTTTAAACCAAATACGATAGCTGCCGGTGAAACTGGTAAAGACCTTAAAATGGGAACCTGTGCCTTTGTTGATCGCCCGATAAACGCCGAAGAGCCAACGACGTTCTCTCTTTTTATGGGACTTAATTTAACCTGTAGTACAACTGATTCAGGCATTTCATGTAATTTACAAAATCGTTTATTCTTCGATCAAACCATGAGTATGTTTCAACAATGCTCTACCAATGAGAATTGTATCATTAGAGCAGTCGTTTCTAATAATTCAGGAAGATTTGAGGTGGATGCGAGTCGTCCAAACGTTTCTATTTCATTGGTAAAATAAGGCTCCTTACGGAGCCTTTTTTACTTACATTTTAATTGGTCGATAAATAGTGTTAAGCCCGGCCAGTGGAAGTGTTACTCCCGGACTAACCGTAATGTTCTGAAACTTTGCAACTCTCTCCTTGGCCCATAAGAAATCCGGTCGAGTTGAAGTGATCCACTCTCCTCCGACAATTCTTCCCATGCCATCAAGTTCAACAATGTATTCATAATTCTTATGACGGAATTGTTGCAGGAGTGTTCCTGTTACTGGCTTTTTTGATACCCAGTGAATCCACTCAGGATGTTCAGCTTCTTTCTGGGCAGTCCTGATTTGAAGCTCCTCACCATAAGTCATTTTCGATTGTACACGTACAGCACGAGTCACCCCGTAGCTCTGCTGCTCAGGAGTAACAGCTTCCTCTCCCACTACAACAGAAGAAAAGCCAACAATAGGCTGGTTCCAGACATCATTCAAACGATCAATGTCGGCAACAAAGGTCTTGCCATGGATTCCAAGCATATTAGTGAGAATAACGTGGAAGGCTCCAGCATTAACGTCACGGCAATCAGGAGTGTTTAATTGCTCTTCTGTAGGAATAGGAAGAGTTCCATCACGAGAATCTTCTTCGCCAACGACTTTTCCTTTAATCAGGCACTTCTTACCAAGGCGGGCATATTTTCCCGGAATCAGATAAGCGTAGTGCATGGCCATAAGGCCCTTGATATCAGAAGAACCGAAAGGAACCATGATTCCATCCGGGTTTTTAACTCTAACTGGAGCGGGCTCAGGATAATTTGTAGATGCCTGAGACCAGCCATGGCAAATTCCTTCCCACCACAAATCAGTCGTCTTATAAAGCACGCGAGTTGCACGAGTTAATTGATAGCTATAATCACCTTGAGAAATATCGTACAGCTCGGCCGGTGAAAGTTGTGCCAACTCCGCAGGAGTCATGGCCATAATTTCTTCTTTAGAAAGAAGCTTATATTTAAAAGGCTCTGGATTTGGGTGATTCCATCTGTAACCAATTCCACCAATGTTTGATGGCCAGTAAGTTTCAGACCAGCCCATCCTATCATCGGCAAGTTTTCCACTTAGTGGAAGGTCACTAAATTTAACGAAAGTCTCTGTACCCATAATGCGATTGAAAACGAATGGCGAGTTTTCAGGACCCTGCATTTTTTCGGCAAAAACATTAAGTGAGAACAAAAGCCCAATTGTGATCCAAGAAAGTTTCATAAATTCCTTTGTGGTAATTGAGCAGACTTGTACTATAAGGAAATTCAAAAGAATAGAAGTTTGATTCTCTGCGCTCAAAATATGCGCATGCGCGGCGCGCCCTTGCCGAATACCCTGAAATTATTCATCGACACTACCAATGACTCGGTGCTATCTCCCGCCCATGAACACTTTTATTCTGCTTATTTTAGCTTTACTCGCATCAACCTATGCATCCACCTCAATCATCGGCGGAGAGCCGGTTGGTGAAAATGATGTCATTGCTTCCATGATAGTTGGAGTAAAAGTAGACCCAGGCAGATTCTGTACAGGTAGTATTCTGGATAATGAAACGATCTTAACTGCTGGCCATTGCGTGAAGCCTAATCAGAATCGTCTCATCGCTTTCGGGTTGAATCTGGTAAGCGTTAACCCTGGCATGACCAGACCAGTAACAGGTATTAAGTTTTATGATTCTTATCATGGTGATCAAAGAAGGGATTATGCTCTGAGGATCTATCATCCTTGCCGGATACGGCAGGACTGAAGCATGGGATCCTTTTGCAAGCATCGATGAGGCAAAATATATTCTCCGGAAAGTGGAAACCCAAGTTGTTAAGCTTGAACAGTATAATTTAGAGAGTGGCAAGGAAGGTGAAGCCACTTGCAATGGAGACTCTGGTGGCCCGATGTTCATGAGTTATCAGGATGAGCTTTTCCAGGTCGGCATCACTTCCCGGGGAACAAAGCCGTATTGCAAGGGAGGGACTGTTGGAACTCTTTTCTATGGCCCTGAGACTTTAGATTTTCCTTAATTCGGACATTCATAATATTCATAATTACGAATTACACATTTTACTATTATTGATTCCCTCTTCCCATCATTGAGGTAGCTAAAAATACCTTCCTTGATGTCAGTAGAGTCTGCAAAGCTAACTTGGTATGTGCCCAAAGTATAAATGTCCTGGTTATTCTCGAAAGCACGATTGCCCTTGTGATGTTGTGATCCGGAATCAGGAGCGAATTTTATGGCCGCTTTGATTTTTTGCTGACAACCATTGAAGTTTGAAAAGTAAGTGAAACTCACCGGCTTGCCGTTTGTATAATTTCCATTACAGCTACCTTCTAATTTCATTTCATCTTCTGCCTGAGCAAAAGCACATAGAGATAGACCTAAAATAGCAATACATAGAATAATCCGTTTCATTTAACCTTCCTTGATACCTAGAGGTTAAGTGGGATGCAGATCTCAAACTTGCTAAAGGTGTATATAGAATGTGTATTAATCTATACATTTGATGAAAAACAAAGACTTATAAAGACTATTGCTGGTTTGTTTTTTTATCAGATTCAGATTTCGCATTAATTTCATTATTTTGTTCTTCGATCAGTTCGTTTTGATTTTGAGTTTCTTCCAGTTGTTTTTGCTCTACCTGCAACATGTCGTTGCGAAATTTTCTTTCTTCCTCAATCAACTTGTTGCTTTTTTCATACATTTCTTTGGCCGGGTCTTGTTGGTACTGTTGGGCAAAAGAAATAGAATTGATAAATAGATAAGTGAGTAATAAAAAATTCATTTAAGCCTCCCACTCCATTCTGGGACTTGAGATATAAGGCGTAAAGATGTTAAACGATTTTTAGCTTCATAAAGCGTAATCTTTAAGTAATCTGGAAGAAAAATGACAAGGTCGGCCAGTGAATAAGTATATTGATAGTTATGGTAGGTTCCATGATAGACCCGTGACTATCGAAAGACCTTTCCCTTGTAACAACTCATTCACCTTTTCCGGTTATGCGCACATTCTTGGCCTCATACCATCAGTGGAACCCATTATAGAATGTTGGACCGAATGCCAGTCTGGTTTTGGATTTACCAGGAATTCGGATAATGATCCTCTTCCTGGTAGCTCTCATGACGACCTGGTTGGAATGGCCATGATTGCCCCTCAATTAGTCATGAAATATCGTGCTCAAAATTGGCAGGTTTGTAACTTTGAAGGCTTTGGCCCAAAACCTCTCTGGAAGCATAATCCATTCATGGTAATTTGGAATTTTTATAAACTCTCAAGGGAAATAAAACCAAGGACCTCGACCTTTCATTATCCTTACATCTGGCCTTTTACTTTCAGGATCGCTCCACAACACACATATTTCATTGAAAGGTGTGCAGGACTTAATCCTTCTCTTTCTCGAAGGATATATTTTTACCTGAGCTCGCTGCACACTATTTTTCAAGGCTCAAATTCAAGCAAAGTGATGTTGGGGTTTAAACTGATGAAGCTGAAAGAATCGAAGCTGAGTTCTTTATATAGGAAGAAAGTTGATTTTAATTCCGAAGTAAAAAAATATTTTCCGGCCGACCATCCTATAGCGCTATCTTGCCCGGATGTAATCTAGTCCACCCCGGATGGCCGCCACTTGTGCATCAACACAAAGATCATCAGTGACCTTTGGGCTGTCGGGATAAACTTCTGTGGTGGTTGAAAATTCAGCATTGGAGAATCCACCGCAAAGGAAAAGCTTTTTCATATCGTAATTAATCACACCTTCATCCTCAAGGGGCGCACCTATAATGTTTCCATTCTCATCCGGAGGAGCGATGTGGGTGACCTTTTTCACTGAATTGATAATAGCCTTTTGAAATTCTTTCTGAGGATTATGGGCGTCCCCTACTACGTAAAAGCCGTCGGGAATTTCGGAAAACTCCTGCGGTTTTGCATCCCTTTTCTCCAGGGCTATCCTGAAAATAGTGTTGTCCGTGTCTGTTGTCTCGTGCAGATCAAAATGGGCAAAGACCTCAATTCCAAGTGAAGAAATTGCATTTAAAAACAATCTGCATTCATCAGCAGGACTATCCTGATAAAATGATCGGTTTGGATCGATGGCCTTAGGGTTCCATCTGTTTATTGTTTCGTAGGCCCAGGGACTTATACATGGGGCACAGACAATATTAAATGTATCTCTGTACTTCTGAGCTTCACGACTCATAAATGCCAGGGCACCATGAACTCCACTGGTTTCATAGCCATGCACGCCACCAGTAATAAGCACTGTTTTTTTGGCAAGATCAATTTTTTTCGATTTTACCAAATACACTGGATAGTTAATTTGATCATAAGTAAGAGTGCCATAGCAGAAGGTATCAAAGGAAGCTTTGAGCGCTTCAATTTTCGTGACAACTTCTTTTTGATAGGAGCGCTTGATGCTTTGCTCTTTTAGCCAATCAGCTTTTTCTACTGGTCCCCAGGGAGTTTTGTTCATGATTAATTACTCACACTTGTTTAAATTAAGCTCTTTTCCAGTTTCTCGCTTGTACGTCTCTGTATAAATCTTAAGTTCTCTGATGAGCTGAGGGGAATCTTTTCTAGTTAAGCTCTTTCGGTCCTGAATGGCAGCATGGGTGGAGCAACCCTTAACCCATGTAATATCAATCAATCCCTGGTAGAGATTTTCTCTATCTTTTTTATTTTGTTCAATGGCATCGCAATTTGAATTATTACCTTGCTTGCACAGCACTCGATTCTTTTGCAGTTCAATGCTCAGATCTTTTTTTAACTCAGGAGCGTTCATTACATATTGGAGGATGCTGCCTTCAAATTCATTCATGTTATCGAGAGTAATAATCTGAAAGTTATGATTTTCGGCAACGACCGGCCGTTTGGTTGGTGTTGTAGTCTTCTCAGAGGCACAAGAAATTAAGAAAAAGACTAAAAGATATTTCATTCAGATCCAGATATTGATTGGAAGTTTATGTTTTGCTGAACCTGAGCGGATTTAATTCCCTCAAATTTGATCTTCTTAATTACGCTTTCGAGACAAGAGACTTCATTTGTTTTCAATTCCGAATCCGGGAAGCTAATGTCTTTGGCATTTTCTTCCTTGATCGCAAACTTCACCGAGAAACTGGGAAAGACTTGTCGGTTAGGAGCTTCGAGGCATTTCTTCATCTCTTTCCCGGTACTCGCGAATTTCTTTTGGATCAAGACTCCTCTTGCCTCTTTGTCATTTGCAAAGCAGAGAGTAGAAAAGAGAAGTATGGCGACAAAATGAATTGGTAATTTCATAAACTAAATTAAACTCTAAGGGTTGAAAAAAGTCATCAGGATTTAGATCAGGCCAAGATCCTTGCCTTTTTTTAGAACTTCTTCTTTTTGCTCAGGTGACATATTGGTGAACATTTCCTGAATCTTCTTTAATTCCTCAGGGTCCATTTTTGACATCATTTCCTGCGCTTGCCTTATCATCTCTTCCTGATTCATGCCGGTAAAAGGTGCCTCAACAATTGCTTTAGAAAAAACAATCTTTTCAGGACCTATTTGAGCTTCTATGCCGTGATCGGCCTTAAGCTGCTCCAGAACATGATTAAAGCTAAAACCCTTATTGTCAGCTGCCTCATACATTTTTTCGGTAGGTAGCGAGACACGCTTCTCAGGAAAGCCGTTACTTTTCAGTGTCTGTAGTATTTTTTCGATAAATTCTTTCATAGAGTAGACTACCTTCTCACAAAATTGTTAAGAAGGTAACCCCTCACAGAACCGTACGTGCGGATTTCCCGCATACGGCTCCTCAAGACTTGATTCAGCTCAGACAATTGTTTATGCATAGGGATTCCATCCTAG
>DATLXC010000003.1:0-2949 GCA_035575985.1 Bacteriovoracaceae bacterium | reverse complement strand
AGTAAATATGCTTCTAGTGCGAGGTTAGCTCAGCGGTAGAGTCCTTGGTCGACATCCAAGTTGTCACAGGTTCAAATCCTGTACCTCGCACCATCTTTTTTATAAAAACATTGATTCGCAAGGCAATGCACAAAATTGATTTACAAGTGACTTCTACGTGAAATTTAGCATAATTATCAGATGATTAAATTTCTTAGCATATCCCTATTACTTCTTTCACTTTCCTGTTCACTTTTCAAAAAAAAATCAGAAGGCCCACTTGAAATAACTGAGATCCACCCGAATCAAATGACCGCGATGACTAAAAAGCACCTGATTAAAATTTCCAAAACTCATAATCTAACGCCATTCCTCTACACCAAAGAGATTCGTATTGAATCGTATGTCACTCCCCGCTCGCATCCAGTCCTGACATTAAATACCAGTGCGGCCAATTCTCCTGATAAAATTCTCGCAACATTCTTACATGAGCAATTCCACTGGTGGGTGCTGCTCCATAGAGAAAAAACTCAAAAAGCCGTCGATGAGCTGAGAGAGAAATTTCCCACCATCCCCGGCAGCGACGAAATCATCGACGATCGTACCACCTACCTTCATCTGGCCATATGCTGGCTCGAGTATAAAGCAATAAAAAAATATCTTGGTGAGGAGCGGGCCGCAAAAGTCATTGAGGACGCCATTAAAGTGGAGAAAATTTATCCCCGGATTTATTCTTTAATGATGAAGCGGTCCAAAGATATTGAACTCATCCTGAAGAAGTATTCCTTGATACCTAAGCAATTATGAGGATGGATAGAAAGCACCTTTCTTACTTCGTAGTTTTTTTTCTCTTTGGATGCGCCTCTGGCCCAATCCAGGAGCAGTTACCCGAGGGATTAATTATTACTGAAGTTAAACCCAATAAATGGACGGCACTGACCAAACAAAACATCATCCACTTGACTCAAGTTTATGATCTAAAACCTTTTATCTACTCTCCGGTGATAAAGATCTTCCCAAACGATATATCCCATCGGTCTCCGGTGATCACAATAAATATCCGCTTCGCCCAGCAACCGGAGAAGATCCTATCTGTATTCCTCCATGAACAGTTCCACTGGCTGATTGCCCAAAATTCGACCAAGGAAAAATCAGCAATCGAAGAGCTAAAAAAATTATATCCGAAAGTACCCATTTATAGGAACGGACTAGAGGCAACTTACAATCATCTACTCGTTTGCTATCTAGAAAACAGGGCCCTGGAATATTATCTGGGAAAAGCGGAAGCCACCCGCGTCCATACTGAAATGATGGAACAGGATAAGCTCTATTCTTGGATCTATGGCCAGATCCTGACCAGTAACATTTCCATTAAGAAAATTATTGAGAAATATGATCTTCTTCCGGAAGTTTTAAAAACCGACAAAAAACCCACTATTCTCTGAGGATAGAAGACTTAAGAATCGGTACTGGTCTGAGGTCTTATCTTTTGTAAAATCTGTTCCCACTCCAATTGAATTAATCTGGATTTTCTTACCATTTATAAGTCTTATAATTTTTAGAATGTCGAAGATATCGTCTTTTCTATTTGAATTATGAAGGGTGGGTGATCCGTCGCTTAAAATAACAATATCACTGATATCGGGGTAATTATTAAGGACATAAAGTAGCGCATCTCTAGTAGGAGTTCCGCCAAGGGGCTCAATGGAATAAATGAAATCTATCGCTTCTGTTTTATTGATTGAACTGGTTTCACGTATTTCACCCCAAAGGCTTTTAAACGGAGCACGTTCTCCTAGAGGATACTGAATGATATCAAATGCGTGATTTCCGGGTAACGAAGTTAAAAGCATTTTTAACCCTGCCTTAACCTGCCCTATTCTATTATCTTCTTTCATACTAAAAGAAGTATCGACGATGAAAACAATCTTTTTACCTTTGAACCTAAAGCCAGCTTCATACTGAGGTTCCAGATCCTTCGGAGGGATCACAGGTGCTGTCAGAAGTTGCAATTTAGCAGCGGCCAGCTCTTTTTTAATGCCGGAAAGCTCTTCCTGCGCGTCCCTTAACTTTTTTGATAACTCTATTTTCATAGTATCGGGTTTTACTCTCACCGGCTGTTGATTTTTAGGAATGGCCACATAGAGAATAATCACTGCCCCCAGCGCCCCGGAGATGAGGTCAAGAAATGATATGGAAAAGACTTCTATGGACCGGCGCTTTCTCATTTTACTTCAATCTTATTGATAAGATTCTCGATCACAAATTCCTTAAGATCAGAATGAAAATTGTCTGTTTCTTCCTGTAACTGATGCACGAACCACATAATAATGATAGATAACACCAGAGCGACCAGAGTGGTGTCAAACGCCACTCCCAGCAGAGACGTGATTTTCTCCATGTCTCCGGAATTGGCAACGATCATTGCTTGAGAAATACCAATGACCGTTCCTACGAAACCAATGGAAGGGATAACCCAGGTGAGGTAACGGATCACCGACTGGCCCCCCTCAGCTTTCTCCTGAGAAACTTCAATCTGAATACTCACGATATTGATCAGGTCTGACAGGGCACCGGAGGTCCTGAAATTCGTACAAGCCTTTTTTAATAGGTCGCTTAAGATAAATTTTTCTCGTTTCTCGAACTCGATTAATTTGAACTTCAATGCATTAAGATCTGAAGGCATGAAGACGTGCTTTTCACCGGTCGGAATTAATCCCAGAGTAAACGCCTTCCTTTCCCTTTTAATAAGCCCAAGCTTTTCCTGAACTTCAAACCACGCCCAGAAAAAAGCCAGGTACGTAAATGTCTGAACATACCCACCGTTTACGACGTCTCCACCTAAGAGAGTAAGAAACCTAAACAACGTTGGGGAATCGGTTTGACTAATGTGACTCAGCATAAACATACAAACAGCTGTAATCAATACTGATATTACACATGAAATAGTTAGATTTCTAAGGTTTTTCA
>DATLXC010000002.1:0-93490 GCA_035575985.1 Bacteriovoracaceae bacterium | reverse complement strand
GATCTATAACATCATCCATCCGAAGACTTCCGACGCCGTCTGCCCTTATCCGAAGATAACTAAATCTTACGGCAGACTAGGCAATAGAACGTTTTCCATTCTCATCTCATCTTGAAACCTTGCGGTCTCAAAATTTTAATCATTTATTCAGTTGTCAAAGAGGTTAGCGTTTTATCACTGCATATTTCTTTCGTCCAGACTTTTTTTAGAAGATCTTTAGAAATTTTTTAGTCGTGTTTTTAAATTTTTACAAATTTAAAAAGTGGTGGAGATGACAGGGATCGAACCTGCGACCTATAGCTTGCAAAGCTACCGCTCTCCCAGCTGAGCTACACCCCCACATAAAATCGCGAAACGCCAATTTAGTGGATTCAACCTAAATCTGTCAACGGAGAAATGAGTTTTATTACTGATAATATTTTTCAGAGATTTTGTGAGTGAAAAAGACCGAAAAAAAGGGCCCTCTAAAGGGCCCTTAAAACTTATTGATTATTTTTTGGAAACGGTTTTGGTTGTGTTCCTGATCCAAGCTCTTGAACAAACTTTCTGACTGCCTGTATCTGACGTTTCGGATCATTATCTAGAACACCGTCAACTGCAGGAATTAAGTTACCACTACCATCATCCCAGAATGCAGGCATGCTGGTGTAAGGCAGGAATGACTGTGGATTGGCGATCCAGGCATCCATCCATGAAGAACGCAGGCGTCCTTTCGCAAAGTGCAGGTCAGGCGCTTGTGGGTCTTCCTTGTTGAATCCTGAAGTGTGACAAGTTGTACATGCAAGATCATTCCAGATCTTTTGTGCAGCTTCTCTTTCGCCTGGTTCCCATTCAACTTTGACCGGTGCTTCAAAAGTAGCTTGCATAGATCCGGCCTGGAAGCCGCTGACTAATGCGTTTAGTTCCTGGTGAGTGAAGTTGAATGTAGGCATTCTCACTTTCACATAAGGTCTGATTGGGTGAACGTTTTTCAAGAAGTCGAATAACCAATCTGTTTGGACGCGATGACCTTCACGAGTCAGGTAAGGAGGACCAAAGTTTTGATCTTCAAATGCCTTAGAGAGTGCTCCACCAATTCCGTCGATGTTGTGACAACCATAACAGTTGTATTGGTTAGCTACCTTCATTCCGTCCTGATACTGCTTCTCATAGGCATTTAAGCGTTTCTGTCCGGCAAGAGGGACAACTTCTGCAACTTGTCCGAGAAGAAGCAGAACCATTGATTCTATATCCTTATCATTCAGATAGAAGTTAGGCATTCTGTTCAAATCTTTGAAGGCTTTTGGAACACCGACATCCCAGATTCTTGGGCTCTTTAAATGCTGAGTTAACCAGGCATGCCTATTGTGTGGAACATGCTTTTGCTGGCCGAATCCAAATTGCTCAACTGGCTTAGAACCTTCTTTAGTAAGTTCTGGACCAATCTGAGGAAGATCGCCTTCAAATCCATTGATGTTGTGACAAGAGTAACAGCCATACTTGTTAATTGAGCGTTTACCCAATTCCATAGTACGGGCCTTATCATCCATTTTTTCAAGTTTTGCCTGGGCGGCGGCAACTGTTTCAAATGCCGAGAAATAGTCCTCAACCAAAATCTGGTCGCGAAGCTTAGTATCCAGCTCAGGGAATTTGAGAGATGCAAATTCTTCATTCTTAAAGCTAAGGAGGTAAGCTGCGATGTCGTTAGCTTCCTTATCATTAAGACGGAACGATGGCATGATAGTGTCAGGCTGGTAGTGTGAAGGCTGCTTTAGCCATGAGACTAACCAATCAGGATCCACCTTCGAGCCAAGACCTGTAAGGTATGTACCTTTCTTTTGTCCGACTTTGTTCCACTTCTCATCAATGCCTTCAACCATGTGACAACCGACACAACCAACAGTCTCAATTAGTTCTTTACCACTTGATGCATTTCCGCCGGCGTAGCGCTGGAATGGCTTATATTCCTTCGCAGTTGAAACGATATATTCTGCAATAGCATTTACTTCAGCGATGTTGCGATTACGGTACTCAGGCACACTGTTGTTTGGTTGGTCAAAGAACTGAGGCATCTTCGATTGAGGATTGAAGGTTTTAGGTGCCCAGATCCAGTTACGGATCCATTCTTTTGATGGGACCTTGGCTGTTACTTTAAGCAGAGAAGGACCCGGCTTCTTCAGGTGCTGCCAGCCTTCAATTTTGTGACAACCATAACATCCGTATGTTTCTACAAGCTCACGACCTTGATTAAGCTTTTCCGCCATTGGAATAAACTCTTGGTCTTTGTGACACTTGATACACTGGCCTTCAGTATATTGAAGAGGAACCATTGGCTGAGGAACTTTATGAGGTTCATGCCAGTGATATTTATCTTTCCAGAGTTTTGCCTGCTTCGGATTTTGTGGAACGTGAGCAGGTGACATGAAGTCATTTACACGGTCACCAACACCACCGTGACAAGATGTACATCCGAAGTCTTTAACCGGGTGAGCTGAGTTAATACCTACAGCAAGTGTCGCCATCTTAGGGTGAGTTTTATAAGGATTTTCCTGGTCTTCGTAACCGGCCTTGTCGATGAAGACGTGACAAGTAGTACAGCGATCGATCTTAGGAACTTGCTGGAAGTAAAAGTCGCTTTCAACATTCTTAATAACGTACTGACGGATTTTAATAGTTGGATCAAGGAAGTCGATAAAAGGAGCGTTACGTAATGCCCAAACCGGATTTTTTTCAACAGTACTCATTGCGAGGAGCATTCTTTCTTTGTCAGCGAGAAGGTCCTTGAGTTCTTTTTCAGCATCAGTTTGAGCAGCAGTCAGGGTCTTTATTTCGTTTTCTGCCACAGCTTCCTGGGCCTGAAGACCTTTAAGATTGTTCTTGCCGTCCATTTCGGCTTTCTTATATTCATCAAAATCTTTTTTAATCTTCTTTGCATCTTCCGGATGGTTTTCCATCAGTGCGTGCTCATATTGAAATTGCAATGCAGCTGCTTGAGAGCCATTTACACCGTTCTTCATATTCTGAACGTAGATTTGACGCTGGATTTCTGTGATTCTGTCTTTGATTTTATCAATTTGGTCTTGCTTCGCCGCTACTTCTTTTTCACCTGCAGCAATCTTGGCCTTGGCTTCCTTGAGTTTAGTGGCGTCGATTCCGCCTTCAATTTCTTTTATCTTTTCCTGGGTCTTTTGCTTTTCAATATCCAGTGCCTTAACTTGCACGGCTTTCCATGGGCGGATGTAATCATCAAAGACCATCCAGATGGTAACTAGGAGGAACACAACAGAAATGACAGCAAAGATCTTGTTAAGAACTTTAGTGTCATAGGCCATTCCAGGTTCACGTTTCATTTATAGCTGCCTTATCTTTTCTATTAAAGGTTAAGTTCAAATTCTGGCATAGCCACGATGTACTTCAGGTTAAAGAACCAACGAAGATACATTTTAATAGGGAGACTCATCATTCCAAGAATCAAGAAGATCATGAGGTAATAACGGATGACACCCATTTTTTCGTAATATTTGTGGCCCCATTTTTTCGTGAGCAAGATTGCCCCGCCAATCAGGTATCCAAAAGTCATTATGAGACCAAAGAATTCGCGAATCACGATGTTCTTAGGAAGGGACATAGAAAGGAGCTTAATCCAGACAATTTCAGATACGTTAATGTTGTTTTCTGCAACAACTTTATGGAAGTCCCAGACTTCAAACGGACCATAAAAAGTCCAGTTAGGACCCCTGAGGAAGGTACCAACCTGGATAAGGTAAACCCATAGGGCCAGCCAACCAAAAAGAAAGGAGGCGATTGCAAATTTTCTTTCGCGGAAAGTGTAGTAACCGTTTCCTTTCGGATTGATGTCGATGAAAGGAATAGCAATAAGACCAACTACGATGATTCCTGGAAGAACCACACCGGCCATCCATGGATCGAAGTAAACAAGCATTTCCTGAAGGCCTAAGAAGTACCATGGAGCTTTTGCAGGGTTAGGTGCCCATGTAGGGTTAGCTGGTTCTTCGAGTGGAGCCTTAAAGAAAATGGCCCAGACGATAAGGAAAATCGTACAAAGAATTCCGCAGAAAAGCTCAGTGTAAACAAGGTTTGGCCATGCCCATACTTTTTCGCGATTTTCCGGAGTGCCTTCAATTGGCTCTTCGCCGGCAGCTATGCGTAAGTCATTTTGGTGTCCTTTATATAAGGCATACCAGGTTGACCAGATTACTAACGCGTTAAGGATAATGATGGGAATATTATCTGGAAGCGAAATGATGGAGAAGAAGATGGGATCGGCCACCATCCATGCAAAGACAACCAGGCAAAAGATCAAAAGACCTAAGCCGAATTTCTTCGTACCCACAATATCCATCCGCTTCATGGCCAGTCCAAAGCCAACTATGAACAGCGTGAAGGAGTAAAGTGGCGAGGAGAGAAAATTAATCGCTTCCTTAATCATATGTTTCCCTTACTTCTTATAATGGAGCTGAAATTCCGCCGTCTTTACGTACACGCCAGAAGTGAACGGCAATAAGTACTGCCACAACCAATGGAATGAAAACGCAGTGGAGAATGTAGAAACGAAGCAAGGCTGCTTCACCCACAAAACGACCACCAAGAAGCTGGAAGCGTACATCGTTCTTATCTGAAACCATAACAAAGTCACCAATGCGGGCAAGGGCGGCACCAGGACCACCGTGACCGGCAAAAGGAGTTGCCTTCGCCATGTTAGATCCTACGGTAATCGCCCAAATGGCGAGCTGGTCCCAAGGCAATAGATAGCCTGTGAACGAGAGAAGCATTGTAAGAATAAGGAGGACAACACCAACGCCCCAGTTAAATTCACGAGGTGGTTTATATGAACCGGTCATGAACACACGGAACATGTGAATCCATACGGTAATTACCATCAAGTGGGCTCCCCAACGATGTAGTTCGCGCATGATTCCTAAAGGAACGTGTTCGCGCAAACCAATGATGTCGGTGAATGCATATTCAGCGGTTGGACGGTAATAAAACATGAGAAGAACGCCGGTGACAGTTAGGGAAAGGAATATGAAGAAAGTTAATCCTCCCATACACCATGTGTATCCCAGCTGTACGCCTGACTTTTTAAGCTTGATCGGGTGAAGGTGGAGGAAAACGTTTCCTGCAACTACAGCGGCCCTGTTACGAGCATTGTTAGGTGGCCCGTGACGGAAGATAGCTTTCCATACCTGGGTGTTAGCGACTTTTTTAACAAAACCTTCAGACATAACTTTATCCTCTAGAGATTAGACTTCAATGAAAGCGTCAGCGTTGGACCACTCACCTTTCTCGTAACGGAATACTTTTGTTTTATCGACGATGATTTTCCCTTCAGGATTTCTATAAATCTTGAAACGCTCAAGGGGACGAGGAGCAGGACCTTCGAAATTGATTCCATTTGGATAGTAACCGGAACCGTGACATGGACATTTGAATTTGCTTTCTGCTGGCAACCACGTTGGAATACAACCGAGATGAGTACAGATGTTAGACATGGCCACAAGCTTTCCGTCTTTCTTATAGATCCATACACCGAAACCGTTTTTCCAACGCTCGTCTACTCCATCAGGATAATCTGCTGGATAACCAGCAATGAAGTCCATAGCTGGTTCAAACACCACGTTGGGATAAAGAAATCTAAAGATTAAACTGGCAAAGCCTGCGCAGGCTGCACCAAAAGTAATCCATCCCACTGCGAGGAAACTAAAGAATTCGCGGCGGTTCAGACCTGTTTTTGTCTCTTCACTCATCAGAGATTCTCCGGAAATAAATAAGTCCAGGCCAATTGAATGGCGCTAGCGATGGGGCTTCTGGTTTTCACTCATTATGGGTGTAAACTTTTAATTTTTCAATACTTTTAGAACCTGTTTTGCTTTTGTGCTGACCCGCACATTAGTGTCATGGGCCTCGGTTTTTTCGAGCAATTTAATTAACCCAGTCCACTTTGATTTTTCAGCGTTCTCCAAAACGTTCATCTTCAGGCCTTCAACCTGAGCTCCGTTTAACTCTCCGCTCTGTGCTATGTCATACTTTAGGTTCAAAATTTCTTCCAGTACAGGCAAGGCGTCATTCTGTTTGTAATAAATCAAAACCGTTGCTGCGGCATACCTCAGTGTGCGTTCAGTTGAATTAATGAAAGCGCGAGCCTTAGCTTCAGTATTTGGATGACGATGTGCTGCCATAGTTAGAAGGGCGACTTGTTGAAGCCCTGGGTCAGTGGCTTGTTGAAGCAATGCCTCAACTTTAGGCCAATCAATTTTTTCATTTGGAGACATGTTGCCGAGCGCAACTGTTGCATTGAATTTTACTTGAGAATCTTGATCCTCTAGTGCGGCGTTTAAAACCGGTAAGGTCATTGGATCGTTTAAACTTCCGAGAGCAAGAACGACGAAATTTCTGGTTCTTGGATCTACTGTTTCTCTATAAACCTTGGATAAATTTTCTATTACCCATGGCATGTCATCCTTTGGAATTTTCTGGCCGGCTAGAAATTTTGAAAGTTCGTAAGCAGCAACCCAACGGTTTCCGAAAGTCTTTGAATTCATTTCATCAATGAGATCGCGATGATTTTTTCCAGAAGAGAGCATTTTAGTCACACCGAAAATTATCATACCGCCGACTAATACGATTGCGAGCGGAACGGCAATGCCGGAAAGTGGTGAGCTTTCCAACAGTTTTTTTTGTTCGGACATTTAGATTCCTTAATGCTAAAAGATGCTTTGAATAGAGTGGAAACTAACAAATTGCTGCTTAAAATGGAAGTCTAATGGCCTACCTCTTAAGATTTTTATTGATAGTCATGGTAGTAGGGATTGCCCTTACAACTAGTGTTGCCTTGGGATGGATTGATCTCAACTTTGGTCATATCCACCTGGCTATCCCAACTTTCATGTATGTTATTTTCATACAGGCATTCGTTATGTTTTATTTCATTGGAGTATCGCGCTTAGTGGAAAATGTATGGAATGCGCTGAACAGTCAGGCAAACCTGACTGAATTATTTGATGAGCCACCCCAGGATCTTGAACCGTATAAGAAAAAAGTTGCCCGCTACGTCCATGAATCAACACTTTCAAAACGACAGACAATTCCATGGACCATGCTCATGTTAATTCTGGGAACACTTGGGTTTTTACTGGGTGGTGCCCATGATACAGGTCTCGTTTCCAAAGTGGTCCATTCTGGTGTGGGCTACGGTTTCTGTGTAGCAATGCTAATTGGCTTTGTCCGGCAATGGTTTTATTTAGGTAAAAGCCACATTTTGTTGGGTGAAATGAAAGCTCTCTTTGGTATGTCCCGGGACTCTATGTAGCCCAAGCCCCTGTTAATACTCACTTTTCTCTTTTCCCATTTAAATTTCAAGCCTTAGTCACTCTGGAGTCACATTCTTCCGATAAAATAGGCATATGAAGAAGCTTATTTTTGCCTGTGTACTACTTCCACTTTCGGTCTTTGCTGCCAAGGGCGATGAAATTCTCAGTGATAAAGATCTTAAGGATAGATGGGTATCCATAGCCAAGGATACTGAGGTTGAAAAAACTCTCGAGCAAACATCTGAATTTAAAAAATGTATCAAGGATTCAAAGTTCGATGCCAAGGACACAGATGACATAAGACAAAAAAAGGGTGTAGCTGCTGAGGATTGTCTTAAAAAGGAATTAGATACCACAAAGGACAAGACCAAGTTGGCGAAGCTCTCTGATGCTTTAGGGCTTGAAAGTTATGGCCTGGTTGAAAGTAAAGACAAAGCCGCCATTACAGATTACTTAACTAACAAATTACATAAGGCGATGACTGGTGTTGATCGTAAGGCATTAAGTGCTGAACAAGCAATGAAATTTGAAAATCGGAAGTTAATTGACCAGAAAATATTCATAGACTTGTATACCAACCATATTTCTAAAAGTGTTTTGTTTGAACTCTCCCGATATTGTTTTGAGAACTTTCGTTTAAATAAAGGAAAGAGCGACTTAACCTTTATGGACCATTGGAAGGATTTGTTGAACAATCCTAAAAGTCATGGCTTCACTATCGCTAGTGTGAATGATCTTGGCGACCCAGATTTTGGAGCGGAAATTGATCCTGATCCGAAGAAAGCCTATGATGGGATGTTCAAGGGGATTACTGGACCTGGAGGTGCCAATGTTGATAATCTCGGAGAATTTTTTGCTTTTTGTACTAGTCAGATGCAACCACTGTGCAAATTATTCAAAGATCCCCTGACTGGTGCCAGTGCTAGTACAGTAAGTACGACAGCTACCAAGGGAACTAGTGGAGCAGCATCATGCCTTGCCCTTAGCAAACTTCAAGCTGCCAAAAAGGGTATTGCCGACTCCAAGCTCATTCAAAAACAATTTGAAGATGACTTTACCGGAGGTAATACAGTTGGGGCAAAAGGTGATTTCTTTCAAGCCACTGGAGAGAACTCTATAGATAATCTGACAAATATTACTTCCAGCGACTTTCTTAAAGGTGGGGCCAATGAAAAGGACAGTGAGGAAGCTAAAGACTGTGCGCTTCACCCTGAAAAAAAGGAATGTGATAAATTCCTGGCCATTGGTGATTCAAGGGCCAAGGTAGAACATGGTGTGGAAATTTCATTAAGATTGAAGAAAGAAGTTGAAGTGGCCCGTATTCGTGCCATAAAAGATGATGATGCCAAATCAATCGAGAAATACCTTGAGGACAATGGCTATACTGAATTGCTGATCAAGTACAAAGCAGGCAAATTGACCTCGGATCAACTGGAAATAGAAATGGGAAAAATCTATGATGCAAAAAGAGTTGCCTTGCTTGATTCCATAAAACTCAAGCTTGGAGACCGCCAGCTTTCTGAAGATGAAGTAAAAGATACAAAGGGCGGAAGAGATGCCCTGGTTCAAAAGAATGCGAAAGAAGTTTCAAAAGAGCGTGGTCGCATGGCACAGGTTGTTCTCTTCAATAATATCCTTACCAGCCATCTTGAGACCACTGATAAGGGTTCAGGTAAAAAAAGTACTTATAAGTCTGGATGGGCCAGGGAAGAAAATGACTTGAAGGTAGTTGGAGATGTGGACGAGAATCTCTTTAAAGACTTTAAGCAAAGTTCTAAGGGAGATGATGCTGGCGGTTCTGGTGCTATTCAGGACATTCAGTTCCTGGACTCTATCTTAAGTGGCGTGCCGGATAAACAAACGCCTCCATAGGATCAATCAGATTGCCTTAACCCAGATAAAAACGCGATTTTTTCCAGCGACATCAGAGCCCTGAATACGGCTTTCAAAAATTGTGGCTTCACCCAATTCAGTAACCCTTGTCATAAAGTCTTTCAGGTTTTTAGAAGGAACCATCAGGTTAAAATAGAGGCCCCCGGGAATCCTTGTACCAGGTTTAACGTTATCGACCTGGGCAATCCCGTGCTTCTGCATGAGAGGAAGGATTTTTTCCTTGATGAATATTGGATCAACAGAGGACATTAGGATCCTGTAGGCCTTCTTACTTGAAGAAGAGTAGGAGCTGTCGCGATAACCACCCTTTTTATTTTCTTCATATAAGGACTGTTCAGTTTCTGCTTGACCAAAAGTTTTTGGAACATCTTCCACAGAGCCCAGGACCACAACGTCTGACTCTGGATCATATCGAGATTCTGTTTTCTCTTCTGCAAATACAGTTTGTGCTTCAATACGCTCAAGCTCTTCCAGCTCTTTATTTGACAAATCTATTTGCTGGCGAGCCAGTAAGTCCTGTTCCTGGTAGGAAAGAGACTTATCAAGCCAGAAGAAATTGGGTTCGAAGAGAGTAATCTTTTTAACAAGATTTTCTTCGTACCATTTATTTGAGTTTCTCAGCACGAAGACAATCACACTTAGTAATAATAAGAGGAAGATTACTTCCTGGACGAATCTAAGTTGCTTACGAAAAGCAACTTTCTTCTTCATGGTTTCAAAGTCAACCTTCAGTGAAAGGATGTCTTTTCGGAGTTCTTTTACGAGGTTTGGCCAGTCAGGATAGAGTGTCACTTCCATATGGGCCAGGATATCATCCTCAAATGTACCTTTGACCTTTGAATCATCGCCAAGTTGAGGCCGGATATCTTCAAATGTCATAAACAGGTTCTTCGAGCTTACATTACTGATCTGGAACTTTTCATTGATCAGATCTTCATAGGCCGGATGGACCTTTATAATATGATCGCGCAGGATAGTAGAAACATACTTTTCCTGAAGGTCAAAAAGCAGGGATATTTCCCGAACAGACAGCCCGCGGTGAATAAAGCAAAAGGCTATGAACTTTTCAAAGAGCCAACTAAGCCAGGAAATCAGAGGACCGGATTTGGCTATCTTCTTGGCATAATCAAAGCGCTGGCTAAGTTCCAGGGGTTCAATTTGATCCTTGAAAAAGGATTCCCAAAATCCACTGAAGGATTCCGCGTACCTACCCTCCCAGGCAATTGAATTGATATCCAGGTCCAGCCAGGTTTTGAAATTTTCGAAGTCTGTCTTGCCTAAAACCATAGTAGAGTACTCAGCTTTTATGACCCATCATTTTTTGCCTCTCTTGTGAGGACTGCCGTTACCTCAGTATCATAAGTAATAATGCCATGAAAGGCATTACCTTTCAGCAAAGGAATAGATAGTTATGTCGGACGTATCATCATCCACGACTCAGCAAATTCAAACGAAAGAAGCTATGAATAAGCGTCAGAGTATGGAGGTCCGTAAAATGAGCGATGAGTTTAAAGCTCAGCTCACGCAGACCAAGGAAAAAAATGATAAGGAAGTTGAAAAGGTCAAAAAAGACTATGAAGTTTCAGTCAGCAAAGAAAAGAATGATTCAGAGATCAAACTGAACAAGTTGCGTGCTGCTTATTCAAGCAAGATAACGGAAGAAACCAGGAGATATGAAAAGCTCCTTGCTGAAACAAAAGAAAGCGGTGCAGTTCGCTTATCTGAAACTAAGGTGAGCCAGGAAGAGCAGATTGCCCGCCAGGAACAAAAACATCAAGAATATTTAGATAAAGCACGCCAGAAATTTGAAGAAGAAAAATCCAAGTTAGAGGCATAAACGATCTCAATTCCAGGAAGGGAGAATAGATGACTCAGAAGAATCCAGAAAACGGTATATTTATCAATGGCAAGAAGCAGGTCATTGAGCTTCTTCAGCGAATGGATGGACCTGACAAGGCCCGCCTATTGAAGAATTTAAGGGTGAGAAACCCTATACTGGCCAAGGAGCTGACTGAATCATGTATCTCGTTTGAAAGCCTTTGGGACCTGGATGATCAAGCCCTGAAGACTGTCCTGTCACAGTCACAACCTGCTGTCCTTGGGCTTGCGCTGAGCCTTGTACACGTTAAAAATCAAAGAAAGGCCCTGTCATTAGTTTCAAGAGAAATGGCAATGAAGGCCTACGATATTATGCAGAAAGACTTATCAGGCAGTCGCAATGAATGCCACCGGGCCCAGAATAAAATCCTGGAACTGGCCATAAGCCTTCACCGCAATCGTGTTATTCAGTTTTATTGAGCCAAGAGCTTTTTAAATTCAACTTCCAACTTGGTAGAAAATTGGTCTTCTGTGAGAATCAGAGGACTGATTACCCTATTCTCGGCAATGAGATTGGCCGTGCTTTGAAAACGATGAATCATGGTGGTGGTTAAGTCCACCAGCCAGGCAGGTGCTTCCATGAATACACGCTTAAAGTTGAATGCTGGTATTTCCACCAGCTCAGCATTTGAAAGTGTAATGGCCGAATAAGTGTATGGAAGGCCCTCAATCATGGCACTCTCCCCCACAATATCCCCTTCCTGTGCCAGAAAGACAGGTATGATACGATCCTTTGATGATTTCAGACAAAGGACTTCCCCTCTCTTTACCATGTAAAGTTTGGTGGCATCAGCTCCTTCCTTGAAAATAATTGCTCGTGGATTGAGTACTAGTTTATTTTCCATAGAGGTGTTCCTTATTGATATTACCCTCCAGAAGAGTACCAAATCTCAGGCCATATGTAGAAATAGTTAATTGTTTAACGAAGAGACGGCTTATCAGATGATAAACCAGGTGCAATCCTCCGCGGATGCTTTTAGATCTCTTTTGCAGGAAGGGAAATAGCTCCAGGAATTGTTCGGGTGTGAATTCGGAATAGCGCTTGAAAAGAGCATCCATGTCCTCAGCTTTTAAGAGCATGCCATGGACATCATCTTCTATGAACTCCTTACGCTGGAGATGCATATTCCCAAGCGAAGTCACTGTGCCGGCAACACAATAGAGCTCCTTGGTCTGGAAGCGATCTATTTCATTGCGAAAATCCAGGAAAACTTTCTGAAGATTCTGGACGAATAAGTCATCAATGAGCCATTGACTGCATCTCACTGACCCAATCGGCATGCTGATAGTATCCAGTATTTGAAAATTCTTGGTGTTAACCTTGATTAGTTCGGTAGAAGCCCCGCCAATATCCATGATAGTGATTATTTCTGATGAAAAATTGCTGTTGAAAAGAATACCCTTCGTAGAAAAGTAGGCTTCAGCTCCCGGACTAATGATATTGATTTTTACCTTGAGCTTACTTTCAATCTCTGCAAAAAAACTGGCCGCATTCTGGGCGACTCTGGAAGCTTCAGTAGCCGTGGCAATTATAGATTCGCGAGGGATTCCTATTTTATCGCAATCTTCAGCATAGGATTTTATTGCTTCAAATGTGGCCTCCATCGATTCTTCATGAAAGCTCTGGTTTTTATCAAGCTCCTTGCCCAGCGAAGTGATTTCACTTCGCTTGGAAATTTCCACCAGCTTGCCGGAACTTAAATCTGCAATTAACAGCAGCACGCTGTTTGAACCTATGTCTATGCTCGCCCTGATATCTTTACTCATGATTTTACCACTCGTACCAATTCACCAACATTGTTTGGATTGATTAATCCTTTTTCACAAATGATTCCAGTTATGAATGCATGATCAGTTACATCAAAACTAGGATTTACAGAATGTGCTCCTTCAGGTGCAAGTTTTATTCCCTTGAGTTCTGTAATCTCATTCATTGCACGCATCTCAATCTCAATATGCTTTCCGTCAGGGATAGTTATATCAAAAGAGCTTACAGGGGCAACGACGTAGAACGGCACTTTGTAGTGCCGTGCCACAATTGCAAGAGTTGCTGTGCCAACTTTATTTGCTGTATCCCCGTTGGCAGCTATGCGATCAGCTCCGACAAAGATAGCGTCAACTTTATTATGGGACATGAGGTAAGAGGCGGCCCCTTCAACAACAATGCTATATGGAATTTTCTCTTTGCTTAATTCATAAGCAGTGAGCCTTGTGCCTTGCAAATAAGGGCGTGTTTCATCAGCATAAACGTGCTCTACCCTTCCTTTGGAGTGGGCATGTGAGATGACTCCCAAAGCAGTGCCAAGGCTGCCACAGGCCAGGAATCCGGTATTACAATGAGTCATGAGATTCCATTTGCGATCATCTAGTGTCGATTTAAGTGCGGCCAGGCCTATCTCCGCCATCCGTGTATTTGTGTTATGGCTCATCAATAGCTGACTTTTTCCAAAATCTACTAATTCATTAAAAAGAGTATCGTTACTTGCTTTTGAGAGAACTGATTCTTGCATGATCTTAAAGCAGTTATTAACTTCAAAAGCCAGGTTTACTGCTGTTGGACGGGCGTCGATCAATTCATCGCATGCTTCTCGACAACTTTCGACACTGATGGAATTTTGAGATTTTACCCATAAGGCCATACCAAAGATAGCTGTGAAGCCTATACAGGGAGCACCTCTGACAACCATATCCTTTATGGCCATTGAACAACCTTTAAGATCATTTACCTCAACGAAAGTTTCAGAATGCGGAAGATGTCGTTGATCCAGGAGATATAGCTTCTGATCTTTCCATACAATTGGATTATAAGTTTCACTCATTGTTTAAATCCCTTTTCCAGAAAGGCTCGGCTATTTCTTTCCTTACTGGTTTCCATTTTTTATTTTTTGGATAAGTCAGTACCAGGAAAGATTTCTTTTTGAAGACAGTATCTATCTGACCAGTCATTTTAGCAGGGTCAACTCCATTGAGCAGCAGGGATTCGACTGAGATTATCCCTTTATTGATGGTGAAATCCCAATTTTGATCAGGTATTAAGTTAGAATCAAGCTTAAAATTTTTCCAGAAGTTGGACATCATGAGAATCCATTCACCACCGGCCAATTGCAATGAAGTCGCTTTTAGTTTGGATAACCATTGCCCACTAAGTATTTTATCATTCCAGCGGCCCTCAAGCTTGCCGTCTAAAATACCGCTGGTGGCAGAAAAGTAAGGAGCCAGAAATCCATATTGTTGAATCCATGGAAATTTCTTAACAGTAAAATCCATTTTATTCTGACTACCAGTTTGCTGAAAATTAAGTTTCATTAAATTGCCGTTATCATTTATATCAGCAGTATAAAATCTCTCGTCTGGTGATATTCCATAACGAAATGAAGCATCTATCAATTTTTCCCCCAGTCTGCATTTCTTGAAAGACACTGTGGTGGATGAATAAGCCCTGGAGTCGACATGCAATACTTTTTCCAGGGGAGTTACTAACTGAATGGCCCCGGACAGATCTACCTCTGAGAATCCAAGTTCTTCAATATATTGAGAAACAATCCCGTGCTTAAAGTCGATGACTGATCTTCTGAAGAAACTAACTTCACCCTTAGGACTGATAAATGAAGTTTCCCATTTTGCGTCATTAAAATTAATTCTCCACTTGCCTGTCACATCATCTGGAGAAGCACCCAGTTTGAAGACTCCCGGAAACTCCAGCTTGCCATCAAGCTTTATGGATTCTTTCCGGTACTGCTTTTTAATTTCAATTGCTCCCACGGCTCTTTCTGTGAGGCCCGGGAAATAAGGATTCTTAATTTCTTGTTCAAAAAGGCCCAGAAAACTCATTGGGAATCCGGAAAGTTGCAAGTTTACATTGAAATCTTTCTCACTTGCATTGAATGTACCTGTACCGATAGCTTCTTTTTCAATGAAGAATGAGAGATTCGAAGTAACATCAAGTTCATGTGGCTTGAATTTAGCTTTCCCATCGATAATCAGGTCTTCAAGCTGGAACTTTTCAATATTTTCGCTGGTACGGAATTCACCACGGAACTTCAGATCCCACTCCTCTTTAGCAGGTGTGAGATCTCCAAAGAGCCAGAGCTCTGACTTATAGACAACTTTATTATGGCTCATGGTGATAGGCAGGTTTAATTCAAAAGCGGAATTCTTGCCGAATTGAAATTGCCTGACCAGTAACTTATTCAGAGTAAAATACCTGCGGTTGTTACCCAGGTCCATAACTCTTATATCTTTGGCCCTCAAGGTAAATTGTGCATTAGCAAGGTAACCAGGCAGGGAGAGGCTTACACGTTTAGATCCAGGCTTTGAAGGGGTAGCTTCATCACCGTGAGCGTCTGTATTGGCTTCCTCATCCTTATCATCGTCGATAAAAATCACCAGATTACTAAGGTTAATCTGGGCATTACCACGCTGGAACAAAAGCAACCACCACGGTAGCCGAAGCTCAATCTCCTCAAGCTTGCCAATGACCTTGCCTGCACGCTTGAGCACCAGGTCCTTGAGACCCATATTAAAGTCGACTGAAAGACGGTAATCAACCTTTCCGACTTCGAGATGGGTGCCGGGATAATTTCTTTGAACTTGTTCAGAGAGAACGGCAATGAATATTTCAGGCTTGAGCTTTGCGTAGGCGTTATACAATAACATTCCTACTGCAAGTAGCAGGACAACCCAAAGACCTATCAGATATTTTAAAATTGGTCTCATCTTATCTAATCAACCTTTTGTAAGGGCGCAAATTTAACCATGAACTTTTTTCTGATGCCATCACGAAACTGGATTGTTACTTTTTCGTCCGGGCCCATCCCTTCTGAATCAAGCACTGTTCCTTCACCATAGAGAGCATGCATAATCCGGCTGCCAGACGGATAGTTTGCCATCTTAACGATGACCGGACTCTTGCGTTGGTAGACTTTTTCCTGGTAGGCCCCTTCATCACCGGAACTTGACTGGTCGTAATCATAATCTGGATATGTGTTGAATTCATTTCTCTTGGATCCAGTCTGGTAAGAATCCCATTTATAATACTGTGAGGGTATTTCCTGCAGGAACTGACTTGGCCCATTAAATTTCAAGCTTCCCCACAACATCCTGCCCTGGGCAAAAGTGATTGTAAGTTGTTTCATGGCACGGGTCATTGCTACATAAAAAAGTCTTCTTTCTTCTTCCAGGGCCGTAGGTCCGACTTCGAGGCTTTTATATGACGGAAAGATATTTTCTTCAGCCGCTATGAGGAAGACGTAAGGGTACTCAAGACCCTTGGAACCATGAACTGTCATCAGGGATACCTGGTCAACTGGTACTCCATCTTCGGGAACAGTAGTATCAAGTGTTATATTTTCAAGGAACTTGACCAGCGTAGGCTCACCTTCAGATTCTTCATGCTGCTTGACTGCACTCATCAGCTCTTCAAGGTTTTCAAGTCTTGCAGCACCTTCATAGCTCTTGTCTGCACGCAAGAACTCGTAATAGCCGGATTCGTTCAGGAGTTTTTCGTAACTAAAAGTAGGCGAATGATTTTGTGATTCGAGAACCTGTACTTCCTGAATCAATTGCACTAATTGCGTAAGCGAACTCATTACCTTGCCTGAAAGTGAAAGATGCTTGAACTCAGGTGGAGTCTCAGTGAGCTTTTCAATAAGCTCAAACAGTGAGAGTTGCAGCCTGACTGCTTCATCTTCAAGCTTGCGAAGTGAAGTTGCTCCAACACCCCTGGCAGGAGTATTTATAATACGGGTAAGGGCGAGGGAATCTTTTTTATTAACCACTACACGCATGTAAGAAATCATGTCCTTGACCTCTTTACGGTCATAAAACTTGATTCCCGCTACAACCCTGTAGGGAAACTTTTCCTTGCGAAGGGCATCCTCAATAGTTCTTGAGTGAGCATTATTCCTGTAGAAGATTGCGATATCCTTAAGCGATGTACCTTCCTGGACCAATTGTCTTATCCTGGTCCCGATAAGCTCTGCTTCGGCCTTATCATCCCTGCATTCTACAATGAGGATTTCGTCACCTTCATCATTGTCAGTCCACATCTTCTTGCCCTTACGGGCCACATTGCGGGAAATGACTTCAGAAGCCGCCTCAATGATTTTCTTGGATGAGCGATAATTTTGTTCAAGCTTGATAAGCTTTGTTTCCGGGAAGACTTTTTCGAAATCAAGAATATTCCTGATATCTGCGCCCCTCCATGAATAAATAGACTGGTCTTCATCCCCCACTACACACACATTTCGGTGTAAGTGACTAAGCAGCCTTATCATCTCAAACTGCGCGCGGTTGGTATCCTGATACTCATCTACCAGGACGTATTTGAATTTGTCCTGGTACTTCCTCAGGACCTCTGGATAATTGCGGAAAAGATTCAGGATTCCTGTAAGGAGTCCGCCGAAATCTACGGCATTGCTTCGGTGGAGTTCAGCCTCGTATTCATTGAATATATCCCATAGTCTTTGATCTTCAGCGTATTTTTCAACTTCTGTTGTCTTTTCGAGGCCCATATAATGACCAAGATTCTTAAGACCGTCTATGTAGGCAGCAACAGTATATGGAGATAATTCTTTTTGGTTGATCCCGCGCTTGGCAAAGATGGCCTTGATTATTGATTGCGATTCCCCATCATCATAGATGGTAAAGTTTTTGCTGAGGCCAAGATAATTTGACTCCATCCTGAGCACACGGGCACAGAAAGAGTGAAAAGTTGTGACCTGTAGGGCCCCAATGTTAATCCGGGTGTTTGCCGCCAGACGTTCTCTCATCTCGCGGGATGCCTTATTGGAAAATGTCACAGCAAGGACTTGAAAGGGACTTACACGTTTCTCTTCCAGCAGATATTGTATCCTTGCAACCAAGGTACGAGTCTTGCCCGAACCCGCACCTGCAAGAATCATTACAGGACCGTCTGTCATCAGGACTGCCTGTCGCTGAGATTCGTTTAAGAAATCTAAATTCATCATTCCACCGTAACTGACTTGGCAAGGTTCCGTGGCTTATCAATGTCTGTACCTTTAAGCTTGGCGATATGGTAAGCCAGAAATTGTAATGCCACATTGACATAGAGAGGGCTTAAGTTTGGAAGGCCATCGAAATTAAGTCCTATATAATGATCAGCCAGGTGCTCGACTTCCGCCAGGTCCTTAGGCCCTACCATTACTATGATTCCCCTTCTTGCTTTAACTTCTTCCACGTTTGAAATTGTTTTTTCCAAAAGCTCAGGGCCTACGATAGCTATATTTACGATGTTTTCATCTATGAGTGCGATCGGGCCATGCTTCAATTCGCCTGCAGCGTATCCTTCTGCGTGGACGTAAGCGATTTCCTTTAACTTCAATGCACCTTCAAGTGCCACCGGGAAATATTTCCCACGTCCAGTGAAGATAAATCCTTTCTGGGCATAAATTTTTCCAGCTACTTCCTTAAGCGTATTGTCAGCATTTGTGCAAAGATCACCGATTCTATGGGATAGAAGTTGAAGTTCTGAAAACAAGTCCGGATTATCCAGGGTACCTTCAATAGCACGGGCCATGAGATAACCAGTTAGTACCTGTAATGTGAAGGCCTTGGTAGATGCGACTCCAATCTCTACTCCGGCATGAATCAGGAAGTTTTTGTCTGCATTACGGAAAAGAGTTGAACCTTCAACGTTCACTATGGAATATGTGGGTATTCCCTTGGCCAGGCATAATTCCTGGCAGGCAAGAGTGTCGGCCGTTTCACCCGATTGAGAGATAAACAATCCAACCTCACTCTTATTAAGAATAGGGTTCTTGTAACGAAACTCTGATGCAATTTCCACTGAGGCACGCTGGCGATTAATTTGTTCAAAGTAATTCTTGATTATAAGCCCAGCATGCCAGGCAGTTCCACATGCAGTCAGATGCCACTCAGGTGTAGTAAAACCCTTAAGGCTATCCAGATGCTTACGACCCTCACCCTTGATATAATAAGCCCCAAGCTTATCTATTAATGAAGGTTGCTCATGAACTTCCTTGAGCATGAAATGTTCATATGACCCCTTGGTGGTTGTATCCATGGTCATGACATTATCCTGGGTCTTGTAACGGGTCGAAGGGGTCAGGTCGAGTTCATAGAACTTAATCTGAATATCCTTCAAAGAAACTGTGCTTTCGCAGATAACAGCATCCTGAGGGAAATATATCTTGGGAGCGAATCCAACCAAGGCAAATGGATCCGAAGAAACATAAGCTTCTCTCGTACTTTCATTTTCACCAAGGACCAGAGGAGCTGATTTTTTTATGCAGTAAAGTTTTTCTGTGTTTACTTCCATGATCACAAAAGCTGAGTTCCCTGTAATTGTATTAAATGCCTTCGCAATTGATTGAAGGGTATTTCCATTTTGCTTGAAGAACTTGGTCAATAAGACCAGGAATACTTCTGAGTCTGTCTGTGATTTGAATACGAACCCTTCTGCTATCAATTCTTTTTTAAGTGAACTTGCATTTTCAATGATCCCATTATGAACGACTGCAAACGTTTCGTTCCCATGTGGGTGTGCATTATCTTTAGTGACTCCACCATGAGTTGCCCAACGTGTATGACCTATACCAGTAGTTGAAAATGGTTTTTCCACAGTAAGCAAAGATTTAAGATTATCCAGCTTGCCTTCTTTCTTAAAGATCTTTAGTTCATCATTGATCTTCAGGCAGATACCTGCTGAATCGTAGCCACGATATTCTAATCTCGTGAGGCCTTCCAGGATTGGAACAATAGAATTACCCGGGCCAGAATATCCAACGATACCACACATAAAAGCTCCCAAAAATCAGAGTGAAGTTAAGGCCATAATCTAACATTTCAGGGAGCATCTAGCTAGTTTGACGCGAAAAGTCTTACACTTTTTTCGGATTCAAAAAACGCTTAGCCATTCCGGGTTTTGTAGACTGCACTGAACGGGCAATTCCAAAAGCGCCATCGGGAATATCTTTAGTGATGGTTGACCCTGCTGCTACGAATGCGTCATTACCTATTGTAACCGGGGCAACCATCTGACAATCTGAACCGATAAAGGTATTTTTGCCGATTTTAGTCTTATGTTTATTTACTCCATCATAGTTGCAGGTGATGAAGCCACATCCAATATTGGAGTTCTCGCCAATCTCAGCATCACCCACATAACTCAAGTGTGAAATCTTCACCCCTGCCGCTAATTTTGATTTTTTTACTTCCACAAAGTTACCGATTTTTGAATGTTCACCCACTTCAGTACCTGGACGTAATCGCGCCATTGGGCCAATAACCGCTTCTGTTTCAACAATGGCTTCTTCCAGATGACTATTGGCAAGAATGGAAACATTATTAGCGATACGGCTGTTTTTTATGAAAGAACCAGATTCTACAGTAACTTGATTTCCAATTTGAGTGTCCCCTAACAAAGTAACGCCCGGATAGATGACTGACCCCACACCTATTTTCACTTGCTCATCAAAATATACGGTTTTCGGACTAAGGATCATCACCCCATCAGCATAAAGTTGCTTGAGCTTTTTCTCCAGCAATAGTTCATTAACGTGGGCCAGTTGCTCGAGAGTATTAATTCCAAGGAATGGAACTTCTGATGAAAATTTAACTGCCTTTACCTTAAACTCATCCTTGAAAAGATCTGTAAGATAGAATTCACCTGACTTGTTATTATTCTTGATGGAACCCAAAACAGCTTTTACATGCGAAGTCTTTAGAATGTAGAAACCTGAGTTGACTTCAGTAATCTCTCGCTCGAGAGGAGTGGCATCTTTCTCTTCTACGATATGAAATCCAGAAGGTGCCTTTATAATTCTTCCATAGCCCTTTGGTTCTTTAGTTTCAAAAGTTGCTGCGACACCTACAAATTCTGATTGTGACTTAAGCTGTTCAAAAAGGGTCACAAACTGGGCGGGTGTTATCATTGGAGTATCAGCACAGGCCACGAGTGTATATTCGTGATTCCAGAAATGAGGCTGGTCATTAAAACAAGATTTCAGTGCATCGGCAGTACCATTTTGTTCCCGCTGCCAGGCCAGCTTTAGTGAGCCTTTGTGGATATGGTTTTCCCACCATTTTTCGAGCATTTCCTTACGATGGCCTATAACAACACCAATCTCTGCTTTAAGGCCGCTTTCATTGGCAAAGGCCACAGAAGCATTGACCACATAATCCAGCAGAGGCTTGCCCAAAGCAGGAACCAAGGCCTTTGGGGTCTCAATTTTCATTCGGGTACCCTTTCCGGCCGCGAGAATTATGATACCAATTGATTTATCCATTACCTGAACCTTTTGCTCTAATTTGTAACCCATTGATAGTAAGTTTTTTACCCGATTCCCTCAAGTAAGAACCCTAAAAATATCTTAACTTTAGCGTAAATACCTTTAAAGCGTCTCGCTAAAAATCCCGAATTAGATCTTAGAAATAGTTCACGGAAGAGAACGCCAGAGGAGAAATAGTATGGTGACGAATTACGAGGGAGAAGCGATTGAATTCAAGGAAACGCTCCCTCTGCTACCTGTTCGAGATTTAGTTGTATACCCATTTATGATTTTACCATTGTTTGTCGGGCGTGAAACTTCCATCAAGGCAGTTGAAGAATCGCTTAACAACACTGACAGGTTGATCATTCTGGCATCACAGAAAGACATTACTGCAGAAACTCCCACACCTTCAGAAATCTATGAAATGGGAACAGTTGCCATGATCATGCGGATGCGCAAGCTTCCGGATGGCAGGATTAAAATCCTGATTCAGGGATTGGCAAAGGCAAGGATCAAGGAATTCGTATCAACGGAGCCTTTTTACCAGGTGAGAACTGAAAAAGTTGCAATGGTTCCGGTTACAGCAGGTGCAGCTACAATAGAAGCACTTTCAAGAATGGTTAAAGAGAATCTTGAGAAAGTAATTTCTCTTGGTAAAGTTCTTTCTCCGGACATACTTATGGTACTGGAAGATATCCAGGATCCAGGCCGCTTAGCAGACCTGGTTGCATCAAACCTGAATCTTAAGGTTTGTGATGCCCAGAAAATCCTCGAGATATTAGAGCCTGTCGAGCGCCTGGGACACATCAACCAGATTCTCGTCAAGGAAGTTGAAGTACTTCTTCAGCAATCTAAACTTAAGACAAATACTCCGCACAGCAAAGAAGACCTTGCCCGCAACCAGAAAGATTTCTTTCTGAAAGAGCAGATCAAGGCAATGAAACAGGAACTCAATGAGGAAGGCTCAGACAAGAATGATGAGTTCACCGAATTGAGAGAAAAAATCACAGGCAAGAAGCTTCCACAAGAAGCCGAGAAAGAAGCCTTGAAGCAACTTGGACGTCTTGAAAGAATGCACCCTGATTCTTCAGAATCAAGCATTCTCCGCAGCTATCTTGAATGGATTGTTGACCTTCCATGGATTGAAGAATCTCAGGAAGTGACGGACCTTGTTTATGCCAAGAATGTTCTCGATGAAGATCATTTTGATCTTGAAAAAGTAAAAGAGCGCATCCTTGAATATCTTGCCGTACGTTCACTGAAAGGTGGAGCAGCAAAAGGTCCAATCCTTTGCTTCTCAGGGCCTCCAGGAGTCGGCAAGACATCTCTTGGTAAATCTATTGCCAAGGCCACTGGTCGTGAATTCGTAAGAATTTCACTTGGTGGTTTAAAAGATGAATCTGAAATCCGTGGACATCGCCGTACTTATGTTGGAGCTATGCCAGGAAGATTTATCCAGGCAATGAAGCAATGTAAGACAGTCAATCCAATTATCCTCCTGGATGAGATTGATAAGCTAGGATCTGACTTTAAAGGTGATCCGGCATCAGCAATGCTTGAAGTACTTGATCCTGAGCAGAACTCTGCATTCAGGGATAACTATCTAAACTTAAACTATGACCTTTCAAAGATCATGTTTATTGCTACTGCCAACGTTCTGGACCAGATTCCTGGTCCCCTTCGTGACAGAATGGAAATCATCAACCTTGCTGGTTATACCCAGGAAGAGAAACTCCAGATCTCGAAGAAGTACCTTATACCTAAGCAGATGGACGAGCATGGTATCACACATGACCATATTGAATTCACTGACGAAGGTGTCGAGACAGTAATTGCTGGATATACGAGAGAAGCCGGTCTCCGTAACCTTGAAAGACAAGTTGGAGCACTTTGCAGAAAAGTGGCTAAGAAAATTGCTTCCGGTTACCACAACAAAACACATATCTTCTCAAACACTGTAGAAGAACTGCTGGGACCTCCGATGTATTCAAGGGAAGACTCTAATGAATACGATGAAATTGGAGTGGCAACAGGTCTTGCATGGACTGCTGCCGGTGGCGAAATTCTTCACATTGAAGCAACCAAGATGAAAGGAAGGGGCATTACCCTTACCGGACAACTGGGCGATGTCATGAAAGAATCAGCTCACGCAGCAATGGGTTTTGTCCGTAGTCACGCGGCTGAACTGGGAATAGATGATAAGTTCTTTGAAGAGAACGAAATCCATATTCACTTGCCAGCTGGAGCTATACCTAAGGATGGTCCATCTGCCGGTATTACACTTGCTACAGTAATTGCTTCGATTGCTACAGGTACTTATATAAGTAAAGACATCGCCATGACGGGTGAAATCACCCTTACTGGTAAAGTCCTTCCTGTTGGCGGAATAAAAGAAAAGGCTCTGGCGGCAATGAGAGCTGGAATTGAGACCATAATCATTCCTTGGAAAAACCAGAAAGACCTACTGGAAATTCCTCTTAACTACCGCAAGAAGATTAATTTCATCCCGGTAAAGAACATCCAGGAAGTTTTGAGTATCGCCTTAGTCGACTGGAAAGGTCAGCTAAATCTTGACCAAACTAAGCGTATTGAAAACAAAGAGAAAGACGTTAAGCCTAAAAAGCCGAATCAAGTAGCTGCATAAAAAATAAGGCCTCCTACCAATATGTGGTAAGGAGGCCTTTTTCTTTCCTTATCTCGCAAATTTGATATCCTATCTTACATGAATGACAAGACCAGCATTTCCGAACTCAGGGTAGTCGTTGTTGATGACTCCGACTTCTCCCGCAGCCTGATTAGCCGCATGGTTACAGAGTCTGGTCATCAGGTAGTTGGAGAAGCTGCTGATGCTGAAACGGCCATGAAAATTATCAAGGAAAAAAGTCCGAATGTCGTGATCACGGATATAGTGATGCCGGAGATAAGTGGAATTGAACTGACCGAACAGATTAACAAGAGTTTTGATGATATATCCGTCATCGTAGTTTCATCCCTGTCCCAGGAACATATAGTACTTGAAGCCATTGGTGCCGGAGCGGCAGACTTTATACCTAAGCCTATTCAAAAGCAGCAGCTGGCCGACTCCCTGGATAAAATTCAGACACAAATTTCTAAAAAATGAATTGGAGCAACATGGAAGTTTCAAAACCCATTGAGATATCCCGTATTGAAGAATTGACGATAATCCAGAATGTGCGGATCATTCATCGTCATGACTTAAATCCAGTGATTTCACAGAATAACCTGAGGGTTCAGTTTGAAATGACCGGAGAAATCCGTGGTGGGATTACATGTTACCTTTGCCTGGATGGTCATGAGCTTTCAGTTTCAGAAAAAAACTATCTTTTCCCCCTTTTCGTTGAAGCGATGAATATTTTGATTGGCAGGCAAATCACCCTGGATGAAGAAATCAGTCACTTTAATGTAAGACTCTCATCCCCAAAACTAAACATGATACCCACGCCGATCAGTACGTCGGCCAGGGGGATGACTCATAAATACGAACTTGAACTCGAGTCATCTTCATTCTGTGTCTTAGCTGAATATAGCCTTGAGACGATAAACTAGGAGAACTCCTTGATAAATGCAGCCAGATTACTTGGATTGTCAGTCGCCCTGATTTTAGTTTTATCTATTACTATTAAAGGCGAGACCATCTTCGCCCATATCTATTCCGCCATTTCACCGGTAACAACTACCGCGCAAAATGCTGCTGAAAATTTATTCTCAAAGTCTTATCAAGCCTCAAGTAACTATACTAAGAAACTTTTTGATAATTCAGTTCCTAAAGTCAAAGATTCGGTTCGGTCCGGCCTGTCAGCTCCCATTAAGAAAGGAATGCCTGAAGAAGACATTACGATCCATGAAAAAGCTGAACTAGACCAGCTGATTAAGACCAGAAGATAGGTGCTACTGCCTGGTTGATCCGGATATTTGTTTTTTCTTTCCCTGAACCTTAATTATCTTTTCCCTGCTTTCATTCATGCTATTGCAGTCTGTCTTCACTTCACCACCAAAAGCTGTATAAGAAACCAGATTCAAAAGCATGCACGTAATTATAAATTTCATAGAAGCCTCCTGTTGCAGAAGACACTCCAAATGCGATGCCAATTTAATAATGTCTAAATGGTGATTATTTGGCTGGGGTGTAGATGGGAAATGTAGAAACAATAGCCCGATGAACAGTAATTCGACAGATCACGGGGAAGGACAAGTCCTTCCCCTTAAATCATTAATTATTGCTTTGAAGCAGAAGTTTTAGTCTTGTTTAGCTTCACCTTAACATTAGAAAGGGTGGCCTTAGGATTGTTCCTTTCATTCGCTTCCCTCATCATGGGACATTCAGTAGTTGTTTCACCAGCAAAAGCTGAAACAGTGAAAAAAGTTGAAAGAACAATAAAAACCAAAATAAATTTCATAACTACCTCCTAAAAGTATAGATACAGTCTATAAGCAAGAGGTGTGCCAGAAGGTTACATGGGTAAAGGCTTGAAAGCATATCCTGGGGGTGACCAAAACTTAGACAGTGCCATGTAACTGTCTAAGTTTTTGGCATTGGCGACTCCCTGACATCCTTGCATTCTGACATAGCCGACTCCTTGGCATCCTGCCACCGTCGGCATACCGGTCATCCTTACCATAAAAAAAGGCCCCTCCAGGAGGGGCCTAATTATACTTTAAAATCAATTTTAAGAATTAACTCTTAGTAGCCTTAGCCTTGCCTCTCTTACTGGAAGGTTGCTTAGAAGTTGCTGAATCCTTCTTGTCACCCCTGGCAGCGTAATTACAGCTTGCAGGAACGTCGGAAGGACAAGTAGGGCAACAGTTAATGCTCTTTTCCCCAAGAGCCGGGTTAGCGAGGCTTATATTTGATATCATTAAAAGTGCAATTGCTGCTATAAACGTTTTCATTTTTCAAAACTCCCTTACATGTTTAAATTTACGCCTGCTGGTTTAACAATTGTCAGCAAGTTTTGGAAAGCCTGAGTAACCTGAAGTGCCATCTTGTGACCTGCACTTGACTCCACTTTCTTGATTTCGCCATAGTTGTCATATGCAACGTTGATCTTTCCTACTTTCTCCATTTCAATTTCAACCGGCTTCCCAAGTGCATTGTACTTGAAACCAAGTACACGTTTTTGAGTAGCTGATTCCTGGTCTACCATCTTAGAGATCTTACCCTTGCTGTCGTAGATCAAGAAAACTGTCTTACCAAGGTTATTGGCCGCTTTGACCAGGTTACCTTTTCCATCGTATTCGAAACTAGTAGTCCCCTCATTGTTCACAACTTTAGAAATCTTGTTAATCTTATCATCGTATTCGATATTAACAAAATCACCTTTAGTAGAAGACTTTTTGATCAGGAGACCTTGAGTGTTGTATTCGAAGTTTGTTACGTGGTTGCCCCTAGCAATTTTAATTGGCAGTGAGTTGCCCCCGTAAATCGTTTCAGTCTTGATTCCGTTAATTTCAGTCAGGACCCGGTAAGTATAACGGGCACCGTCTGACTTGGCCTTGATTTCATACTCGTAACGGTTAGTAACCGGCTTACCATCAAAGCCTGGCTTAGTAACTAGTGTCCAGTAATGATCATCAGGACTCTTAGAATTTGAATCATACTGGTACTTTGTGCTTTCACCATTACGTTCAGTTACTTCAGAGACAAAGAATGTTTTAGGATCGTAATTTATCTTCAGCTTTGTCTTGTCTGCATAGCGAATTTCATTCAGGTTATGAGACTTGTCATAACCAAACTCATAAGAGTTATCGCCAACGTCCTTAGTTGAAATCAAATCGTTGTCCTGATACTTGTAAAGAGTCTTCTTGTCACCAGCTGACCAGATTTCCTTAACCAGGCCATCCGGATACCATGAGAAGAAAATTTGCTTAGCCTGGGAATCCTTGATTGAATCAAGATTACCATCCTTATAAGTAAAGCCTGCAAAGTATCCTGACTTATCAGCAATTTTAACCAATTGTCCTTCAGCATTGAAGTAATCGGTTCGACCATCAGTGTGAGTACGACGGAAACCTTCCTTTGTAGAGTGAAGTTCCTGAGGTCCTCTGTCATCAGAGTAAAGGATAGAGCCCGGAGCAATTGTAGCCTGGACCCCAAAGTTCATTGCATATGTATGTCGAAGCTCAGCGTTCGCTGCAAGCTTTGCAATCAATTCTGAAGAAGCCTTTTCAGAAAGAGCTGTCTTTTTCTTCATCTCAGATATTATCTTGGTAGCTGCGGCCATACCATCAATAGCAGTCTTAGGTGTAAAGCGAGTCTTGGCTCCAGAACCATGTTCATGAACCACTACAGAGCCATCAGCAGAAAGCTCGAGACGTGTCTCAAACTCGCTACCCCAGCCAAATCCGAACCAACCAACATCAGTTGACTTCGAGTTATATGTCCTTGTGATTTCAAGCTTCTTACCGCCGCCAGGTACGACAATGTCAGTGTAGGAAATATAAAAATTCCCGTTCTTAAAGTTCACTCCTGCTTGTGCGAAAGATGACATTAACAATGTCATCAAAGCGAGAGAGATTCCGTGCAAAAACTTCATAACATTCCACCCTTTTACAGACAGTTAAACCCTATCTATTATCGGTTAATTTTAACCTAAACTTTAATATCAATTATCTTCATAATACAGAACATACCCACGGCAACCATCCCACAAATCACAATAAGTGCGATGATTCCCATAACGGTTCCAAATAACAAAGGGAAGTAGTCAGGATCCCCGCTTCCAAACATCACAATCATTCCAAAAGGCATCGCCCCAATAATATACGCCTGAATCTTACCTGAGGCGATGTAAGTATCGATTTTCAGTTGTAAGCGTACTCTTTCCCGTATAACTGAACAAATAGTATCGAATGTTTCGGCCAGGTTACCCCCGGTTTCACGCAGGATAGTTACAGAGGTCACGAACATTTCATTATCTTCAGTATATATTCGGTTTTTTAAGTTCTCCAGAGCTTCATCAAGCGGGACTCCGATTTTGGCCTGTTGGAGAACAAGATTGAACTCCTGACTGACTGGTGGAGGAAGTTCGTCAACTACCATACCTACTGATTGTGGCATCGTAAGTCCGGCACGGATCCCATTTGCCATAAGATTCAAGGCATCAACCATCTGAAGCATATAGGCTTTTTTCCGCTTGTTCTCAAAGTAATCAACCACTGGCCTTGGCATTTTCCACCCTATCACTGTAATCACGATACCCAGGAAAATTGCCAGGGGCATATTTCCCAGGAAGGCAAGGATACCAAAAACTAAAATTCCGGATCCAAACGACATTCCCAGGAGAATCCATGTAATCTTGTTTGGGTCAACTTCTATAAACATAATCTCAAATTTTTTCAGGATATAATCTCTTGTGCCAAAGCACTGGTCATCAATCCAGGAAAATATCTTAATTGAGTTCTTATAAAATACAAAAAAGAACAATGTTCCGAGTGTGAACAAGATACCTTTTATACCAAGGATATCCAGGAAGAAATCCGGGTCCCGGCCGAAAGCAGGCAGACTAAGGAATGAAATATAAAGGGCAAATAAAAGTTTATTTTTCATATTCTTTATTGTGTATTGTTAAATAACCCTCGTGGAACTTTATAACCTTTCTGTTCAAGCTTCTCGATGAACTTAGGAATGAAACCTGAAGCCATGAATTTGCCATGAATCTTTCCGTCCTTACCCATGCCTTCCTGCTTGTACGTAAAGATATCCTGCAGGGTCACCACTTCGCCCTGCATACCACCGATCTCAGTGATATAAAGGACTTTTCTCGAACCATCATCAAGTCGCGACTGCTGGATAATCATGTGTACTGCTGAAGCTATCATTTCCTTAATGGCTTTCTGAGGAAGACCGGCACCTGCATATTGAACCAGGGTTTCAAGTCGACTGATAGCATCTCTTGGTGTGTTGGAGTGAACAGTGGTCATTGAACCATCGTGACCAGTGTTCATGGCCTGTAACATATCCAGGGTCTCTCCACCCCGGCACTCACCCACCACAATTCTGTCAGGGCGCATACGAAGGGTTTGTTTAACCAGACAACGAATATCAATTGCGCCATCGCCTTCAAGTGAAGGTGGGCGTGTTTCAAGTCGAACCACGTGATCCTGCGGGAAGTTCAATTCCGCTGAGTCCTCGCAGGTAATGATCCTTTCATTAGACTGAATAAATCCACCAAGCATGTTAATCAATGTTGTCTTACCCGAACCTGTACCGCCTGAGACCACAAGATTTCTATGTGCCTCAACTGAGATACGAAGGAAATCTGCAATTGATTCAGTCATGGCGCCGAATTTTACCAGGTCTTTATAGGTCAGTCGTTTCTCAGGGAATTTTCGAATGGTGATAACACAACCATCAATAGCACAGGGAGGGATGATCGCATGCACTCGTGATCCGTCTGCTAATCGGGCATCCACATAGGGAGTCTTTTCATCAATACGTCGACCAATTGGAGCAACGATACGTTCAATCACGTTCATTACCTGGCGGTCGTTAGTGAAAGTTACATCTGACTTTTTAACCTTACCACTTTGTTCATAGAAGATTTTCTTAGGTCCAACGACCATGATCTCCGAAATACTCTTGTCCTTAAGCATATCTTCCAGGGGACCAAGCCCCAGGGCTTCATCAAGAATTTCTTTTACAATGTTATTCATTTCATCCCGACTGGTCAGGATGGTCTTGGTATCTTCCTTGCCGAGTAGTTCAACGACCATTTTCTTAGTCTGCTCACGCAGGATGATCTTGGCCTTGGGATCATTTTCATCTTGTTTCTTAAGGTCCATTTCTTCAACGAGGGCCTTATGAATCCGGCTCTTTAATTCAGTCCATTGATCCTTGGCCTTCTTTTCACTTGCCTCTGTGTTTTCAGTACTGCCACCTGCAGGTTTAGGAGCAGCTGCATCCTTAGGCTTGTTTAATTTTTCAAGGGTCTTGAGGACGCTCTTTTGAATCATCTTACGGGCGAGGTCCACACATCCCATGGCAAATGGTGCGGTCTTGGCCCCTACTATAACTGGTGTAGATCTTGTAAGGGCTGCGATACAAGCAGCATCATCCCTTGGTATCGCGTGAAAGACAGGCTTTCCAATCTGCTTACCAATAACGTCCGGGCTTACGGGATGTCCATTGACCGCCTGATTTACAAGGATCTGAATCATATCCTTAGGAAAGAGCATAGTACAAAGGTCTGTGTACATGCGCTTGCATTGATTGACGGCCAAGACGTCTGGTGAAGCCACGATAAAGATCAGGGTTGAAAATTCCAGGGCCTTTAAGGTAAGTGGTGAAAGCTCACTTCCGCCATCTATGATGATGATCGGATAAATATTAACAATGGCCTTCAGTACTTTACCCAGACCTTCTTCATTAATCTGGTTAGCAGAAATTGGTTCGGTAGGCATTCCTATAAATGAAATGCCTGCCTTATGTTCAGCAGTAAAAAGCTGGATGGATCTTGGATCAAGTGCACCATTGAATTCTGCAAGTTCTTTCAGGTCTTTCTTGGATTTCATTCCGGTAATGATGTTCTGGTCACCACAGGCTTTCTGGTCAAAATCAAGCAACAATGTCTTTGCCCTTAACTCTGCCGCATAGGCAAAAGCAAGGTTAGCAGCTACCTGGGACTTGCCCACGCCGCCTTTACCACCTATGACTGTAATTATGTGACCGGCCATTTTATTCTCTTCTCCGGAATTTCTTTCGGATTTCCTCTGTACCTACAGAAGCGGACTCAATAATTTCAGGAGTCACAAAAACTACGTACTGACTTTTATTCGTTACATAACTCTTAGACCTGTATAGGCGAAAAAGTGGTGATGTCGGAGCGCCACCAGCGGTAGCTGTGGAAGCTGGCTCATTATCATACTCAGTGGCAGACTGATTCTGCACAATACCGCCAATGGCAGCAGACTCTTTGGACTTAATAACGATATTGGTACTAATTGAATTATTGGTGGTGATAGGTGTATTTCCCGATCCGACCTGAAGGGAAACACTTATGTTTACGGCCATTTCCACTTTTTCTTGTTCCAAAATCTTGGGAGTTATATCTATTTTGAAAAGGACATCCGCTGTAGAAGCTTTCGTAAACTCTCCACTTCCCACAGCAAACGGAATTGTAGTCTTTTTTTCAATCTGGCCAGGTTTAGTGTCGCGGGTAATTACCATACCTGATTGTATGACACGAACATAACCAGCATTCTTTGCAGAGTTAAGTTTTGGAAAAAGGTTACTGATAGTTGCACTCAGGGTACCTGAAGACTTGGAAGTGATATTGCCATCGCTTGTCTGGCCAAATGCTATTGAACTTCCGTCTTCTCCCATTAAGGGTGCCCATTTAAATGCAAAGACCTTGTTATAACTTTTTGCAAGTTCCACAAATTGTGCAGAAAGCTTCACCATCTTAGGTGCAGGCTGCGGATCTTTCTTTTCGTTGATAGCGATGAAGTCAATAATGTCGGAGGCATCACCTGGAGTGGCAAAGCGGTTGTCCCCGGAAGAAAGTGAATGGATTTTTGGAGGCAAGTAAGCTTTTGCGATAATGATTGCAAGTTCTTTTTTATCCTTGCTGCTTACAACACCTTCCAGCCAGAACGTCTTGTTTACAACCCGAACAGTAACATCCTTAAGGTTGTTCCTGGCAAGTTCGTCACTCATCTTCTTGGCGATAACCCTTTGGGTCTGGGGGGAAAGTTCAATCAATGTCAAAACTTCCTGATAACTGGCAAGAACTTTTGAGACTCGTCCAATGTCATCCGGTACAATAATCTCACCACCTACGAAAACCTTCTCTCCTTTAATTCCTATCTCCAGTCCTTCCACATCCCCGATCAATTCGCGGAGCTGGGAAACAATATTGGATTTACCCGTTGCAGTTACCAGCACCTTGTAGCGAACTCTTGGATCGCCCAGGTTATCGCGGATTGTAACAGTGGTTGGAGGACCAGGCTTTAAGCCCTTAAAGACGATTTCTCTTCTTTGGGGAATCAGGACAAGCTTAACTTGTTGCTCGTTACCGATCATGATTTTCGTACTGTAATCAAAATCCAGTTTTTCAATGACATCAATACCCATTGCAAGCTCAAGGTCTTTTTCTACCAAAGCATGCGCAGGTTCTTGTCCTCGCGCGAGAGGATTGAATACAATAAGAAGGCTGAAAAGAAAGTAAAGCTTAGCGGCCACCTGCTCCCTTCTTTTGTGTTGCTCCTGCAGCTTGTTCGGCAAAGTAAGTCTTGGCTTCAGCAGCGTCCTCACCTAATACATCGTAAAGCCGTGTCGCACTTATTCGTTCGATGGTCTTGTCATCGTTATTTCTAAGAGAAAGAGAAATATCGTTACCAGCAGAAACCAGGAAAACCATCTTCTGAACTTCAAAAGGCGTAAGTTCAAGGGTAACAGTATTGTAGTTTGTATATGTATTCAATTTCATTTGGCGGGAACCGTTATCACTCTTGATATTGATAACCGGAACTGAATTGGTTACAAAAAGACCAGTTGAAAGGATGAGTACATCCTGCAAAACAGTCTTAACTTTTAATTTTTCCTTCTTGCCTGCAGCATAATCCACAAGAGTAAGGATATCGATACGGTCACCAGGCTTAAGCAGTCGGCTTACGGCGCCACTCTCCGTTACCTGGATTGAAAGTGCCCTTTTACCAATGGAAATCTGTCGCGAAAGACCAGACTGGGCTCCAGGATAAGTCACCCGTGGACTTGTAATCTGCTCATCTTTTTTAATTGGAACTGCTGCGATGGTGTTATAAAGATCTTCCACCCGCTTAAAGTGTCCAGGCATCTGGTATTTTGCCGGAACGTTTTTAAGAGTAACTTTTCGATCGTCGATGATCTCAAGTTCCTTGATATCTTCGCGCGCTACCACAACTGGTGTCATGTGTCCGTATTCACTTACCAATTCTGTCTCTCGACTATTGATGTATGACCAGATCATAAACACAGCTACGCCAGCTAACATTAAACTAGTTGTAAAGGCCCGACTATTCATTGTTCATCCTAAACTTTGAATGGAGTTTCGATAGCTTAATAATAACAGATTTTAAATTTAGTGGTGAAGGAACAAATTACCTATTGAATTAAGCAACTATTTAAGTCAATCGCTTCCCTGAAACTTGCACCATCTGCATCGGGCATTATAAAAAAGGTTGGGCTGCTCGGATCCTTAGCAAAGGTAGCCCCACAAAGACCATAAACCGTCCCGACTCTGATAAACTGGGTGGTATCTTTGTCATAAGCGACTTCGCAAGTGTCACCGCTTGGAGGGGAATTAGGAATAGTGACTTGATAACAAGTGGCAATCGGCTCATCACCTTGCATGGATTGCATCCAGCCAATGTAAAACATGCCAAATTTCTTCCAATCGTTGGCAACATCCATAGCTGCCTTAGGAACCATGGAGTTTCCATTAATACGGAAATAGAAGTATCCACGGGTAATCTTCTGCTGGTTAATGGAACCGTAAATGGCACTGGCAAAGCCGCTTATCATGCCATAAAGAGCAAACATAAGTGGTAAGAAGATAATGAGTTCAACTAATGCCTGACCAGACTGTTTATTTTTCATGTTAACAACCATCATCGTAGAGGGTTATGTCCATTCCGTTCTCACATGATTCGCCAACATTTGTGATACCGAAACAGGTTCTGTTTGCACATTGGGCTCTGGTAGGTTCATGACCAAGAAATGATTCTGAAACCATCTCAAGAGTACTTTCTCCGGTAATCTGTCCAATGGCATCTATCCGCATATCAAATATTGTCTTGGTACCTACTGTCATATACTCATTAGCGGGCATGCCAGGTTTTAATTCATTTATTGAAAACTTATCTACTCCAACCTTAAATCCATCAAGTTTGTACTTTGCATAGGTTGCTATGGTGTCATCTTGCGAACCATTCATTGAACCTCCAGGGGCTTGAGGTGTACCTGAGGAGTTACCAGAGACTAAATACACTCTACTGGCCATGAAAGTTGCATAGTGAACCAGGTATCCTGTGCAATAATTTAATGACGAATTAAAAACCATGAATATAAGGCAAACTCCGAAGGAGAAGGCACAAATAAATTCAATCGTTGATTGACCACGCTGATTACAGTTTTTCATCTTGGATAAGGGTCCTTCGGTCCAAAAAACCGGGTATCACCATTATCCTGGTAATAGGATGGATGGGATTTGCCGTCTTTGTTTTCCCGCGGTATATCGGGGGGATGATTTGTTGCAAAGGCGTGCCGATATGAAAATTGATTATTCCCTTTGATCATCATACCTAGCTTCCCGCCTGTACCAAATGTTTTCTTTACGAAATCACTGTTCAGGAAGGTAATAATCAAAGACACCGAAACTGCCATGAGTAGCATGTATTCAACCATCGTCTGGCCTTTCTGGTTTTTCAGACCCATAGGCTAACTCCTAAGTAAATCCATGCCAGGAAAATTACAGGGGCATAACTGAACTCAGATTTAATAACATCTTTGATTCCTTGCCAATAGCGTGTCCAGGCATAGGCACGTAATTTCTGGAAGTTCTTCACTATTCGACTACTCAGAAGCAGGGCCCCAACCATCATAGTGGTCAGCAACAATGCCTCAAAGAAAGGCAGATGAAATTCCAGGGGAATTACCAGACATAGAGAGGCAAGATACTTACTATCACCTGCACCCATTATGCCGGCCAGGAAGAGCATGAAACCTGTCAGGACGTAGCCCAGGGGGAATAAGAATACTTCCCACTTGAAAGTATCAGGTTGAACTACGTAGATCACAATGGCGACTAACAGGTTGAGGAGGTGCCAGTAATTAGAAATCACTTTTGTTTTGAGATCTATCCAGGCCACAATGAAGAGTTGAATTGCGATGAAACTATAAAGAAAAAGATTAATCACGGAGCCGTAGAACCGTTTAAATAACCTGTATAAAAGCAACTTTTTGGACAGACGCCCACAACAAGATGAGTAGACAACACATGTCCTACTTTACCCATTTGTTCTTGAAAAAATCCCGCGAAACGGCGAGTGACTTCCAGTCCAAGCGTAATAGCTATGAACAGGATGAAGATGTATTCGACGGTGGCCTGACCCCATTGCTTGCGTTTCATCCAAAGATGATAACCCAAGCATGAGTATTTTCAAAGCTCCTAGAAGTTGACCAGGAGCCTTGAATTAACGCTCGATCATATCTCCGAATTTGCTTTCGTCTAAAACGGTATTCAAGATACCGCCGTTTCCGCCTTCACCAAATAGTTTCTTGGTGATCTCTTTCTGGAATCTAAAAACGATGGTAGCTACCACTGCCACTAGTAGAATGTACTCAGTGGAGGTCTGCCCTTTCTCGTCTTTGAGATATGCGATCAATTTACCCTTCATAATTCCCCCTTAAAGGATGCTAGGTATTTATCGTCTTACGACCCTAAAAACTTTAGCCCCCTCTGGATTTAATTAATTATAACACTCAACATCATTACTCAGTTAATAATTTAGCTTGTGCGGCATAACCAGCTGAAAACAGGAGAAGTCGGTTAGCTAAATACCCTTATTTAGCTAAAACTTGCCCATGCCAACTGCAAACAAAATGAGGTATGATGATCTTGGGTCCGGGTGAAGCCAATTATGTTTCGCCCCTACGATTTTATTTTCGGGAGCGGTCCCTGATCATGGTGTGCAAGCTTGCCTGTCTCAGTATTGAGTCAGATTGTGAGAAGCCTAAAATGATTACTAATTGCGCCCACCTACTTGTTAGGGGCGCGAAACCGTAAACCGCTTCTCCGGACCTTTTTTCTCTCCTACAGTGTAAGAGCTCCTAAACTCCAGACTATTTTATCTTGACGGGAGCGGTCTTACGTCAAACAATGAAGTTATGGAATTCATTAACGTAAATGATTATCAAAATGTTTCCTGGATAGAAACTCTGGCACTTGAAGAAGTGAACATGGAAGAGTCCGGCGTCATTCGCTTTAATGATCACCTCAATACTCAAGGCCTGCTCGAAGAATCCTCCCTGAATTTTGTTAACAAACTCAAGGACAGGTTTGAATTCTACGTATCACTTTTCAATCAGCATCGTGGAAACCGGGATGCTCATCGTTCAATAAAAGTTTTTCGTATTTCAAATACCGTGAATGATTTTATCTTATTCCGAAATTCATTGAAACTTATCGTGGCCCGCAGGGCACCTGATCTGATAAGTATCGGCTTTTTGTCTAATAATGGCGGGTTATTTGCCGCCAGACTTGCGAATGAAAACCAATCAGTTCACGCAATTCATGAAATCAAGGCCCACGTAGGTCCTTTCAATACTATTTCATGGAGATTTCAGGGTGAGCCGATAGAAATTGAGCCTCTCGTAAAATATTATCTCACTGAGTTTGTTAAAAACTCTTCCCGCTAAACTCCAGCATTAAATCTTTGATAAGTAAGCAAGAGAGATTCCTCTATTGAGGGAACTTTCACTCCCAATAAACTCTCCAGATTAGATACATCTAGCTTGTAAAATAGATTTGCAACGACTGCCTTGCCTTGGTTCCTGTCTATGGGAAATGTGCCACTTGAAGGCTGGATCAGATTAGCATCTTTCTTAAATACTTTTGCATAAGCCTTCGCAAATTCAAACCTTGTCATTGAGTTATTGGAAGACACTTGCAGAAGCTTATTGGTGACTCCGAAATGGATCATCGACTTCACAATTTTTGCCAGGACATACACATCCAGAAATCCGGTCCAGACTTCATCATCTGCGGGAATCCCGACATTCTTTGCAAGAGAAGTCTGTAGCATCTCAAACCAATTCGGGTGAAGAGGATTGTAGCTCCTGCCATAGAGAGGCGCACACCTGAGAATGAGATAGTTCAGGCATGACCGCTGGACATAAAACTCAGTGGAGGATAGTGAGTTTCCATATACGGTATTGGGAAAAGGAGTATCTGATTCCTTGTACACTGTATCTGCACCTCCCAACACATAACATGAGGAAAGGTAAATGAACTTGGAGCCGAACCGTTCGCTTGCCATAGTACAATTGGAAGCTCCTGCTGAATTCAGGGCATCGGCTTTCTTTGGATTACGCAAGCATTCAGTAAGGGAACTCATGCCTACGGCATAGATTGTAAAATTAGGCTTGAAGATGGAAAGGACCTTAAAGACATTATCTTTTTTCAGGACATCTAACGGTACACAAGTTACGCCAGGGATATCCACTGGAGTCTTATTGTAAGTTCCTACTATTCGGTATTCATCACCCAGCATTTGCGCGAGATTTGAACCTACGAAGGATGAAACTCCAAAGATCAGAATGGTTTTCTTCATGGCCTATATTATCAGGTGGTTTGGAAAAAAGGAAAAAGAAAACCTTGCTCCATTCGGAGCAAGGTGAGTGGGTGTGTTTAAGAGAGCAGTTTCAAGGCCATCGACGGAGCCTGGTTCGCTTGAGAGAGCACTGAGACGCCTGCTTGGTTCAGAATGTTATTCTTCGCCATATCAGCTGTTTCAAGAGCTACATCTACATCACGAATTCGGGAGTTAGCTGCACTAAAGTTCTCTTCTGTAATCGCAAGGGTATTACTTGCTGATTGCAGTCGGTTTTGTAGTGCACCCAAGTTAGCACGGGTTCCGTTAATCCGTAGTAACGCATTATCCAGCTTGGACAATGATAACTGTGCGCCTTCTTTATAAGCAATCCCCTCACCAGTGAGAGAAAGGCTTTCAAGGCTGGCGTCTGCGATAGACGAGTCGTACTTAAGTCGATCGTTGATGGGATCATTATGAATCCCCACCTGGATTTCGACCAATCCGCCCGTTCCATCAAGAAGTTTCCGTCCGTTGAATTCTGAACCTTTTGAGATACGCTGGATCTCTTCAAGCAAGTTCTGAAATTCAATGTTCGAATACCCTCTTTCAGTATCGCCGACAGTATCAGAGGCCGCTTGGACAGAAAGCTCCCTGAGGCGAATGATGATGTTAGAAATCTCGTTAAGGCCGCCTTCGGCTGTCTGGACCAATGATACGCCATCATCTGAGTTCCTTTTAGCTTGTCTGAGTCCCCGGATCTGGCTTTTAAGTTTTTCACTTATTGCCAAGCCAGCCGCGTCGTCAGAGGCACGAGTTATTCTTTCACCACTGGACAACTTCCTGAGGTTGCTGTCCAAGTTATTCTTAGTTATTCCCAATGAACGTTGAGCCGCAAGACTGGCAACGTTCGTATTAATACGTATTCCCATTTGTTAATCCTTTGTTTGCATACTGAACCTCCATGTTCATTTTGCGGACATCATGTCCACATGTGTTGTTATTATTAAAAAACCTAGATACAAAAACCAAAACCTATCCACTAAACTCTTAGTACACCCACTACAAGTTTTGCAGGATTCGTTTTACATTCAATGACCTAATACCATCTCAGGGAATTTATCCCTGAGAAGCGGCATTAATGAGGCTGATGGCATTAGTCGTAGACTGGTTTGCCTGGGCCAACACTGAAGTACCTGCTTGCATCAAGATATTCGTCCTCGTAAGTTCTGAAGTCGCTGAAGCAATATCTGTATCTCTGATACGAGAATTTGCTGCAGACAAGTTTTCATTACTTATCTGGATGTTGTTAATTGTCGACTGAAGACGGTTCTGAAGAGCACCGAAGTCAGCTCTGATACCAGAAACACTCTGAATTGCCTGGTCGATAGCGGCCAGAGAGTTCTGAGCAGAGATCTTGTCTGACACTGAAGCCAGGTTAAGACCAAGAGCCGCGATGTTTACGTCAGCTGACGAAGCATCGAAGGTCAATCTGTCTGCTAAAGGATCATTTCGAGTACCAATCTGGATGTCGAATACTGAACCAGTACCATTCAGGAGTGGAACGCGGTTGAACTCAGTAGAGTTAGCAATACGGTCAACTTCTGATGTTAGCTGTTCAAATTCCACGTTCAGGAATTTTCTTTCTGTGGGCCCGATGGTGTCAGAAGCAGCTTGCACTGCTAATTCCCGCAATCGGATCATGATGTTACTCACTTCTCCCATTGCTCCTTCAGCGATCTGCACTAAAGAGACACCGTCTTGGGCGTTTCTTTCTGCCTGACCTAAACCACGAATCTGTGCTTTTAAGTTTTCTGAGATCGCCAAACCTGCAGCATCATCGCCTGCACGGTTAATACGACTTCCTGATGATAATTGCTCGAGCACTTTCTGCTGAGCGCCTCTTGTCTGACCTAAGTTTCTTTGCGCATTTAGCGAAGAAACGTTGGTGTTAATCCTTAAACCCATAAATCCTCCTTGATTGGGCTTTACTCGTTCTCAATCCATGAGAGGAGCAACGTAAGTCGTACATGACCTGCGTGAATAACATTTCGACAATCTGCAAAAAGACTTAATAGGAATTGTAAATAATATCGACAGGTGGTCTAAACAGTAGCTAAAATATTGAAATCATAGAGGTTTATGCATGGGCAAAAATTTCCCCCGGATTACAACATTAAGAGAAAATCCTTCATGCGTTGAAGAAACCATACATCTTATAGAGAAATCCTTTCATTATCCACCAGCGCAATCCTTCAAAATCGACTTTGCTCCTCTTATAGAGAAAGAAAATCATCATAATTGTTTCATCCTTGTAGATGAGAATGAAAAAGTGCTGGCCCATATAGGAGTGAAAGAGCGAAACCTCCAAATAAATAATCAGCTTTTCAACATTTGTATGTTGGGAGGTATCGCTGTTGATGAAAATCACAGGGGGCAAGGTCATTTTCAACTCTTGCTGCAGGATGTGTTAGCGGAAAAAAGAAGTGACACCTGTTTTTTTATTTTATGGAGTGATCAGGAAAAGCTTTATAGCAAGTATGGCTTCACACTTTGTGGGGGACAATTTGAATTGATCAAACAGGGTACTCAGAATAAAAATCTCATCCAAACTTCCTATGGAAAGCTATCAAATTCCCAGCAAGGCCAAATAAAGGAACTCTATCAAAACTCATTTGCAAAAACTTATCAGACCCTTGATCGTACAGAGACAGATTGGAACCTGCTTGGAAAAATAACATCTGCTGATCTCCTGATTGAAGAAAAAGAAGGAAGAATTGTAAATTACTTCTTTATGAACAAGGGCCAGGACCTGGAAGGTATCATTTATGAGTACGGAAGTAGCGGTGACCTGAAACTACTACTGGAAGCTGCACGAGCTTATGGAAAAGTCTGGCTTGGCGCACCCCTGATAGAGACCGAGCATGATCATTACCAATTCTTGATGGCCACCGGAGATCTCAAGCACTTTACAGAATTTATCCATGCATACACCCAGGGTCTTATGGAAATCAGGAACATAAATATAATGAAGCAGGAAGTGTTCTTTGATTTCAACCAGGAAACTCTCATGCTTTCCACCGAAGAATTCCTCCGGGGTGTTATGGGGCCTGGACCATTTGAGGAATTAGGAGAAATTAAGCCGTTTTTCCTGAGTGGACTCGATAGTATCTAATTTCAGAACTTTTTTAGAGTTGTAATACGTACAAGGAAGTAGGCCGCAGCACCCCAGAATATCCATGTTAAGGGAGGTATATCATAGAGATGATAGACGCTTATATCCCTGACAAAGACGGTTCCACAAAGGATGAAGATACAGGCCAGAAGTGAGAGACCAAGAACGAAGAAAGAACGGGCCATGCTTTTTGAAAATTTATCAAGGTCCCGGACCCTGATTTCCATTGAATAACCATTCCGGGAAGTCTCTTTCAGGAACCATTTGAGATGCTTTGGAAGGATTCTAAGCGAGGTAACGACATCTTTTGCTACCCACATCAGCTCTTCTTGCGTGTTCTTTGAAGAAAGTAGTTCGTTAACCAGGTTGGGCAAATCTTTTTCAAGGACCTTGAAGATATTTAAATCAAGTCCAATAGACTTACCAACCCCATCAAGAGTGGCGAGGGCACGGAAAATAATAAACCATTCCCGAGGCAGATAGAGTTCATGCTTACTCAAGGTCTTGACGAGGTTTCGCACCAGTTCCGTCATATTAGTTTCTTTGACACTCAAGCCGATATAGGGAGAAATCGAATCTTTAATATCCCGGATTAACTCTTCATGATCCGGAACACTTTCATACTCTGCCACTTCCAGGAATTCATACACGAGATTATCAAAATTATAGGTAATCACTGAGTAAAGAATGGCGACCAGGTTGGCACGGTTCTTCTTACTAAGGGTTCCCATCAATCCAAAATCAATTATTCCGATCCTGCGGTCATTCAGGACGAAGAAGTTTCCTCCATGAAGATCTGCGTGGAAGAAACCGTCTGCAAGAAGTGTATGAGTAAATAGTTCAATACTTCTCTCCAGCTTTTCCACCATATCTGGGCCTAGCTGTTCAAGAGAGTGAAATTCATTGAAAGGCTTTCCTTCGAGGAATTCCAGTACCAGCACTTCCTGTGTACTGAACTCACGATAGACTTTGGGAACAACCAGGTAGCCATCCTTATCTATGACCTCGAGGTTCTTTTTCAGCCTTTCACAATTCTGTCCTTCCACCAGGAAATTTAATTCCTGCTGTGTACTCTTGAAGAAATCAGAAATCATCTTGGACATCCCAAGGAAACGGATTTCAGAAGAAACTTTTTCAACTTTTTGAATGATGAATAATAAAATTTCAAAGTCAGTCAGGATGGTCTTGGCTATTCCAGGTCTCCTGACCTTAACGACGACTTTCTGCCCATCATGAAGTTTGGCTTTGTAGACTACACCAATCGAAGCAGTACCAATTGCAACCGGATCAATTTCAGCAAAAACTTGTTCAAGTTTTTTGCCCAAGCTATCTTCAATAACCTTCTGGGCCATTTCAAATGGGATACCCTTGACTTTATTCTGAAGAAGCTTCAATTCCTTGATCATTACGGGATCAAGAATATCTTCCCTGGTGGCCATCAGCTGACCGAGCTTTATGAAGCTGGGTCCTAGTTCTTCAAAACTTAAGCGGATCTGACTTCCGAAGATTTGCCACCATTCTTCACTTGAAAGGTCTTCACGCTGAAGTTCAGAAACCCTTGTAGGAAGTACAAAACCAGGGATAATTTTGCTCAGGCCTGATTTAACAATGAGTTCTGAAAAACCATGCCGACTTAATACGGTAAGAATCTCACGAAAACGTGATACGTTTTTTATGGTCTTTGAAATGCCTCGGCCGGTCTTAATTAAATCCATAGTTTTGTGGGTCGCTTTTTATATGATGGTAAGATAAAATGCACAGAGAACAAAGATATGAAAACCACTTTAGTCCTATTATTATTACTCCCCTCTCTGGCGCACACCGCCGAGACGTGTAGCCGTGTGGCCTCCATTAATTATCAGGAAGTCCTGGTAGACGTGAGTAATAACAATCGAGGCGAGGGTCTCCGGTATTATCTTGAGAAGGATGCCGTTTCTAAAGAGTTACTCGATCAATATCAAGAAAACAACCGTCCAACATGGAAAAGTGCTGCCCTAAGTACTTTAGGCTCGGCCATGATTTTAGGTGGAGTTTTGCGTACCAATGAGGGGAAGAACGAAACTCTGACAGGCCGCAATTTTCTGATTTTTGGTGGGGCCACAATGATTGCTGTAAGTTACTTAATTTCTAAGACTAATCAATATAACAATGAGCATCTGCTTATTAAATCAGTCGAGGAATACAACAAGCGAAATACTCCCCAAATATTCTTTGCACCTACTGACCCTTCAAAAGGTCTGGGACTTGGTGTAGGTGTAGGTAAGGAGTTTTAAATGTCACTTCAATGTCATAAATGTGGAAAAGCACTTTCTGATACTTTTAAGATAATGGTCAGTAGATCTGATACCTGTCCGGGCTGTATGGCTGACATCAGGTGTTGTAAAATGTGCCATTTTTTCGATCCAAAATCTTATAATGAATGTCGGGAAACACAGGCTGACCGGGTTCCTGACAAGGAAAAAGCCAATTTTTGTGATTACTTTAAGGTCGCTACTTCCTATAATGAGGCTGAAAAACAGCGTCAGGATACCTTGGCCCGGGCCCAGGCCTTATTTAAAAAATAAAAAGAGACCTTAAGGAAAGATATGAGTGAATGTCCAATGACATTGTTGGGAAAGAAATTGCTTGAAGACGAGCTCTTGAATCTCATTCGAGTTGAGCGTGAAGCAATAAAGAAAGCAATTTCCGAAGCACGTGAACTCGGAGATCTTAAGGAAAATGCTGAATACCATGCAGCTAAAGAGCGACAGTCATTGATTGAAGGCCGGATTCTCGATGTACAAAGTAAAGTTGCGCGCGCCAGGGTTATCGATGTCTCCACACTTAGCACTGAGAAAATTGTTTTTGGAGCCACCGTTACAATATTTGATAATCAAAAAGATATTGAGCTTACTTTCCAATTAGTTGGAGAAGACGAGGCTGCGACAGACCCAAACAAGATTTCATTCAACTCTCCACTTGGCCGAGCGCTGATCGGCAAAGAAGTAGGAGATGATATCGTGGTGAAGGCGCCTAAAGGTGATTTGACCTATGCAGTCCAAGACATTAAATACAGCTGAACTTAGCTGGCACTCCCCTTTAACTTCCCTCTCTGGTAAGACTCCATCACCAACGGTTTTAAAGCTGGTAGATGCAGGCATTTCGACTTTGCATCAATTGTTGTGGATCCTCCCTTTGCGCATCCATAAAATGCCATCGCTGCAGCCATTTTCTGAAGCTCAATTAAATCAGTACATCAAAGGTTCAGGTAAAGTCCTGCACGTGGACATCAAGCCAGCTTTCGGACGCCGAGGTAAGGGCAATATCATGCTCTTCAATGGTTATATCGTTGTTAAGGATGACCTCTCTTCGGAGACTATGAGCCTTCGCTGGTTTAATCTTTACCCAAATCAAAAAAAACAAATTGAAGGTTTGGAAAAAATCACATTCTTAGGCATGTGCCAGGAATACAAGGCCCAAAAACAAGTCATTAATCCCCAAATCATCACCACTGAAACGTCACCCGGTTACATCCTCGAATATCCGACCGTAAATAAGATCAGTGGAAATCTGATCAAGAAAATTTTTGATCTTATCCCTTCACCCCTTTGGCAAAACATCCCGCAAACCCTGCCGGAACTTGGATATGACAAGGATTTTACCCTTGGAGAAGCTTTCAAGATAATCCACGGGCGGATTCCATCCATAAACTTCCGCCCCGAATTAAAAGACTCTGCAGAAAAGCGACTTATTTACGAAGAGTTTCTTGAGGACCAGCTAAAAATCCAGACCAGACGCAGTTTTATTAAGCGCAAAGAAGCTCCAGTAATAAAAGTCACTGAAGCTCACATAAATAAAGTCATTAAATCGCTTCCATTTACCCTGACTGATGATCAGGTAAAAGTCTTTAAGGAAGTCTGCAAGGATATGGCCTCCGGTCATCCAATGATGAGAATGGTTCAAGGTGATGTTGGTTGCGGAAAAACCATAGTGGCCTACCTCGCTTCCATGCTTGCCATTAAAAACGGTTTTCAGGTTGCACTCATGTGTCCTACTGAGGCACTGGCCCAGCAGCATTTTGAAAGCTTCGGGGCTCTAGACTCTGAATTGCAAATTTCCTTGCTCCTGGGATCTACTAAGGCAAAAGAGCGCAAAATCATGGCCAAGGGTATGGCCTCTGGAACAACTCAACTTGTCATCGGAACCCATTCACTTTTCCAGGAAAGTGTTGAATTCAAAAACCTGGGCTTGGCCATCATTGATGAGCAACACAAGTTTGGAGTCGAACAACGCCTGAAGCTTGTTGCCAAGGGTAAGGGAACTCACTGCCTCATCATGACCGCGACCCCTATTCCCAGAACTCTAAGCCTTGCACAATACGGCGACCTGGATATCGCATCCATTAAAACTATGCCTGCAGGGCGAAAGCCAATCAAAACCAGAATCACTGAAAAAGTGAACTACGAAAAATACGTAGAATTCGTCAAGGTCAGGCTCAAGATGGGTGAACAAGCCTATTTTGTCTTTCCTGCCATTGATGAAAGCGAAACTCTGGATATTCAGAATGTAAAAGAAAGTCTCAAGCGCTATCAGGAAACATTCAAGGGATTCAAAGTCGAAGCATTACACGGACAAATGAAGTCCGAAGAAAAAGAACAAGTCATCCAGGCCTTCAGGGATAAAAAAATCAATATCCTGGTTTCAACTTCAGTTATTGAAGTCGGTATCAATATACCAAACGCCACGGTCATGAGCATTTATAACCCGGAACGTTTCGGATTAAGTTCGCTGCACCAGCTTCGAGGAAGAGTTGGCCGTGCAGAGAAACCCGGTTTCTGCTTCTTAGTCCTTGATAAGGATGTCTCTCCTGAAGCCTTTGACCGCCTCAAAGTACTCGAAAGCAATCTCGATGGATTTGTCATTGCCGAAGAAGATCTTAAATTCAGGGGTGAAGGCGATATTTTCGGAGTGGATCAATCAGGAACAGTAACAACAAAGAAACTGGCAAACTTCCTGACCCATACAGATATACTTGAAAAAGTTGTTCAAGACCTGGAAGGCCTGGCAAAAACCCGGCCGGAACTTCTGACTCCGCATTTCGAAAGACTCGCAAAAGACCAGAAAATCCTCGATACTATCTGAGAGGACCATCAATCATGATTCATTTCGAAATAATTCAAAGCCCTGACTTAAATGTAAAGACGAGCTTCCAATACCATAAGAACGAAGTTTATATTGGTAGCGAGTCTGCGGATTTATCCATTGCTGATCCAGGACTTCTCAGTTCACATTTAATGATTGAGATCCCGGAAAAAGAGTTGCTGGTTCATCCTCAAAAGGAAGTTTCATTTTACCTGATCAATGGAAAGCGCACGACCTCCATCCGTAAGATCAAGGCAGGTGATACTATTACCATAGGTAATACGGTTATCAAGATCATTGCTTTCGCCTTAACCGAAAGACCTTCGAAGAAAGAAATATTGAATCAAAAATTGGCCACCCTCATTGAAAAAGGCTCCCATCGCCTTCCTGTCATTGAGAGAGTCACAAAGTTAATGAAGTAAAATTATGTTTAAGATAAATGATGCTAATTTTTTCAAGACTTCAGACGACGAACAGATCTTCTACGTGAAGAACTTCCTGAAGGTTGATCTTACAAAACCAACACTGGTTTTTAATTATGGTCTTGTTTGCAGCAACCTTCATTGGAAATACCAGGCCGAATATTTTGACAAAAAAGGCTTCCAGGTAATTTTGCATGATTACCGAGGTCACTTCCAATCCACCAGTGCCGATATTCACAAGATAACCTTTAAGCAAATGGCGATAGACATCAATGACCTTTGTAAGTTTCACGGGGTAAAAAAAGCTGTCATGCTTGGCCATAGCATGGGTGTTAACGTAAGCCTTCAGCTCACCAAAGACTTTCCGGAACTCGTTTCCGGCCTTGTACTCATTTCAGGGACATTTATGCCTGTTGAAGGCGTTATGTTCGATACCAACTTAATGGAATTTATAACTCCCATCATGATGAACCTGAAAGATAAATATCCCGAATTCATCAAGAAGTTCTGGACGACCACTGGACTCAATCCCATTGTTCGCAAAATCATTCACGATACAGGGTTCAATAAGAAGAAAGTTTCTAAAGAGTATATTGAAGTCTATCTCAATCGTATCGGGCAGCTTGGACCAGAAGTCTTTTTTCAACTTTTCAGCGAAATGACCAGGCAAAATATTATTGTGAGCCTTGATCGCATTCAGGTTCCATCATTAGTAATAGGCGGGCATCTTGATAACGTGATTCCTAATCACTTACAGCGCACACTTGCCTCTATTATTCCAAAGGCTGAGACTTATTTTATGAAAGATGGGTCGCATGTTCCTCAGGTAGATTTTCCTGAAATGATTAATGAGAGGATAGAGTTATTTATTCATCAACATTACATTTCTAATCAAGCCTGATTTATTCAGGGGCTCCATACAATCAGTATATGAAGTGAATAGCTGATGGAAACTACTAGGATCAATCTAATCTAATTTCTTTGAGTTCCAGGATCGGCCTGAAAATTCTTTTCATAGCAGAACGCAATTGGGATTTTTTGTATTCGTTATGTGAAGCTTCACCCATGGTGTTCTTTATATGACTTTCATAATCAGTCAATTGTACTTCAAATGGATAGAAGAACCGTATATCGCGTGAAATGGCTGAAGTATCAAGGTGAAGCAACGACTGTGCAACAGGGTTTTCCTTATCCCTCAGGGCCAGCTTCCTTACTTCATTGAACGAGGCCATAAAAGGGTTCTTGTACTTAATTAGCTGTCTTCCAGTAAAATGAATCGCCCTGTATTCATCAGATGTATGTCGATTATCATGAGATGTATTATTAGGTGCGCAGTCTTCGATCAAGTTATTTAATTCCTGATAGAAGGTTTCTTCAGGGAAATTTTTCCGGATCGATGCCTTATAAAGAGTAAACATTCGCTTACGCAAGAGTGGCAAATCAACCAGCGAGTTCTGTGAACGGCTGGGCTTGATATTGTTAATCATGATCACATAATTCTTATGCAGGAACTTAATGACCCTTAAGGAATCAAGCTTATTATAAGTAATGATCCTCACGCCAATTCTATCAAAAAGCTCTTCAGCAACGTTCTCCTGCTTGTGAAGAAGTTTGATGATGATTGAGTCGCGGGTCTTCTTGGCCTTGGTCTGAAAATCATAAAGAGGAATTGTCATCCCTCCGTGCTCATTCTTAAGATAGAGCCGATTTTGTTCATCCCTATGAATGAATTTATAAAAGCGATCAAAGATCTGCTGCTGCACTGTAGAGAAATATCGATAACGGAGATCTTTATCAGTATGCAGGATGGTGTGCATGACTTTAAGGATAACTCCGGCCCAGAGAGATTCCTCTGTCTTAAGCTTGAAACTAGAATGGCCAGTGGCGGCCAGGAAGAGTTCAGTGATATTTGTAATGGTATAAAGGTAGCTTGGAACTTTAAGGTCCAATCCCTCAGCATTCCCCTCTTTTAAAAAATAACGCTTTATGAATTGCAAGGCTTCCTGAAAAATTCCAAAGAGCTCAGCATTCTGAACCGGGTCACTGATATCAAAGCCATATCCATTTAGAAAATTGGCGACCTGATTACGATCATAAAGTTCAGTAAGATAATTGGTAGCGTCGAGTGACGACTTACCACTGCAGACAACATCGAATGTTTCCCAGTTAAAATCATATTCAGAGAGGTAGCCGGGACGATGAATCATTTTTTGCCAATCTCAGGAATAGTGTTTAAAGTTATCTTTTGTGCAAACTAACGTAAATTCTATGAAAGATCAAAATAATCAGGGCCCCAAAGGCCTGTCTGTCATCTTCCTTTCCTGGTTTTACACTGGAAGATTTCCTAAAGCTCCCGGCACAATGGGAAGCCTTGCAACAGTGCCCCTCATTCTGCTCCTTCATTACCTTGAATTCAATATATATAGTTTATTTGCGCTGACTTTTGTTATCTACGTTGCAGCAGTACTTGTGACTCAAAGAATTCAAAATTTACATGGATTACATGACCCACAATGGATAGTGATAGATGAAGTCATTGGTATGTTAATCACCTGGGGTTTTGTCATGAAGATAGACCCGCTTAGTCTCTTTCAAGTTTTCATAGTTTTTCGCTTTTTTGATATCGTAAAAATATGGCCAGCCTCATATTTTGATCGTCTACATCATGGTGTAGGCACAATCACTGACGATGTTATTAGTGGTCTATATGCCGGAATTACTATCCTACTTTTTCAGAAATTTTTTTAACTCTTCACGTTAAAACTGCAAATAATTCAAATCCTTGCGCTTCCGTAAATTTTCCGTAAAAATTGCATGAATTCATTTGTCGAAAACGAAGGTCGATGTTAGCTTGAATGAATAACACACACCTTCATAAACGTTTTTATAGAGAGAAGGAGAATCCTCATGGCCATTACAACTACAAACACTGCTGATTCAGCTAACAAGAAAAAAGCACTCGATCTGGCCCTGGCCACGATTGAAAAGCAATTCGGTAAAGGTGCTATCATGCGCCTCGGCACCGATCAAGTAGAAGAGAAAATGCCTTCTATTTCTACCGGCGCACTCGGACTGGATCTTGCCCTTGGAATCGGTGGTATTCCGCAAGGTCGTATCATTGAAATCTACGGACCGGAGTCTTCTGGTAAGACAACACTTACACTTCATATCGCAGCTGAATGCCAGAAGGCCGGCGGCACTGTGGCTTTCGTAGATGCTGAACACGCTCTCGATACTAAGTATGCGAGCAATCTTGGGGTAGATATTCAAAATACGCTTATTTCTCAGCCAGATTCTGGTGAGCAGGCCCTCGAGATCACAGATATGCTTGTGCGCTCTGGTGCAGTTAATCTTTTGATTGTTGACTCAGTTGCTGCTCTTACTCCGAAAGCTGAACTTGAAGGCGACATGGGTGATTCACACATGGGTCTGCAAGCTCGCTTGATGTCTCAGGCGCTTCGTAAGCTTACTGGTTCAATCTCTCGTTCAAACTGTACAGTAATCTTTATTAACCAGCTTCGTATGAAGATTGGTGTGATGTTCGGAAACCCCGAAACAACTACTGGCGGTAACGCTCTAAAGTTCTACGCTTCAGTCCGCATGGATATCCGCCGTATTGGTGCCATCAAGGATGGCGATGTCGTAACTGGTAACCGCACTAAAGTTAAAATCGTTAAGAATAAAGTTGCTCCTCCTTTCCGTGAAGTTGAATTCGACATTATGTATGGTCAGGGAATTTCTAAGGAAGGCGATCTTTTAGATGTAGCTGCCAATGAAGGTATTGTTGAGAAGGCCGGCTCTTGGTACTCATACAACAATGGCAAACTTGGTCAAGGCCGTGAAGCTTCTAAGGAATTCTTGAAGCTCAATCCCGCTATGATGGAAGAGATTCGCGGTAAGGTGCTCGCCAAGCACAACATCGGGAAGACTGGAATCGTTACCAACGTTGATATGACGACTGGTGAGATTGAGGATGAAAAGCCAACTAAGGCTTCTAAGAAAATTCAATAAAATGCTGACAAGGCCCTCCGGGGCCTTGTTTGTTTTACAACTATGAATCAAAGAATTTACAACTACAGCATTCACCTTCTTGCCCGCCAGGATTACTCTGAGTTCAAGCTCAGGCAGAAACTGCGTTCAAAGAAAGACAATCTCCCTCACGAGATCGATGAAGTGCTAGAGGCCTTGAAAAATAAGGGTCTGCTCAAGGAAGCCAGCTATCGCCGCCTGTTTATCCGTAAATGGATGATGAAGGGAGAATCAGAAGATAAAATCCGTAAGCGTGGAAATATGGAAAAGCTTCAGTTCGAATCTGAAGAGTTTACTAATGTCACAGATGAACTTGGGTTTTCGGATGAGGATAGCTTGGAGAAGTTGGTTCAAAAAAAGCTGAGATGCAAAGAAATTCCTACAGACTTTAAGGAAAAACAAAAACTTCGGGATAAAGTACTTCGCTTTCTTATTTCTAAAGGCCATGGCTTTGATGAGGCCAAGAGGGCCTTGAATAATTTTTTGAGTTCTCCACAGTAATCCTGCACTTTCCTGAGAATCCCATCAAGGCACTATGACTACTTAAATCTCACACGAGGAAATTTAGACCATGTTCTCTTCTTCACAGAAACGATGAAAGGGCAAAATTCTGCCTGAGACCTTAGCATCTCCGAAATCTTTTTCACCCATATGAACTTGATAAAATTTAGGAATGTTTGTGCGCTCTTTGAAGTAGGCCATATGACCAGAGAGCTCACGATCACTCACTTTGCATTCAACGGCAAACAGGGGCTTTTTATCCTTTACAACCACAAAGTCCACTTCTCTCTTGTCAGTGTCCCTTAGATAACGGAGTTCCATTTTAAAGCCCTCACTGTCTTCTAAGAAGTGGCAGTATTTTAGCAGGTGTGAGGCCACCATGTTTTCAAAGCGCTGACCTATATCGGGGTTCATAGACCAATCCCAAAAGTAGAGTTTTTGCTCTTTTTTGACTGCCCTGATCTTGGGAGATCCATATGGAGAAATTCTGAAGGTCAGGTAGAGGGAGTCTAAAGTGTCTATCCACTTGGCGACGGTTTGTTGGGCGACTCCTAAGTCTTCCCGTAAAGAGGCAATGGAAAGGGGTGAGGCGACTTTAGAGGGTAAAGAATCTACCAGTAGTTCAATCAAAGAGATTTCTCTTACTTGTTGAAGGTCACGCAAGTCCTCATAGATTACTTTCGTGACTCTTTCTTTTTGCCAACGTCGCCAGTGCTTTTCTTGTCCTTTGAACAGTGGCTCCGGAAAACCACCAAACTTAAGAAGATGCTCCACGTCTTGCTTTGAAGGCTTGGCAGCCATTTCACTTAAGCTGAAAGGGTGAAGCCGATAATAATGATATCTTCCGAGCAAGGAGTCCCCCCCTTTCCTAAAATGGTCAAGCCTGGCCGAACCGGTGACAATAACTTTTTGAGTGTCTCCGTGCTTATCATAGAAACCCTTGATCATCCTTCTCCAGAACTTATACTTATGGATTTCATCAAAAATAAGCTGACCATGAGAGAGTGGTAGCTCCTCCTTCATGATACGGGTCCTGTCGGACAGATGATCCCAATTGAGGTAAAAGGGAGCTGTCTTGGTATGGGCATTAAAGACTGATAAAGCGAGGGTCGTTTTACCAACTTGCCTCGGACCTCCAATGAAAGCCATTTTGGATTCTAGATCTTCGGTTATAAGGTGAGAAAGATACCTGGGTTTAGTTAACATGAGTTCATTTTACTCATGAGTAATTTTAACTCAAGTTAATTTTACTCATGAATCATAATAGACGCTCGTTAGACTGATTTCAATTTTTTTTTAAACACTTGCGTCGTTTATTTATGCTGTTTGCAGGTTGCGCACTGTACTTTTTCTTTCTGAAAAGTCATCATTTTCAGCCATTTTAGAGTTAAAATCTTAAATCACAAAGTTGTCCCCAGGTCATATACAATGGAGCTTGCGATCACGGATTCAGTAACGCCAGAGGGTGAACCGTCCTGGGTGGTCGAGGTCGCCTTAAACTTTCCCTTCGAGTGGAAAATGCTGGCCGAGCCTTCTGCAGGCCCAGCCGATAGGGCCACCATTACTGCCTTAGCATTTTCAATCGTGGTAGTTCCTCCATTGATGGAAATTAGGCATTCACACGTAAACATAAAGATGAACGGCGTAAGTATTTGGAATTATGAAAGCTACAAGCTTTTTATAAGTGATTTTATCAAGTCGTCACCGGGCAAAGGGCGAGGCAAGTTAAAAAAAATGGCAGAGAAACTTAACGTACACCCTACCCTCGTAAGCCAGGTCCTTAGTGGTCAAAAAGATTTCAGCCAAGAGCATGCCTTGAACGTGACCAAATTCCTGGGTCTGCTGGAAAAGGAAGTCGAATACTTTTTTGAACTCCTCTTCTTTGCCAAGGCCAGCTCTAACGACTTGAAGAACTACCACAAGAAAAGAATCACGCAATTAGCATCTCAGGGACAGACTGTAAAATCGAGGTTGGGTGAGGTCTCCGAATTAACTGAAGACGATAAGATACGCTTTTATTCAGACTGGCGTTTCGTTATCGTCTGGCTCGCCACATCGATAAAAGATCTAAAGCACGAAGCAAGCCTGTCTCAGAACTTCGATATTCCCCACGAGGACATTCTGCGAATAGTTGATTTCCTGCTCGAAAAAAACCTTTGTGAGCGTGCAGACAATGGGCTTCGAATGAAGGTCAATAAGATCCATGTCCCGAGCGACTCTCCATTAGTCATGAATCATCACATCAACTGGCGGATAAAATCATTGGATTTTGTAAGAAGTGTGACACCGGAAGAATTGGCATTCACTGCCCCATTCAGTGTTTCTAAAAAAGACTTTGCGGTCATCAAATCGAGGCTCCTTGATACCATCCAGGAGATCAGTAAGATCGTGAGTGAAAGTGAACCTGAAGTAGTGGCCTGCCTTAACCTTGATCATTTTTTTGTTTCTAGAGGTTAGTGGCAAAAGAGAAGTGTAAGAAGAGAGGACAGATTCACCTGGTAGTTACAAACCATTGATGTGCCTGTTTTACGTCCAAACTTTTGACAGTGTATAAAAAATTTTCAATTCTAAAGACATAACTATTTGAATTCCAATGCCATTTTTTGGCCTCTATCTTGTATAAATGATTGCATAACAAACACGGGGAGAATCTTATGAAAGCTTATTTTTCAAAAACTGTTATCGCTGCTCTTTTACTTACAAGCTTTTCTGCATTTGCAGATGATGATAAAATAGTTACTGCAACTGCAGACCTTGGCGCTGGTAACGGCGGAGTAACTCTTGGAGTTGGCCCGGCAATTCAAGTAATTCCTGGTATCAAGATCATCGGCCAGGTTGAAGGCGGTCTTGACCTTCAAACCTACAAGAAAGATGGTCTGGTTGGCAGCACTACTTATTACGAACTTTCTCCATCAATTGGTGGTTCAGTCGGTCTAAACCTTAACCTTGATATCTTTCACCTTAATCCTTATATCCAGTACAAGTGTGAAAAAGCTAATAGCAACCTTCCAAAAGAAGAGAAGTCAGCTTACGGATGCGGTTCACGTGCCGGAGTTAAATTCCTGGTTGGTAGCGAAAAAGGCCCACAGATCGGTCTTGGTTATAGCAAGTCTTTAACTGATGTAAACCATGGGGAAGAGCACCAGTTTGACCTTATGCTTAGAATTCCTTTCTCTGCAAACGATGAAGACCGTAACATCAAATCAAAGGGTGACATGGACTTCGATTCTAAAGGCGGCCCTGTTAAAGCAACTACGGCTGGAGCAGTTAACGCTTAAGACTTAACTTTTAAAAAAACTCAAGGCCACTCTTAATCGAGTGGCCTTTTTTATTTCGTTAAGATCTCCGCAGAATATAATGCAGTAATCAGCATTTTCTACATACCGACTAAATTTTAGACAGTTCCACTTTCAGGATTATAAGGCTTTAGGATTCCTAACTTGGCACTGGCTTTGCTCTATATGTATTACAAAACATTCAAGGAGCTCTTCATTAATACCTTTCAGAAAATTGCTACTCTATTACTCATCTCCCTCCCATTCCTTACTAATGTGAGGGCAGATGATAAGCTTTGTGAGGCCAGTGTAACTGCCTCTGCGAAGGAGAAGTATGCAGGTGCTGCAAAATTCCGCAAGTACGCCCTTGAACTTCAGAAAGAATCTGTAAAAGAACTTGAAGACCTGGTTGAGAAGTTGGACAAGGATGAAGCTGGCTGGATGGATAACCTTGCCGAACATTTCGATACTCCTAAGGGATCATTTTCTAAAAATGTTCCAGATTAAGCTCCCTTTAGTACTGCCAAGGAATTTCAGCGTAAGCATGGAGATTCATCAGTCACTAGCGACAGTACAGGAGTAGAACTTTCGGTTGGCTCATATCAAAAGACTTATACGATTAAGCTATGCAAGAGGAAAAACTCCTATGAATCAAAGTGGAATGGAAAATATTTTGAGCATAAGGGAATAATCGTATGCCCGAAACTCGAACTGAGAATACGCAAGCAAAAAGGCGAGGACGCCATTGACATTAACATAGATGAATGGCTTGAGAACACATTAAATGTTGGTAAAGACATCACAAAGGGTAGCGATCGATTTGTAACAGTTGTCAGATATGATGATGTTCTTTTTGGTTATTATGATGAAGCTGATTATATCAAAGCAGAGCTATGGACTGCTTGTAATATCGGTAAACAAAGTTTCGTTGGAAGTCCTTTTGGTGGCACTAAGCCCAGCTATGGAAGGAATGATGATGAAAGAAATAATGGGAAGAAACATTCATATACAAACCCCTATTTGAAGCCTAAATCCTCTGTCACAAAACAATAGTCTCTTGGCTCCCGAAAGGGAGCCTTTTTTTGTCTAAATTTTAGACACTCATGTACATTATTTCATCATTTTACCTGCCAGATGCCTTAAAACGACCACATTCTTGGCACCGGGATTGCTCCATAAGGGTAAGAGGTTTTATGAATAGGTTTCATGTAATAGCTGTGGTCTTAGTTATGCTTACGGGCAGCTATAATGCGTTCGTAATCAACTCAGACTCGACCATAGAGCAAAACATTAAGTTCGTTAAGCGCCTGGATGAGGCTTACGGAGTAGTCACTCCAGGCCGGGTTATAGCTGCTACAGTTAGCTGGAAAAGGCTACCTGCCCCATTAAAAAAATCAAAAGTTGCGAAAACTTCCAATAAAAATAAAGAAGAAGATAAATCATTTGCGGAAGCCGCAATCCAGGAAGAACTTAACCTAAGCCTGATTGAAGTAATAAATGTGAAAAAATGGAAAAAGGGTTTGGCCGCTTCCCAGTTTTCAGGAAATCTTTCAACCAGTAATGGAATAATAGAAAATCTTACGGTATCCCTTCCGAATGGCCGTGGAATCTCAGTATCTTTTTCTGAAATGTCAGGGAATGTATTTGAGTATGACTATAATGGTGAGCTTTTTAGCGGAATGCTCTATCAGGTAGACCCGAATTCATACATGGTTACTTTGAGTAATGGTCCGTTAGAAGGAACCCGCTTCAAATTCGCAGCTGAAACAGTCATTGAAGATCCGGGTGGTTTCGGTGAGACAGACAATTCTAATCAGCAGACAGTGGCCTCAGCACCTGAAGAACACGATCTGAAGACTTCCAGCTTTAAATTCTAGTCCATTTTTGCATCGCACGCTCCTATGTTTGGCTAGCTCTAGAGAGGCGCCCTATGGTACCTTTATGGGGCTATTTTCAAACTTCAGAGGTCCTTATGCGCGCGCAAGAAATTCGAAATGCCTTTTCCAATTATTTTATCCGAAATGGTCATGAGAAACACAAATCATCAAGTCTCGTCCCTCATAACGATCCAACTCTTCTTTTCGCCAATGCGGGAATGAATCAGTTCAAGGATTTTTTTACTGGAAAGGCTACACCTCCTAATCGCAGGGCAGTGACTATCCAGAAATGTGTTCGTGCAGGTGGTAAGCATAACGACCTGGAGAATGTGGGTTTCACGGCCCGCCACCATACATATTTTGAAATGCTGGGAAATTTTTCTTTCGGTGATTATTTTAAAAAAGATGCAATTCGTTTTGCCTGGGAATTACTTACTGTGGATCTCAAGATTCCCAAGGATAAGCTTCTGGTTACAGTTCATGAATCAGATGATGAAGCACTGGAAATATGGCACCGGGAAATGGGAATACCGCGCGAGAAGATTTTCAAGCTTGGGGATAAGTCAAACTTCTGGGAAATGGGAGACACTGGTCCTTGTGGTCCATGTACTGAAATTTTCTTTGATCATGGGCCTGAGCGCTCTACGGGAGTTCCTGCCGGCCAGCAAGAGATTGATGATGAAGGACGCTATGTTGAAATTTGGAATCTTGTATTCATGCAATATGAAAAATACAAGGAAGGCACTGAGATAAAGCGTAAGCCATTACCTAAGCCTTCAGTGGATACCGGGGCCGGTCTTGAGCGTGTGACGGCAGTGGTTCAGGGTAAGTACTATAACTACGATACTGATATTTTCGAACCTATCATGAAGGCAATCGGCAAGCTTTCAGGCAAGAACTATTACACAGATAAAAATGAAGAAGTTAAATCATCATTCCGCGTGGTAGCTGATCACATCCGCTCATGCACTATGCTTATAACAGATGGGGTTATTCCTTCCAATGATGGAAGAGGCTATGTTCTTAGACGGATTATTCGCCGGGCCGTTCGTCACTTATCGCTTATGGGAATGAAAGAAGTTAGTTTCTATAAGCTCATTCCTGCAGTTTTTGAATCACTAGGAGAAGAGTATCCGGACAACGCTTCCAATGCTGCCCTGGCCGAAAAGCTGCTCAAGCTGGAAGAAGAAAAATTCCGTAAGACTCTTGATACGGGTCTCGCACTTATCAATGAAGAATTGGTCAAGGTTAAGCCTGGGCAAAAGTTTTCAGGAGAAGTTGCATTCAAGCTTTACGACACATTTGGATTTCCTCTTGATTTGACTGAAGTGATCCTGAGGGAAAAAAATATTGAGCTCGACAGTAAGGGCTTTGAAGATGCTATGGCGAAACAAAGAGAACTTTCAAAGAAAGGTTCCAAGTTCACTGTACAGGAAGATAACCTTAAAGTGTTTTATGGCATCAAGGAGAAGTTTGGTGCAACTGACTTCATTGGATACGATGAAATTGTCAGCAAGGCCAAGCTCCTGGCCAAGGAAGAAGTTGATGGTGTTTTCTACCTGGTCTTTGATAAATCTCCTTTCTATGGAGAGGGTGGAGGTCAGCTGGGCGATAAAGGCGAAATTTTCTCGAATGAAGGAAAGCTTGCTACCATCACAGATACACAGAAACCAGTTGATGGGTTACATGTGCATCTCTCATCAGATGCTGATGCCATCAACGTTGGTGAAGCTTATACGTTAAAGGTTAATCACGAAGAAAGGGAGCTGACGAAGCGCAATCACTCTGCCACTCACCTGCTTCAATCTGCATTAATGAAAGTCCTCGGTAATCATGTTAAGCAAGCTGGATCTTCAGTTGGGCCGGATCGCTTGCGTTTTGACTTCACCCATTCAGAAGCCTTGAAGCCGGAAGAAATACAGAAAGTAGAGGAACTGGTTAACACTGCCGTTTCAACGGCCTTGCCAGTAACTGCAACTCAAATGACAAAAGATGAAGCCACCAAGAAAGGTGCCATGGCGCTTTTCGGCGAGAAATATGGTGATCGCGTGCGCGTTCTGACTATGGGAGATTTTTCTTGTGAGCTTTGTGGTGGTACACATGTAAAAAACACAGGGGAAATTGGTCTCTTCAAGATTATAGTGGAAACTTCCCTTGCATCCGGAGTGAGAAGGATTGAGGCCATCACTTCAACTAATGCCATTGATTACTTACTTAATCGCTCAAAAATCCTGGCAGAACTTGAAAAAGATCTCTCAGTCAAAGAAGAAAGAGTTATTGAAAAAGTAAATAACCTATTTGTAGAAATCAAGGATAAGACCAAGCAGATCGAAACCTTAAATGATAAATTACAAAATTTTGAATCACAAAATCTTTTCAATGATCAAAGGGCAGTTAAAAATGGCATGACCTTAACCATGGCCCGCGCTCCATCTGCTGACCAGGGTAACATGCGAAAGCTATCCGACATCTTTGTAGATAAATTTCCACAGGGCGTGCTCTTCCTCTATGCAATTGACACTGATAAAGTTTCTTTTATTGTAAAAACCAATAAACAAAATAAGACAGTTGATTGTTCAGCCCTTGTAAAAGATGCAGTTGCCTTAGTTAATGGTCGTGGAGGTGGTAAACCTGATATGGCCCAGGGATCAGGGGATGCCTCTAAGCTAAATGACTTACTTAAATTTATTGAAGGCTCGCTTAAGTGAAATATGTATTTCTAGCATTTTTATTGGTGGTTGGTTGTACAAAGCAGAACGTAGTCAAAGACACTATTTCAATTTCAATACCTAGTGAAATTATCTCCCTTGATCCGGCCAATTGTTACGATACTGTTTGTAATGTTCCCGTTACCCAGGTTTATGAATCGCTTTTTGAACTGGAATACTTAAAACGCCCTTACACTTTGCGTCCATTAATCGCGAAATCATTTCCGGTGGTATCCGAGGATCGTAGAATCTATACTTTCAAAATTAAAAAGGGAATTACTTATCATCCATCAGATATCATTCCTAAAGGCCGTGAAGTTAAGGCCCAGGACTTTGTAGACCAGATCAAGCGCATAGCCTTTGAACCCACAAGGTCAACTGGCTGGTGGCTTTATGACGGGAAGATTAAGGGTCTTAATGAATGGCGAAAAGTCGTAGGCAATGACCTTGAAAAATTTTTCAATGCACCTGTTGAAGGTCTTAGCGCTCCGGATGATGAAACTTTAGTTATTGAACTCATTCAGCCCTATCCACAGCTGCTTTATACTCTGGCCATGAGTTTTTCTGCACCAATCCCTGCGGAAGCTATCAGGTCTACGAAAAACGATCTATCGCTTAAGCATGCTGGCACAGGACCTTATTTCATTCACAGCTTCAACCTCTCCCAGGAAGTAATTCTTAAAAAATACCCGGGATATTTAACAAGTGTATATCCTGCCCAGGGAGATCGTTACGCAAATGAGCAAGGACTTCTAAAGGATGCCGGGGCAAAGCTTCCCTTCGTTGAGAATGTTCGCTTAGTGGTAATTAAAGAGTCCCAAACCGATTGGCTGAATTTCCTGAAACACAAAATCGACATGATAAACCTTACCAAGGATCATTATCACGTCGCCTTGACAGCTGATGGGAAACTTAAACCTGAGATAGGCAAGGATAACATCAAGCTACAGGCATCTCCGACACTCATTTATTGGTGGCTACAGTTTAATATGAAAGACCCTGTACTGGGCAATAATTTGAATCTTCGCAAGGCGATTGCCCACGGAATCAATATTGAAAAATATATCGAACTCTTCACTTACAATGTGGCACAAAAAGCTAACTCGATTTATCCACCAGGCATTCCGGGTTATTCACCATCTTCTGACCTTCCTTACAAATATGACCTGGGCCTTGCTCGTGAGTTTCTTGCCAAGGCAGGCTATCCGGAAGGCAAAGGTTTGCCTAAGCTAGTTTTTGATATCCGCGGGACGGACACAAGACGCCGACAAATGGGCGAATACATCCAGAAAGAACTAAGAACCCTTGGAATGAGTGTTGATGTAAACGTAAATACCTTTCCTGCTTTCCTCGAAAAATCACGCAAGGGTCAACTGCAATTCTGGCAAGGTGGATGGGTGCTGGATTATCCGGATGCGGAAAATGTCCTTCAGCTGTTAAACTCTGCAAATATGCCCGCTCCTAATTACTCACAATATTCGAATAAAAAGTTTGATTTGCTTTTCAATCAGCTTAAATTCCTGGAAGACGGAGAAGAGAAATTCGGACTAATGAGACAGATGGAAAAAATAGTAAATGAGGACATGCCATGGGCCATGCAGTACTACACCCGTAACTATATCCTTCACCATGCGTACCTTGAAAACTTCCGTTATTCGGACATAATTTATAACAACATCAAGTATTTGAAGCTCAATAAAAAGGAGTAAGGTTTCCCGACTATAAATGTCGGACAATACCTCCTTTATCCTCCCTCAGTATTTATTTAGAAACACCGACAAGACTTTCAGGACTGACCTGCGAGGCTCCTATGAAGTTTGTTTTCCTGTTAACACTATTCCTGAGCACCCAAAATATTTGGGCCCGCTCCTATGTCATTTTCAGTATGACTCAAGACCTTTCAATGGGTGCTGAAAATGAAGTAATCAGAAAGAACTTTTACATTAATATGGGTGCCAGTCAGGGTGTTAAGAAAGATAGCGTACTTGATGTCTTCAGGATCGTGTCGGTTCAAAATCCATACGATAATAAGCAACGTGTAAACTATAAGGTAAAAGTTGGAGAACTTAAAGTTGTCCATGCTTCAGAAGAAGCCTCTATCGGTACACTGAACAAGTATGAAGAAGAGGGTCCAATCTTTGAAATCCCGCATTTCATGATCGGTGACCACGTCTCAATCAACGTAAACTAAGACTTATCCCAACATTCATCCAGAGCTTTGCATTTAATAATGTTGCCTTTGAGAGTGCCAACCTCAAACGAGACTAATTGCACATACATCAGATACTCTTCACCCTTCTTGAGATTAAGATCTTTATTTCCTTTTAAGATCACTTTTTTGAGTGCTTCACCAGAACACACGCCCCTGAAGTGAAAATGGAACAAGTTCTCTGCTGTAGTGTGTTTTACAACTTTCATACATTTGGAAACAATTATTATGGTCTTCATAGGACCTGGAATAGCAATGAACAGACCACGTTTAATGATGGCCAAGAGATTGATTTTTATAGATCATTGATTCAGAACATAAATTTGATGTATCTCCATTCGAATTAAAAAGGAATGTTCATGCTACAGGGACCACGTACATTAGGCCGATTGTTTAGACAGCGTATAAATAGAACTCCAGACCGCTACGCACTTGGCTGGATAGATAATAATGAAGTGAAAAGCATGACCTTCACTGATTATAAAAATCATATCGAGGTCCTGGTAAATGCCTTCAACAAAGTTGGAGTTAACATAGGTGATAAAGTCGCCATCCTGTCACTGACTTGTAAAGAATGGCACCTCTTCGACATGACCACACTTCTTTCCCGGGCCTGTGTTGTTCCTGTTTACCCTAGCTATCTGGCAAATGAGATCACCTATATTTTCAATCATTCCGACAGCTCAGTCCTGATTGTTGAGAACGATAAGCAGATGGAAAAAGTCATACCTCTTTTGAAAGACTGGCCGAATTTAAAAATCGTCATTTCAATAAACGAGCTCTCAGAAGATACGCTAAAAAAGTTCAGGAACTCTTACCCCTATTACAGCTATAAAGACCTTATAAGACTGGGACTCGATACTATGAAGTCCCAGCCAGATTTCTTTGAGAATCAGATCGAGAATCAACAGCCGGAAGAATACGCATCTATTATCTATACTTCAGGGACGACTGGTGAACCAAAAGGCGCACTCATTACCCAGCATGGTCTGACGACGATGCTTCTGAATGTGGAAAAGACCATTAAGGCTTCTTTCACCGCCAATGATAAAACTCTTACTTTCCTGCCACTTTCGCATGTTCTCGGACGTTGTGATTCACTTCTTCCCTTGGTCTTTGGATGGCAGGCAGTATATGCGGAATCAATCGATAAGCTCATCGACAATATACAAATAGTCAAACCGACTATCATGCTTGCAGTTCCTCGTATTTTTGAAAAAATTTATTCAAAAGTTAATGAGCAGATTGAAGGTGGAAGCTTTATTGAAAAGCAAGCCTTCAAGTGGGCAACTAATATCGCTGAAAATTACTATTCAAAAATTGATCGCGATCTTTCGCCTTCTGCACTTGAAATGATGGAGTATCAACTGGCCTACAAGCTGGTGTTCTCAAAGATCTATAACCGTTTCGGTGGAAAGATTCGCTACTTCGTTTCAGGTGGTGCTCCACTCTCTCCGCAGATAATAAAATTCCTTCGCTATGCCAATCTTACTATCCTCGAAGGTTATGGCCTTACTGAAACAATCGCTCCCTGCTCTTTAAATCCACTGGCAAAACAAGTTCCAGGTACTGTCGGAAGGCCGATGGGAGATGTGGAATTTAGCTTTGGTCCCGATGGTGAAATCCTTATCCGTACCGAATCTATGATGAAGGAATATTATAAAAATCCAAAAGCGACAGCTGAAACCATTAAAGATGGTTGGTTACACTCTGGAGACATTGGAGAATTCACAGCAGAGGGTTACCTCAAAATAACTGACCGCAAAAAAGATATCTTGATCACTAGTGGGGGCAAAAACGTGGCCCCACAGAAGATCGAAAACATGGCAAAGTCCAAGCCACATATCAGTCAAATGGTGGTCATTGGGGATAAACGCAACTACCTCACGGCCTTGATAGGTATAGACAAGGATAGCTTTCTCAGTATATTAGACGACTTAAATCTGCCAACTGATTGTAGTCTCGAGGATTTAGCTCGCCATCCGACAGTTCGGGAAATTCTGCAAAATGAGATCGATGAGGTGAATAGTGAATTGGCCCAGTACGAGACTATTAAAAAATTTGAGATAATTTCAGAAGAGTTTACCACTGATAATTTCCTGACTCCTTCACTTAAGGTGAAAAGAAAGATTGTTTCGGAGCATTATAAAGCCAGAATTGAAGCAATGTATTAATAATCCCCTTTGACAGAAACAGCTATCTCCTTTAAAAATGGAGGTTCTTATCATTCCCTGTAAAGAGGTAACCTATGGCACGAGTCACAGTCGAAGATTGCTTAGAGCATGTTGAAAACCGTTATGAGTTAGTCCACTTGACTGCTAAGCGAGTTAAACAACTTCGTGAAGGTGATGAAACTCAAGTTAGAAGTAAGAACAAAGAAGTTGTTACTGCCTTGAGAGAAATTGCTGCAGGTAAAGTTAAGCACACTCTGAGATCTGAATACGATTCAGACGAGTTCTAAAAAATCTTAAAAAAAAGGGAGCTTAGGCTCCCTTTTTTTATCTACTATTTCTTTTCATTTTCAGGGCAATCTTCAACACTTCATCGAAATGTTTCACAGGATGAAAGCGCATACCTTTCCGGTGTCTTTCCGGAACTTCCTTAAGATCTTTTTCATTCTGCCAAGGAAGGATGATTTCTTTTATCCCTGCACGTTTCGCTGCAAGAACTTTTTCCTTGATACCTCCTACTGGAAGTACTTTACCAGTAAGACTTAACTCTCCGGTCATTGCAACATCACCTCTAACCATCTGATGAGTGGCCAGAGAATAAAGAGCGAGTGCCATTGTTATACCGGCCGATGGACCATCTTTAGGCGTGGCACCTGCAGGTAAGTGAAGGTGAATTTCATGAGTGGCCAGGAAGTCAGTAGCTTCTTCAGGATTCGGAGCAGGAACATGTGTCGCCGCTGGTATCGCAGCGACTGTTGGCAATGTCTTCTTAGAAGATTTCTTAGCTACTTTTTTTACGACTTTTTTACTCTTGAGAAGTTCTTCTTCAATCTGGCTTTGCAGAACCCGCTTAACATAACTGTAAGCAAGGTTAGCAGACTCACCCATTACGTCACCAAGCTGTCCGGTAAGTTTGAAGCCTTTACCTTTTAACGGGATGGATTCGACAAAAAGAATGTCTCCACCAAATGAAGTCCACGCAAGTCCTGTCACCACTCCTGGCATGAGAGGTTTCTGTGCCTTATCAAATTCAAATCTCTTAGGTCCAAGAAGTTTTTCCAGACCCTCGGCAGTCGGAGCGAATTTTTTAAACTTCTTACTCGATACTTTTTCAAGGGCAGCTTTACGACAAAGCTTTGCAATCATTTGCTCCATAACCCGTACACCCGGTTCGCGTGCATAGTCAGAAACCAGTGTTTTCAATACCTGAACACCGAGTGTGAATTCTTTGGAAGAAAGTCCATGTTTCTTAAGCTGTTTTGGAATAACCCACTTTATAGCGATAGATATTTTCTCTTCGATTGTATAACCAGAAAGTTCTATCAACTCCATTCGGTCAAGAAGCGCTTCTGGAATCTCTCCCACATAGTTTGCAGTTGCAATAAAAAGTACTTTTGAAAGATCAAAAGGCACATCAAGGTAGTTATCAATGAATGTCTTGTTCTGTTCCGGATCAAGCACTTCAAGAAGTGCAGAGGCAGGATCCCCCTGAAATGATTTTCCAATCTTATCGACCTCATCAAGCATGATAACAGGATTATTAACTTCAACGCGTTTAAGCGCCTGGATAATTTTCCCCGGCATGGCCCCTACGTATGTACGTCGGTGTCCTTTAATCTCGGCTTCATCTTTCATACCGCCAAGTGAGAACCGGTAAAACTTACGTCCCAAGGCTTTTGCGATTGAATGACCAAGTGAGGTTTTACCCACACCCGGAGGACCCGCGAGACAAAGAATTGTGCCGTCGTACTCTGGCTTTAGTTTTCTGACTGCTAAAAACTCCATGATACGCTCTTTAGGCTTTTCTAATCCGTAATGATCTTTTTCAAGGATCTTCTTGGCTGCATCGATATCCACATGGTCATCTGACTGCTTAGACCATGGAAGTTGAACCATCCAGTTCAGATAAGTACGGGTGACGTTGTATTCAGGGGAAGAATCAGGAATGGACTCAAGTCGCTCGAGCTCTTCCATGGCAGCTTTCTTGGCCTCTTCAGGCATTTCAAGTTCTTCAAGAGTTTCGCGGATTTTTTTAACGTCCTTGGCCTTATCATCTTCATCCATGCCAAGTTCATTACGAATGACTTTCAATTGCTCACGCAGGAAGTATTCACGCTGATACTTATTCACCTTGTCGTTTACTTCATCGGTAATTTTCTTCTGGATATCGGCGACATCTTTTTCACGCTTAAGATAAACCAGCAGTTTCGCGAAACGTTTCTTAACGATCAAAGTCTCAAGGAAATCCTGCGCCTCTGGTACATCAAGAGAAAGAGCAAATGCCACCAGGTCTGCAAGAGAGCCCGGGGACGGCGAATTGAGCATTGCGAGCTTCATCTCTTCATTGAAGTAAGGATTAATCTCAGAAAGTTTTTTCACCTGATTGATAACTGAACGTGTGTAAGCGTCCAGTTCTTCGTCCGGTTCATGGATATCATTAAAGACTTCTGTCCTGGCAACCAGCAATGGAGTATCAGAAACATATTCAACTGCACGGTAGCGTTTCATGCCGTGAACCAGGAGGTTAACCGAACCGTCTGGTAACTTTAATTTTTTAATTACCTTACAAAGAACTCCGACCTTGTAGATATCTTTAGGCGTAATTCCTTTCGGAGTAAGATCAGTCAGGGATGAAAGCCCACTGTATGAATCATCATCGTCTTCGTAATCAATAGTTTCCTCACCCATCTCCCTCAATACAGTTTCCTGGCCATCGCCAAAATCCTTGAATTTGACGAGGTTAAGGGCAACGTAATTATTCTTGGCCAGATAGCCATCAAGCTCAGGGGTATATTTATCCTCTGAAAGAATAATAGGTGCAATCATCCCAGGGAAAATCGGGCTGTTTACTATTGGTATAATCACCACTTCTGATGGTGCTTCGGGAATCATTTTCGTCTCACCGGCTTTCGACGATTTCTCTTTAGCCATGCTAGAATTTCCTTGTGTTTAAATTATCTGACGTCAATGACGAGACGTCCGGGGTTTTCCAGATAGAACACATCGAAGCTTGCTTTATTCTTCAATGACAATTCCATAGTGATGTTTTTACCATCTACGCTTATGAAGTCGATGGATTTTATGAATTTTGAATCCTTCAATTGTGGCTGTGCAGTGGTAACCGATGTTCCAAAGAAATCTACGCTGATCTTTTTATCCTGCGCAGAAATATGGCCATAAAGTTTTGGAATAGATGGAGTAGTAAAATCAATTACCAGTCTTTCGTATCCCCTGCCTGGAACTGCTGAACTACGTACACCTGTGATGCCAGAGTTGGTGGTGTTCGAGTTGTAGTGGAAAACTCCTGAATCCAGGAATATAGATTTCTTGCGTGAAGAAACTTTCCAAATTCTCTCTTCCATCAGGTTCTGGGCCATTAGAGGCAACGAGATGAACAAGCAAATGAGCAAGGGCCATAACTTCATTAGTCACTCCTGGGGAAGATAGTTCATTTAATATGTTAGTAAAAATAATGGGTTAAGACAAAAAATTCTTAGACTTTTTACCAAGGTAACCGGCCAGTAAAGTTAGGGAGAAACCCAGCACTAGAAGAGGCAATGAAGAACCTGGCCCTCCACCTTTTGGTGGTTCGATAGTTCCACACGATGAGGCAGCAGCACTAGCTGCGTCACCTTGGCCGGATATAGCGTTTTCACTTTGCGCCTTAGCCTTATTTACTTTGTAGGTGAAGGGAGCTTCAAGGCAATTCTCATTATCCGACAAATATGATGAAGTATTAAATAGCGGGGTAAAAGAATCCCAAACACTAATTACCAAAAGATAGGGTAAGTGAGAGTCAGAGGTGAAGAGCGTTGAAGAGGGAAAGGTCAAAGGTATCTTGCTGTTAGTCAACTTTTTGGCCCGCACCTGAATTTCAAAAATATTTGAAGCTGGACTTGAATTGATTGCAGCTGCAGCACTCATGTCTGTATTGTAAGTTCCCACCGATAAAGTAGAAATGGCCCCCAAACTTACAATTACGCCATTTTGTAACAAGCGCATTTCATATTCAAGCAAATTGCCAAAAGGATGGGCCAGGAAATTTGCTTTCATATATCGTCCCGAAGCTGAAGGCACCCCGGACATATCAACTTTCAAGGTTTCCCAGGCAGTCCAAGAAGTAGTTGAAGTTGACTGTTGTGTAAAATAGCCAACAAAGCTTTTATCCCTGATTGCACCTTCACTTGAATTCCAGATAGTGACCGGAGCAAAAGTTGATTGTAGCTTTTGATATGAATAATCTTCATTGGCCTTCAATCCACAATTGATTGTAACGACACCAACATCAAGATCTCCTGCTCCAGGGGTAAGTGTAAGGGGTTGTGGAAATCCTTCATACTCCTTACCGCATTGACTGTAAAAAGATCCAACATACGTCCCAGGACAGAATTCAGTCTGCACGTTGGCAAAATATCCAGGCAAGGATTGAATATTTTTTAATGGGGCCGTGTAGATGTAGTAAGTATCACCCAGGTCAAGTCCCTCTATCTGGAAGTTGCCTTCCTCATCAGTTATGACACCTACTGACTGGGCCGTACTTTTTGAAATCGCTTGAACATGCACTCCCAGGATTCCAATGTGATCTCCCCCCTGAACCTTTCCACTGATACTTCCCAGGCTGCCACCATATTTCTGAATAAGACCGGAACGGTCATCAGCAGAAATAGTACTCTGGCCAGGAAAGGAGGTATAAAACATTGAGGCATTTAATACTTCCGAATGTGAAAGTCCAAATAGATGTCCCAGTTCATGGGTAACAACATCTCCAAGGAATATAGAGCCTGTTCCAAGTGAGCTTTGTGTTGATGTGAAGTTATAATTGTCATTATTTAATAATATGACTGCTTTGCTGATAGCACCTGCTGGATTGTAACTGATTTCAGTTACCCCTATGACCGCAGATCCATAAATTGAAAAATCAGTAGTAAAGCTGATTTGATTATTTGATGCTGGAGCAGAGTAAACATTTACAGCACCAGTCAAATTCCATTCATTCATTGAATTAAGAATTATATTGGTAGCAGTTGAGGCAGGTAGATCCGAAGTATTGGCATTGATATATATTGGAATATTAGAGTTAGGCCAAAATAAGCTATTTCCACCAGATGTTATGGAAGTTTGATGGGCGAAAGCCCACGACCACATGAATAAGAATAAGAATAAAACATAGTACATTGCAATCCAATGGAAGCCATTTACTTATGCATCCCGTGCCCTGACTAACCGGGTGATACCCCCGGCAAGAGCAAGAATGGAAATCAACCAGTAAACGTTAAGGCTTGACTGGTCTTCTCTATTGTCTGCTTGTTCAATTTTTGAAGCAATAGCGCGTTTTTTCCCGTCATTAACAGCTGCAGGAGATCGGGTCCCTTCTGGACTAGTCGGATAATCATTACGAACGACTTTAAGGCTTGAACCCTTGATGAATTTCACCTTACTTTCAAATTGTTCCATTTTAACCTGTCCCACTCTCAAGTCAGTCGGAAACAAGGTATTTACCAGCATGGTTTCTTTCCCATAACTTACAATCTTGAAAGTTCCGAAACCAAGGTTATGTCCCCAATAGCGGTTATCAATGTTCTTTACGAAAAGTGCTACTTTCTCGCCTACTACAAAATGAGGAACGCCTTGAACCTGCACTTGTAGGTCGCCAATCTTACCCCCAGGATAATGGATAATGACCTCTTCCATCCCGAAAAGTTCTGATTGCATTCCCCATTCCAGCTGAACTTTGAAAATCATCTGGGTAGCAACAGTTCCTGAATCCAGTTTTATGCTTTTACTCTTGAGATAATGACCAACAATTACTCCGTCTGCTTCTTTAATTTGCTGGTCCATAGATTGAAGGGAGAACGTCGTCGCCCAGCTAGAGAATGATAAGAAAATTAAGAGAAAAGCTATATGCACATGTTACTCCTGGATACCGTACTTGTTTTGTCGGCATTCTCAGGAGCAAACTTGAATGATTTAATCAGGTGCCAAGCGGCTACCTGGCTGAAATTACATCAAGTCAGAAGTAAGAGAGATGTTTTTTTCATGGAAATCCATTTTCCAGGATGCAAGATGCTTGAAGCACTTGGAAGCATCAATAACCACCAGGGTATTTTTGAAATGAACTAATTCACGTAAAAATGTACCAAGAAGTTTCAATTCTTTTTCAGAAAGACCAAATGAAATATTCTCAAAAATGATCAATGAGTTTTCGATTCTCTTCAGGAGTTTGGAGAGCAGGTAAATTCGCTGTTTTTCCCCACCAGATAATGAATTCAAAGAACGATCGAGTGATAAGTAATCTAGATTCAAGATTTTTAAGTACTCCCAAACTCTCCGGAATTTAGGTGTTAATTGAATGCGCTCCAGCACCTGACTCAGTGGTAAATTATAGGCTTCGGCTACAGTCATTTTACCATCGGAAATATTCGCATATAGTGGCTTGATCTTAAGCCCCTTACAATCTTCGCATTCAAGAATTATATCTTCGAGATATTGCATTTCAATGGTCAGGCACCCCTTTCCCTCACAACGGGGACACATGCCCAATTCAGAATTAGATGAAAAATGGCCTTCTTTTAAATTCATGCTTTTTGATATCGGAAGCTTGAGGAAATGCTTTCGTATGACTGAGGAAAGCTCAGTAACAGTACCAACTGATGAGCGACTGGTGAACCTGTTAAGGTCAGAGGCGATAACGATTACATCCTCAAATTTGTGAGGACTCTTAACTGATTTATACCTGATGATATCCTCTTCAAGCCAGTCACCATGGATCTTTTTGTGAAGGACATTGGCCATAACTCTTATGAGGCAGGATGTTTTTCCACTACCGGAAGGACCAGTCACCCAGGTCATTGCATTGACCGGTACATGAAAGTCCGGATACACCTTATCAAAAATATCAGCACCCTTGACCTCTATTAGCTCGGGCTTGGCTTGTATTTCTTTTTTCTTTTCCCATTGCACTGGTTCTTTCTTCTTGAAAAAAGCTTCTGGCTTGCCTTCATAGATTATCTCTCCCCCGGCCTTACCTGAGCCGGGACCCATAACTATGAGATGATCAGATTGCTTTTGTACATACTCGGAGTGATCAATCAATATGACAGTATTACCCTGTTCAATAATTTGTTGAAGACCATCAAGCATTCTCTTAAGTTCGGCCTCTTCAAGTCCCACACTCGGCTCATCCAGGACAAACAAACTATCTGTGCCCTGAAATGAAAGATACTTAATCAAAAGTAATCGCTGATATTCGCCAGCTGACAGCGTTTTGGCTTTTCTCAGGAGTGCAAGATGATTAAGCCCCATACCGCGTGCCATGGTTAACTTGTCACAGATATCCTTGAATAATTTTTTTTCGTGAGATTGAGAAAATCTGGTTGGCTTGCAAAATATAGCCAGGGCCTCATCCACTGTAAGCGCCATGACTTCTTCCATCCCCATATTCTTTCCACCTAAGTGGATCTTGTAATGATGAATTTTTTCATTGAGCCGTGATGAATGGCAAACCAGGCATGGTTCTTCCCTCTGAAGTTTCCTGACATAAATTCTGACTGAGGGTTTATACTTCTTGGTTTCAAGATAACGTTTAAGTTCTGCATAACCCGGATACTTGCCTTCACCTTCATGAAGGATTTCAAAAAATTCCTTCGAGAGACTTTTAATAGGTGTATCAGTTGAAATCTTTCTTCGTTTCAGTAGCTTTAAAAGTTCTTCATATGCATCCTGGAAAGGTCCGTAGTTTAAGAGCTTGAGCCCGCCTTCCTGAATAGTAAGATCCTTATCAATGGTCTTCTTTTCATCATAAATAAGATTGGCCCCATATCCATTGCAAGCGGGACATGCACCAAGCGCACTATAAGGAGAAAATGCACTAACAGAAACTGCAGGCTTAGATTCAAAATCGCATTGTGGACAAACTTTGTGAAAATAAAATTTTAGAGGAAGTAGCTTTTTATAATCCGGACCCCATAACTGGTAGTTCAGCTCATATTTATCTAATTTCAGCTCGGTCCATTTCTTTTCCAGTTGCTCGAGCCCTTCCCACTTGAATCTTAAAACTTCCCAATAGTCATCTTCCTGGTCAAAGGCCTCTATAGTCTTACGTTTAAGACTCAGGGACCTTGCTGGAAGAAAATCTTCACCAAAGATTCGTTGATACTCATTAGGATTAAGCAGGACAGTATAAATTCCTTGAGAAACCTTCTGCTTAACCTGTGCATTTAATTGAGCGCCTACGGCCCGGACCTTGAGCTCCGTTTCATGAATTGGGCAAAGCTCATTAGAGTATCCAAAAAAGAGATTTTGCAGGGAATCTGTAAGTCGCATGATATCTGAAACTACTGAGCGGGATCCCATCACCGGATTAATCTGAGGAAGTCCAAAAACCGGCAGAACCGGAAAGATACTATCCACATCTACTGCCGCCGGACGTTCGGTGAAAAACTTCATGGAATTTGGAAATGAGTTTATGAATCGACGTTTGGATTCCGTTAAAAGAGTATGAAAAGCTAAAGAGGTTTTTCCCGATCCAGAAGGACCCGAAAAACAAACAAGCTTTCTTAGGGGAATATCGAGATCAATGTTCTTGAGATTATGTACCCTAGCGCCACGAATTTTAATGAATTCTACATCGTGCTTTTCCATTCTGTAGTTATAGCATATTGGCCCACACCTTCGCATCCAACGTGACTATACTTAACTCCTACCGTCGGCGAATTGTTCAAGTCTTCACCAATGGGATAACCACTTCATCCAGATGCAGTGATTTGTTCAACTCTTCTCCAACGGGATGACCACTTCATCCAATGCAGTGATTTGTGCAAGGCTTCGCCGACAAGATAACCACTTCATCCAGATGAAGTGAATTGTGCAAGGCTTCGCCGAAAAGATAACCACTTCATCCAGATGAAGTGAATTATGGAAAGTTGTAATGACAAGATAACCACGCGGTCCAGGTGAAGTGAATGGGCAAAGCTTCTGGGATAACTATAACCACAAAAGAAAAGGGCCCCAAAAGGGGCCCTTTTCGAAAGACTTGATAAGGTCTTGTAGAATTAACGTTTTGAGAACTGGTAAGACTTACGTGCACCAGAGAGACCGTACTTCTTACGCTCAACTTTTCTAGGGTCACGAGTAAGGAAGCCAGCGGCTTTCAGCTCAGGGCGTGAAGTTGGAGTGAGCTTGAGAAGAGCACGAGCGATACCAAGACGGATTGCGCCGGCCTGGCCAGTAACGCCCCCACCTTTAACATTGATTTTGAAATCGTATGTTTCAAGGGCTTTCATAAGGTTCAATGGCTGGTAAACGATGTAACGACTCGTTGCTTTAGGGAAATAGTTTTGTACATCGCGGGCATTGATTACAATTTTCCCGGTACCACGACTGACATAAATACGGGCTACTGCTGATTTACGGCGGCCAATAGTGTGAAGATCGTAGGATTTAGCTTTGCTCATATTGCTGGTCCTTTAATTATAACTTGAAAGTTAGTGGTTCAGGCTTTTGGGCTTCGTGGGTATGTGTTGGACCTACGAAAACTTTGAGCTTTGTAAATTGTGCACGGCCGAGAGTGTTCTTGCCAAGCATACCGCGAACTGCTTCTTCGAAAATTGCAGTAGGGTGCTTAGTAAGTTGCTCTTTAGCAGTACGCTTCTTGATCCCACCAATGTGATTTGTATGCCAGTGGTACAATTTCTCGTCCCACTTGTTGCCCGTAAATTTAACTTTCTCAGCGTTTACGATGATAACAAAATCACCAGCGTCGTTGTGAGTAGTAAATGTTGGCTTGTTTTTTCCACGGAGAACTTTTGCAACTTCAGATGCGAGACGTCCCACAACCATATCTGTTGCGTCAACCACGTACCACTTCTTAGTGGTTTCCATTTCGGCTTTCGTGATCGTGTACGAACTTTGCTTGATCATAATCAACCTTCCATTAATTAATAAAATTTTTTCCCTTATAGGAACTATGCGGCCATACGTCAAGAAAAGTCTCTAAGCCGGCCTTCTAAGTTGCCAGCGAGATTCTTCAGGCCTCTTCTAAAATTCGGGGATTAAAAGAAGCCGATTGACACATGGAAGCGTCCGGGGTCCTCTAAGCTACCATCTTGGTTTTTCTTTCTCAAGAGTTTTATACCGTAATCAAAGTCCAAAGTTCCAACTGGCGTAAGAATTTTGAAAGTGACTCCAACCGAATCCCTCAGGTCACCTAAATCGGCATTGTTGACAAATACGCGCCCCGCATCATAAAACACCCCTGCTACAAAATTATCGGTCAAGAAAAAGCGCGGTTCCAATTTAAAATTGGCCAGATAGGCTCTTCTATCAACTCTAGCCTCGGAAATATCCTGGCCATTGGGCAGGCGGTTGATTTCCTCATCATTGAAACCCCGTACGATATCCATACCAGTCAGGCGAAAAACTTTGATGTTTGGAATATAGCCTTCAGTGACTTTCTGACCAGTTGCATCGGTTTTCAAATCAGTTGCGAGGTTTTCCTGAAGGCCTCCGACCATTGAAATGGCCACTGTCCCGTTCTTAAATGGGACATAGAAGCGATTTCGGGAAACCATTTTGTAGTAATTGATTGTGAGGTCACTGTTGTCCTGTGAAAGAAAATAAGGATTCGCAAACTCACATGACAGGTTAAAGAAAGCCCCTTTGGCGGGATTGATCTGACTATTTCGAAGGTCATAAGTAAGACTAGGGGTAAAGGCACCAATTCGGAAACTTCCGTTATCCGTTACTTTAGTGGCATCTGTTTGAGTAATGGTTTCCCATTGATATCGGACAGAGGTCGAAAGTTTCTTGGTTAAGTCACGGGTAAGAGTTGAGTTAATCCTCCAGATGTCAGCATCAAAAGAATAAAAGCGTTTTCTTTGATACGAAGTTCCCATGCCGAAATCAATATTAGTATCGAAGATATCACTCTGGTTATAACTTAATGCATGGTTATACTCTAAGCGTTTTTTCCCCTCTCGCCTGCGCCGGGGATCAAAGGTTTGAAAATTTAATCGCTGGTTTACCTGACTCCTCAGGGTAACAGAACGATTTAGGCCGCCAATATTCTGGTAAGAAGCAGTACCTGTAAGCTTGAGTCCTAGGTCTGTCCTGTAACCGGGGGCGATTTCAACCAATCCATATTCTCTTTCAGTTACTTTTACAATCAAGTCAGTAGCAGCGCGCTTTGATGTATGCCGGACAGGTACAACACTAACTGTATTGAAGAGTCCGGTGGCTGAGATAACAGATTCAATTTCGCGGGTCTTGGAAGGTGATATGAGGTCACCTTCTTCAAGGGAAATCTTCTTATTTAAAACTTTTTTACGGGTTTTATCGTTACCCAGGTAAAGAACACGATTAAGCCTTACGATCTGGCCTGCATTTATGATGAAGTTCAGGTCTACATCTGCGCCAGACTTTGAATAACTAACAATGTTATCTTCATTTGCATTGGTGACCTCTGCAAAATAATATCCACTTTCCTGAAGGAGGGTTGAAACTTTCTTAATGTCATCTACCATGGCAATCGGATTGAAGGGTGCACCTTCCTTGTTGGTCAGGGCCTTTGCCAGAGCATTTTCAAATTCTGGTGGAAGGCCCGTGAAATTTACTGACCTGACGAAGGCCCGCTTGCCCTCATCAATAATGTACTCAACGTTTGCAGAAGCATTGGCAGGGTCAAAAGTCATTATAGGCCCGTCGACTTTGGCCTGAACAAAACCATTCTTAAGGTACCTGTTTTTTAGATAGCCGGGAAAATAATTCAGATATTCAGAGTCGTAGTAATCAATGGAAGCCAGTTCAAACGCTTCTTTCTTGAAAAACTTATGCAATTTTTCGGGGGGATAGTAAGTATTACCAGTAAAAATCACTTTATTTAATCTAGTTTTGTTTCCCTCAATGATATCGATTCTGAATAAATTTACCTCTTCCTTGAATTTGTTCCGGAAGGTGGAAAGCTTGATAGCGACCTCTACATTCAACATGGCACGATTACGATAATGTTCAATTATAGATTGCTTAATAATGCTTTTAGTAAGTGGTCTCTTATACTGCCTGTAAAGTCCGGTCATGAGCCCTATCAACACGTCCCTTGTTTCTGAATGCATAACCCTGAAGTCAAAGGTATATAGGTTGTCATTGGTAACTTTTATATCAAGGATGACCCTGTCATTCTTGATTATGGGGACTATGTCCATGTTGATCAGGTAGTAGCCGTAGGTGAAAAGCTCTTTCTGGGCATCGTCGAGATAAAGCTTGAACCGGGTAAAGTCGAAGGGTTTATTGTAGAGGTTATAAAATTTCTTCACCAGGAAATCATGGATGAAGCTCGACTTGGTATCAGTTTTGATTTTCTTAAAGATCCTTGGAGGCCCTACAATAATGGCTATCTTGATATAGATCTCGTCATCTTTCTCAATTACTTCAAAGCGATGCTTGTTATGTGGATACCCCATGGCATCGATACGTTTCTGAAGGCCCTCAATGTTTTCCTTGAGTTTTTGTGCTTCAAAAAATTCCCCTTCCCTGAGACTAAAGAGCTGTGTCAGATCTGCTTCAATCTGGCGGTCGACAGTTCCTATAGCGATTTCCTTGATGATTGATTTCATCTCAAGTTTTATGTCGAGCCTGAAAACATCTGCTTCTCTTGATAGATCATAGGTAAAACTCTTATATCCGCCATCAGATGCCACAATCCTCAGGGTATCCTTCAAGTGGACTATGCTTCTGTAATCACCGCGGAGATTTTCCAGTCGTTGTCTGCGCTGATTGCAGGGTATTGAATCCTTGCAGACGACACTAACTTCTGAAAGCTTGAAGGGTCCGGTCTGGGACCAGCATACAGAAGAGATGAATAAGAGCAAAAGAATCAGAAAATTCATTTGAAGGTTTTCCTGAACTTTAAGTCAACACCGATGGATTTATCAATGATGTCCTCTTCTCCTTCAGCATTTGTCCGGAGTTCGTAAACTCCCTCTACCTGGACTTTTTTGGTCACACTATAAGTAAGGTTCATACTTTGTCGCTGGCCGATACTTCCACCCATGGTACTTGATACGGACAGTGTGAGGGCTTCATCCAGGCGCTTTTTTAATTCAATTTTAGTTGCAGATCTAGTCCGTCCGAGCTGGCCTGCTCCTTCCTGAGAGCGACCGGATAACATACTTTGTGTTTGCGATTGTTCAAAGACAGTTCCCAGATTCACCTGCAAGCCGAATTGCTTATTTAGAATGTCACTGATCTTGAAACGATCAAAAACAAAGGATCCAACTCCGACTTGGGTCAGGTTTTGTTGCTCACCCTGGGTAAGGGTACTTTGGATTTCATCTGTGTAACCAAAAGCGATAAGAGAAAGAATTGAATTTCGGGGCAAGGCGGGATCTGAAGTAAGGTCAAAGTTGAAACGTTCCAGGTCACCGTAAGCCTTGGCATTAATCTTATATGATGAAATGTATGTAATGGCCTGAACATCAAAGTCCGGATTTGCTATGTCTTTTTTCGGTGAGAAATTAATGTCGGCATTAGAAAGAAAGTATTCATTATTCTTGAAAAAAATCCTGGAGCTGTTAGCTGGCGCGAAAACTCGTCCCTCGCCGCGTGGTCGTACTGGATTTCCAAAAAGCCTGACTTCACCCTTCAAGGCAACATCCATAAGGGAATTGGTAATCCTTATTGGATTCTCAGCTTTTATATTGAGGTTCAAGACAAAAAGCTTACCAAGGAACGATTCCTGATTTTTTGGTAAATAGCGTACCTGGGCAACTGACTTGCTGTTGAAGTCCGAGAGTTCATTAACTATCTGGCCCTTATTCACAAGTATTTCACCACCAACATTATAAGGAAGCTCATTACCAAGGATAATACCTTCTCCTGTAACATTGACTGATGATTTCCCGAGTATAGGGATTTCAGCGCGGTCCAGACTATATTTTATATTTACATCAGGGACATTGCCGCTGAAGTAAACATCACCCCGAAGACTCACTGAACCACTTTCAAGATTCGTTTGCAGGTCATTAATGACGAGTCGATTGTTTGCATAATCAATATCATATTTCATTTCATTTATGGGGAATGGTGCTCCCTCGATTGAAAGGCTGAGATTTTCAGATTTAGAGTTGGCGGTTAATATGTAGTCATTACCTCTTCCCTCTATTTTAACGATATTTCGAAGAAACCCTTCCGATGAAAGTATCTGTGAAAGAAAAAGTTCAGCTATCTTTGAGTTAACATGAAACTCATTGACGATGGTAACTTCCTTGCCAAAAGAACCATTGCCTTTAGTGACTACATAAAGATCAGGTTCATTGATGTTCAGGTTCCAGTTAACCAGACGGCTATCCTCTACCAGAAATTGCGGTTTTTCGGATTGATAATTCACCTTGAATGATTCATGTGAGAATCGAAGTTCCTTTAAAGTTGCCTTTAAGTCCAGATGATTAAAACCATGGTTAAAATCCATATTCAGGTTAAAACGAAATTTCCCGGTGAATTCTTCCTGATCAAGGTGTGGTCCTAAAAAGGCAACTGTAAAGGGTTTAACATCTGGCATATCTATGTTGACTGAGACTTTTGACTTTCTTTCATTTGAAAGTGAATAGTCAAATGACGTTTGTATAACCGGGCCTAGAAGGTTGGCCTGTCCAATTATCCTGTCAGGCATAATTTTGAGGTCAAATACTGAGTCCGGGTAGCTATAATTTTGTGACTTAGTATTTGAAATCTGGTTTTTCATGGTCAGGACATAGTCTTTAACCTTACCCTCGCCTTGAATGCCTCCAACCATGTATCCATCAAAATTCAGTCCCAGCTTTCTCGTCATGTTAAAACTTGAAATACTCAGGTTATCCCAATTAAATTTCAACGAAAGAGTGTCCGTTGGCATATGAAAAGAAAAGTTACCCTCAATGGTACCTTTTTCTTTATTAGCTGCAAAATTTGCAATGCTTACTTTCTCATCATTGAATCCTATATCAAAAGATCCGCGATTTACGTTTTCCCCGTAGGCGATCATGTCGGTGAAAGTTATGTGAGACTTTACCTTAAGCTTATCCAGGCTGGTCTTACCATGGATATAAGCATCAATATTTGCATTTAATTCAAAGTCCTGAGGCAGGAACGTCAGCTTTGAAAAAATAGGTTGAAGAATGAGTGAGAGGTCATGATAGCTGGCAGAAGGTGAGTTGATCCCCAGTGCAATATCCCGGGTTTTGTAATTAATGGCACCATTGCCTGAAATAGTTGTCTTGCCCAAAATTGATTCTAATTTCCTGATGGTAACTGTTGAATCTCCCAGTGCGATATTAAGATCGATATCTGAAAGACCCAGCTTATATCCAAGTACAGCGAAGTCTGCCATTCGGCCTTTGAAATTCATCTCGGTATCATCAAGAGGACCGTGAACCTCTATCGACAAAATTCCCTTTCCTGTAATACCAAGCTGAGCAATATCACCGAAGTCTGTCAGGTCAATCTTGCCATCAATAACAGAAAAATTAGAGCCTTTCTTGCTTACGTGCCCTTCAATCTCAAATTGGGAATGTGGCAAATTTATAAGTGAACTCATCTGGAATTCCTGATTAATAACAGCGAAATCAGCATCTGTAAGGCGAACTTCTGTAAGTTTCAGAATCTGAAATGGCTTCTTGTCGCCGACAACCAGGGCAAGATTTATAATTTTAAATCCATTCTCTGGTAAGAAAAAAAGATTCCCTTTTTCGTGGCGGAAAGTCAGCTTTCCGTTCAGGCTTCCCTTGAGGGGATGAAATGAAGGTCCTAAGATTCTTAATGCATTTGAAAATTTCAGGTTCTCAACTTTACCTTTAATAGGATGAGTAAGGTAAGTGCCTTTTTCAAAATTGGCGATTATGGCCGATTCAAGAACTTTAAGTTTTTCATCTTTGTAAATCAATTCCAGCCCGGATAAATGTAAATTTCCATCTTCCAGGGAAAGTGAAGCAGTTAAGCTGTCTGCAAAGGCGAGGTTTGAGCGAAAATCTTTTACCTCAACATTGCTTTTCCCTGTAAGTTTTCCTTTCAGCATATTCATGTTGAAATTTACCTGAGCTGCTCCCGATTCGATTTCAATTGGTCCGGGCATATCCACACCCAGAAGGCCCTTGAGGTACAGCAGGCCTTCACCATTCACACTTACTTCCGCCTTTTTCAGCAAGGGATAATTATGTACCTTGCCTTTTAAGATCAGCGAATGAACATCATGCTGGAGTTTTAACCTGTGGAGAACGATGTCTTGTTTGGTAATCTCTGCATCAGCCCAAACCTCGTCAATGGTCAGATTCTTTTCTGCTAACGGCTTAATGTTCGCTACATGAAAACGTGCAACGAATGATTTACTATTTTTGAAGAGCTTAAGTCGCCTGATGTTCAATAAGTCATGATTGGCATGTACCCTGGTATTTTCGACCAATAGAGTATCTACTCTGAGGGGTAGCCTGCGGGAATAATCAAAAATCTCGTCGATAATTTTCTGTTCAATCTGTTCAATGTCTTTTTCTTTGCTCTCCGGATAGTTGTAATCAATAACAGAATCAGAAATCCTGATTTCTCCAAACGCAAGTTTACGCTCTTCGATTTCAAGCAAGCCGAAATAAAAGCCGAAAGTACCCAGCTCTGCCTGAAAGCTCTTTCCGTCTTTAAATTGCTTCTCAACAGAAACTTTTATTAATTCAACGCCGGGAGGAAAGACACTAATTTCAATATTACTTATAGCTACTTTTGTATCGGCTTTTTTCTCGCTGATATCAGTGATTATGCGTGAGAGCAATGTTCCGAAAGATTTCGTCTGGACAAATACAACCATTGCCAGCGTACTGGACAGTATGATGAAAATCATAGCTCCAATTACACTATTAAATCTCATCTAACCTCTCGAGGCGCTCACGGGTCAGGCGATATTTTTCATCAATCGAAAGAATTTTCTTAAGGATGCGTCTGGCATCTTTCTTAAGTCCCATCTGCGAATATGCTTCTGACTGCAGGTACAGGAACGAAAGGATATCATCCTGTGTTTCTGCCTTGCTTATGGCATCCATAGAAAAATCAAGGACGGCCCTGAAATCCGCCAGATGATAGAGACTGGTGGCCTTGAGGTAGCAAGCCTTTAAATATTCAACATTATTTGCAGCATCACGCATGGCAAGGCCGGCAGCTTCAGAACATGCTCTTGGGAATCTGGACTGAAGAAAGCTGACAGAAAGTTCTATCAGCTCATGTGAGGTGTATGTCTGGTATTTCAATGCACTTATTATCAGTGATTCCTCTTCATTAACTGGCTCGGATACGATCTTATCCAATTCAAGCGAAGCCAGGGGCCTTTCCAATTCAAAGTCCGGGACCAGGGATTCAAGTTTCTTATCTTGATTCTGACGCTTGTTTGAAGGTGCAAAAAATCGTTTTAAATGTCCAAAATATTTTTCGATGTAAACAAAGTCATAGCCTGAATTTGAACGGACATCCAGCGCATACTCGCTGGAAGCTTCTGATAAGCCCAATTTTTCCATCAAGTCCAGAACCAGCACCTGGAACTTGAAATCATCAAAGTATATTACCATTTCTACTAAACGCTTATACTCACTCTTATCCTTAATCCCTTCAGCAGCTATTCGTGAATAACTTTGGTAAATTTCGAGTTGTTTCTTTTCTTTTTGAGTATTGATGATTTCAGCTATCGAAAGTAACTTCTCCCTGGTTCCCTTGGGCGAAGCTTTCTCAACACAAGAACAAATCAATTCTGAAACCTGTGCTTCGGCTTTTGTTATGTCACATAACATTAAGGCAATTGCCAGCTGCTGAAGCTTAAGGTGGAAATCATATTTAAAATACTTACTTATCAACATATCAACGAATTCAATGTTGGCTGGGACCTTGCTTTCAAAAAGATGCATCTTGAATTCTGAGATCAATTTATATAGCTCTTCGAGCCGGCCCTTTTTTTCAGCCATCTTTATTTTAAGGATTTGAATGCGCTGGAAATTTTGTGAAGCTGTTTTAGCCTTAAGTTTTTCAAGCCACATGATCGACTGATCAAGATCTACATCTACTGAAACTTCAGCAGCTTCAATGATGAGTTCTTCAGGCAATCGTTTGTCTTGTAATTCTAATAGCTCAAGATATAACGGTAATAGAATGGCCCTCGACGTTCCATTCTGACTTGAAAGATGCAGCTCAGTCGTCTTCTGAGCTTCATAAAATTTAGACTCGGCCATCATCTGCCGAATGACTGAAATTGGATCCACCATGCCCCTTCCTGAAGCACCATTAAACACTTAATATTATTATACTTTTAAATCAGTTTTTTGGATAAATAATTGGTTGAAAAACGACTCTCAACAAACTCCTGATCATCCAATATTGCCTTGTGAAGTCCGAGGTTTGTCTCGATCCCACTGACCACTGTTTCATTGAGTACGCGCTTGGCACGAGTGATACAGTTTGAGCGGTTGTCTGCCTGGACTATGATCTTAGAAATCATAGAATCGTAGTAGGGAGGTACGGTATATCCGGTATAAATGTAGTCATCAGTCCTCACGCCAATCCCGCCTGGACGGTGGTAATGGGTTATATGCCCCGGAGAAGGCATTCCTGTCTTAGGATCTTCAGCATTTATACGAAATTCCATAACGTGATTACGGAAAATGATTTCTGACTGTTTAAATCGAATTATTTCACCTTGAGCGTGACGTATTTGTTCAGCTATTAAATCCACACCGGTCCGGCCTTCTGTCACCGGATGCTCGACCTGGATTCTGGTATTCATTTCCATGAAATAAAATTTCTGTGTGTCCTGGTCATATAAAAATTCAACCGTACCAACCGAATCATATGTGACAAATTTTGCCAGTCTGACGGCGGCATCGCATATTTCTTCCCGAACTTTCTGGGTAAGAACCGGCGAAGGGGCTTCTTCAAGAATCTTCTGGAATCTGCGTTGAATGGTGCAATCTCTTTCACCTAGATGGATAACATTTCCATGTTTATCGGCCAGGATCTGGACTTCAATATGACGAGGATTTTCAATGTATTTTTCAATGAATAATGTTCCATCTCCGAATGCAGCCTTAGCCTCTTCCTGGAGACGAGTAAGTGCAGGCCATAGATCGACGAAAGAATCAATGCGCTTCATTCCACGTCCGCCACCGCCGGCAGAAGCCTTTATCAATATAGGAAAACCCATTTTTTCAACTTCAAGTTTGATGGCATTCTCATCTACGTTTTTAACATATATTGGTTCCAGTGTTGGAACCTTTGCTTTTTTTGCTGTTATTTTTGATTCAATCTTATCGCCCATAGACCTTATACATTGAACACTTGGACCAATGAAAGTCAGTCCCCATTTCTCACACATTTCTGCAAATTCGTCATTCTCAGAAAGAAATCCGTACCCTGGATGAATGGCATCAGCACCTGTTATATCTGCTGCTGATAAAATCTGAGGGATGTTCAAATATGATAAAGCTGATTTTGGAGGGCCAACACAAACTGACTCATCTGCCATCTTCACATGAAGTGAATCTTCATCGGCAGTAGAATGCACTGCCACTGTTTCAATTCCAAGTTCCTTGCAACTTCTGATGACACGTATGGCGATTTCGCCGCGATTTGCGATAAGTACTTTCTTGAACTTTTTAGCAACTGGCTTATTCATTAATTAGGCTTGATTTTAAAAAGTGGCTGGCCGAACTCAACCAGAGACTCGTTATCAACACATATTTCAACGATTTCTCCGCTCACATCTGCATCGATTTCATTCATGATTTTCATGGCTTCAAGAACGCAAAGTGGTTGTCCAACTTTAACCTTGTCACCAACTTTGGCATAGACAGGTTTTCCAGGTGATGGAGCCCCATAAAAAGTTCCAACAAATGGCGACTTGATAATATGCAGGCCTGCATCTATCAAAGCTGCCTTGGATGCTGCTGCAACAGCTGCTGTTGCGGCAGGGATTTGATGAGACATAATATGAGCTGGCTGATGATGAACAATTGGAGCAGCAGAGGTGGTGAAGTTAACTGAAACTTTGTAATCCTTGCCTTCAACTTTTAATTCAGCAACACCATTATCTTTTGCAACTTTAACAATTTCCTTGAGTGTGTCGAGGTTCATGATTAGACCTTGGCTCTTTCGATGTACTCACCAGAACGTGTATCGATTTTGAGATGTTCGCCTTCTTTAATAAAGAGCGGAACGTTTACCTGAAGGCCAGTTTCCAGAATTGCTTTCTTTGAACCGCCAGTCGCAGTATCGCCTTTCATTCCTGGATCAGTCGTTACAACTTTCAGGTTGATGAAGTTTGGAAGTTCAATTGAGATTGGGCGACTGTTAAAATAAAGGATATGAACCTTGATTCCTTCCTGGAGATAGAATTTATTTTCTCCTACCTGATCGTGAGAAAGATGAACCATTTCAAAGGTAGTCTGGTCCATGAAATTATAACCATCCTGATCGCCATAGTTAAATTCCATTTCCTTTTCTTCCATATCCGGCTTACCAACAGTTTCAACACCGGCCTTAAAAGTACGTTCAATAGTCTGGTTGGTTTCCAGATTTCTGATTCTTGTTCTTACGAACGCAGAACCCTTACCAGGATTAACGTGTTGGAAATCAACTATGATCCAAGGTTTTCCCTCAATTTCAATTTTGAGGCCTTTTCTAAAGTCTGTGGTCTGGTACATAAGAATGATTTCCTTTAATGGATCTGCGATGCTATCGCCATGTAATAACTCTGTTTTCCAAGCCCGCTCATTATGGCCGTAGCTGCTTTTGCCGTCAATAAAGTATGTCGGAACTCTTCCCGACGATAAACCTGGGTCAAATGAACTTCAATTACTGGAATTTGCAAGATTTTCAGAGCGTCATGGATCGCCACGCTGGAATGTGCGTAGCCTCCGGGATTAATAATTAAGGCGTTAAAATTCTCCGAATGAGCTTTTTGAATTCGATCTACCATCTCGCCTTCGATATTTGATTGATACCACTCTAGACTCGCAGCACCCTTGAGCTTTGATTCAGTCCACTGAATGATGTCTTCAAGGCTGTCTGGACCATAGACGTGCGGCTCCCGCTTTCCCAGCATGTTAAGGTTGGGTCCGTTGATGATCAGGAATTTTTTCATAATACTACCGGTTTTCTTGCGCGCGCTCTTTAATGGCTTCGAGGAAGGTATGAAACTTTGCCTCAATGATCAGTTCTTTAGGTGAACGTGCTTTGACCTGAGTTTCAATTATCGAAATTAATTCATCATGTCCATCTTGTTCGGTAACAACCCGAAGTCCTGGCTTCTTTTCTTCTCTTAACTTCTTAACCTGTTTAATCTTGGTAATTGAAGTTTGATCCTGCGGATTAAGTTCAATGATCTTTTCCAGCAGTTCAAGTGCCTTATCGTAGTATTCCTGCGCACAATAGAGGTCAATTAGTGTATGTGAAACAAGTGGTGACTCGAGAGAAACTGACTGTGCGTTTACTTCTTCGATGTTACCTAGCTCTTCTTCAAATTCATCTGCGTAATAATCATCTTCGAGATCACGCTTCTGAATTTCTTCGTTTTGGAGGATAGGATGATCCGAAAATCCTGGCTTCTTCATCACCCATTCATCTTCTGCAATAGGTGCCAGTGGGATCGGAGTCACTGGCTGAGGAAGTGATTCTTCATTTTTCTGATTGAAATCAACCTGAACCCAGTCATCGTCAGACGTCTCAATGTAGTTTGAGACCGGCATGTCCGGAGCTTTAATCAATTGCTCAAGACTTAGCTTTTTATGACCAACCATCAAATCGTCTTCAAGTTTCTTTACCTGCTCGGCAAAGAATTTATCCTTGGGACTAATGAAAAGGAGGTATTTATAAGTATCCAGTGCCTCTTCAAGATAGCCCAGGTGGATGCAGGCCTGGGCGAAAATCTTCTGCATGGAAATGTTATCTGCATTCTGGGTAGCAATAGGTCTCAAGGTATTGTAAGTGAGTTCGTACTTTTGCTGATCGTAGTAACAATGTGCAAGGACTATATATCCAAGAGGATAATTAGGATGATTCCTGATTCCATCTTTTAAGATTTTGAGGGCATCATCCAGCATTCCCAGTTTGCGGAAGGATTCGGCAAGCGGAGCGAATACCTTCGAACGAGGGTTTTTCTTGTACATGCCAAAATACTTGGCAAGCATAGCGGATTGATTTTTCTTCCCTACAACCACAAGTCAACCTACCTTAAAGACTAGGATTCTGGATACTGGTGCCTTCTGCCTGGCGCTCGGCAAGACCGGCCTCATCCTGGTTCATAATCCTTGGAGTCATAAAAATGATAAGTTCATTTTTTGTGGTCTCTGGGTTGTATGCACTTCGGAATAACCAACCAACCAGTGGCAAGTCTTTAAGGTAAGGTATCCCTGAAACGCTCTCTAGTGAAGAAGTTTGATAAATACCACCGATTACGACAGTTGACCCGTTATCAACCAGTACGTTGGTTTTAACGTTTCTCTTTGTCTGGTTTGGTGGAGCATCTGCACTAGGTCTTAAACCGAATGCTGACTTCGAAAGATTAATTTCCATCGAGATAGCGCCATCATTTGAAACTTGTGGCTTAACCGTCAAGTTCAAGTCTGCAGTTACGTTCTGAAAACTGGCAAGAGGCGCAACTCCGGCCGCCGATGGTTGTACTACCCTGAAGCTAGTTTGCTCAGATGAAGTAATTGTTGCTTCTTTCTTATTCTGAGTGACTATTTTAGGAGAAGAGATAATACGACCTTTGGACTCGGATTCCATCAATTGCAGGTTTAAGTCAAGGTTAAGCAGGCGTCGATATACTGCGACGGTCATACCGAGGACATTAGGAGCGAGTGAATCAGGAGCAGTGGAGAAGGAGAAACCCGGGCCTCTAGGTGTCGGGACAGTATCTCTGACAGGATCATAACCAAAAGAAATACCTTTAGCGAGACCAAGTCTCTTTGCGTAAGTTTCAGACGCTTCAATGATCTTTGCTTCAATCAGGATCTGTGGAGTCTGCGTATCAAGAGTCTCAATGATTTTCTTTATTCGCTCAATTGAGGCAACGGTGTCTTTCACGATCAAGCTGTTAGTGCGCTCATCAGATTGAAGAGTAGCACGAACAGGAGTTATGTAATCCTGAATGATCTTTTGAATATCGACCAGAGTCGCATAGTTAATCAGGAATACCCTAGTAACCAGGGGTTCAAGACCATCGCGAACTATCTGGGCCTTCGCCTTTTCTTCATTTTCAATTGCCGCATGAGCTGCCGTTTTCATGACCAGAATGTTGGCATTTTTTTCGGCAACCAGCTTTGAAAGTCTCATAATAGTATCGAGTGCCTGATCCCAAGGGACATTGGTAAGAGTCAGGGTCAGGGGGCTTAATTTTGTTATTTCATTATCTATGATGATGTTAAAACCTGAAGTATCAGCAATCATATTTAACAAGTCAGTAACAGGTATCTCCCTGACGTTAATGGATATTCTTTTACCGATGTATTTTTTGGGTCCTGATAAAGTGAGGTTCTCCAGGATGTCCTCAAGACTTGTGGACTTGGGAACATTAATTCCAACAGTGTCTTCTACAGCAGCATCAGGATCAGGGAGTTTGCCAACAGTGTCTGCATTGCGAACTTTGTTCTTGGAAAATACACCAAATCTGTTTTCGATGCTCAGTATGATTTTGTTATCAGTCATGCTCATGACGGAACGAACGTTATCCCTTAGCTGTATTGCAAAACGTATGTCATTCTTTGTGCCAGGTTTTTTATATCCGGAGATATAGACTGCACTTCCCGGAAATTCAGATGTGTCAATTCCACGAAGTAACTTCGGTGAAACCTTTACATTCTTAATGTCTAGAATGATTTGCTTATCTTCTGTAACGTGGAAACGTTCACCCAACATATCCGCATCGGCTTCAATGATAAGCTTGCTTATCTCACCTTCCTGGACAAAATTGACGTTCTTGATTTCCTGACTATACAGTGGGGAAATCGCGAACAGAACGAATAGAAAAAATCCTTTCTTCATCATCTTTCTCTTCCTTAAGAAATATTGCGCTTACGATTATTGTAAGGTTTTATCTGGAAATTGGTATAACTGTTTCTAAAAATTCCTCTTGCCCGTAAACGTTAACGATTTTCTCAACTAAAACTATTCCGCCTGGAAGAATTGCCTTAAGTTCAGCCTTGTCAGCACCGATCTTCATACCTTCCTTAAGAATGATGACCTTTTTGCTTTCCGGAGTAGCATGCACAAGTGCTCTTCTTTCTTTTCCAATAAGAACACCCACAACCTTGATATCATGAAGAACTAAGTTTTCGATCTGGCTTTCACCAATGTTGCTGTACTCGCCTTTACCTGACGAGAAGTAGCCTTTGCGCTTTTTTGCCTCGGCTTCGCTTTTAAAATAGGGTGCCCTGAAGGGATCCCGAAGATCCAACGGATTCTCGATTTTGGTCTTTTCCTTGAACAATTCAGTTAGTTTTTCTTTTTGTACCTGGGCTTCTGCCAGGGGAATGAATAGGATCAAGAATATAAACTTGATCATTTCATACTCTCAATTTTATCAAAGCCCCGATCAACCTTAAAGTCAGGATTGTATCGGAAAGCCTGAATAGTCCCTTCGCCAGAAACTATTTGAAATCTGCCTTTTTTACCTTCCGTATTTACAATCAACTTCAAGCTCTTAACATTATAAATCCTTGTGGCATTTCCAATTCTTTCCAGGAGAATCAGAAACTGGAGAAAAGTCCCTTTTGCTTTCAGGGTATATTCTTTGGAAATAAAGTAAGTGCTAGGTTCTTCCTTACCTGGAACCAGGTTTGGATCCTTAATGTTCAAGGCAGTCATTTCGGTATTTAGAAACGAAAGTATATGGGTATCATTGATCTCATGGGGAAGCTGCTTTTGGACTTCTTCAATATTTTTGGCAACACCTTCTACCCGAGCCTTATATTCATCAGTTTTCTTAATGTAATCTGCTATTTCCTTGATCTTCTTCTGGGTTGTAACAATTTCCGCTTCGACTTGGGGAAATTGAGTTTGTATTACTTCGACTGCAATTAAATGTTCATCATAAAGGACATACAATCCATACATGCCATAGAGCGCTAGAAACACATGAAGATTGGCAATAAACTTATTAACGAGATCTTTCATTGTTCAAACTTCCCGATAAGGAATTTAACTTCAAAAGATTCTATTCGGCGTTTATCCGCTTCCCTCACACTGCTGGATGTATTGGTAATGCTGGCATCCTTAATGAAAACAGATGACCTAAGGTTATTTACAAAATTACCTATACTCGTGTAATCCAGTGCTTCACCCTTGATAATCATTGTTTCATTATCCAGGTTCAACTCCTTGATCCAGAGTTCATTCGGGACATTTTTTGCGATATAGAGCAAAAGAGGTGCAGGGTTTTTCTTTTCAGAGATGGCCTGTTTAACTGCAAGAAGTTTTTGACCAAGATTTTCTTCCTGAGATTTAAGTTCACGAATCTGTTTCTCAAGACTTGCTGTCTGTGAAACCTTACTCTTGAGTTTGGTAAGTTCAGCTTGTTTAGCTTGAAGGTTGGCGTTTAATTCCTGGATCTCTGTTTCCCACATAGGAATGACCAAAAGATCAGGGATATAAAGTGCTAGCATAACCAAAAACAATGCCTTGATTTTAAGCTTTGTAAAATCAAAGCCTCCGACATTTGTCATGCTGACTTGTTTCTTGGCAGTTGATAGGTTTATTTTAATCATGTTAAGCCAATTTCCTCATTGCTAGCCCAATAACTATAGGGGCTACCGCCGACAGCTGAGTAAGACTCTGGCCTAACTTAGACTCGTCTACTTTTACCCTGGAAAATACATCTATACGCTCCACAGGAACGCCGAGAGATGCAGCCAGCTTATCAACCATACCAGGCAGAAGGGAAGATCCTCCGGTGATGAAGCAATGGTTAACTTTTTCAGCGCTACCTTGTGTAACATAAAAGTTCACGTTCTTTCTCACTTCGGACACGTGTGAATCTAATTGATTGTTTATTATTGTGAGAATCTCTTCCGGTAAATTTCCATTATCATCTACAGTGGTCTTAAGGTCTTCGGCTTCCTCATAACTAACTCCCATCTGGCGCTGGATTTCTTCCGTAATCAACCCCCCGCCAACCGGTATTTCCTTAGTAAAAATTGGACCGCCTCTCTTATAAACTACAATCCTGGTACTTTGAGCTCCCAAGTCCAGAAGCAAGGTTCCAAGGGAATATTCCTCAAGGTCTTTTGAGTAAACTTCTTCAAATAAATTTGAAAGTGCAAGTACGTTCAGGTCCACAATCTTTACATTTAACTTGGCATCTTTAAATAAATCAATATACCCCTGTACCATATCGTTCTTAGCGGCCGCTACAAGAGCATCACGGCTTCCATTTTCATTTTCTTCTAATAAAGCGAAATCGATTTGTGAATCATCAGCACCAAAAGTAATATATTGTTCAACTTCCCACATAACATGGTCTTCAATTTCTTCCTTAGAACCCTCAGGGACGGGAAGCCGCTTGGTCATAGTGTTGGGCCCAAAAAGACCAAGGCAAACCATTTTTGATTTGATTCCTGATTTGGTAAATGCTTCAAGTAAGCCTTCAACAATTTCAGACGGTTTTTGAACTTCGTCTTCTATCAATGCTGCTTCAGAAAGCGTATATGCACCAAAACGTTCAATTTTAAATTTCCCGGCAGAACCACTTAACTCGCAAACTTTTATACTGTGGGCGCCAATATCCACTCCGACAATACTGCCGGGATTAAGATTAGACATTAAGTCTTCAAACTGCTCTTTTAAGGATACTGCCAAGTGGTTCCTGTCTTTGTTCTATGAATGAAACTAATTTAATTATAGACAGAGAGGCTATAGGAATCAAGGATTTAGTGCTTCACACCATTATAACATCAAAGCCTGTAGTTTATGAGATAGCTCGGGGAAGAAAATTTGGAAGGAAGCAACAAGTAGAATTGAAGGTCCAAATGCCATTGGCCGGTCTTTGGTTAATCTCTTGGTAGCGATCATTCCAATACCCCATAGTGCCCCTACGAAACAACTTAAGAAAATGGTGAACATGATTCCCGTAGGACCAAGATAGAGACCAAGAATCCCATATAATTTAATATCCCCCCCACCAAGCCCTACCTGTCCCCGAATTTTATAAAAAAGCCAGGTTACCAATAAGGGGGCACCAAATCCCATTGCGCCGCCTATTACCCAGTGATGCCAGGGAAATTGAATGGCTACGAAGGGCAGAATTACCATGAGTAAATAAATATTCAGAGTATCCAGTAAAAGATGATGATCAAGATCTATAAAAAAATGGCAGATAAAGACACAGGCTATAATAAAAAAATAGATGAAATAACTGATCGTTTCCATGTTCATGGATTTTGGCATTAACCAAAAAGCAATGAGACCAGTCAGGAACTCAACAAGGGGATAACGCCAGGAGATACGTGCTCCACAAAACCCACACTTACCCCTTAAGAACAAAAAGCTAAACAGGGGCATATTATGGTACCATTTTAGTTTGGTGCCGCAGTTTGTGCATGCAGATCTAGTCTTAACAAGGTCTTTCTTCATTGGAAGGCGCAGAATTACCACATTAAGAAAGCTTCCAATTAATAACCCGAAGATAAAAAAATAGACCGAATAAAAGATTTCCATTAATCGAGGTTCTTTTTATTAAAAAGATAAATAATCATGAGCAAGACGAATATACTATAGGCAAATCCATAAAACATATTTCCAAGAAGATAGTCCAACTCAAGAGATTGCTTATAAAGAATAAAATCCTTGAGGTTTAGCTTATAAAATCCAGGTAATATCAAATGATATCCCTTAAGCAAAATGGACAGCATAGGTCTGTGTTGTACAAAACTCAAGGATTGAGATTCCTGTACTGCGTGACCAGATATCAGCATGACAAAAGCTATCAGGGAACTCAGAATGTTATTTGTGAAAAGTGAGAAAAATACTGTAATCAGCAATAGCAACAAACATTCAAGGATGTTAAAGCCAATTGCCCAAAAGATTAATTCATTTAAAGAACCACCCAATATGAATGTTATAGATAGGGTCATTATTGAAAGAAGGAAAATATTAAGAATCAAAATTGCAAAGAGACCAAGGATCTTACCCAGAATGAATGCAAATCGAGGCACTGGCCTTGATATCACCATGTAAACAGTCCTGGAATCAACCTCTTTTGGTAATAATGTAGCACCCATGAACAAGGCTATGCCAAGAGAAGAAAAAGAAAGCATACCAAGTCCAAAATCAAGTGCCACTTTCCCGGGAACGCCATAGGTAAATTCGGTGGCTACATACACAAATCCAACAAGACCGAGACCTATCAGAAATACATTCAACAATATTTTACTCTTAAGAATTTCCCTGAATGTATAATATGCCACGGTCATTATTTTATCATAAGCGTTCATTATTGCCTCACCTGATAAAAAATTTCCTCAAGGGATAACCTTGATTGTTCCATGCCCACAACTTCAATTCGCCTGGACATGAGTTCGGCAAGCAAGACATTTTTGTTCGCAGGGGAGACAGAGATAAGTCTTAATCCTTGTGGAAAGTTAGTAACTGATTTCACCTCTGTAGAAAGGTCAAGACCTTCTGGGGTGATTACCTTGATTATAAAGTCTTGCTCAACACCAGTCTTCAACAGACTGTGGACTGGTCCGTCGTAAACCAGTTTTCCGTCTTTTAGGAAAATAGTACGATCACAAATTTCCTCAATATCCGAAACTATGTGACTGCTAAAAAATACCGTTTTCCCACTTTTGTGAACTTCGACAATTACATCTTTTAATTCTTTCCTGCCAATTGGATCAAGACCCGACAGGGGTTCATCCAGGATGATAAGCTTAGGTTCATGCAGCACAGTAGCGAGGAAGCCTAATCGTTGAAGCATACCCTTAGAATATGTTTTAATTTCACGTTTTAATGCATGATCAATTCTAAAACGGGGGGCCCAATATTGAACTCTTTCCATGATATGATTAGAAGGAACTTCTGATAAAGTACCCATGAATTTTAGGAATTCTTCTCCGCTTAGGTTCTGGTAAAAATATGGGCGTTCAGGCAAAAATCCGATTTTTCTGAATATTTCCTGCTTATTTAAACCTAATTCCGAAAAATCCACGCTCCCGGAGGTTGGTCGTATAAAATCCATGATGATCTTTAACGAGGTTGTCTTACCGGCACCATTAGCACCCAAGAAACCTACCATTGAGCCTGTGGGTACTTCGAAGGTTACTTTGTCCAGAGCAGTAAAAGGCTGAGTAAGGACCTCCGACTTGAATATCTTGGTAACTTCATTAAACTTTATCATATACTTAGTGTTATGAGTTTACAGAAGCTTGGCAAATTAAATTTTGAGAATCAAAAATTACTTTTAATCGGGGCTACTTGTGCTTTTTCATTGGCACTTGTCTTTCACAAGAAGTACAAGCGTCCTGAAATTTTAGTCAGTAAGCAAGACTCTGCTGTGAATGTAAACAGCCTTTTTCTTAAGCTTCTGGCCATAGGCAATAAGCGGTTAATTGCTGACACACTCTGGATTCAGACCTTAATTGAATCTGACCTTGAAAACTATAAAGGAAATAATTTAAATAGTTGGATGTATCTCAGGTTCCTGAGCATTGCTGAATTGGATCCTAACTTTTATGAAAATTACCTTTTTGGCGGCCAGTATCTATCAATTATAAAAGATGACGTACAGGGTGCCTCAGAAATCATGACGCGAGGATTGAAATACTACCCGGATGATTATCAGCTCAATTTTAATCAAGGATTCAATTATTATTTTGAAATGGAAGATATTGATCGAGGTTTGCCTCACTTAAAAAAAATTCAACACCATCCTAAGGCACCTAAATTCATTCCCTCACTTGTCATCAAGCTTCAATATGAAGTTACTCATGATTTAAAATTCACACTAATGATGCTCAAAGAAGCTTATGAAAGGGCTGAAGATAAAATGCTAAGACAAAAGTTGGAAGCTGATCTATATGCAGTCAAGGCCGAAATTGACCTGGAATGCCTGAATAAGAAGAAAGACAATTGTGAATCCCGGGATGCTTATGGCGAACCTTATATGCAAGCAGATGGAGTTTATAAGACTTCAAAACCTATTCTTCCTTACAAAATTCATCGACGTGAAAGTAAAGTTAAATAGAGATAGGGAGGGGCTCACGCCCCTGACCCTCTCACACCACCAGGCATACGGGTCCGTACCATGGCGGTTCAATCTACTTAAAACTTCAAACATATAATCTTGGTAGTCTAAATTTATCGAAGTATTTAATTGGG
>DATLXC010000001.1:0-6643 GCA_035575985.1 Bacteriovoracaceae bacterium | reverse complement strand
GGAGGTTGGATTGGCAGGAAAGGAGATGGGGAGCCCGGGGTGATGAGTCTAGCGAAGGGATGGCAGCGTATAGAGTCGGGAGCGATAATGTGGGAGGCAATGAATGAGCTTAAATAAAAACCCACATCCGAAGATGTGGGTAATAGGAAGCCCGAAGGGGCCCCTCTTTGCTTGGTTTTACTGAGCGCATGCTCCTATTGTATCATCATGATGTTTCACGTGGGCCTTCAAGGCCGGACATGCGATGATAATTGTGTGAGCAGAGCCATTACCTGTCAGGTGACAGATTTTAACTTTCGACTGGCTTCCCACAACTTTACCTTTCTTAATGAGATTCTTCACGTACATGTACTTCGGATCAAGGTTCTTACAGTTGGTCTCGTAAGCTTCTTTGATATCCGGAGATACTGGACCTTCTTGAACAACTTCTGGAGCTGGAGCTTCGTTCTCATCACTATCTGGGGAAGAACCATTATTTCCTCCAGTATTTGCGTTATCTGAAGAAGAAGATGAAGGAGAAGAACCAGGATTAGTTCCACCAGTAGTTGAACCATCAGTAGTTCCGCCTGTAGTTGAACCATCAGTAGTTCCGCCTGTAGTTGAACCATCAGTAGTTCCACCTGTAGTTGAACCATCAGTAGTTCCGCCTGTAGTTGAACCATCAGTAGTTCCACCTGTAGATCCATCTACAGAACCGTCAACACTTCCATCTGTAGATCCATCTACAGAACCGTCAACTGATCCATCAGTCGATCCGTCATTTGAACCATCTGTGGAGCCATCATTAGCTTCATCAACTGGTACTTCGGCAACTGGTGCCTTAGGGTAGAACAGGTCAGGGTTAGCTACGCATGCTTCAAACTCAGGCTCAGCAAATTCATCTTCATCATTGAAGCTGAAGGCCGGTTGACAAGCACCTAACTGCTGACAAGAATGCAGATCCGGAGCTCTTGAGCAGTAGGCGTCTACTCCTGCAATTAGCTCTTTGGTTGGGAAGTACTCATCTTTGTTACAAGATGAGACCAGGACTGATACAAAAAGTAACAGACCCAGTTGTCCATTTCGTGTACATGATTTCATAATTTGCTCCGTAGAGCGTAAGGCGCTGTTGAAAGTTTATCCCTAAACTTCTGGTCCAGTCCTTTACGGCTTTCTCAATTCTGTATTCAACAAACGTGCAGCATGAGTAAAACGTCCAACAACAAAATTTGAGAAAAATTGTGTGACTGAATAATAAGCCGGTTCTTTAGGGTTTCTAACTATATTTTGATTTGCTTGAAAATCATGAGCTTAAGAAATCTGACTTTTGAGACTAGGGTGTTTTTTATTGAGGAAATTGCCTTCAATTTGTGGCAATTCCTCTTCCTATAAGGGTTTGCTCGAGTTTCTTTTGATAAAGTAGCATCATCTTTTCCTGCACTTCCGGGCCTTCAATTACTCCAAGGGCCAGGGCAATTGCCTGCAAAGTGGACATTCCGTACTCTGTATTTTCGGCCCTTAAGTGATGTTCTGCCAGATTGGGTGTGCTGATCATCACCCTCGGCACATTCAATAATTCATGGTGACGGTAATGAACCTTACTTGCCTGTCGCCAGTTTCCATCCGGAACAATAAGTTGAATGGGAAGAGTAGACTCAGAAATGAGCTTCTCATTAAGTTCAACAGCATTTTCTGAAGGGTAATATAAAAAAGTGCGATATTCAGATGTGAGATTAGTGCTGAGGTCAAGTGCAGTCTGATCCTTGCCACGAATCTTGATTTCACTGTTTGAAAGTGCCTTGAGTGCAAGTGTGCCGGAATTGGTAGTCCGCTTCAATTCTTTGGCATGAACCACCAGGGTAACTTTGGTTTTTAAATTAAGCCTTGGAATGTAGGCGCAAATACAGCGTTCTTTATGAAGGGAACAACCTTCACAGGGATCCTTGGTCTTTCTTTTTCGATCAAAATTCATAGTGTAGTTCTAGATGTTTGGTTGCACTAAGTCATTAACAATGCTAAAACCCACAAAAATCAAAATCAGGAAGTGGTATGGAAGACGGTGCTTGGCTCTCCCAGGAAGATAAAGACAAAATGGAGGCCCTTAAGGCCGAATTGATTGCCTTGAAGAAAGAGCACAAGGCCTTTGCGGGCAAAAAAGGTGGAGTCTCCACGGAAGAGCGCGAGAGATGGCGTGCCAATTCAACCAGAATGAATGAGGTTTATATTGAGATAAAGGATCTCAGGTTTAAAAATATCATGGAAGCCGGAAAAGGCGTTTAGCTCATCCGGATCTTGTAGCCCTTGCCCCAGACAGTATCGATCCCACAATGAACTTTCTCCATTTTTTTACGGAGCGAGAACACATGCACATCAATATTTCTTGAACTCATCTTATTATCAGGACCAAACTGAGCGAGGAGCTCTTCTCTTGTAGTGGCCTCTTTTTTGCTTTGGTAGAGAGTTTCAAAAATCAAGTATTCCCTGTCAGTCAAGGCAACAGGAACTCCGTCTTTCATGAAAGCAGCTGATTCAGGAATAAGCTTGATACCTATATCAAAAAGCTTATCCTTGAGTTCATCTGTCTTAGTCTGGGCATTATTTAAGCGCGCCAGTAATTCATCAGCGTTAAATGGCTTTCTGATATAATCATCGGCGCCAGTTTTAAGTCCTAGTATAACTTGTTCATCTTTATTGTTCGCAGACATCATAAAGATAGGGGAGAGTTTGTCCTGCGCCCTGATTGTCTTTACGATTTCAATGCCTGAAATTCCAGGAAGGTTCCAGTCGATTAAGTAGAGACCTTTTTCATTCATGTCATGCTGGCTGAAGAATTGGTGAGCTGAACCATATCCTTTGACAACATATCCGTAATCTTCAAGGAACACTTTAAGTGCATCCAGAATGTCTTTTTCATCTTCAATAATAGTGATAAGTTTAGACATAAAATTTAATCCCGAATTATATGGTTCAATAAATTATTAAGAAGAGATATAGCTATAATGCAGCACGTATAGCAATAGGGTCTTGTGATTTCAAGCGTAAATTATACTTTCCTTAAGGTTTGCGGAGCACATATTTCCCACTTTTAATCCTACCGCTTCACCTTAAACTTAAACTTATGCAATACATCTCATTCGCCTTTTTGTTTCTAAGTCTTTCATCGTGGTCACAATCACTTCCCCCAAAAGCTCTCGTTTATGGAGGCCCTGGTGCCTGCGAGGATGGCTGTGTGGAAGGAGCCGTGGAAGCTGCGAAAATTGCAGGGTTTGAAGTGACTATGGTTTATCCTTCAACTTTTGATCCGGCCATTTTTCAGGATGCCGCGGTTTGGATTCATCCGGGTGGCAAGGCAACTACGGGGGCCAAGGCCATGGGCCGGACAATGATGGGTCACATCCGAACCTTTATAGGCAATGGCGGAGGGTATGTTGGTTTTTGTGCGGGGGCTTTTCTTACGACTTCAAGAATCGGGGCTTCATGGACTAAGGGTCTGGGAATTATTCCTGGGCGGACGGTTCTCTATAAGGCCAAGGGCTATCCGACTGTTGAAAAAATGGACTGGGGCGGAAAGCTCAGGGAAATTTATTGGGAGGGCGGACCTTATTTTTCTTATGGGGTCAATGAAGGTCGTAACATGACAGTGCTGGGAAGATATAATCGTACGAATCAGGTTTCCGCAGTACAGACTTCTTATGGAAAGGGACGTGTCTCTGTGACGGGTGCCCATCCCGAAGCTCCTAAGTGGTGGAGAGATTCTAGTAACCTGACTGACAATGATGGACTTGATTATGATCTCACTACAGAAATGATAGTCTGGGCGGCACGAAAAATATAACATGAGGGCATGAAATTTCTTTTCTCCCTTCTTCTTTTGTTCATTCAATTTAAGGCCACTGCCTCTGAGCAGGAATTGCTCGTAAGCTGTGGCAAGCAGGAACTGGCGGCCTGTGAAAAACTAGGTGCTCACTATATAAGTAAATCCGACTGGAAAAATGCGTTCATGATTGGTGAGGCCCTATGCGGAAGAGACATGGGCACTGGTTGCATGTTTGCCGGAACTTCTCTTCTTGCGCAGGGAAAAATTGCAGAGGCACAGGGGTTTCTTTCCCAGGGCTGTGATAAATTTGAGCCCTTAAGCTGCCGTTCGCTGGCTCGTTTAATGAGTAAGGCGGGGGAAAAGGCCCAGGCAAATATGTATTTTAAGCGTGCCTGTCACTTTGGACTCAAGGATATTTGTGAGGACTTAAAAAATTCAGAGACATGGATATCTCCCTCGGCACTCGGACTTATTACCCAGATGAAAATTGATTGCACTGATACCAGGTCCAAGGCCTGCTTAACTCATTTAGGAACGATTAATTCCTGTGTCCTTCCTCTCATCAAACTTGATTGCCAGCTACTGGCAGGCTACCTTTCTATTTATTTTCGTGCAAAATTAATCCAGGCCGAAGCAAAGGCCGTGCTCACAACTCTTTATGGGTATCAAAAGGCCATGAAGGAAAAAGGGTCTTATTCATATGATTTAAATGTCATCCTGAAAGGGACCAAACCTCAAGATAGATATCAGTACGTCGTGGGCTTTATGAAGGCATGTGGCAAGAACAATACCAATATGAGAGATATTTATCCACGGGCCTTCAAGCACATAGGCCCCAAGACCACGACCAATATCCTGGCGTATTTTTCCAGGGGAAAAAAAGACGAGTGTTATGATGAAAAAGCAGGTTATGAGGCCTATGCAGTAGGAAGTCTTGATCCTTTAAATTTATCACGGCTTGATGTCTGGAAGATTGACCAGGATCAGAGGGTTGAGCATGTCCTGGATGGGTTGCCTCTTCCCTGATCACTGCTTGATTTTATAACCAGTCCTGAAAATTAACCAGACGGCGGCCAGGCAAACTAACAGAAAAGTGGCCGTCATAAGTAAGCTCATCTCAACTCCAACGTCAGAGACTCCGTAAAAGCTCCAGCGAAACCCGCTCACTAAATAAACGACAGGATTAAAGAGAGTCAGTTTTTGCCAGACTGGTGGGAGCATGTGAATGGAGTAAAAACTACCGCCGAGAAAAGTAAGTGGTGTAATCACGATGAGGGGAACAATCTGGAGTTTTTCAAAACCATCTGCCCATACGCCAATGATGAAACCAAATAAGGAAAAAGTGACTGAGGTTAAGACCAGGAAGGAAATCATCCAGACTGGGTGATCGATCCTGTAATCGACAAATAACCTGGCAGTGACGAGGATGATGGATCCCAGGATGATTGATTTTGTAGCGGAAGCTCCTACGTAACCAAGAACAGTTTCGAAAGCTGAAATAGGAGCAGAGAGGAGTTCATAGATGGTTCCGGAAAATCTTGGCATGTAGATTCCAAAGGAGGCATTAGAAATGCTTTCTGTGAGGATTGAAAGCATGACTAGTCCCGGGACGATGAAGGCCCCATAGGAGACTCCATCTATTTCTCCCATCCTGGAGGCAACTGCAGAACCGAAGACGATAAAATATAGTGATGTGGAAATAACAGGGGCCGCAATACTCTGGAAAAGTGTGCGGAAAAATCGCGCCATCTCAAAAGTATAAATTGCACGAACGCCATGGATATTCATTAATGTCTCCCTACGAGAGTCACAAAGATTTCTTCAAGGGAGCTTTCTTTAGTCTGAAGATCCTTAAAGTCTATGCCGAGGTCATTTGAAGTTTTAAGCAGGGCAGTTATTCCCGTTTCTTCCGCCTTGGAATCAAAGGTGTAAGTTAGCTGCATTCCTCCAGGGGCAAGATCGATATTAAAACTCTTAAGTTCTGATGGAATATTTTCAAGAGGCTTTTGCAGAGTCAGTATCAGTTGTTTTTTTCCAAGTTTTTTCATGAGCTCAGCTTTCTGTTCAACCAGAATGAGCTTGCCCTTGTTGATAACTCCGATCCTGTCGGCCATCTCTTCAGCTTCTTCAATATAATGAGTTGTGAGAATTATGGTGACACCTTTTTCGCGTAATTCACAGACCATTTGCCACATCTCGCGTCTGAGTTCTACATCTACTCCCGCAGTTGGTTCATCCAGGAAAAGAATTTCCGGTTCATGGGAAAGTGCCTTGGCAATCATTACTCTTCTCTTCATTCCTCCTGAGAGAGTCATGATCTTGCTGTCACGCTTATCCCAAAGGGCCAGGTCCTTCAGGATCTTTTCCAGATAGGCATCGTTTTTAGCTTTTCCAAAAAGGCTCCTGCTGAACTTGACTGTGGCCCAGACTTTTTCAAACATGTCAGTTGCCAGTTCCTGGGGGACGAGACCAATTTTTGAGCGTGCGCCCCGATAACTTTTTATAATGTCGTGGCCATCAGCTTCTACCTGACCTTGGGAGGCGTTCACAATTCCGCAAATGATGTTGATAAGAGTTGTTTTTCCCGCCCCGTTTGGACCGAGCAAGGCAAAGATTTCGCCCCTCCTTATCCCGAGATTAATGTCATCTAAGGCGTGAAAGCCTGTAGCATAGGTTTTAGAGAGGTTTGATACCTTTATTATATCATTCATAGAGTAGAATTACCCCCAAACTTTATAAGAGTCTAGAGGTAAAACCCTCGCAGATCCGTACGTGCGAATTTCCCGCATACGGCTCTTCAAAGTTTGATTCAGTTTTGTTGTGTCAGTGTGCATACGGATTTCTTCC